>DOMK01000009.1 GCA_003510435.1 Candidatus Magasanikiibacteriota bacterium
ACATAATAATCACCCACTGTACCTGTACTACTAACAATGGCGGGGTTATTGGTATTAGCATTCCAAGCTCCTTGATAACTTAATGAACCAAGGACACCACTGAATAAATTGTTTTTAGAAATTTTCTTGTTAGTCCCATCCGTTTCATCATAGATCAAAAAGTAATCATCAGTCGCGGCGCTAGTAATTTCTCCCAAACCATCAAGATTAAAATTCAAACTAATTGAACCGGAACCATTACCAATATCAATCCCACCAACCCCGGTTAGATTAGCTAAGACATAACCACTGCCATTACCGATTAGTAATTGACCATTGGTTGGTGTACCAGTAATGCCAGTGCCACCATAGGCAGTACCAATAGCTGTGCCATGCCAGACACCAGTGTTGATTGTACCTAGTGAGGTGAGACTGGAGTTAATAATATTAGCGGGTAAGGTGGTGGTAGAAAACCAATTGTTTAGAGTTAGATAATCAGCTAAGACTTCGGCTGAAGTAATATATCCAGAATCATTGGTCCACATGGAGATGTTGCCATCCTTGTTAGTTAGAGTATCAACACTGTCAGGTGTTAGATACCCGGCTGTAGCATGATTACCCCAGCCAAAGGCGGTGTTCCAATTTGTGGTGGAGGCAATCAGAGGAATGGTGTAGCCAGTTGCCAAAGAAAATATCCCTGAACTGTTGTTATAAGTTAGTCCGGTCGCAGTAGAAGACAAAGCTGAACGCACACCAGAAGAAGTAACAAAACCAATATCATTGGTCCATTGTGAAATACTACCACTAACCCCAGATAATGAACCGCCTGTGGCTACCAAATTTGTAATTGTGGCTGTAGCAAAATTAGAATTTCCTGTTACATTCAACAAAGACGACGTTACATTATTAAAATTAAAATTACCATTGGCATCAGATACTGGGATATAAGTAGTGTTGGTATTGGTACTGGGAGCAACTCCGTCTAGATATTTGGAATTGAACGAATATGGCGTAGCCATTAATTGTCTCCTCGGCACCATCCGTTCACCATTTACCCATACTTCCAAATAAACATTGCCATAATTTTGAAAAATGCTTGGGTCCAAACTATTAGTTCCAACTCCACCAATATTTACGCTAAACACCCCGTAAGTTGAAGTAACATTTATCGTGCTAGTATTTGAAATTGTGCCAGCCGCTGTATACAAGACATTACCATTTTCACTTGCATCAAACAAAATAAAGGCCATTGGTAAGCTGGTAGTAACTGTCACACCATTCTCAGTTATTTTGCCTTGATAATTCAAAACTGTTGGCGCCGTGGCTGCCATGGTTTTTGATATAATAAAAATTGCCAAAAACAAAGATAAGCCTATAACAAAAATTTGTCTAGATTTTAGCTTTCTTGACACTGGTTTATTTTCCACAACAAGCATAGAAAATTATTCTTAACAATTATACCATTTTTTTGCTAAAGTTTCATCAAAAACTGGGGATAACTCAACAAAAAAACACCCCATTAAAACCAGGGCGTTTTTAAACTAATTTTTAACCAAAAATATTGTTATTTTCTGGTGGCGGAGGCTTGATTTCTTTGTCTGTTTTATCTATCAAATTTGGCTGTTCTAAAACATCATTTTTTGAATCAATATCAATATCTGAAATAACTGGTATGACAGGCGGTGTTTGTTCGTCAATTTTATGATGCAAACTAACCTTTTCTTCAATTACATCGGCTCCATCGCCTTGCAAATCTATTGTCTGGGTGTGAGCCGTTTCATAACCTTCATGCTCTACTGTAATAAAATATTTACCACTACCAGCCAAAAAATAATATCTCCCCTGCTTATCCGTAATCTGAGTTGAAACTAATTTATTTAATTGCAAATTGAACAAGCGCGCAATCGCTCTGGTAACTGGTTTTTTGTCATCAGCATCATAAACAATTCCCCAGCCTTTTAGCCTAATTGGCTTGGCTAGACGTTTAAACAAAAACCATAGTACCACATGAAGAATTAATAAAACGCCGATATACCACTTTGGTGTGATATAGTAGGAAACCAAAGCAAATAAAAATCCCAAGGGTGATAATATTTTTTGGATTATTCTACCAGTTTTTTCCCATTTCAAACGCCATGGTATAGTGGTCACTTCCCCAACCATATCCATAGGGATATTGGCTGCTACTACTGCCCCAGCTTCAGTCACTTCAATGATTTCCCCATGATAAAGATCCATTTTTTGTCCATCAGTCTTATATTCTTTGAGCAAAACTGAAGGAAAAACAAAATCATTTTTCTGGACATCAATCTTATATTTTCCCGCTTCTGAAATAATAAAAGCATAACGACCTTTGGTATCAGTCACTTGAGTTTTTACTATTTTATTAGTGTCCGCGTTCATTAGACGAACAATGGCCAAATCCACTGGTAAATTATTAAGTGCATTATAAACCTGACCCCATTTTACTCGTTTGCGCTTTCCCAAAAGTAATAAAGGTTGTAAGAATAACAAACGCAATAAAGCCAACAAATTACCCAGATTCAAAAATGGTAAAGTTGACGCCACCACCACACCGATGGCGGTTGGAGCTACTATATTTTGGGCTGACTGCTCTACATTTGGGTTATTGGAAAAATCTTTTACTCCCAAAGCTGTCATTTCTGCCCAGGCTTTGGTTTTCTCGGCCAAATTTTCTGTCACATTCAAGATATTTTCACCAAGAGAAGCGTTAGGATCAATTATTTCTTCCAATTTTAGAGGTTCTAAAACTAATGCTATTTCTTTATTAACAATATTGTTACCAACTGCGAAAACACCGACTTCTCGCGTATAATAGCCCTCAGCACTAGCCAAAATTTTATACTGTCCATTTGGTACCATCCAACCATAAAAACCACCATCGTTAGAATCTAGAGGATTAGATTGTCCATAAGTTTGTAAATTTATAATATCACCAGCATTATTTTGCAAAGTAAGAGAAACATCAGCTAAATTATTATTTTTATCATCTACCACTCTCCCCCAGCCCACACTTTCTAGGACAAATCTGATATAATCAAAAGAACCATTATCATAACTAATTTCCAAAAATGCTTCTTTTTGTCCAGATGCGGGAAATGAAATGCCAGCTGTAAATAAATTTCCCGCTGAATTTTCTACAAAATTATATTGATCACCACCATCCACTTTTAAAACAAAATTTTTAATGGGTAAAATTATTTTATTAGTTGGAAAACTAATTGTGAGAGGAAAATCTGATAAACCCGTGATAGTATTGTTATGGGGTGTTAAAATTATTTGCCCATTACCCACAGAAAAAATAATATCAGCAAAATTAATTGTCGAAGTAGTTGTTAGTGGCGGATTATATTCGTCGTCATCATCAAGACTAAGACAGCCTGGATCAATTGGAAAATCTATCAATCCATCAACATCATTGTCATTCCCATCACTACATTGCGCTGTTGTATCACCACCACAATCAACACCAACACATTGTTCACAAATTTTAGTACAATCACTATCAGCACAATCTACAAAGCCATCGCCATCATCATCAGTGCTATTACTACAATTTTCTGGCGGAGTAGTTCTACAAGCTGAATCATTGGAACAATCCAAAACATCCAAACAATCCACCAAACCATCATTATCATCATCAATATTATTAGAACAATTATTTTCTGAACAAATTGATAAATTCGCACAAGCTGAGTCAGCACAATCTACCAAACCATTATTATCATCGTCAATATTATTTGCACAAATTTCTGAATTTCTTGGCTGATTATAAATAATATTAAGAACAACACCTGAACTATAATTTGAGCCATCAAAAGTAAAAATTTTATAATAATAATGCTGATTTAATACTAAATTATTTCTATCTTCCAAATAACCACCAGACCCAGTGTAAACTGTTATGGCGCTAGAATCATTATAAACACTTGGAGCACTACTAACTTTACGCAAAATTTTTACACTTTGAAAATAAGGCATGACTTGGGCTGTTGGATTATCCCAATTCAAAATAATTGCTCCTGTAGAAGTACTAATATAATAATTGGTTACTTCTTGTGGAGTATAGATTCTAGATGCTGAAATAATATTGGCTTGGGCTCCACTACTATAATTTCCCGAACTGTCATAAGTGTAAGCCGTGTAATAATAATGGGTATTATAACTAACCGGGCTATCAACATGTGAAGCGCCAGAACTGTTATAAACAAGCACAGCACTACTATCATCATAACCTGTAGGATAAGAACCAACCTTACGTAAAATTTTCACTCCCACAAAATCTGGCATTGTCTGTAAATTTGGATTTGTCCAACTCAAATTTATTGCCTGCGTGGATGTGCTCAATCTAAAATTACTAACATTGCTCGGCGCTATTCTATCTGGTCGAGTGGTAAATACTGTATCCAAAGTAGTCGTGGTATTACCAAGACTATCGGCCGCTCTAATTATATAATGATAAGTAGTGTTAGGTAATAAATTTTGTAAATTAATACTATGACTTAATACAAAACTATTACTTACTACAGCAGATAAATTACGGGCAATAGTAGTCCCATAAAAAATCTCACTCGTAGCTGATTCATCTGTAAGATAAGATATAGAAGATGTAGTAATATCAGTAGAGACATTAATATTATAAACATTTGGCGCAGTAGTGTCTGGTGGTATAACTAAGGTGCGAAAATTGCCATAGCCATAGCCTTTTTTATTACTAGTGTCAGTAGCAATAATTTGAAAATAATAAATCGTATCAGCGGTTAAACCAGATAAAGATGCCGAAGAATTATTAGCTGATGCTGGTGACAAATTATAAGTACCATAAACTGTACCGTATTTAAATTCAACACTAGACACACCAATATCATCGGTCGCTTGCCAACTAACAATTGCACTCGTCTGACTAATCGATGAGGTGGCAATATTACTTACAACTGGTAAAGCACAATCACCTGTACAACCATCACCACAGCTACCATTATTGGTACAGGAAGCACTACATGATTTTGGACAAGCGCCATTATTAACACCATTATCACAAGCTTCGTCCCATTCTTGAATTCCATTACCACATTGCCCAGGGATAGAATAATTTACATCCAAACTACCACTTTGTTCTTCGGCCAAAACTGAAAAACAAAAAAATGAACTTAAAAAAAGCACTAGAGAAAAAAATAATATTTTTTTATAATCAGAAAACATGTGAGAAAAAATGAAATCACTTATATAGTGATATACAAAATTATTCTAATTGACCTAATTATACTAATTATTCTAAAAAATAACTAATAAACAAAATCACAAAAAACAAAATTAACACGACAAAATTTTAGACATTTGATATTAAAAATTACTTAGGTTAATTAGAACAATTAAAATAATTAGGATAATTTTCAACTATCTTTTTTTATTTTTCCTTCTATAAATAACAAATCCAATAAAAACCGAAAATAAAATTAATAATCCTACAACTATATAAACTACCCACTGCGGTAAATAAACTAGATAAATTTTATCCACGACCAATTGACGTGTCTCTCCATAAACAATTTTTACTTCGGCACTATATATACCCATTGGTAATGGTAATGTTTCCATATCAGCGATTGGCTCTAAAATTCTATTTGTTCCGGGCAATAAACTATTACCTAATAATAAATTTTCTTGAAATACTACTTGGCTTTTTAGATTGGACAATATTAAATCACCAGCCATAGCTAAACGCACATTGCTCAAATTTTTTAAATCCAAATTAAATTGCCAATTTTTATTATAAGAAATTCTTGATTGGGCAGACCAATTATTGATTGCTAATTTTTCTTGAGCTAAACCAGCCACCTGGACTGATAATAAAGACACCAAATCTGTATTTAAGCCAATCTCCTGTCCTTCTTTACTAGCACTTGCCACTAAAGCAAAACTATAAAGTGTGGGGTAAATATCCTTTGGTAATGTCATTTTGAATTCAACAGTTTTTTCTTCACCGACTTTTAATAATATACTCTGTGGAGTCTGAATCCAATCATCTACTATGTTTGTTTTTGTATCAAAAACAGGTCGACCAGACTCGTCCTGACTAACTCCTAATATTTTAAAATTAATATTTAAATCTTTGGCTTCATTATTTTTAATTTGTAAAATCACTGTTTGATTAGACCCAGGATCAAGAATAAATTCTTGGCGCAAAGGACTAATACTTAGAGCAAAAGTATTTTCAGGCCATAAAAATAATAATCCAAAAACCAATACTAAAAAAAATCTGAATCTCATAAAAACAGTGATAATAAGATATTATACATAAATATTTTAAACATTATTTTACAATTTTTATCAAATTAAAAATAACAGACTTAATAAAAATTTGCCGAAGCCGTGAAGCTAATATTTTTCTGACCGGATGCAGTTGGTGGAGTGCTATTACTAATGGCAGCCTGAAAAACTAAATTTATTTCACTAGAATTAATAGCTGAACTATGGCTAGCAATTGGTAAACTAGCTGTGACTGCTGTGGATGTGCTTGCAGAAAGTAAACAGTCATCACCTGTACCAACAAAGCCAAACTCTTCTGAGCCAGCCGTCACTTGTCCATCACTTACATCTGTTAGTCCTCCTGCACTCACACTACCTACGGCCAAAGTATAACCAGTTTCCGAATCAGTATTAACTGTTATGGTAGTTTCAGTTGTATTAACAGTACTAGTATTCAAAGCACCTAAATCAATTGTACTCGGACTAATTGTCACGCTCAGTGTTCCATTATCACCAAAATAAAAACCAGACCTAATCTCATAGGTATTACCATCTACCACACCAGCACTAATTAAAGCGCCACTACTATCACGTAAACTATAAACCCCACCTTCACTAATACCTGCTCCCATACCAATTTGATCATTCAAAATAGTATAATGGGTTGAAGACATTATTGAAGAAGAAGGCAGTGGATAAAAAATTATAATAACTACCAAAAGTAATATTAATTTTGTGCGCATAGAATAATTCAATACCAGTCTAATACCCATTCAAACTTGAAATTTTATTTTTAACATCTTCATTACCAGGATTCAAACTATCAACTTTTTTATAATATTCCAAAGCCTTACTATATTCTCCTGTACCTTCATACAACAAACCAAGACTATACAAAGCATTAGAATAATTGGGTTGTAATTGTACTGAAGCCAACCACAATTGTTCAGCTAATTTTCGGTCATTATCCTGACTGCGGTTGTACAGTAAACGTCCATAATTGAAAAAGATTTCTGGGTTGTTAAATCCAATGCTGACAGCCTTTTCATAAACTCCAATTGCTTTGTCAATATTTTTTTCTCCTTCATAAAGACTAGATAAACCTGTATAAGCATCAGCATAATTGGCTTTCATTTCCAAGGCTTTTTCATATTGTTTTATGGCTTCTGGATTCTTATTGGCCAAAACATAATTATTACCCAAACGCCATAGTAAAACTGGATTAGTCGGTTCCAATTCAGACGCTTTGGTCAATGATTTTATGGCCCAATCGCGTGCCTCTGGCACTAATAAAACAGTATTTTCGTACATCGTGGCCAAATTTTCCCAAATGGCGACTGAAGCCGGAGAAATTTCGGTGGCTTTTTGCGCTTCATTCACTGCTTGCGCCAATAAACCACTTAAGGCTGAAACATTGTTAGCATCATTTTTCTTACTTAGATCCACAGCTTTACTCAGGTATACTTGGGCCAAAGCCGCATGATACAAATCATAATTTCCTCTAAATTCTAACGCTTTATTTAAATTAACTTCTGCCTCTTGAAAATTTGGACTACGTAAGGCTTTGGCATAAGCCATCTCAGCAAAATACAAACGGACACCCCAAATTCCAAACATTACTACCACAGTAATAATAATAATCATGACAAAAGAAAAAGCCAAATTATACTGTGGTAAGCTAGCAATTAACCATTCCTTAGTCTTAATAGCTTGTTTATTAATAAAGCCTAAACCAGAAACACCTAAACCTAAGAGCAACCACCATAGCCACCAGATTGTCACACCAAAAAATAATAATCCCATTCCTAAAGTTAAAATCACCCAGGCTGCGGCCACCAAAAACACTTCTAATTTAATACTTTCTGGATCATCATCAGTCAAAACTTTTTCTACATTTTTTGCCGAAGCCTTAACCCGATTTTTAAACCATAGATGAACAGCATGGCCAAGATAAAATAATACTAAAAAGATAAAAGCTAAAAACATCAACACTCCGCCCTCACTCAAAATTCCAAAAAAAGAATTGTATGGCTGACGGAAACGCAGAGACCAAACCAAATCATCCATATTAAATTCGGCTGTTCTAAACTGAGAAAAACTTACTCCAAAACTACCCAAGCCTTTGCCAAAAATAAAATCTGTAATTCCTGATTTTAGTGTTTGATAAGTAATCTGCATTGACGGTTTCAGACCCAAAGAAAATTCCGCCGGTACAGCCACTTGCCAACTCTTAGGTGAACCAAAAACAATAAAAATAATAGTCACCACAAAAACCGCGAACAAGGCTGATAAAGCGCTCAGTCTGGCCTGTCCCGCAAAACTTACTCCTAAAATTAATAACAAAACTAAAGCACACAGTAACAACCACCACAAATTGGTAAAACCTAAAAATATAAGAACCAGTAGTGATAAAAATGATACAACGGTACAAATAATTAAACGCACTCTAGATAAATTTTTCTTCATCAATTGTCCAGCTGATAAAATAAATATTACTATTAACCACAAGCCAAACAGACTATTAACATTGTCAATCGTATTCCAAATTGGTTGTTTCAAAAGTAAATTGAAAATATCAAAATGAAACAAAGCTTTGACAATAAATGGTAAAGTACTGATACCGCCCAAAATTACCAAACCATCCAAAAGCAGTTTCCAATTTTTTACAATATTTAAAAAATTAACTAAAACAAAATAAAATAAGGCTAAAAAAAATAAAAATGAAAAACTTAATACAAAATATTCATTACGCCCCAAAAAGCTGTCAAAACGATTTACAGAAAAAATCGCTGACAACAAGCCTGTCCCTAAAAATATTAAGATTGGCAAATCCAAAAATGATTGCCGAAAAACAAATTTCTTGGTAATTGCTACTTTTATAGCTACCAAGAGCAAGTTTAGGACAATTAGACCAATAAAAATATACATTTTTGACAGAATAAAAATATTGGACAGGTTATTACCTAACACCAAAGGTACAGCCAACAAGTTGGCTCCCATCAAAACATAGGACAAAATATCCATCAGTTTAGAAAACGACATTTTTTTTGCGGGCATAATTTTTTAAATTAAAATTTTTTAAAATTATTTTTTATTCTTGATATCCTTTTTGTTCACGTAAAACTTTTTTATCCTTAGCACGCATTTTTTCTTTAATTTTTTCTAATTCCACCTTCAAATGATCTCTTACCTTATCAATGGCTTTGTACAAATCAATTGCATCTTTTCTTACAGTTAAATTCTTTCCTGGAACCTGAAGATTAAATTCAGCATAAAAAATTTTACCTTTGTTATGGTGATGGGTTTCCATACCAACAATTACATCCACATCATCAATATTTTCAAAATATTTTGTTAAAGTCTTAGCCTTTTCTTCCACATATTTTTTTATTGCTGGAGTCATGTCCATGCCTTTAGCTTTGATATTTATTATCATAGTTAATCTAATTAAATGTTTTAATGGATACGAAATACAAAAGGTACGAACATACAAAACCAATTGTGTCTGTAATTTCGTACTGTTCGTATTTCGTATCCCTTAATGAATAATTTCCACTTCACTCTCCAATTCTATCCCAAATTTATTATACACTTTTTCTTTTACTAATTCAACTAAAGTCAAGACATCGGACTGTAAGGCATTATCAAAGTTAATAATAAAATTACCATGTTCATCAGAAACTTTGGCCCCACCAACAGTTAACCCCTTTAAACCAAGCTGTTCTACTAGCCAACCAACGGGAATTTTTTTACGCTCAATAAATAACTCTGGTAAATCTTTTAAATCTTTTTTCCACTGACTAAGAGGTACATTTTGGAAAAAACTGCCAGCCGATGGAAAATTGGGGTAACGCCCAGTCCGTTGAGCCAAATAACCTTGCATTGCTTTCATTATTTGCACCTTATCCCCTGTTTCAAGTTTAAAATACGCCCGCAAAACTACTATACTAGGGTTATCTTTAAACATGCTTCCTCTATAAACAAAATTACAATCCTTTTTATCATATTCCACGACTTCACCATTTTGCCAAACATGCACTTTTGACAAACATCTATCGGCTGATATATCAAACCCCATAGCGCCAGCATTGCCCCGCACCGCCCCACCAATTGTGCCTGGTATACCTATTGCCCACTCAAATCCAGTGAGATTATTTTGTGCAGCCAAACTAACCACTCTACTCAGTGGAACTCCAGCATCGACTTCAATCAAATTTTCAGTCTTAAGTCTTAAGTCTTCAGTCTTAAGTCTGATTACCACACCTTCATATCTATCATCCTGCCACAAAATATTACTACCACCACCAAGCATAAAATAATTTAAACCGTTTTCATTAACAAAAGTCAAAAGTTCGGCTAGTTTATCTACATCTTCAACCACAACAAAAAAATCCACTGACCCACCAATTTTAAAAGTGGTGTGTTTCGCCATTGGTTCATTTAGTCTTACATGGCCAAAAGTTTTCAGTTGTTTATAAATATTCTCCATAATTTAGATAGGAACACAGATCTAACGGATCAAACTAATTAGAACAGATCTGTTTATATCCGTTCAATCTGTTTAATCTGTGTGTCTATCTAACCTTGCAAAATCACTTAATTTAAACTATAATTAGCTTCACTATGATAGATTTAAGCAAAAAACCAATTATTTATATTACCCGTGATATTGAGCGGGCTTTAGGGTTGGATTTAGATACCCCAGGTTATTTTATTATCTCAAATTCTACGCCTTTTGCCAAGAGTGTGGCTGAGGGGCATAATAATGTACTTTTGATTGAAAGTGATAAACAGTTAGATACTTGGGAGTTGTTAGAACACTTGTCATCCCGATCCGCCCAGGGCGGAGAGGGATCCCTTTCCAAAACACAGAAAGATGCACAGAAAAGGGATTCCTCAGTCGCTTCGCTCCTTCGGAATGGACATGTGGTAGTATTCAAACCCACCACTCAAATCGAAAAAATCTGCCAAGAAAACAATTGGAAACTACTCAATCCATCAGCCGAATTATCAAATAAAATAGAAGAAAAAATCTCTGGACTAGAGTGGCTTGGTGATTTACAAAAATATTTACCAAAAAATAAGGTAGATCTATGCAAAAACATTAGTATAATCCCTTTCAAGCGTTTTTGGCCTTTCCAGCATTTCAAGCCTTTCATATTACAATTCAACCGCGCTCATACTGGAGAAGGAACAATTTTGATTGAATCAGAAAGTCAGCTAGAGGAGATAAAACAAAAATTTCCCGATCGTCCAGTCAGAATCACAGAATATATTTCTGGTCCAATGTTTACTAGCAATAATGTTGTCACAAAAAATAAAATTTTAGTTGGCAATATTAGTTATCAAATTACAGGATTAAAACCATTCACAGATAACCCATTCACTACGATTGGTAATGATTGGTCTTTTGCTAATAAATATTTGAATGAAGAACAAATAAAACAATACAATAACATTGTAAATGATATTGGTGAAAAATTAAGACAAGATGGATGGAAAGGTCTGTTTGGGGTGGATATTGTGGTAGATGA
Source organism: Candidatus Magasanikiibacteriota bacterium (assembly GCA_003510435.1). Lineage (GTDB taxonomy): Bacteria > Patescibacteriota > Patescibacteriia > Magasanikbacterales > UBA922 > UBA11710. Next base: position 11,784 of record DOMK01000009.1, read on the forward strand.
GACTAGTGGAAAATTATATTTAATTGAAATCAATGCTCGTCAACCAGCCTCCACTACATACGAAAGTCAGCTTCAACAAATGTCTGGAACCTATAACCTAAAACCTAAAACCTATTCAACTACATTTGAAGCCCACATCATGAGTTTATTAGATTTAAACATTGAAAACGAACTAATCAAAATCACAGACGGCGCCCAAATTATCCAACGAGTGACAAAAGATATTCCGTCACTTCACGAACCAAAATATAACAAACGACCAGATTTTAAAATTATAAAATATAATAATACCAAACCAAATTCTGATTTACTGCGCACCCAAACTCTTTATCCTATTATAGAAGCCCATAATAAATTGAATCTCAATGGTTTGAAAATTATTGATTTTATTACTGTCACTCAAAAAGGCGTGGGCTGGGATCTACCCCGAGGCGCTATTCTCCCTATTAAAGATGGAAAAATATTATTAATTGAAAGACAAAAATATTCTCAACACTTTTTCACTCCACCAGGTGGGACAAAAGAAGATTTTGATGAGGATATTTTGGCCACTGCCAAACGCGAAGGCAAAGAAGAAACTAATCTTGATTTTACCATTCCCAAACAAACACCGCTTCATTTTAATGTGCACGGTCGTGATGAATATTATTATTTTGCAGAAAATATTTCTGGTGAGCCAAAGCTGGGTGACGAAGAAAGAGCCAGAAGTACTATTAATAATTCTTACCAGCTAGTTTGGGTGGATCTGAAAGAATTATCAAATATAACATTATTACCGCAAGGCCTCACAGAAAAAATTTTGAATAAAACATCAAACAAATAACAATGTAACAATATGACAATGGAACAATTATCCTCACAAGCACAAAAAGTTATTGATCAATACCTTAATCTCAAAATAGGAAAAAAAACCATAACAACTCCATATTTTAATAATCGTAGAAAAAATATTCGTGGAGCTTTGCGCGTTCTTATTGGAAAAGGCAGTCCAGAAGACATTGTAGAAGAAGCGACCATCTTTTCTTTGCGCGAAAAAGTAAAATTAGAAGAATTAAATGCCGAGCAAACAAAAAAATATTTAATCGATCACAACCTTGGGATTGATTGTTCTGGTCTGGTTTATCACGTACTAGATGCGGAACTAAGAGCTAAAAATCTTGGTGGATTGAAAAAATATATTCATCGACCGTGGGTAAAAAATCCCATTAGAAAATTAATTGCTCAATTTAGATCTGTAGAAAATACTGGTGTCTCCACTTTTAACAATAATATAAATTCTAATGAAATAAATCTAAAAGATATTAAACCTGGTGATCTGATTATTATGATGGGCGCTGGTCCAAAACAAGATTATAATCATGTTTTATTAGTCTCTTCGGTAATCCCGAGTCGCAACGAGGGATCCCTTTCCAACTTTTCAAACAACGCAAAAAATAATACAAATTTAGATGCATCAAAAAGGAATTCCTCTCCGCCAGCTGGCGGATTCGGAATTGTGATTGGATACATCCACTCCTTCCAATACCCCACCGATGGCCTATACAATCACGGGGTACGACAAGAAACCATCACTATTACTAATGAAAACAAAAATCTTCTAGAACAAAATTGGTCTGAGCCACAAATGCAAGACTATGCTAAAAAGGCGAAAGATTTTAAGATTAAAAGATTGAAATTTTAGATATTGACAAACGTTAAAATTTATTAGATAATACTTATATTAAAAATCTTTAAAAAAATTATATGGAGGAAGAAATCAAAAAAGCTTTAGACACCAACAAAGAAGAGATACTAGAAGCTATTTCTATTTTTTCTACACACATGGATAAGAGATTTGATGGTGTGGAAAATCGTCTTGATGGTGTGGAAAATCGTCTTGATGGTGTGGAAAATCGTCTTGATGGTGTGGAAAATCGTCTTGATGGTGTAAAAAGTGAAATAAAAGTATTGGAAAATAAAATGGTTGACGGCTTTTCTAGTATTCGCACAGAAATTGCTGAAGTAAAACGAGAAATAATCGCTAGAATAGAAAAATTAGAAAAAAGAGATAAAGAAGATACTGACGCCTTATCCAAAAATTATCTTGAGCTAGAAACTAGAGTCAAAAAATTAGAACAGCAATTAAATCAATTGCAGACTGCTTAAAACAACTTTAAACAAACAAATCAGATAATAATGAGAAAGCATACCTAAATAACAAAGGTATGTTTTTAAATTTTATTAAAACGCGAAACAAACTTTTTCTTTTATCTTTACTATCGCAAAATTGATTAAGAAAATCATCTTTTTGTCTTTCAATCAATCTATACAAATTCATAAAACTCTTATTAATTTTCATCAAATTCCACAACCATCGATAAAGCACTTGCTTTTTATAATAAGAAATAATTTTATTATTGGTTTGCATTTCTGGAATATAATTTTTCAAACAATCGGTTTCTCCTTGTAAATATTTTGTTATTAATTTGGCGCTAGTTTTTCCAGACAAGACTGCACCTTTGATGCCATCGGCCGCAAACGCCCCACAAAATCCACCCGCATCCCCTATCAACATCACTCTCTCAGCTGTTAAATTTTTTAAAACTCCACCAATGGGAATTTTATTCCCAAAAGAAATTACTGGCTTATTATTATTTTCAGCAATTTTTATAATCTTTTTTTCTTGTAAAATATCTATAAAATCATCAAGCTTTTTTAGATCCGCACTATCTTTTTCTAGTTTGGCTAGACCCAGACGAAAAGCTTTCTTGCCAGCAATAACAGTTGGTGATAACCAGCCACCGTAGCCCAAAGAAAATTCACCAAACCAAAAATGATAAACTGTATTATCTGGTTTTGATCCAAAGATTATGTCACCAAAAAAAACTTTTTCAAAACCAATTAAAAATTTAGTATTTTTTGATAATTTATCATTTAATTTGGCTACAGTCGAACTACCACCATCGGCCCCCACTAAAAATTTTGCTTGGGCAAAATCTTTTGTCCCATTGTTTGCATATTCTACTTCGGCTGGATATTCAAAATTATTATCAATTTTATAATTATTTAGAGTTTGACCAATTTTAATTTCTACATTATCTGGCACAGTCTCAGCCAAATGTTTTACTAACTCTGGCGTGTCTGTAGAATATATCCACGGCTCTTTGGTATGAGAAAAAAAATATTTACTATAATCTGGCGAAACCACGCCAATGGTGTCAATGTGATTGGGTAAATAATTTTCTATATCTACAAACTCACTAATCAGATCTTTTGTCGCTTGCGTAATCAATCCGGTGGTTTCCATCACACTATTCAGAGCTGATTTTCTATCCAAAACTAAAACTTTTAAATTAGTTGGCAGATGATGCGCCAAAGTAAGACCAGAAAATCCCGCGCCAATAATTATTACATCGTACTTTTCCATAAAAAATTTATTTAAATGGTTCCTTTTTTCTGAAATCCGGAATTAAATTTTTTTGACTCTTTTCTCCTTGCACCCAGCCATTGGTAAAACCCAATTCTTGCAAATATTCATAAACTTGGTTAAATTCTTCTTCACTGACAATTCTATTTATTTCTGGATATTCGCTAGCGTGATGCATAGGAAAATATTGATTCATAAGACTGATATGAATGCTTATATCAATTTCAGAGAGCATTTGTAAAACTCCAAAACTATTAGCCAGATTATTTGGCAAAACCATGTGACGAACAATCAATCCGCGCTTGGCAATTCCATTTTCAATTTGCAAATAACTGACCTGATCTAACATTTCTCTAACTGCCAATTTAGCAGTCTCAACATAATTTTTTATTCCAGAATATTTAAGAGCAATTTCATCATCACTATATTTAAAATCTGGTAAATAAATATCAACAAGTCCTTTCATCTCGCGTAAAATTTCTACACTATCAAAACCATTAGAATTCCAAACTATTGGTAAAGTTAATCCCCTTTCACGTGCCAAAATTATTGCCGGTTTAATTTCTTTCCACCAAATTGTGGGCGTGACCAAATCAATATTCACTGCACCTTGTTTTTGTAAATCCAGCATTATATTCGCCAACTCTTCTGTACTATATAATCCTCCCAAATTTTCTTGGAAAATTTGATAATTTTGACAAAACACACAACGCAAATTGCACCCAGTAAAAAAAATACCACCAGCCCCAAACGAAGTTATGGGCTGGTGTCGCGTGGTGAGCGAAGCGAGCTTTACGCGACCACATTTTTTTTCATTATCAGCTATTTCAATAATCTTATTATCAACACCGACAAGTGGCGGTTCTTCACCAGTATGTAAACCAAACCAAGCAACCTTAACCATAATTTACAATTTCTAATTAATTATCAATTACAGATTCTGTTTTATTCCGTTTCTTCTGTTTTTTCTGTTGTAAATTTAACAACGGAAATAACAGAATTGAACAGATAAAAACGGAAAAACATTTTCAACATTTACAGCCACTTCTTTCTCTTAAAAAATACTAACATTATTATTGCCACCGTCACCATTATTAACCAAACCAGTGGATAACCCCACACCCAATTCAATTCTGGCATATGCTTGAAATTCATTCCATATACCCCAGCCAAAAATGTTAAAGGCATAAAAATCGTGGCAATGATTGTAAGGACTTTCATAACTGCGTTCATTTTATTGCTCACACTGGATAGATAAATATCCACCATACCAGACAACATTTCGCGATAAGTTTCGATTGTATCAATGATTTGAATCACATGATCATAAACATCACGCAAATAAATCCTAGTATTATCTTTTACCAGCGGGGTATCATCACGCTCCAGAGCCACCACCACTTCACGCAAAGGCCAAACTGACCGACGTAAATTTAAAACTTCTCTTTTTAAATTATACATTTCTTGCAAAGTATTATTATTGGGATTATTAATCAACTGATGTTCTATCTTTTCCAGACGATCAGAAAAAGCTTCCAAGACATTAAAATAATTATCTACCACTGAATCAATCAGTTTATAAGCCAAATAATCTGTCCCCATGCCTCTTATTTTGTTTGTTTTATTTCTTATTCTATCTCTCACACTCGCAAAAGTGTCGCCTTCAATATCTTGCTGAAAAGTTAAAACAAAGTCTTTGGCAATTACTATACTTACCTGTTCACTTTCTACTTTTTTATTATTTTCTGCCAAAGTCAACATCTTCAAAACCACATAAATATAATCATCAAGTATTTCAATCTTTGGTCGTTGATTAACATTTAAAATATCATCTACTACCACCGGATGAATACTAAAAACTGCGCGTAATCTTTCCAAATCATCAACTGGTGGCACTCGATCAATATTTACCCAAGTAACCGACGGCGATTCTTTAAAAGCAATACACTCTTCTATAGTCTTCACTTCTTTTTCCACCAAAGTCTCAGGTGAATAATCAAAAATATAAATTTTGTTTTGACTAGTTTTCATATTAATTTAAAGCAAACTCTATTAATCCATTTTTAATTTTTTTATCACTTATAGCAAAACCCGGCAAAAATTCTACCGTCTCAGAATAATTAATATCAGCAAAATAACTTAACTGCACCCGAAAAATTTTTTCATTAAATTCATTTCCAAAAATATGCTTGGCTCGTTTAATAATATCCACTAAAGTGTGTTGTTGTAAAATAAAATACAAATCTACATAATCCTTCCACTTGGCGCGCCTACCCAAGGCATAGGCTTTCATGGCCGCCAAAGTAAGCAAATCTGGTAGCTTAATAAAATTTTCAAATTTGTGATTATAATCTAAAACAAAAGGATAGTTAAAAAAAGTAATTTTCACGCCCTTTACAATAAAAGTAAACTCACTTTCTTTTTTTACCAACACTTCATCGAGTTTAATAAACTCTTTAATTTTGCTATGCAACACCGCATTTTTAAATTTTTCATAAGAAAATAAATCAAAATCTATGGACCGGCGATGACCCAAATGCAAGGCAATGGCTGTACCACCCACTAGGCCAAATTTTTTACTAAACCTCTGCACCATTGGCAAAAGTTCAACCTGCTCTTTAGACAAAATTTCAGGATGCATATTTATTAAAATATAGACTAAAATAATGAGCAATATCAGGTGCGTAATTGGTGCGACCCATTTTTGATTTTGGTGATTTTTCCCAAAAAATTTTTGCTGTCTTCTTCATACCGAGAATCTTAATTAATTTCTGCACATCATCCCAATTACCATAATTCAAAACGGCTTCCACAGCCGAGGCAGTGGAAACTTTGCTAATGTCTTTTACATACCAAATTAAATACGGTCTGGATTTTAAAAACGATGACAAAGTCATATTTTTTTACTTGTTTATGAAATAATTATATCACACTTTGGGATAAAAAACAACATACCCAATAATCAGAGACATAAAAATTTTACTTGCATTTCCTTCTTTTTTTTGCTATAGTTATTTAGAATTATGAACATATCTGTAGAATCACTAAATCTGCTAAAAACAGCCATTTTTTATGCCCTAGCTTCTGGCTTAGTAGCCTTTTTGTGGGCGCCAATTCTCATCAAAATTTTGTATAAATTCAAGATTACTCGTCGGGCAGAATTTGACTCTACTCTAAATATTACTACCAAAGCTGGGACACCTATCATGGGTGGTCTCTTGGTTGTGGTCACAGTCGCTCTTATCACTTTCTTTTTCAATTGGGAAAGAACCTTTACTTGGGTACCGATCGGCGTAATGCTTTTATCTGCTTTACTCGGTGGCATTGACGACGTGATGCACATCTACGGACATGAAAGACGCCACCGTAAACTAAAACAAATTTTCACTTTAATAAAAGTTCACGCTGATTGGAAACAACGTTTTTGGTTAATCATTACTTTGCCTTGGTCAATTTTCAAACGTGCGTCACTCTGGCTTGGTTCTCATCCTGGTAAAGGCGTACATGTCCATGAAAAATTATTATTACAATTCGTCGCTGGTGCTATTACGGCCTACTGGATTTATTTTAAACTTGGCGAACAGTGGCAACAAATTAATATTCCATTTGACGGCCTAGTCAATATTGGCTGGTGGATTATTCCCTTAATTATTTTCTTTGTCATGTTCACAGCTAATGCCGTTAACATTGCCGATGGTATGGATGGATTAGCTGGAGGATCTCTTATTATTACTTTTTCGGCTCTGACGATTTTATCTTGGATCACTGGCTACAATGAAATTACTCTACTCAATGCCACAACAGTCGGTGCCCTTATTACTTATACTTACTTTAATGTCAAACCTGCCAGATTTCAGATGGGTGATGTTGGTTCACTTGGTCTAGGTGCCCTACTAGCAATTAATACGATTGTGATCAATAAAATGTTACTTTTACCTTTCTTGGGTTTTATTTTTTACGCCGAAACAATTACTGTTATAATTCAAATCTTTGGTCGTCATATTTTGGGCAGAAGAATTTTTAGAATGGCACCAATCCACTACCATTTTCAGTTGAATGGCTGGAGCGAAGAAAAAACTGTCATGCGCTTTTGGATTATACATTCAGCGATTGTGTTGTTGGGACTTTGGATAGCACTATATTAATCGATCCGAATGACACGAATTACATCCGAATTACCCGAAAATATTCGAATCATTCGGATAAATTTGTAGATTAGGATCGTGTATGTATTTAAAATGGTCTGAAAAAACAATTTCTGATTTCTCTGACGAAAATATTAATTCTACACTATGACAAAATCTTTCAAAATAAGTTCATTTATAATTTTACCATTTATACTAATAGCTTTATTTTATTTAATAAATTTATATCTCCGTCCAAAATGTAAAAATTATTCAACCACAGAATGCAACAAATCAATGTTATGCAAAGAAACCCTGCAAATTTCTCCACTTGATTCTCAAAATATTGGAATTTCTATGCGAGAAAAAATTTGTATACCATTTTTTGATTTTTGGACTTACTAATCTATGTACCTAAAATGGAAAGAACAAACAATTACTGATTTCTCTGACGAAAATATTAACTCTCTCTACAACGAGGGCTTTTTGTTTACTCGCACTGGTCACGGTGATATGTATCAGACGCGTAGTTTACGGATTGATTTGAATAAATTTGAATTAAGTAGCGAAAATAGACGAGTGTTAAAAAAAATTTCAGATTTAGGATTGCAGATTGCAGAATTACCATACGAAAAATACGATTGGACGATTGGTAAAATGGCAAAAGATTTTTATGAAACAAAATTTGGTGAAGGAACTTTTTCAGCAAACAAAGTTAAAGAATTGTTAACAACTGAACATAATTTTAATCATTTTTTTGTATATTCACTTGAAAATTGTAAATTGAAAATTGAAAATTTAGAAGTCGGTTATACCATCTGTCGTGAAACCAACGAACTACTTCATTACTCTTATCCTTTTTATGATCTTCAGTCTTCAGTCTTCAGTCTTCAGAATATTGGTATGGGAATGATGTTGCAAGCTATACTGTACGCTCAAGCAAAACACAAACGTTTTGTTTACCTCGGCTCTGCCAAAGACGCCAAAGCAAAATATAAATTGCAGTTTGAGGGATTGGAATGGTTTGATGGTGAGAAGTGGAGTGATAATTTAGAAGAATTAAAAAATATTTTGAAATAATATGAAACAAATAGATATTTCCACTGCATTTACAAAATACGTCCCATACAATTTTGCTTTTGTTTTGTCGCACGACAAAAATAATAAACCAAGTGGAATGATTGTGGCTTGGCACATGAAAGTTTCTCACGAACCACCATTAATGGCCGTGTCTATTTATAATACTCAAAATACCAAAAAACTAATTGAACAAAGTAAAGAATTTGTTCTAGCTGTTCCAAATAAAAAACAATTAGAGGCAATCTCAATTTTTGGTGAAAATCATGGTGATAAAATTGATAAATTTAAAATTTCAAAAATAAAAACTAAAAAAGCTAAATTTTTAAAAACCCCTCTGCTATCCGAAGCTACTCTAAATTATGAATGCGAAGTAATTAAAAAAATCAAAGCTGGCGATCATACTATTTTTATTGGCAAAGTCTTAGCAACACACCATAATGAAAATGAAAAAATATTGCTTTGCTATGGCAAAGGAAAAAATGGTAAGAGAATTTTTAAGGAATTTTAATTTTGAAATAATATGCCAGAACCAGGCACACCCACACAATTTAGAAATGAAACCGAAAGAACAGAAGGCATACTAGAAGATATTTACAGAAAAAAAATTATATATAAAGATAATGGCTGTACAGGTCAAACAAACGAAAAAAATGTAATTACTGAGGAACAACTTTCTGAATGGATCATATTAAATAAAAATTTAGAAAAAAAAGATAAGACTGATGAATTTATCCAAATGCAACTTAAATATGGTTCAAAAATATTAAAAGTTTCATTGCATTTTAAACATCACTATATCGAAACTTATGTAGAAAATTGTCCTGATACAAAATCGGAACCTGACCAAACAACCCATCTTTACAGAGTGGCTAAACGGATAATGCAAGAATTAGTAAATCAATACGGATTAGAGATGCACTACGTATTACAAACTTCCTTTACAACAATGCAAAATTGGGCAAGTACAAAAGGCGCAGAAATATTTGGTTGGGACTCAACTCCTGATAATACAGAAGAACACAAAGATGGTAGTAAAAAAGTATGGTATGTGTTACCAATTAAACCTGAACACAAATAAAATAAAAAATAATTATTCTAAAATCAACAATCTGAAATCTGAAATCAAAAAAATCCACTTCATCGGTATCTGTGGTGTCGCTATGAGCGCACTAGCTTTAGCATTGAAAAAAGCCGGATATGAAATCACCGGTAGTGATGTTGGAATATATCCACCAATTTCTACATATTTAAAAGAAAACGGCATTGATTACTATACTGGTTGGCATCCTGAACGTATGAATAATCCTGATCTAGTTGTTGTTGGCAATGTCGCTAGTTCCAATAATCCTGAATGGCTCTATGTCCAAGAACATAAATTAAATTACAAATCTTATCCAGAAGTAATCAAAGAATTTTTTGTTAAACAAAATTCTATTGTCTGCGCTGGAACTTATGGTAAGACTACCAGTTCATCACTACTTACTTGGATTTTGAAACAAAATAATTTTGATCCGACTTATATGTTTGGTGGGATTAGTTTGAATGGAATACCATCTGCGAGTTTGGGAGATGCTGTAATTCTGAACGAAGTGAAGAATCCAGATGAAGAACGGGATCCTTCATCCTTCGACAAGCTCAGGACTCAGGATTGGTCGATATTAGAGGGAGACGAATACAAAAGTGCACGCTGGGACAATGGCCCAAAGTTTGCCCACTACTCCCCCACTCATTTACTTTTAACTTCCGTAGTTTGGGATCATGCTGATGTTTATCCCACTGAACAGTCTTATGTTGATGCCTTCCAAAAACTTGTGAACAGCATTCCAACAAATGGATTGATTGTGGCTAGTGAAAAAGTATCACAAATCACCTACCACATACCGCATATCATTAAATATGGAAAAACCCCAGACAATGATTATCAATATACCAATGTAAAAACTTCCAAAGACGGACTATCATTTGATATAGTTGTCAAACCAAAAAATGAGAACCTAAAACCTAAAACCTATAACCTAATCACTTCCAACTTGGGCGACTACATGGCCGATAACATGACTGGCTGTTTTGCATTAGCTCATCAACTTGGTCTAGAACCAGAAAATATTATAAAAGCCATTACCAGTTTTAAAAACATAAAACGCAGATTGGAAAAAAGATATGATAATGATGTTTTAGTGTTTGATGATATTGCTCACTCACCAAAAAAAGCTGAAGCAGTTTTAACTAGTTTGAAAAATATCTATACACGTCATCCTGAGCGAAGTGAGTTTGACGCCAGTCAAACGAATGAAGTCGAAGGATCCCATTCTCCAAGGCTCTTAGTGGTTTTCGAACCAAACGGTGGCAATCGCCAAGTAGAATCTATTCCTGGATATAACAATGCTTTTGTCAGTGCTGATGAAGTTATTATTCCCCGCTTAACAGCTATTAAACAAGATCCCAACAAACCAGAAGTTATGGATGGACAAAAACTAGCCGAGGTAATTGGTAAGACTCACAATAATACCAAATATATTGATGATGATAATGAATTAATAAATTATTTAATCAAAAATACAAATATTGGTGATGTAATTGTTTTCTGTGGGAGTCATGGATTTAGAGGAATGATAGACCAGTTGATTTCGTCATTCCGAACTCGCCGATGAGGCGATGAGGAATCCCTTTTCAATTCAACAAACAATATAATAAATAATGCGAAGTTAATCCCACAGAAGGATCTCTCGCGTAGTTTATCCCGACCAAACGTCGGGGTTCGAGATTTAATAAAAATATATGACAATCAAAAAAATTTTATTAGCCATTTTAATTATCTTAGTGATAGGAGTTATCATTCCATTTTTATTTATTAGAAATAATAAAGCTCTCAGTGAAAAAGATATAAAATGTGCTAATCTTGAAAATAATTTAATATTAAATAATCCAATAGAAAACATGCTAATCTTGAAAACTGTGGCTATTGGCCGATCAGACTATTATCCCGATACGATAATTTCTCGCGCTTACACTATTTTTGGCATCCCCTATGCCGAAGTTACTACAATCTGTGATGTAAAAACTGTGGTCAGATGGCGTCTGTACAGCCGTTTAGTCTATGGAGAAATAAATGATTTTCCATCTGTGCCAGACAAAAATACTTATCAAACCCAAATAGAAAATTATATTAAAAGTGAATTAGAAAATAATTATGAATTGACGATACTAGCAAATGCCCAGATAGACAAAATGCCTCCTGGTACACATAACAATCAAATAATTTTCAAAAATCAAGACAATCAACCAAGCGTTTATATTTTTGAAGAAAAAGAAAATTTAAGCAATTTAGCATTTTTATCAATATTTAGAGGCAATACTAATTATAATATTCCAAACTCAACCGAAAGCGGAATCTGGGCGAGAATTGGCCGTGGTCGTTGGCAACAAATCTTGGATGCTTCTGCGTTGGCTGGTACGACTACGATTAGATTTAATCCAGTTGGTATGTTTGTAAAAGACAAAAAACTTTTTGTTGACCTAGCTGATGACCGTGGGGCTGGTAGTGGTGAAGGAAATTTATTGCGTTATTATACTACCGATGGTCGAGAATGGACCAGGGAAAATTGTTATTATTTTATTCCCGATAATTATTATGTTAATGGATTTGATTTGAAAGGTTTGGTCCGAGATCCTTGGTCATTAACAAAAAATACTTGTCCAAATTAAATCTATGAAAATCCCCAAACAAGCCAAATGCGTTTTCAAAGGAGTAATCTTTGATATATATCATTGGCAACAAAAAATGTTTAATGGTTCTTTAGCAACTTTTGAAGCGATAAAAAGATGTTCGTCAGTCAGAGTGATTGCTATACAAAACAATAAAATTATTTTAAATAAAGAAAAACAACCAGGTAGCAAAGAGGTGCTAGGTACGTTTGGTGGCCAGATTAATAAAAATGAAACACCCTTGCAGTGTGCCAAAAGAGAATTATTAGAAGAATCTGGACTAGAGTCAAAAGACTGGGAATTGCTTTATAAAAAAGAACAATATCCAGAAAAAATGGATTTCATTGTTTATGTCTATGTAGCAAGAAATTGCAAAAAAATTAAAAAACCAAAATTAGACCCAGGAGAAAAAATAAAAAATATAGAAGTTAGCTTTAATGAATTTGTCAGAATAATGCTAGATAAAAATTCCCATCACGTTGTCAAAGAACTTGTTATGGACATCTTGCGCATGAAAGTAGAAGGAAAACTAAAAAAATTAAAAAACAAATTATTCACACAAAAAAACAGCCATTAGGCTGTTTTTTATCAGTGAAATCCCTGCCTTCAGGCAGATACAAAATCGGTGGAATCAATGTTTTATTTACCCTCGTCAACTATTTCTGCTTCCACATTTTCGCCATCAATTTTATTGACTAGTAAAGAAATTCCACAAACATTGCACTCTATTACTTGTTCAACGTCTAAATTTGGATAAGAAAATAAATCTACTTCATTTTTACATTCTGGACAAATTAGTTTCATAGTGTTAATATTATTATTAATTAAGCGCTCATTATTCTAACATAATTAGATAATTTAATCAATACCACCCGACCACTCAACCACCCGACCACTCAACCACACAATTGGCCAAGTGGTAAAGTGGTGAAGTGATGAGGTGGTCAAGTGTATTATGAAAAGTATCCAAGTCCCCTGCTCGGCCATTGCCCAAAAATTAGGCATTCCTGGCGATGTTTTTCTCAAACGAGAAGATCAACACAAATACGGTTCGCATAAAGGTCGGTCTCTCCCTATAATGATAAAAAAATATTTCAAAGAGGAAGGTATAACAAATTTTGTCATTTCTTCTTCTGGAAATGCTGCTCTCGCTGCGATCAACTCTATTCAAGTCCACAACCGCAATAATCCAAGTAAATTAAAACTTACTATTTTTATTGGTAAAAAAATTGATCCAAAAAAATTAAAAGTTCTTTTGGCTGTGATTGATGATGTTAATATAAAACTAGAACAAGTAGAACGACCAAAACAAACTGCTTTTAAAATTGATAAAGATGGTGAAGCAAAACTTCTAAGACAATCAACTGATGATAGCGCTTTGACTGGTTATTTTGAATTAGCTCAAGAACTTGATAAAATTCCTAACTTGCAAGCTATCTTTGTCCCTACTTCTTCTGGCACCACTGCCCAGGCACTGGGTGAAGCTTTCCAAACTGAATTTTTAACGCAAAAACCACAAATTCATATTGTGCAAACCAATTCTTGCCATCCCATGGCCGAATATTTTCAACCAGATTATTTAAAAAATCATCCTTATGCTAAGGCAGAAAAATCTATAGCTGGTGCGATTGTTGACAACATTGCTTTTCGTAAAAAAAAAGTTATTAATACAATTAAAACCAGTGGCGGATTTGGTTGGATTGTAGACAATGAAGATCTAAAAGAAGCTATGGAACTAAGTAAAGACGGTTGTCATTTAGTAATTTCTTCCAACTCGGCTTTATCAATTGCCGGATTAAAAAAAGCCGTAGAAAACGACTTTAAATTCACTGGTAATGTTGTCTGTTTGATTACCGGGATGTAAAAACATAAATCACATATCATGTATCACATAACAAATTTCAACATTCCAGTTATATATCAATCACCTGTTATGTGATATGTGTCATATGTTACGTGAGAATATGATACTCACAATATTTCCAGGATCATCTTTGGTTCCATTTCCACCTTTGGTGGTGTAATACTGGTCTTGAATTTTAAGGCCAGTTTTTTTAAATATATTTTCTAATTCTTCCAAAGTAAAACCATGATAATATCTCTCTCCCAAAACTTCACTTTGTGAATTCATCCACGGGATCAAAAAATCTCCAGATTTAAATTCATTAAACTTTCCATTGGCTACCAATTTTTGCGCTGTGTTGGAATACATGTTCCAATTAGTCATTATAATATACGAACCTGATTTTAATACTCGCTTCATTTCTTGCAATGATTTAATTCTAGATTCTTCATCTGGTAAATGATGAAAAGTGGCAATGCAATACACCACATCAAATTCATTATCTTTAAATGGCAACTTAGTCATCTCGCCTATTCTAAAATCTATGCCAGAAAATTTTTCTTTGGCAATTTTTATCTGTTCCTCACTCTGATCCATACCAATATATTTCACATCTTGAAAATCCTGGAAAAGATGGTATAATCTGCCTGACCCACAACCAAGGTCAAGGACTTTAAAACCATCCTTTGTATATTTTTGTAAAGGTTTTAAATCATCCCAAAGATAGCGCCGAGTCTTTGCAAACAGATGAGCAATTTTATTATAAGTTTCTCTATTAAGTTTAATCAAATCCTTATCCTTCATAATAATCAGCTTAAATTAATATTAGTATAGCATTAGTATCATTAGTATGAATTAGTATATTAGTATCGCATATTATGAATATAGAACAAATAATCACGAAAATTATATCCTTTCAACCCACTACCCGGGCTGAATTTGATGATGTAAAAAGAAAAGTCTGTAACAAACTCTCAATTAACCAAATTTCTAATCGCGACCTGCTACAAGCTTACCAAAATTTATTAAAAAAGAAAAGAGTTGAGCCAGACAAAATTTTGGAAAGATTCATGCGTAAAGCTGATATTAGAACCTTATCTGGCGTAGCCGTTGTCACCTCCCTCTGTAAGCCCTATAATTGCCCTGGAAAATGCATTTACTGTCCAACTGAGGCTAGAATGCCAAAAAGCTATTTGGCCAGTGAACCAGCCGCTGCCAGAGCCCTGGCTCTGCAATTTGACCCTTATGAGCAAATGACCAGACGAATAGAAATGCTAAGGCTCTCTGGTCACCCCACTGACAAAATTGAATATATTATAAAAGGCGGATCTTGGAATGTCTATCCATTAAAATATCAATACTGGTTTATATTGGAATCTTTCCGGGCGGCAAATAATCTCGAACGAAGTGAGAGATCCCTTTTCGAAGCCTCTTCAAATGCATTAAAAAGCGATTCCTCAGTCGCTTCGCTCCTTCGGAATTTAAAAAAAGAACAAAACTACAATGACAAGATTGCAAAACACAAAATAATTGGCCTCACTCTAGAAACCAGACCCGACTGCATCACTCCAGACACAATCCATCACATGCGCCAAATGGGTTGTACAAGAATCGAACTGGGTTTGCAAGCGCCAGATGATAAAATTTTAAAATTGGTGAAACGCGGACACACAGTAGAGCAATTTAAAGACGCAATGCTTTTACTTCGTCAAGCTGGGTTTAAAGTTGATTTGCATTTTATGCCTGACCTCCCTGGTACTACTGCCAAGCATGATGTAGAGATGTATAAATCATTATTTACTGATCCTGGCTTTAAACCAGACATGGTAAAAATTTATCCGTGTACTGTAATTAAAACGGCTGACTTGTATAAATGGTATAAACAAAAAAAATATAAACCATATTCAGAAAAGAAATTATTTGAAGCGTTAATTGTCATGAAAATTAGTACGCCTCGTTATTGTCGTATCTCTAGATTGATTCGGGATATTCCTGATAACGAAATTATGGGCGGAAACATGATTACCAATCTTCGTCAAAATTTAAAAAAGGAAATGGCCATACGCGGACTAAAGTGCGAATGCTTGCGTTGCCGTGAAGTTGGTCACTCCACTCTACCACCTAACCACCTTACCACTCTACCACCTAAATTGTTTGTTGATAAATATGAGACAACTGGTGGAACAGAATATTTTTTAAGTTATGAAGACAAAAAACGACAAGTGGTTTATGGTTTCCTGCGCTTGCGTTTACCCAACAAAGAAAAAAATAACTCAAACCTTTCTAGCCTTTTGGGCTTTTCAAGCCTTTCAAGCATTTCTTTTATTCGCGAACTCCACACTTACGGTCAACTACTTGAACTAGGTACAAAAAATAAATCTGCTAGCCAGCACAAAGGTTTGGGTAAAAAATTAGTTGAAGAAGCTGAAAAGATTGCCAAAAAAAATAGATATAAAAAACTAGCTGTAATTTCTGGGGTGGGAGTGCGTGGGTATTATCGAAAACTGGGGTATAAATTGGAAAAAACGTATATGACAAAAAACATATAACACATATCACGTAACATGAAACAAAAAAAACTTCTAATTAAAGAAGTTTTTTTATTTACAAATTATTCCTTATTCTTTATCCAATGTTCAAGACAATAACCCCCACAACCATAAAAATCAAAGCTAATAACTTTAACAACAAATTTTTCTTATCCCATTCTTCTTTTATATACTTGGGAGCGAAATAAGAAATTAAACCCACTATCAAAAACACAAAAATCGCTTGAAAACCTTCCATTGCAAATACTAGTGACGTCTGTTTCAAAGACAAAGCCCATTGATTTAAGATTACTCCTCCCCAAGCAGTCAAAACCACCAAACCGACTAAAAATATATCTCGACGACCAATTACTCTAACTGTTTCAATTACTTCAATTCTAATTTTTTTAGACAATAAGATAGTACTGGCAGCAATGGCTTCAAAAATATAAAACCAAACAAAAGCGACAATCAAAGGAATTTGTTGCAGAACCTGGCGCATCAAAACACCATAAAAAGCATAACAAATACAAACAACTAACATTAGCCAAAAAGCTTTAGAAAATTTCCATTTGTTTACAGTATGATTAAAATGAAATGAGGTTAAGACAGAACCAAAAATCAAAATCAACATACCAATAAATTCAGACAAAATTAAACGATCACCAATAAAATAACCTAGACCCAAAGAAAAAATTGGAATTAAACTCCACAATATATTAATTCTACTCACCTCTTCCATTTGCATGGCTTTGATATAAGGCAAACCACCATAAAAATAAATAAAACCAGATAAAAATAATAACAACAAAATATTGAATGATGGCAATGGATAGCCCAAAAATGGCAAAGCAAATATTAATATTATACCAACTAGAGAAAATAAAATTAAAAAAACATAAGGATTGGCAAACCTTTTTTCTACAGCATATTTTGTCAAAATATTTTCTATTGCCCAAGAAAAATGAGCCCCGATTGCCAAAAATACCCAAACCATAAAAATTTGTCTAAAATACAAGATTATGATACCATAAACTCATATTTTTTCAAACATTTTTAATTGCAGATTTCAAATTACAGAATATGAAACAAACCATCATTTGTTCAGGTCCAGTAATAATTGAGAGCGATAAAGTCTTATTAGTCAGGGAACAAAAAAGCTATGGTATTACTCCTTGGCTTTTTCCTGGTGGCAAAGCCGAACCAAATGAAACTGATCCACTAGAAATTTGCAGACGAGAAGCTAAAGAAGAAGTTGGGATTGATTTAGAAATTATTAAACAATTAACTACTACAGAAGCATCTAGTTGGCGCGGATTAAATAAAAAATATATTTTGTACCACTATTTAGCAAAAAGAATTGGTGAAATAAAACCAGGTGAAGATATTGTAGAATGGGCTTGGATAGATATAAATAATTTACCAAAAGATTGCAATAAAAATGTTTACGAAATAATTGTTGATTATAAAAATATGTTGTAAAAAAACCTATAACCTATTTACTAAAACCTATAACCTATTTTTTTATGAACAAAATTTTATTAAAAGACTACGATCCAATAATTCAACAAGCCATAACCAATGAACTTGCTCGCCAAGAACAAGGTCTAGAAATGATTCCATCGGAAAACTTTGTCTCATTGGCAGTCTTAGAGGCTTTAGGTTCAGTCCTGACTAATAAATATTCCGAAGGTTATATTGGCAAAAGATATTATGGCGGTTGTGAATTTATTGATACGATTGAAGGTGTTGCCATTGACCGCGCCAAACAAATTTTTAGTGCTGAACATGTAAATGTCCAACCATTATCTGGTGCTCCTATGAATATTGCTGTTTATTTTGGTCTGATGGAACCAGGTGACACAATTCTTGGTATGGATTTGTCTCATGGTGGACATCTTACTCATGGACATCCTGTAACTTACATGGCAAAAGTATTTAATTTTATTCGTTATAAAACCAATGCTGAAGGAAAAATTGATTTGGATAATTTGCGTCAAATGGCTCTAGAACACAAACCAAAAATGATTCTTGTTGGTTATAGTGCTTATTCTCGAGAAATTGAATATGAAAAAATAAAAGCCATTGCTGATGAGGTCGGCGCTATCACTATGGCCGATGTCGCCCATATTGGCGGACTGATTGCTGGCAAACAAATGATTAATCCAGTGCCAATTTTTGATGTCGTCACTACCACTACGCACAAAACTCTACGTGGACCACGTGGAGGCATGATTATGTGTAAAGAAAAATTTGCTAAACAAATTGATAAAGCAGTTTTCCCCGGTCTTCAAGGTGGACCACATGAAAATAATATTGCTGCCAAAGCAGTATCATTTAAAGAAGCTCTGGAACCAGAATTTCAAGAATATTCTAGACAAATTAAGGCTAATGCCAAAGTATTAGAAAAAAAGTTTTCCGATTGGGGTTATAAATTATGTTTTGGTGGCACAGATAATCATTTATTATTAGTTAATTTATTTTCTTCCAAAGGTATTACTGGTAAACAAGCTCAAATCGCTCTAGATATCGCCGGTATTACCCTAAATAAAAATATGATCCCTGATGATCCAAGAAGTCCAATGGATCCATCTGGCATTCGTTTTGGTACTCCAGCTCTCACAACCAGAGGCATGAAAGAAGCCGAAATGGAAATCATTGCTAATTGGATGAATGAAGGAATTATGAATTGGCAAGATGAAACAAAACTTAAAAGTATTAAAGCTGATGTAATTGAATTAACTAAAAAGTTTCCTCTTTATCCAGAGCTCCAATAGAACACAAATCACCCAAATTATACAAATTAACACAAATACCATTTGCGAAGATTTGAGGTAATTTGGGAAATTTGAGTCCTATTTAATTTACATATGAAATACACCACAAATTCGGAACAAGAATTAATTAACCTAGGTAAAAAAATCGCTGTTAATTTCAAAGCTGGTGATATTATTTTACTTGAAGGTAATCTCGGTGCCGGTAAAACCACTTTAACCAAAGGTATTGCAGAATATTTTGGAATTAAAAAAAATATTACTAGTCCGACTTTTTCACTCATGAACGTGTATGAAATTAAAAGATTTAAAGATTTAAAGATTAAAAGATTAGTGCACGTTGATACTTATCGTCTTGAAGATGAAGAAGATTTAATTGAAATCGGAATTGAAGATTATTTAGGCGCACCAGACACAATTTGTTTGATTGAGTGGCCAGAGAAGATTGAAGGATTATTGAGGAGGAAAAAAGTAATTAGAATAAAAATTGAACATGATGGTGATGGAAGAAAAATAATGATAAGTGATAAGTGATAAAAAAACCGGCGCATGGCCAGTTTTTTTGATATATGATATGTGATGTATGTTATGTGATGATTTCTATTCCAAACTTCTTCAATTCTTGTACTAACTGATAAACTGGCAAACCAACCGTGGCAAAATAATCACCAGATATTTTGGTAATAAACATTGCCCCTAAACCCTGAATCGCATAAGCTCCAGCCTTATCCAATGGTTCACCTGTCTTTATATACCAATCAATTTCCTTATCAGTCAATTTTTTCATGGTAATTTTTGTGGGAATTGATTTGGTAATTGTTTTTTTAGTTTGACAATCAAAAATTGTAAAAGCAGTAATGACCTCGTGACTTTTCCCGGATAACATTTTTAAAAACTTCTTAGCTTCAATTTTACTTTTTGGCTTGCCTAAAACTTTATCTTTATAAGCTATAATGGTATCCCCGCTAATAATAATGGCTTTGGGATATTTTTTCATGACCGCCAAAGCTTTATTTTTTGACAAAAACTCTACCAATTTTTTTGGTTTTAAATTTAATGCCATGTCTTCTTCATAACCACTTTTTACTGCTTTAAACTTCAAACCAGTCTTACTTAATAATTCATTTCTACGTGGTGAAGTGGAAGCTAAAATAATTTGTTTCATATTTTGTTTTTTACAAGAGCACCATTATACAATCTAAAACATTTTCTTTTTTCCGCTTTATAAATATATGGCGTGCCCAAAATTTCTTTGCATTTAGGACATTTTAAACTCGGAATATCTTTTAAACTAAATTTTTCCAAACCAACTAATTTTTCTGGATAGACAATGCGATCAAAATACAAACGATAAATAGACCCTGGGCCATCTTTTTGATATTTTACTACCAGTGAATTACAAAGGCGACAATTCAATTCTAATAAACGTGAATAGCCACCGCGCGCCGTTCTAAATTTGTCTCTTTTTAATTTATCCTTCATAATTTTTTTCCATAGAAAATTTACACCCACAATAATTTTGGCGGTATATTTGCCTTTCCACCACGAGCTTCACTGCCTTCTCTTGTCGACCACCTTTTTTCCAATCCACATTATAAAATTTTGTTTTTTTATGAATCTTTCCAAATGCCTTACCAATACCACCAATTACGGCCGCACTTTTATTTCTACCACTAGTCAAACTAGTACCCCAATAATTAAAACCATGTAACTGTGCATATTCTACTGTTTTAGCCATACGAAAACGCAAACAAACCGCACATCTTGTTCCACCTTCTGGCTCTTCTTCAAAACCTAAAACTGCTTTATTCCAAAGATCAGTTTCATTATAATCATGATCAACTATTGGTACCCCCCACTCTTGACAAATTTTTACCACTTCTTGTTTCCTTTTTAAATACTCTTCTTCTGGGTAAATGTTAGGGTTATAAAAAAACACAGTCAAATCATACTGATTTTTCAATTCATCAATCACCGCGATACTACACGGTGCGCAACAAGTGTGTAATAAAAACTTTTGCATAAATTTAAAATCCCCAGTATTACTGGGGATTTTGTTTATACTGAAATGTCTACTATTAAACTCCTTAATTGATCTTCGGGTACTTCTTGCTGCCCTACAAATAAACGACCTTCATCATCAAAACTAAACTTGTCATCCAAGGCGACACCATATGCATCTTTTAATCCTTTTTGTGATAAGGCTCGCAATATAGTTTGTTTATCTGAATCCGATAGACCTTGTTCAACTATTTTTGGGCCCCTTTCGCCTGAACTTCCGTAATGGCGAGCGATTTTACCTTCAATAATTGTTAATGGTATACCTGGCATACAATAATAAGTTAAATATTAATATAAATATAATACTACATTTTAACCATTTTGTCAATCAACTATCTTAACACAAAATTAAAAAAATACCCCACCAAAGAAATCCCCACAAACATTACCCCAGCAAAAATGGCCAAAAGTTTTGGTTTCATGACTTTTTTGAGTATCATAAACTCGGGTAAAGATAGAGCTGTCACAGACATCATAAGAGCCAAAGCTGTGCCCAATCCTACGCCTTTTTCTACTAGGGCTAATATTAATGGTACCACACCCGCCGCATTGGAGTAAAGGGGAATACCAATCAAAGTGGCCAGTGGTACAGCATACCAGACACCACTACCAGCATATTGTGCTAACCAATCTGTTGGTACATAGCCATGAATCCACGCCCCTAAACCAACCCCAATTATAATATATAACCAAACTTTTTTGACAATTCTCTTGGTATATTTTAAAGCATAATTTATACGTTCGTTCCAAGATGGGATTTTTTTATTAACAAAAATATTTCTTTTATTATCCAAACTTTCTAACAAAGTTTCAGCTTTAAACTTACCAATGATATAGCCAGCTAAAATAGCAATTACTAAACCACTAATTATATACAACAAAGCAATTTTTATACCAAACATACTCCAAAGTAAAGCAATTGCAATTTCATTAATCATAGGTGAAGCAATAAGAAAAGTAAAAGTCGCTCCCAGTGGTATTCCCGCTTCTACAAAACCTAAAAATAATGGCACCGCACTACAAGAACAAAATGGTGTGATAATACCGAATAACCCAGCTAATAAATGCCCGCAAAACGGATGACGTTTGGCCAAAATCGCTTTAATTTTTTCTTTGGGCAAAAATGTCCGCAAAACCGAAACCACAAAAATCATTACTGCGAGCAATAATAAAATCTTGATTACATCATAAATAAAATAACTCACGACTTCAAATAAACGTGTGTCTGGTGTGATAAATAAGCTCGTGATAAAATTTGAAAAAAGTTTTAACATAAAAATTTTAGATAGAACTCAAATTATACAAATCACCTCAAATTTTCGCAAATTATATCTGCCACGGTGCAGGCAGATTTGTATAAATTTGTCTGATTTGTATAATTTGAGTTCTATCTTGAATTTACCTTCCACCACTCCTCTACTACTCTCGGATTATTAATATAATCATTTTCCCTAAAAAATTTTAACTTATCTTTGTGATTTTGGATAAACTTTTTTAATTCATTTTTATCTTCCAAAGCACGCAAAGCCCAAGTCATCTGTCTAATCTCTTTTTTAGATATAAATTTTTTATCTAAATAACGATTGGGACTGAGATCAAAATCAACTGGCTCTAATTTCACCTTATAACCTTTAAAAATTTTCTTTATTAATTCCCCAGCTCTTTTTCGTCGAGTAAATTCACAAAAGATAGTTATTTCAGCAAATTTTATTTTATTTTTAATAATATAATCACGTGCATACAAAAAGTTCTCCAAACGACAGACTGATTTATTCTCTTTTATATATTGCCAATCCTTAGTTTTAGCTTTAACAAATTTTCTTTTGGCTAAACTAATAAAAAATTTATACATTTCCTCGGCTTCAGTTCTTTGATATGGAGGATAACAGTCAGTCTTACCACCACAAAATAAAATGGTTGCTTCCTGACTATTTGATTCATCATAAATCTTATTAAAAGCAAAACTCAAATAACGATTATAATTGGCATCAGTCATGATATTTTTTGGTACACCATAACCTGGAATAACAAAAATTTTATTCATATTATTTTTTAATCATATAAGTCACTGTCACTCCACTACTTCCCAACGTAAATCTTTCTTTTACCTCATCACTCAAATCACTAATATATATAGTGTGTCCAGAAAATATACCACCTGGCTCTAATACCCTGCACACTTCCAACAAAATTGTATTAACATCATTTTTATAAAAATTTTCATCAAACATACCTTGAGACACAACAAATTTGAAACTTGCATCAGCAAAAGGTAGAGCATGTGCATCGGCTTGAACAAAATTACCAGGACTTTTTTGCTTTAAATTATGATAATCTATACCTACACATTTTATACCCTGTTCTTTTAACTTCTTCAACGCCCCCCCCTGCCAGCCCCCAGTTCCAACACAGATCCTTCACCAGAAACAATTGACTTATAAAATTCAGGATTAAGTTTTTTTAAACTTCTCAAAACGGTATCTATATAATCATGACCCATAATACTCTCTATATCAATATATGGACCTTTTTCAATTGGTACAACTGGTTCAAATGATGGTGAATCTGGTTTATTCATATACAAAATTTTAAATTACTAATTACTATTTACTAATTATTTCTTTAAATAATCTTTATTTTTTAATTCTTTTGGCAAATATTCTTGTTTTGCATCCTCACCTTTAAAATCCGGTGTGTATTTATAATCTTTTCCATAACCAATATTTTTCATGAATTTGGTTGGCGCATTACGTAAATGAATTGGTACACCCAAGTGTGAAGTATTTTTTGCATCATCAGCTGCCTGGCCATAAGCAACATAAAGTAAATTGGATTTTTTAGCTAGGGCACAATAAACCACGGCTTCAGCTAGATGGACATTACATTCTGGAAAGCCTAATTTATGACAAGCATCATAAGCAGCGTTAGCCACGAGTAAAGCATGCGAATCTGCCATACCGATATCTTCGGCAGCAAAACGTAAAACTCGACGCGCTACATACAATGGATCGCAACCACCCTCAATCATGCGTGCGAGCCAATACAAACTCGCATTCGCATCACTCCCTCGCATTGATTTATGCAGAGCAGAAATTAAATTATAAAACTCTTCACCATTTTTATCAAATACCAAATGCGTGCGTTGTAAAGCTTCCTTTATATCACTTTCATCAACCACCAACTTACTCCTTACTCCTTTTTCCTTATTCTTTGATTTCACCGCCAATTCCAACCCATTCAACGCCACCCTCGCATCTCCACCACTAAGCTCTGCTAATAATTTTTTTACATCATCTTTAATTTCAACTTTATATTCACCAAATCCCCTCCCTTTATCTTCCAAGGCTTGAATAATAATTTTAATAATATCATTATCATCAAGTTTTTTTAAAATAAATACGCGAGAACGAGAAAGCAATGGACCAATAATTTCAAACGAAGGATTTTCTGTCGTGGCACCAATCAAAACCAAATCCCCTTTTTCTACCAATGGCAATAACGCATCTTGTTGCGCCTTGTTCCAACGATGAATTTCATCTATAAATAAAATGGTTTTTTGACCTTCCAAACCATAGAGCCGATCTTTGGCTTCTTTAACAATTTTTCTTAAATCATCTTTACCAGACTCAACTGCGGACAAAACTACAAAATGCGATTTGGTCTGGTTAGCAATAATTTGCGCTAAAGTGGTCTTACCAACACCCGGCGGACCCCAAAACATAATTGAAGATAACTCATCGTTCTCAACTAATTTACGCAATAATTTGCCTTCACCGACAATTTCCTCTTGACCAAAAAACTCGCTAAAAAAGCGAGGCCTCATTCTATCAGCTAGTGGTGATTGTAAAATATTATTATACACAAAAATTATATTTTTCTGTTTTAATCTGCTTTAATTTGTTCAAATCTGCTGTCAAATTGGACAAAACAGCAGATTAAACGGATTATAACAAATTTGAGCAGATAATTCTAAAACCTAATAGCTATAACCTAACACCTAATATTACTTTTTTTTTCCATACCAATATTTATACATTTTCAAAGCCATCTTTTCTTTAAATTTATGCCAACGACTACGCTTGGCCCATTTGATATCATCAAACGAAACTGTTTGTTCCAACCATTGCAAGACTTTATCTTTTAATTTCTTTACCGTTGATTTATCTTCAATTTTTACATTAGCTTCATAATTATTATAAAAACCACCTTGTTCAATATTACTGCTGCCAACCATAGCCCAATCATCATCCACGATTACCCCTTTACCATGCATCATCTTGTCAATCAAGTGAATATTAACTCCGTGTTTTCTCATAATAGAAAACCAGGTAAAAGCGGCATACTTGGCAATTTTTATATCTACACGAAACGGAATAAGTAAATCCACTCTTACCCCTCGTTTCCGAGCGGCCCACAGAGCTTGTAAAAATTTACGATCCGGAAAATAATAAGGGGAAAATAATATTACTCTTTCTCTGGCTTTTAATAATGCTTCTGTATATTTTTTTCTAGCATTAGATATTTTTTGATTTGGCTCATCATAAATAAATTTGGCTTCACCTTTGGCTATTCTAAATTTGTATTGCAATAATTTTTTGACTTTTTCTTTGTCTCCACCAGATATAATATAGGATTTGGCAAACGCCCGGGATAATGAATTGACAGCGTTTCCTTTTACACTCACATGAATATCTAACCAATTTTCCATATCTTTTTGGACATTGACTCCACCAATAAATCCAATTTTTTCATCAATAACCATGATCTTGCGATGATTGCGCCTGGCCAACCAATTTTTCAGACCATGCAGTATGTTACCATCAAATTTGAATAATCTTATATCAACTCCAGCATTTTTTAATTTTTCAATGGCTTTGTTTGATAACCAAAAACTACCCCAATAATCAACCACGATTTTTACGTCCACACCCTGTTTAACTTTTTCACACAATAAATCAAAAAACCGATTTCCCACACTATCATCTATCAATATATACACTTCCCAATAAATAGACTTTTGGGCATCAGAAATCGCCTGATACATCGCGTCCCAGGCTTCTTTTGAGGTAGAATAAATTTGGTAGTTTGACTTACCGTTCATAATAATATAATTTGTATATCTACTATAATAAAAAAAACCGCTTTTGGCAAGCGGAGTCGTTCGTAATCCCGAGCCACAGCGAGGGATCCCTTTCCTATACATCTAACTTCGCATTATTGAATTGCAATATTAGAGGTGATGAAAGGGATTCCTCTTTCGCTTCGCTCACTCGGAATTACGCGATAATTGTCCCATTAAATTTTTCTCCTTTTAATACTTTTTCCACCTCTTTTAAATTATTACCATCCAAGACCACAACTCTTAGACCAGCTTTTTCTGCTATACGACTGGCTTTAGGATCAAAAGGAGCATTCGCACCTGGCTTCCAAATATTTCCTATAATATTTTTTCTAAAATTCTTCCAACTAATTTTTTCTATCTTCTCGGCATCTTTGTATTTTTTAGGATCTTTTGTATAAACATGAGAAATATTTGAAAGATTAATAACTTCTCCTGCACCATAAGCCTTTGTCAACTCCACTGCATCATAATCACTTGAACTGTTTGGCTTCCAACCTGATGCAACAATAATAGATTTAGTAGTTTTAACTTTTTCTTTAGGATAACTTACTACTTCCTCATAGGCGTAATCACCGAAAAGAAGACGAACAAATTGGGCATTAAAAATTGTAGTATAAATTCCAAGCCAGTCTAAATTTTCATTGCTAGTTTTTACTGTTTTTGCCAAAGCTTCTTGATAAGCTCTACAAGTCGCTCCCCCACCAATGACTAAAATAAATTTCTCGCCTTTTTTTACACGCGCTAAAATTAATTCTCTAAACTTTTTTAAAAAATTAATATCAAATCCGGTTTTTGGAATTATAATTGAACCACCGACAGAGATAATTTTGTATTTAGAACTTTTCTTACTAGACATATTTTTATATAAAATAATTTTTGTTTTTTTTAATAAAAATGATTAGTGATAAGTGATAAAACTATTTTTAATTTTCCTTATCATTTATCACTTATCATTTAATTTTCTAAACAAATTAGATCTTTATTTTTTTAATAGACTACTCGTAAACCAGCTAACAATACTCATCACTAACGCACCCCAGAAAGCTGGCCAAAAACCCACCACTAAAAATCCTTGCACAACCGTGCCCACAAACCAAAACAACAAAGCATTAATCACTAAAGTAAACAGACCCAATGTTAAAATGTTTACTGGCAAAGTTAACAAAATAAACAATGGACGAATGAGGGCATTGACCAAGCCTAATACCAGAGCCGCAATAAGAGCTGAATACCAACCTGTGACCGCAATACCGGGCAAATAATTAGCTAAGAGTAATAAAACCCCAGCATTTATAACCCAACGAAGTAATAATTTCATATAGTAAAAAATAAATAATTAACAATTATAGTCTAACAAAAAAATCAATTAATTACAATCTCACCATTTTCACTTATTTCCACTGTAATATCTCCTTGCAAATCTGTCCGCCAAATTGTACTACTAGCCCTTTCTAATCTTTTTACGACTCGGAGTGATGGATGACCATATTGATTTTTTTTACCAACAGAAAATATTGAATATTCAGGACTTACCACATCCACAAATTCTTGATATGACGCGCCAGCACTACCATGATGCCCAATTTTCAATATATCAGTATCCAACTGCTCACCATAAGTACTTAATAAATATTTTTCCAAATCAATTTCCGCGTCACCCATAAACAAAGCTTCTTTGCCATTATAATTTAATTCAAAAACAATGGATCCATTATTACTCTCTTTTTGCCAAGTGCTAGTAGCTAATGCCAGTGGTTGATCTGGATATAAAAAATGCAAACTGGTACTGGCGATTTCCCAAGTGTCTTCATGATCTACTTCAATATATTTTGCCTGCTCAGCCTGAACCGACTGCCAAAATGATACCCAAAAATCATCATATTCTTTTTTTGTACCATTATAAAGAATATTTTTTACATCAAATCTTTTTAAAACTTCGGCACAACCACCATAATGATCTGAATCAGGGTGAGTGACGAGTAAATAATCAATGTCATGATCATAATAATCCATTACTCTGCCCAGCGCTTCCAAAATTCGCCCATCCACGGCACAATCTACCAACATTTGTTCACTATCGGGAAATTCCACAAAACTTGCATCACCTTGGCCAACATCTAGATATGTTATTTTTAATTTATCCTGAGCGACACTGAGCGAGTCCGGGGGACGAGTCGAATGTGGAGTCGAAGGATCTTTTTTTATAAACCAAAGCAAACCTAAAACAACCAGTAATAAAATAAAAATAAATATAATTGCTTTCTTCATATTTTTATAGAACTCAAATTACCAAAATATCCAAAATACACCAAAATAGATTTGCGAAAATTTGAGGTAATTTGGGTAATTTGTGTTCTATTTTGATACTAAAACAATTTGATTAACCCAAGTTTCACCTTCTTTAACAAACTTATTCTCTTCTATACTAAAAGCCAAAGTCTCCAAATCCTCTATCACCTGTTCTGGTCGATGATAATATGATTCAATCTCCACAAGGCCTTGTTCAGTTTTTATTTCTGGCGCTTTTCTTTGATTTATATTTGTTAATAAAAATTTTCCGCCTTGCCCCGAGCCAAGTCGAGGGGCTGGTTTTAAAACACGATAAACTTCATCAAAAAATAAGTTCAAATCTTTCAAATGCACAATCAAAAAAGTCGCAATCACAATATCAAAACTATTATCTTCAAAGGGGAGATCCTCAGCTTCACCAATCACTACTTTTATTTTTTGATTTTTACTTTTTAATTTATTCAGCATCTCCTCTGATACATCCAAAGCAGTTACTTTCGCTCCAGCCTTTGCCAATCGTAAAGACAAGCGCCCATTTCCTGCACCCACATCCAAAATTTCCCTATCCTTAACTTGCCCAAGCAATGGCACAACCTGATACTGTTCAAAACTATCCCAATATTTTTCTTTTTTGGCATAATAATCGGCTGTGAGATTATAGCCATCTTTTGAATTTAAAATTTTTACTTTCTGCATATTTTTCCTTTCACCTGACTCCAATAACCAAATATATTTGGAGTAAAGTTATTGGTGTGAGGAGTTTGGCCTTTTATAAATAAAATAAATCAATAAAATATACATAATCACCATCCCCCACCACGGCACTGTTAAATCCACAGCAGACCATTTCAAACTGGCAAAAAATTCCACGATTTTTATAATATATTGCAATCCCACCCAACCAATCCAAGCAATTATTTCACCTAAAGGCATAAATACAAAACTTATCAAAACCGCAAAAAAACCTAACATCATTATAGTCGGGATAATCCATAATATCAAGATATTAACAATCGGCGCCACAATTGATAACCGGCCAAACTGAAATAATATTAATGGCAATGTGGCAGTAATCGCTGACAAAGTAGAAATTAATGATTCTCGAATACCCAAAAATTCTGGTACTCTGTCAAACCAATTTCTAATCACGGGCGTAATATATACTAGACCTAGAGTGGAAATAAAAGAAAGTTGAAAGCCAGCGTCCCAAAGTAAAATAAACGGATTTTGCAATGACATCACAACCGCGGTCAAAACCAAAACATTACCCACTTGCGAAGTCCTACCCACTTGTTTGGCAAGGAGTACTATAATGCCCATAATTCCAGCCCGCACCACCGATGCACTCGCTCCCGTAAAAATAACAAATAAAATAATTCCACCTGTAATTAACCAAAAAGCTTTTTTGCGCGGAATATAAAGATTAACACAAATCGCAATTAAAATTGACGCGATCAAACTAATGTTGTAACCAGAAATAGCTACTATATGCGTCACGCCAGTTCGACTAAACATCTCATTCAATTCTCCCAATCCACCACGATAACCGTAGAGCAAACCCGCCATAAAGCTCGCACTCGGTTCGTGCCATAGTTTATTTATTCTATCAGCGATTACATTTTTAATATCAAAAATCCCAGCCAAAATTTTACTTCCTTCTTTACCCTGAGCTAATCCGCCAGCTGGCGGAGAAGCCGAAGGGTTTATCTTTGCATTTTCACAAATTGTAAACACACCGTACCGTGCCAAATACATATCATAACGAAAATCATTAATAATTTCTGGTTTTTGTAAATCACATTTCAATTCTAATTTATCACCATATTTATATCTGGGATAAAGTAAAGTCTTTACATAAACATTTTTTCCAACCAAATTATCTTGTATTTTGTTACGTGTATTTTGCCTGCCCACAACGCTCTCGCTTGCGAGGCGGACGGGTATCTTGATTATATATCTCACTCCATCCATTCTCACGTCTGGCTCAGCTGACACATAACCAACGACAGTTTGTCCACCTAAATTAATTTCTGATAAAGGAAACGCTATTAAATATCTCGCTACACCCAACACAAAAACAGCACAACAGAACAACACCATTCTCATTTTTTTATTTTTCCAATATATAATCAAAAAAGATATTAAAACAAATAATGCAAAAAACAAATATACAAAATCTATTTTCCATTCCAAAAGAGAGATACTAACAATTCCCAACAAAAAAGAAAAACAAAACGTCAGGAACGTTTTGCTTTTTGAATTTATTATTGTATTAAGCATACCCTCCAAATGATAGAACTCAAATTACCAAAATATCCAAAATACACCAAAATAGATTTGCGAAAATTTGAGGCAATTTGTAAAATTTGTGTTCTATTAAATAACTATCGACACCAATCTCCCTTTTACATAAATAACTTTTTTCGGTTCCTTACCTTCTAACCATTTCTGTACTTTGTCTGATGCAAGTGCTAATTTTTTTATTTCTTCTTCACTAATATCCACTGGCACTTGAAATTCATCACGTACTTTACCATTTACTTGTGCCACTACAGTAATAACGTCATCAATAATTAATTTTGGATCATATTCTGACCATTCACTCAAAGCAATGCTGTCTTTATTTCCCAAATCAGCCCATAATTCTTCACAAAGATGTGGGGCGAAGGGAGAGAGTAATTTAAGGAGTAAGGAATAAGGAGTAAGGAATAATTGTTCCTCTTTACTCATCTCATTTACTAAAATCATCAGTTGTGCAACCGCGGTATTAAAATGCATCGCTTCAATATCTTCACTTACTTTTTTTATAGTCTGATGCAACAAAGTATCAATTTTCGTATTTCGTAATTTCGTATCTTTCGTAGTTCGTATCCCCAAATTCCACACCTTCTCCAAAAATCTCCGCACTCCAACCACTCCATTCGTATCCCACGCCACTGCTTGGTCAAATGGCCCCATAAACATTATATAAGTCCTGAAAGCATCAGTGCCAAATTTTTCTACCATCTCATCTGGGTTTATTACATTCCCTCTGCTCTTACTCATTTTTTCACCATCAGAAGCCAAAATCATGCCATGTGAAGTACGTTTTTTATATGGTTCACTCGTTGGCACCAAACCAATATCAAATAAAAATTCATTCCAAAATCTAGAATACAATAAATGCAAAACTGTGTGCTCCATTCCCCCATTATACCAATCAACTGGATTCCAATAATCCATTTTTTCTCTATCCCAAATATATTCACCATTTTTTTCTTTCATCATGGTATAAGCTAAAAAATACCAAGAACTACCAGCCCAATTTGGCATAGTATCAGTTTCTCGTCTCGCTTCACCACCGCAAACCGGACAAATGGTATTTACCCACTCATCAATATGCGCCAATGGAGATTCGCCATTGTCAGTTGGTTCATATTTTGCTACTTTTGGTAATTCAAGTGGTAGAGATGATTCTGGAAGTGGAATCCAGCCAGTATTTTCTAGGAGTTGCAATACCATTGGCTCTTCAGATGCTGTAAAATGTACATCTTCAGGTCTTGCTAAAACTAAAGTTCCATCTAATTTCTTTTCCAAATCTCTTAAATCCTTTTCAAATATTGTTTTAAAATCAATATCTCCTAAAATTATAAATTCATTACTTAATTTTTTTATCTTTTCAAAATCAAAATTCCAATCACAACTTTTTTCTACCACAGGACGTATCTTATCTGGAAATTTTGCTGTCACAACTGGATCAAGAAGTAAAACTTTAGCCACTTTTTTATTTAATTTTTCTAATAATTTATATACAACAACTCCACCTAAACTATGGCCAACCAAAATTGTATTTTCATCAATTTTGGTATTTTTTAAAATATATTCAACTTGTTCATCAATATTTGGTTCATTGGTATTTGGTAAATCGGGACAAAACACAGTATTTCCCTGCTTTTCTAAAATTTGTTTCATCCACGGCTTCCAACCTTCACCTGAATAGGACATAAATCCATGAACAAAAACATAATGATGTTTTTTATTTTTACAATTTTCACAATAAACCAATGGGATTGGTTCACCCCAATAACGCTGACGAGAAAATACCCAGTCGCGAAGTTTGTAATTAACTGCCCGTTTACCTAAATTATTTTTTACAATATATTCTATAATATCTTGTCTTACTTCATCCCACTTTCTACCTTTAAAATCAATTGGCTCTTCTAAAATACCATTCTGTTCACGATAAAATATTTCTGTACTACGCACTTTTTCTGCCAATTCTTTGTCCTCAGGGAACAATACTGGGTGTAATGGCAAATCATACATTTTAGCAAACTTATAATCGCGTTCATCATGAACTGAACAACCAACAATGCCAGTGCCATAATCCATTAGAGCAAAACTTGCTACCCAAATTGGTAAATTGCGCCCAATACCCAAATAATTTTCTGAATAACGGCCAATAAAAATACCTTCCATATCACTATCTATATCAAACTTATCACCAGCTTTTTTCTTTTTTATTTTTTCCACAAATTCCATTACTTCTTTTTCATGTTCAGTGCCTTTTACCATTTCATAAACATAAGGATGTTCTGGAGCAATAATTACAAAAGTTTGAGCCATAAAAGTTTGCGGAATAGAATCATAAACTTCAAATTCCAAATTCATGTCTTTTATTTTGTGTTTAAAATTAATACCTTCGGATCGTCCAATCCAATTCTGCTGTTGAATTTTTGCTTGAGGAATATAATCAACAGTTTCCAAACCTTGTAATAACTTATCAGCATATTTGGTAATTGAAAGCATCCACTGTTCTTTATTTCTTTTTTCTACTGGACCACCACAACGTTCGCATTTACCATCTACAACTTCCTCATTAGCCAAACCAATTTTACAGGAAATACACCAATTGATTGGCATAGCTTTTTTATAAGCCAAACCGTGTTTGAATAATTGTAAAAATATCCACTGGGTCCATTTGTAATATTTTGGATCAGTAGTATCTACTGCCCTATCCCAAGCAAAACTATAACCAAGCATTTTTAATTGACGCGTAAAATTGGCAATATTTTCGGCTGTCACTTCGGCTGGCGGTCGACCAGTTTTAATGGCAAAATTTTCTGTCGGCAGTCCAAAGGCATCAAAACCAATCGGGAACAAAACATTTTTTCCTTGCATTCTTTTTTTACGACAAATCACATCCATGGCTGTAAATGGTCGTGGATGACCAACATGAAGACCAGCTCCTGATGGATAAGGAAATTCTATCAGACCATAAAATTTTTCCCTGCCCTGAGTCTTTACCGAAGGGCTTTCCTCCGTAACTTCAAAAATTTTATTGTCTTCCCAATATTTTTGCCATTTTTTCTCGCCTTGTTCTTCTAAAAATTCCTGATATGTTTTCATATAATTATACTTTTTTATAATAAAAGCTATCGGCACTCCCCTTGCCACCAGTAATTTCCTCTTTTACAAACAAAACTCTTCCACTCTCATCAATTACTGTATTATTTTTACTAGAAATCAATGAACCTTTAATTGTCTCAAATGATGGCCCTGAAATCATAATAACATCTCCAATATTCATAATCCGATATAATTCACTAATTACGCTACTCACATATTTCTTTACTAAATCAGAATTATAACCATCCTGTGTATCCTCTTGTATTCCGCAAAGCAAAACATTTCCTCCGTAATTATCTGGAATGGAACGAACAAAATTTAACATTTCTTCTCTCAAAACATAAAGCTCCATAGCTTTACCATCGGGTCTCTCAACCTTGTCATACATTTCTTTCCTTGGGCATATATCAACTCCTACATATTCATTTGCTCCATATTGTGCTAATACTTCTGCCAAATCCTCAATTAGTAAATCATTTCCCCCACAACCTAAATCAAAAAAATTTTTACCATTTATAAGTTCGGCTATTCTTTTTTTATATGTCTCAAATTCTTCTATAAACCTCTGACCTTCACGTGGTGGTTTAATATCACTAAGAAATAAATCTGCAAATGGTATTTGTGACAAAACAAAAGGATGTTTACGTTCATCAAATTTTATTACCTCCCTTGGTTTAATAGGACGATTAAAACGAGCGCGTAATTCAACGACTTTTTTCTTAGAAAATTCCTGATTAATTAAATAGTCAGCATATTTTTTATCTTCATATCTTTTTCCTTCTCCACTTTTCATATTTTGAACCAAAAATAAGGCTTTTACTTGCCTAAAGAATAATATAGATATTTTAGCTAAAAACCCTATATTTTGCAAGTTTATTTTGCAAGTTTATTGACCTAACTTAGAGTACATAGTAAAATTAACAGTAGGACAACTCTCACCTGGAGGCCAAGATGGCCCATGTTCTGGATCTTCGCGGCTCAACCATGCCACTGGCCGAACAGATCAAGACTGGGATTGCTCTCATCATGGTGGTGCCTTTCATCACAGCCTTCCTGATGAAGAGCAAATTTAGGGAGCTAAAGGCTAGGTGGTGGGACACGTTCGTCTCAGATGTCACCACTATAACAGGTGACGAATGACAGACAAAAGGGGGTTCACGTGCGACTTCTTTGCCAACCGGTAAGAAAGGGGGTGGAAGTCGCTCAGTTGGTTTAGCCCATCAAAAGGTGGATTAAACCAAATAAAGAATTCCGAATTTAACGGAATTTTTTATTTGACAAAATATATTTATATAATTACAATACTTACTCAACTTCACCTAACTCCGCTGTCAGTGCTGGTTTGGAGTCAGGTGTTGTTTGTGGGCATCGTGACATGTCGACAAAACCATGGAACCGGGGACTATTAGTAGTGACAAGCGAAAGTAGCGAAATCGGGGCAAACCCCCGTTCCCCATCTGGGTGCCAAACCTAGAATTACCGTATTCCGACGGTAATGTTTCCCAAAAGTGGTTTGACACACCCTTAATTTGTCATGAGGTCGGCAGTTCAAGTCTGCCTAGGCCCATGGACTGGGTGGTCACGATGAAGGGGGTGTGGGCGACGACAGCTAGCCCCTCCTCTAAAACAAACCCTGTACCGTTCTGGTACAGGGTTTTATTTCCGTGTAATCCTTTTTTCCGTTTAAATCCTTATTTTATTCGCCACTCTCTCAATTGCTTTAACAAAAGCAGCTGTTCGCATATCAATACTATATTTTTCTTTTGTTTCCCAAACTTCATCAAATGCCTGTACCATCATGGGTTCTAATTTGGCAAAGACTTCTGCTTCAGTCCAACGTTCATTTTTAATATTTTGTTCCCATTCAAAACAAGACACCGTCACCCCACCAGCATTGGCTAATACATCTGGCACAAGAATAATCCCACGTTCTTTTAATATTTCATCAGCCTCTGGTGTAGTTGGTCCATTAGCCATTTCTACTATTACCTTAGCTTTAATATTATTTACATTTTCTGTTGTAATTTGATTTTCCATAGCTGACGGTACTAAAATATCCACTGGCAATTCTAATAATTCTTCATTAGTAATATTTTCTGTATCAGGACAATCTTTTAAACTACCTGTTTTCTCTTTATGTTCAAAAACTTTGTCCAAATCCAAAGCAACATTATTCCTTACAACCACCCCACCTTTGGAATCGCTAATAGCAACTACACTATAACCTTCACTCTTCAAAATTTTGGCCATAAAACCGCCCACATTTCCCATACCCTGAATGGCAACTTTGGTTTCACCTGGATTCAAATTTAATTTTTTGGCTAATTCTTTTACTACATAAACACCGCCCTGAGCCGTAGCAGTCTCTCTACCTTCTGAACCACCGTCTTTGATCGCTTTACCAGTAATCACGCCTGGATCAGCCTGACCAAGCAATTTTTCAAATTCATCACGCATCCAACCCATAATAGTGGGTGTGGTATACATATCCGGCGCTGGAACATCTTTATCAGAACCAATCTCTCGCCAAATTTTTTGGATATAACCACGAGATAGTCTTTCCAATTCACCAACAGACAATGTTTTGGAATCAACAATTATTCCGCCTTTACCACCACCCATAGGAATATTTACTGTCGCACATTTTACCATCATCCAAAATGATAAAGCCTTTACTTCATCAATCGATACATTTTGGTGATATCTAATTCCACCCTTATATGGTCCCATAGCGTTGTTAAACTGTGATCTATAGCCGGTAAACACTCTTACTTCTCCATTATCCATTTTTACTGGGATTGACACGGTTAACACGCGATCTGGTTGTTTCAAGATGGCATGAATACCTTTATCTAGGTTCATGATTTTGGCAGCTTTATCTAGCTGGGACATGGCGTTGGCGAATGGGTTGGACATAATATTTCATTCCGAGCGTAGCGAGGAATCCCTTTCCTACCTCGGCTAAACTCAATTTAATATTTAATTAGTTGCTTTATTCTACTCTTTTTTTAAATAATGGTCAATGGTGAACATAAAAGGAGTAAGGAATTAGGAATAAGAGGCGAGAATATTTTCTCGCATCCAGTCCCAACTCCCAACTCCTATAAAAATTTTATTTTATTATATGTTCGTTTTTCTAGGTCTGATTAATTGTACTACTCCCCAAACAACCAACCCAATCACCAACCACAATGGAATATAAACCACTAGCCAAATTGCAAAATTAACCAAGCCTTTACCTACTCCAAGTAAACTTCTGGCGGCTGATTTTACTTCGGCCCATGGTTTCCATTTATTAGTATCATCTACAGTTGGCAAAACATCTGGATCAGTTGATAAATAAACCGTTAGAGTAGACAAACTAGCACTATCTTTCAAATACTTCATTCTACCCATCATGGTCTCTATATCCCGTCTTACCCAAGTCAATTCACGCTGGACTGCTAACACATCTTCAATCTTAACCGCGCGTTGCATAATTTGCAAAAATTGAGTTTCAGTCGCACGTAAATTTTTCAATTGTGAATCAAGGTCAACAAATTCTTCGGTCACATCCTGACCACTCACAGTTTCGCTCTCCACTTCACCCATGGCTTTTACATCTACTACACCACTATCAAAAACTGTCACAGGAATTCTAACTATAATTTCACCATAAGGAGCCACACCAACCTTATCAACATTACTACTAACCACAAAACCACCTTTGTCTTTGGTATATTGAGAGATCTTGGCAATTGCTTCTCGCACATTTTCTACCACCATTGAAATTGAACCTGTCTTGATAATCAATCTATCCTGAGCCGGACTAGCTTGGACAGCATCTTCTGCCACTCCATAACTTTCTTCTTTGGCTACCAAACTATTTCTTTCCGCCATCATTGGGGCAACAACACCACCGGTCATTTCACCTTTGGTCAAACCATAATTCAACGACTCATCATATGACATACTACTCGTGCCAAGCCAAAATGTTTTCATAATCCAAACCAAAGCAATTACTATTACAAGAATTGCTCCCCCCAAAATTATTTTCCAATTTTTTTGCATAGTGTTTATTAATTAAAAATTAGATTAACTATAAATATATTATACTCCACACAGGTCAAAGACGTCAAAAAAGGAATTAGGAGTTGGGACGAGAGGCTAGAAAATATATTCTCGCATCCAGTCCTTAATCCTAATTCCTACTATAAAAAAATTCCCTAGCTTTCACCAGAGAATTCTATATTCAAAATTCAATATTCTATATTCTTAAATGTGTTTCTCCAACATTCCTTTCAATTTCTCTTTTGGCACACCACCAACCATCTTATCTACTACCTGTCCGCCTTTAAAAACCAAAAAAGTCGGGATACTCATGACTTGAAACTGTC
The DNA here is from genome assembly GCA_003510435.1 of Candidatus Magasanikiibacteriota bacterium. Classification (GTDB taxonomy): domain Bacteria; phylum Patescibacteriota; class Patescibacteriia; order Magasanikbacterales; family UBA922; genus UBA11710. The sequence goes on from DOMK01000009.1 coordinate 50,480, forward strand.
CAGCGACCAATTGATTTTCATCCACATTCAATTTAGCAATTTTTACTTTTGCGATATCTAATTCACTAGCTAGTTCTTCTATAATTGGACCCATCATTTGACAAGGACCACACCATGGTGCCCAAAAATCTACTAAAACTGGCACGTTTGATTGCAAAACCTCCACCTCAAAGTTTGCATCTGTAAGATTTAATTCTGACATATATAAATTTAAAGATTTAAAGATTGAATAATTTAAAGATTTTTTGACAAGAAGTATTTTAACATTTTTGAAAATTACCAGCAAGGGTGGATAACTTAGGTTAAACTTGTATTACCAGATCTCTTTTTTCTTTCTTCTTCCAAAGAGATAGAATTATTTGGTTTGGCCACTTCTTCATCTGACCCTGCCTGAGGCTCAATATTATTTTGCACTTCATTTTTATTATCTTTCGCATCATTTTCAACAGTCGATTTATGTTTATCTTTTGCAAAAAGAAAAAATATTCTTCTTATCTCTGTCACATTATCACCCTTATCTGATGAATAAGTTAAAAATACAGAAAAACCCATTTGTTCTCCATCGTCATTTACCAAATAATTTGATTCAAAGTTTGGTGGAGTAAAACGAAATTTCATTCCTGGCTCACCAATAGAATTTTGCGGTGGATTTTCTAATTTCTTTTTCATTTCGTCTGCGCCAGCTTCAGAAATTACCAAAATCATATTGTTAGGATCCGCAAAATCTAATTGATTGCCTAATTTTAGACTATCCAATCCAGCACTACCATGATCACGTTTCAACATCCCAATCTGATCACCATATTCTCTAAACACCGCTGACAAACATTTCACCACTCCCCCACCTTCCAACTGAGTCTTTCTTAATTGGTCATGAATTTCTTGTAAATCTTGATCATTTTCTAAATCTCTGCCTTCTGCCACAGCATGTTCAGCTTCAATTAATCGTTGGGCATTAGAATCAATAAATTCTCTTCTTCGCAAAGGTTCAATATTTAATCTAGCACCATTAATAGAATAAGCAAAAGTTTCTGTCTGTTGCTCGTTAGAATATTCAACCAACATTTCTGGCCCTTGCTTTTTATCATTAGAGCTTGTTTCTGGCTGGGAAAATTTTGAAGCTGAATCAATCTGGTGTTCTGCTTCAATTCGTTGTGATTGTCCCATATAAACAAATTATAATTCAAAAACAATTTTCTTACTCTTGCTATGTTCAGTATAAGCTTCTAGTATATCCCCTTCTTCTATTTTGTCTTTGCCTTCAAAACGCAAACCACATTCTGTCCCACTTGGGACTTCGGACACATCTTGCTGACCAGTCTTACATTGAGAAAATTTGCCTTCACCAATCAATTCTCCTTTGCGCTTTATTCTTACTTTAGAATTTTTTGTGACTTTGCCATCAGTAATCCGAGCACCAATGGTCATGGCATTTTTGTCTGTTCTAAAAATTGCCAAAACTTTGGCTCGGCCTAATTCTTCTATAGTCACTTCAGCACTCAACTTTTTTTCCAAATCTTCTTTTACCCAATTGATCAAATCATAAATAATTTCATAACGTTTGAATTCTACGTTCTTTTCGCGCATCAATTCTTCGGCACTCGGTGTCGGGTTGACATGAAAACCAACTATAGTGGCTTCACCCGCTTCAGCTTTATTAACATCATCTTCAGTAATATTTCCCAAGCCCTTGCCAATTATTTTCACTCCCACCTCTTCGTGTTTTAATTTTTGCAAAGAACCAACAATTGCTTCCAAAGATCCAAGCACATCAGTCTTTATTATTAAATTTAAAGTATGTTCACGTCGTACTCCCTCTTCTTCTTCGGTTTCATTTTTTATTACATTCAAGCTTCTCTCGGCTCCAGTTTGCTGATTCCGTTTTTGTTTTACATCAATTTTACTAGCGTCACCTGCTTTTGACAAATTCATTATATCGCCCACTTCTGGTGCCACTTTAAAACCAATTATTTGCACTGGCACCGATGGTCCAGCAGTGGCCAAATCACGACCAATATAATCTTTCATAGCGCGCACTTTGCCATAAATTTCACCATTTACTACCAAAGGATCATTTCTTCTAAGAGTACCGGCTTGCACCAAAACGGTAGCCACTGGACCCATCCCCTTGTCAACATGGGATTCAATAATTGTTCCAACGGCTGGTAAACTAGGATCAGCTTTTATTTTATCTTCATTCAAATCAGCCATAAGAAGTAAAACATCTAATAATTTATCAATATTAAGTTTTTGTTTGGCCGAAATTTCTACCACTGGTACTGTCCCGCCCCAATCTTCACACAAAACATTTCTTTGCGAAAGTTCAGTTCTCACTCGTTGTGGGTCAGCCCCTTCTCTGTCAATTTTGTTAATGGCCACAATAAATGGCAACTTGGCGGCATTAATAATGTTTATTACTTCTTCGGTTTGTGGTTTGACACCATCGTCTGCGGCCACAACCATAATCGCAATATCTGCTACTTTAGCACCACGACTGCGCATAACAGTAAAGGCCTCATGACCAGGAGTGTCAATAAAAGTTATTGCTCTTTCTTGTTTGTTTTTTGGATCTTGCCAAACAGTCTGATAAGCACCAATATGCTGAGTAATACCACCTGATTCAGTATCAATTATATTTGTACTACGGATAGCATCCAATAATTTGGTTTTACCATGATCAACATGACCCATCACGACCACGACCGGTGATCTAGGTTGTAAATTTTCTGTAGATGATAAGGCTTCTTCCAATGCCTTTACTTTTTGTTCTTCCACAGCATGATCAACTTTGTTAGTTTCTTCTTTTTTGGCCGTAAATCCAAGCTCCTCAGCCATGATGGCGGCAGTATCATAATCAATGTTTTGATTTTGATTGGCCAAAATACCATTTTTCATGAGTTCGGTAATGATCCGAGTGACAGACATATTAAGTTTGTCCGCAAAATCTCTTACTCTTATCAAATCTGGTAAGACTACTGTTTCGCCAGTTTCTTTGCGCAATTCTTTTTCTTTCATTTTTTTCTCTTCTTCTTCTTTTTTCTTTTGGTCATCTAGATCTTTTTTTATAAAACGCCACTTACGAGTAATTTGATCGGCCACCTTATTGTCAACTTTGATCGCTCTGGCTCCAATATCAAAACCATACTTGGGTAATAGTTCAAGCATTTCTTTGGTATTGATTCTTAATTTTCTCGCTAATTCTGTTACATTCATAATTACTGATTACTGATAATCCGGATTTACGGATTCACAGATATTAAATAAAAATTTAAAAAAGATGAAATTTAACATCTGTGAGTAAGATTATAGCTAAATAAAAGAAAAAAGTCAATTTTATCCGTAAATCCGGATTATCCGTATATCCGTAATTTTAAAAGTCAACTAATTAAACCTCTTTTTCTTTATAAAAAAACCTAACACCCACATCGTTAACAAAGGTAAAAATATCATCATTACAAATTCATTTAACGACAATATTTCCAAATGAAAAACCAATCTTAATGATTTCAAACTAAAACACAAAATAAGAAATATAAAACTAATTGCATTAATAATTAATAATATTTTATTAGTCTTGACCTGTTCCCATTCACGAGTAAAAACTATTAAAAATATTTGTGAAGCTACGAGTGAACCAAAAGCCAAGCTCTTACCTAGTTCATCATTGCCCAAGTAGATTGAAAAATAATAATATAGACCAAAAGACAAAGCTAAAATTGTTCCACCTTGCAAAAATATTCTCAACCAAGCGCGTGGATTGACCAATGGTTCTTTGGTTGATCTTGGTTTTTCAAGCATCAAACCCCGACGGGCTGGTTCTTTTTCAAAACCAATTACCGATGATGGATCACAAATTAATTCCAAAAAAATAATGTGGATTGGTAAAAATATCAATGGTTCACCAAACAGTAAAGGCAAAATTGCCAAACCAATAATTGGCAAATGAAAAGAAAACAAAAATACAAAAGCTTGGCGTAAATTATCATAAATTCTTCGACCTTCTTTGACCGCATTTACAATCGTGGCAAAATTATCATCCATAAGGATAATACCGGCTGCGGCTCTGGCTACTTCTGTGCCTTTTTGTCCCATGGCAATCCCTATATTAGCTTTTTTGAGAGCAGGAGCATCATTCACACCGTCACCAGTCATCGCCACGATTTCTCCTTGATTTTGCAAGGCTTCTACTAATAAATACTTTTGTTCTGGTTCCACCCTAGTAAAAATATCATGTCGTCTAGCGGTTTCTTGTAAGGCTGTCGGCGACATATTTTTCAAATCTGCTCCAGTCATTATTTCTTCATTGTGCTTTAGACCAATTTGCTCGGCCACACTATGTGCAGTCAGTTTATTATCACCCGTAATCATAATGATTCTAATCCCCGCTTTTTGACAAGTATCAATCGCTTCTTTCACTCCAGACCGAGGGGGGTCACTCATAGCCAATAGTCCTATAAATTGCAAATCTTCTATTACAATTTTTCCACTCTCGTGACAAGGGCGTTTGGCAATACCAATTACTCTATAACCACTATCAGCCATAATTTCATAAGCTGACATAATTTTATTTTTTTCAGCTTTTTTTAATAAACTAGATTCAATTACAAATTCTGGCGCGCCCGCTGTGTGTTGTTCACACAATCCTCTCTTATGTTTCCACAAGTGATGGACCATTTTTGTTTTTGATTCAAAAGGTAAATCCTGTACCAAACTATGTTCATTAAAATATTTATTTACATCAATTCCAAGTTTAACTGCATAGGCTTGAACTTCAATTTCAATTGGATCAATCGCTACTTGTTCAAGAGATAATAAAGCACACTCAATCAATTCTTTTATATCCTGTTTATGTTCCCCATCATTAATATCAATTAATTCATTATTAAAATACACTTGTTTCAAAGCCATTTTACCTTCAGTCAAAGTACCGGTTTTGTCAGTGCAAATTACCGTGGCTGAACCAAGAGTTTCTACCATGGCCATTTCTCTAACCAAAGCTTTTTGCTTGGTCATACGCCATACCCCCATAATCAGAAATACACTAAACACTACGGGAAATTCTTCGGGAATGAGTGACATGGCAATCGTAACTCCAGCCAAAAAACCATGAACCCAACCTTCTTTCAAAGTCATTACTGCCCCGACACCAAAAGCAGAAATTATAGCCACAATCGCCACAAAACGCACGAGACGATGCATCTTTTGTTGCAGAGGAGTTTTTTCCGTAATAATTTTTTCTAATAAATTTCCCAATTGTCCATACTTGGTGGCTCCACCGGTTTTTTCTACTACTAGATAACCTTCGCCTTGAACAATCATGGTTCCTTGATATAACAAATTTTCTTCACTAGTATTTTCTTGTTTATTGCCAATTTCACTTTTTGTCACAGAAACTGATTCGCCAGTGAGCATGGATTCATCTACCTGCACACCAGGTGAATTTAAAATAAAACCATCGGCTGGTACTCTGTCTCCAGCAGTCAAATATACATAATCACCGGGTACTAAAAATTTTACTTCTATTTTTTCTCTTACTCCATTACGAAACACTTCTACATATTGCACCATCATTTTATCCAAAGCGCGGACAGCTTCATCAGTTTTGGATTCTTGAAAAAATTCAATCGCTAAAATTGGAATAATAGAACACAACAAAATTATGGCTTCTAATTTATCGCCAATAAAAAAATAGATAATGGCCGCCGCCAAGAGCAATAAAATCATTGGTTCAGTTATAATGTCAAACAAACGCTTTATCCACGTTTTATTTTTTACCACTGGTCGACTATTTTCACCATGGGTTTGCAATAATTCTTCTACCTGAGATGAAGTCAAACCTTGATAATTTTTTTGGTAAGTATTCATAAAAAATAAATAAGATACAATATACATGGAAAAACATACAAAAGTATTTTAATACCCACATATTATATTTTGTACATTAATTTTAACAGAAAAGGTTTGTATATTCAATACAGTAAAAAAACCGCCCTCACGGACGGCTTATTACTTGTACACTTACAAACTTACGCACTAAAATACTTATTCACCAACTCATCAATCTTTCCATCCACTTCTTCCATTTTCAATGGTGATACTTCCCCACTCTTCTCAATCAATTCAATTACCACTTTCAAAATATATTTCATCCCCGGAATAATATGATTATTGCGATCTTCGGCATAAGAAAAACGAATATGGCCTTTGCCCATTTGACCAAAATCTGAACCAGCCAGTGTGGCCACTCCTCTTTCATACAAAAACCAATTTCGCAAATCAACGTCTGACTTCAAACCCAAATCTTCTTTGACATATTTTAAATCCAAAACTCTGGTAAAACTGGGAAATAAATAAAATGCTCCCTCAGCTTCATTACAAACTACATAAGGCTTTAGTAAATTTAAAGCTTCGGAAACAAAGCCACCCTTTTTCTCATATTCAACAAAATCTTTATCAATTATTTCTTGAACTTCTTCTTTTATACTTGGATAATGAAAGCCATCCAAATCCACATCACCATAAATTGCTCCAGCCACAATTTGATTCATCTTATTTACATTACTCCATTTATTAATGGCCAAACGTCCAAAAATTTCAATCAACCATTCTGGGGCCACTAAAAAGCCTAGACGCCAGCCAGTCATAGCATAATTTTTTGAATAGCCATTCAAATTTACTGTCCAATCCAACATACCAGGGATAGAAAGAAAACTAAAATGCTTTCGTCCACCAAAAGTGATTTGATCATAAATATCATCAAAAATCACAAAGAATTTATACTTCTTTACCAATTCAGCCACCTGTTCCAAAGTTTCCTTTGGCATCATCATACCAGTCGGATTTTGGGGAGTGTTGATAACTAATAACTTAATATTTTGATTTTCTTGAAATAATTTTTCTAAATCTTCTACACGAAATTCCAAAGTCTGTTTGTCCTCATCTTTATGCGCTTGCCAAGCCAAGACTTGACCGTGATGATAAAATTCGGCCAATGATTCATACACTGGATACCCTGGATCTTGCACAATAATTTTATCACCTGGAGCAATGAGAGTTTGCAAAGATAATTCAATCGCTGATTTGCCCGCTGGTTCTAATAAAATATTTTCCGGCTTTATTTCCACCCCACGAAGTTCACTCCAGTATTTGGCAATATTCTGACGGACTTGGGGATAACCTAAAAAATGACCATATTTTGTTTGTTTATCTTTTAGGGCTTGAATCGCTGTATTAATTATTGGTTCTGGTGTTTTTGGTCCAGTATCACCCACATGAAATTTATAAATCTGAGAAAACTTTTTTGAACTTTCTACTTTGATTACTTCTGCCCCAAAACCAAAAGCCGTCTCAGTACCCAAATAATTCAAATCTGGATTGATTGTCACGTTGGGAATTAAATTTTTGTCTGTTAGAAATTTTGGAATCATATTCGTAATCCCGAGCGCAGCGAGGGATCCCTTTTTGACGCACGGAAATGTTTATTAAATTAAATTTTATTTAAAGCAATTTTTAATGAATTGAAAAGGGATTCCTCACTCACTATCGTTCATTCGGAATGACAAAGAAAGAATCTTATTTTTTATCTCTTCACTCGTCATCCCCGCCATTTCATAAACTTCGTCTACTGTACCGGATTTTAAATAATGGTCAATACTAATTCCGCGCTCAGTATAATCTGCTGGTAAAATAAACGGATATAAAAATCCTTTCCAACCATTGTGAATTGGAATCGTAATCGCGCGTTCATCATCCGAAAAAATACTATTAGCTTTTTCCGGATTATTTTTTCTTAATTCTTCAAACAATTGTGGTGAAGTCACAGCTAACACTTTTACACTCAGACCCTGTGCTTCCAAATCTGGCACAATTTTCATAGTATTCATCATTGGAATAGATCCTGAAACTGCCAAAACGATGTCTGTTTTTTTGTTTTCTTGATTTTTTGCTTTATTACTTTCATAAAAAACATACGCCCCATTCACCGCATCTCCCGGTTTGGAATTTCCTACACTTCTGTCAAACACAATAGTATCTGGACGAGACACTGACAAAGCAATCGGTTCACCTTTTTCCAAAGCATAAAATAACATTTCAATTGTTTCATTAGCATCTAGTGGCTTGTAAACTTTTATTCCTGGGTAAGCCGTAAACATACTCATCCAATACATTCCTTGATGAGTTGGACCATCTTCTCCAGTCTCTGGACCATCATGAGCCGCTTGCATAATAAAAAACCCTTTATTCTTTGGATTCAAATGATTACCAATCAAACCTAAACGCACACAATTGGTCATCATAGAAGTAAACACCGCATAAGTAGAAAAAATTGATACTGGAGCAAAACCACCCGGCAATCTATCTCCTGTCATACCCACACTCATCATAGCCATGTTTTGTTCGGCAATCCCCCAACGAATTCCCCGACCAAGAGGATTTTGGACAGTCATTTCACCATAAACATCCTCAGCTTTTTGCGTCAAAATTGATTTAGATAAATCACCTGTCCCCGCCCAGAAAAAAGCGGTTTGTTTCATGAGCCACAGATAAAACGCTTCGCTAGCTTTTCTTGTTGCCACTTTTGTACCAGGAGCAAAATTTAATTCGGCTGGCAATTCACTCGGACGTTTAATATCAAGAGGATTCACCATTGGTCTATCGCCTAACTTTACTTTCATCTTTTCAACCAATGCATTCTGATCGCTGATCACTGATCTTTGCACATTGACTCTTTCTTCAATATATTTTGCAAGTTCATCAGTTATTTGTTCTTCCACAAACTTTATATCATCAATCACTTGTCCTTCTACACCCTGAATATCAAACCCCAAACCTTTCATTATTCCTACATAATCCTCATGCTTGGCTGGTGAACCATGTGAACTCGCTGTATTTTCCAACTTTCCATAATGTTTACCTTTTATACAATGAGCCAAAACTACAGTTGGGGCATTGTTTTCGAACACTTTTTGTGCAGCCAATTGATAAGCATAAACCAGTTCCAAAATATTATGTCCATCCACTTCAATCACATTCCAGCCCATTCCCTGCCAATGATTAATATATGGAGAATTGATTACTTCATTAATATCACCATCAATTCCAAAATGATTATAATCAAGTGAAACAATTACATTATCAGCTCCGACTGCTTTCAAAACATTGCGTGCTTCATAGCTCATTCCTTCTTCGCTCTCGGCATCGCCCATAAACACCCAAACATTAGTATCTAGTCCAGATGATTTGTGAGCAATGGCCATGCCACCAGCCGCTGACAAACCATGTCCAGATGGACCAGTCGCCACGTCAGACAAAGGATAATAATTTTCAATATGTCCTTGGGGACCGTCATGGTGGCGGAAACGCAATAAATCTTCTGGCAAGACGGCTTCTATTTTTTTTGCATCAAAATCAATTCCCACTTTTCTTAAAGCACTATAAATCAAACTTAATCCACTATAAAGCCCTGGTGAACAGTGTCCAGCACTCCACACCACACGATCACGTCCAGAATTTTTTGGTTCCAGTGCATCAAACTTCATGGCTCCACCAAGTACCATAGCCAAAAATTGTTCTACCTTAGAAGAAGATCCACCAGGATGCCCTGAATGTGAGGCTTCTAAAGAAGAAAAAATAAAACCACGCATAATGCGGGCCATTTCATTAAACTTATCCACATCAATTCCTTCTATACTAGCCAAATCTAAACCTCGTAAATCTAGATAATTTTCTGTTTTTAATTTGTTTATTTCTTCTGTGTTAAAAAGATTAATGGACATACAAAAAAACAAGGGTTAATTGTTAAGTTGTCTCCATTATAACAAATAGAATAAAAATGACAAGAGAGAATAAAAATGACAAATTTCTAATAACTAATATCAAATCTAAAAAATTTTAGCCATTTGTAATTAATTAGAAATTAGGTGAATTAGAAATTAAAAATTTATAAGACTTACATTAATCCATTTAGCTATTCTCAAAAAAAACACTCCACTATTTTTCAATCTTTTTTAGCTAAAATCACATACCCTTGCGCCTCCACCCACTTCCCTACCAAATACATTTCTACCAACCCATACAACTCACACAAAGCTGTAGAATAGGGATGTAAATATTTTTTTATTTTATATAATATTTTGTTTATAAATTTTAATAACATAATCCCGAACCCAGACGAAAGGGGGAGAGATCCCTTTTTGGTGAGCTGATTATTAACATTAATTATTACATCGTTTGATGCATTGGAAAGGGATCCCTCGTCGCCCTGTCGGGCTCGCTCGGGATGCCAAAAAAATTCATCCGGATGCACCAAAAAACTTGCCCAAAAAGCATTGTACATTTTTTCTATATAAAAACCAGTATTTGCTAACAAACTTTTCAATTCTGATTTTGAATAAAGTGAAATATGAAACTCGGCATGTGGATCAATATTCAGTCCGCGCTTCATTAAATAATTTCTTACATAAGCATGACGACCAAGTTTTGATTCACTAAACATGGCCAATACGCCACCAAATTTTAAAACGCGATTTAATTCTTTTAGCCAGGCTGGTACATTGGCTACATGCCCCAAAACATCTGATGTGTAGATCGCATCAAAATAATTATTTTCAAAAGGTAAGTGTTCACCATCATACCACTCCACTTCGGCATGCACACCATTTTGTTTAACTTTTTCTTTGGCCAAATCAATTTGTAATTTTATTACATCTATTCCATATACTTCTACTTGCCGACCAAACATTTTTTTCAAATCAACCAAACTCGCACCAGTACCACAACCCACATCCAAAATTCTAATAGTTTCTACTTGCCAGCCAAGCTCATGAGTCTGGGGATTGTCTGCCAATCTTTGCTTAATATATTTCTTAATATACCGATACAAAAACCACTTCTTAGGATAAAAAAGTAATTTTGCCCAATCTTTTAATTCTACACGCTCACCCAAAAATACCGGGTTTGTATCCCAGATTTCTACACCGTCGTCTTGTGTTTTACCCCAACCAAGAGTATTATTATTTTGCATATTGTTTATATTGTACCATGGACAAGATACAAAATACATGGAACAATATACACAGTTATAATAAATTGTATTTTGTTACGTGTATTTTGTATGTTTATTTTAATCAACAAACCAAAAGACTGGACCAGTTTTGATGTGGTTGGCTATATTCGCAAGATCGCTCGCCAATCACTCAAATCCGTAGATCCGGATAATCAGAAAATCCGTAGTTTAAAAGTCGGTCATGCTGGCACTTTAGATCCATTTGCCACTGGTCTTCTGATTGTTGGGGTTGGTCGTGAAGCTACCAAACGATTAGATGAATTTAAAAATTTGCCAAAAACTTATGTTGCGACTATAAGACTTGGCGCAGTGAGTGATACGTTTGATTCGACAGGTGTAATTACGAACTACAAAAAATCATTGTCAAATTGTTACATGGTTACATTGCTAAAAAAACTATTCAAAAAAAATAACAATGTAACAATTCAACAATGTAACAATGAATTCAACAAAATAGATTCTGTATTAATTCAAAACGTTTTAAATAAATTTATAGGGAAAATTAAACAAACACCACCAATGTACTCTGCGAAAAAAATCAATGGCCAAAAACTTTATGATCTCGCGCGTAAAGGAATAACTATTAGACGAAAGAAAAACAAAATTGAAATCTACAATATCAAACTAATAGAATATAATTATCCAATATTAAAAATCTCAGTCAACTGTTCCGCTGGCACCTATATTCGCACTCTGGCCAATGATATTGGTGAAAAACTCAGGGTCGGTGCATATTGTGAAGAACTGGAAAGAACTAAAATTGGTGAATATTCATTGGATGAGGCGAAAAGCATTGCAGATATAAAAAATTTACAATTCACCTAATAAAATATCAAATTCTAATCTAAAATAAATTATTCAAAATTTAACATTCGTCATTTTATTAGAAATTAGGTTAATTAGAAATTAGAAATTTTTTTGATTGTCATGGACAATCAAAAACTCCCCTCTACTCTAATTCTTTTTTAAAAAAGAACCAAAGCAGATTCGGGGAGTTTTTGTTTCCTCCTTTTTGGTTGTTGATTCCCTCCTCCGCGCCACACTGGCATGTTCCGATATCATCCAAGCCCTCCTAAAGAGCTGTTGGTTGTTTCAGCTTCCCTCCTCCGACTGAGGTAGAAGTTCGAAGAAGGGTTGTTCGGACGGCCACGTCCAGCAGAACGGACCGCTGGGCTCTTCGTCGGGCCCGTAGCCCGTGATGAATTGCCCACACTCCTGTTGATCAGTGTTACATTCATGGTTGAATGAAATGTCCGGCATCTGGTAGTAGACTCGCCAGAACGCCTCCTGCTTGTAGTCGCGGTCACTGCACCCGGCCGTCATCTCGTCGACCCAGAACATGATTGTGGGGTTCTTGTCATGAGAACAACATACTATTTGTCCTCTATCACCCACTCCCATGCAGTTGTGCAGGTCGCGAATACCCGGGAACTCATGCCCGAAGTACGTCTCCACGACGTACCCGCCACTGATGGCGATCGGCACCGGCGTGCTGTCGCCCCACTTCACCGGGAGGCTGTTGTCGACCAGGATGGCCAGCGTCGCCAGGATGGCGAAACCGATGACCAACTTGCTGACGTACTTGCCCCGAAAGTCGACCTTGTTCAGCATGATGAGACCCTCCTTCTGTGAGTTCTACCACCACCCCATACCCTTGGTGATAATCGCAGCCAACACAGCCGCGATCACGAAAAACGGGGTCCATCGCCCCTCCATGAAACGACTCATCGCCCCCTCCCCCAAGGTTGGACAAATTTGAATTTACACTACCAAAAAATTATGAGAAAGTCAACCAAACATCCAATACCCTGACACCAATAACCTCACCCCAACAAATACGGAATTGGGTTATTAGAGTCAGGTACAAGGAACGAGGGGTGTGGACAACTTTCCCCTTTCTCTCCATATAAAGAGAACATTGACAAAATCGCCTTAGCCTGCTATACTTAGGTCATATTAAATTAATAATGCTGTGAAAAGAATCGACTGATTATAGATGCAAGCCATGAAGAAAAACGGGATATTATGAATAAAATTAGCTTAATTAAGCCAATTTACACTTCCCAAAACTTAAAAACTTCATACCTTTACCCTACTTTGGGTAATGATTTTCGCATCTAATAATCTCAATCTCCCCTTTTTAAGGGGAGACTAAGAGGGGTTATTTTAACCCAAGTCAATTCTCTTAACACAGTTTAGAGAAGTTTTTTTATGTCACAAGAATTAATGGTTATCTTAGGAGCTGTGATTGGTATTTTGCTTGGCTTTGGTTTGGGATATTATATCCGCAAACAAGTTGCCCAAGCTCGTGCCAATTCTGCCGAAGCCACCGCCGAAAAAATGTTAACTGAGGCCAAACAAAAAGAGCAAGATGTTTTGTTAAGAGCCAAAGAACAAGCTATCAAAATTATTGATGGTGCAAAAAAAGAAGAAAACGATCGTCGCAGTGATATTGGACAACTCCAAAAACGTTTGGAACAACGCGAGTCCATGTTTGATAAACAACTCTTGGATTTTGAAGCTCGCAAAGAAAAGCTCCAACAAAAAGTAGAAGAAATCCAAGCGATCAAAGCTAGAGTGGACGAGGCTCATGAAAAAGCTATGGTGCAATTACAAACCATTGCTGGCTATACCAAAGACGAAGCCAAACAAGTTTTGTTTGATAAAATTGAAGAACAATCTCATGATGACCTAATGGTTCGTATCATGAAAGCCGAAAAACAAAACACTGAAGAATATGAAAAGAAAGGTAGAGAAATTATAATGGACGCAATTCAACGCTGTTCTTCTGATCATTCAGCCGAAACAACTTCCACTGCCGTGGCTTTACCAAGCGATGAAATGAAAGGTAGAATTATTGGCAAGGATGGTAGAAATATAAAAACAATTGAAAAACTTACAGGTTGCGAATTAATCATTGACGAAACTCCAGACATGATTTTGGTTTCTGGTTTCTCCCCGATTCGCCGTCGAGTTTGTCAATTGGCTTTGGAAAAATTAATCAAAGACGGACGCATTCAACCAGCTAGAATTGAAGAGTTTATTGAATCAGCCAAAAAAGATTTGGCCATTGATATTAAAAAAGCCGGTGATGAAGCAGTTTACAAAATGGGCTTTATTGGACTGGAACCAAAATTGATTGGTATTATTGGCAGATTAAAATACCGTACCAGCTATGGCCAAAATATTTTAAACCATTCCATGGAAGTAGCTTACTTATCTGCTCTAATTGCCGAAGAACTTGGTCTAGATGCTAACAAAGCCAAAAAATGTGGCTTCTTCCATGATATTGGTAAAGCGGTTGATCAAGAAACACAAGGTAGCCATCCAGAAGTTGGTTATACAATTTTGAAAAAATTTGGCATGGACGAAGATATTTGCGATACAGCTGCTCATCATCATGATGATAAACCAACTAGCGTGTATGCTCAGATTGCCAAAGCCGCTGATGCTATCTCTGGTGCTAGAGAAGGTGCTCGCCGTGATACTTATGAACAATTTGTCGCGAGGCTTGAAGAGATTGAACAAACTGCTTCTGACTTCCCTGGCATTGATAAAGTCTATGCTATCCAAGCTGGTCGTGAAGTTCGTGTCTTTGTCAAACCAGAAGAAGTTGATGATTACCAAGCTTATAACTTGGCCAAAGATATTGCGAGAAAAATTGAAAATGAATTGCAATATCCTGGTGAAATTAGAGTCAATGTCATTAGAGAAAAACGTGTGATTGAGTACGCCCGGTAAAGAATTAGAATATTATACACAATAAAATCCTTCGGCGATAGCTGGGGGATTTTTATTTTAGTATTTGGGAGTTGGGGCTAGATGCGAGAAAAAATTTCTCGCATCCCGTCCTTATTCCTTACTCCTATTATTTTAATCAACATAACTATAATTGTAAAATTTAAAAAAAATTTGTCCACAGACAAAAATTTGCTCTATTGACATAAAAAATCAAAAAATATACAATATTAATGTAAATTAAGCTAATTTCCCTTTAAGGGAGTCTTAATCTAAAACTTACTCTTAACCCATCTATTATGAACAAAGCAGAATTGGCTCAAACAATTGCCGATAAAGTCGGTGTCTCAAAAAAAGAAGCCGAGGAAATGGTAGCAACCTTTGTCACTGTTGTTACTACTACTCTACAAGCTGGTGGTGAAGTTACTATTGCTGGCTTTGGTGCTTTTAGTGCCAAAAAAAGAGCAGGCCGGGTTGGTGTTAATCCACAAAACCCAAGTCAAAAAATTCAGATCCCACCTGTCACAGTGCCAAAATTCAAGGCGGGAAAAGGATTGAAAGACGCTTTGAAAGGTAAGGCCTAAAGTCAATAAAAAAATTACACTTTAAAAAATCACCAAATTCTGGTGGTTTTTTTGGTTGACAAAATATTATTTTTTTAGTATAATTTTTGCACTGTTATTGGAAGGCTCGGTTCCCAGCCTGTATATGCCGCCATCGTCTAACGGCTAGGACTTCGCCTTCTCAAGGCGGAAATCGGAGTTCGATTCTCCGTGGCGGTACAACAAAATAAATGTCAGGGTAGCTCAGCTGGTTAGAGCGTAGCATTCATAACGCTAAGGTCGGGAGTTCGAGCCTCCCCCTTGACACAAAAAACAGTAGAGGCGTGCCACGGCACGCCTCTACTGTTTTATTTAATATTTTTTATTCCACTTCCTTTAAAATTTCAGAAATCTCTACCAAATTCAAACCCATAACCAAAGCAATCGCAATCGCTGCTAAGGCTGGATAAACGTCTTCTTGTCTTTTTGCATCAAACAAATACATCGGCACCATTGAACCATGATAAGAAATTTTAAAATAAATACCAATTGTTTCACCTGCCTCCCCTGTCTTAAAAAGCACATCACTCGCTCGCACATCTGCTTCGACATGAAAACCAAAAGTAAAAATATCTGCCTCAGTTTTATTACCCATTACAAAAATATCTTCCTCATCGCGATTTAAAATTGCAAAACTATTTTTATCAAGTGTACTAATCATTAATCTTAATTCCTGACTAAGTTTTTTTAAAGTTTTGAAATATTCTAAATAAGCCTCATTGAGTGAAGTCACTACCCCAACTTTACACGGCGCCATAGAAGTGAGATGTTTCAAATCTCCTGGTTTACTAGCCAACATTTCCAAAACCAAAACTTCAGGATAATTTTTATCCCGCTTTAAAATTAATTTAAAAGCTCTTAAAAATATCTGACACCAACCATAAACTGATCTACCCGGGTCAACCATACCAATAACTGCCAAAGGTAAACCAAACTCATTATTATGAGCATCTGGATTACCAACCACTCTAAATTTTGTACTCAAAACTTTTACCACCAACTTTTTTAAACCCCTTTTTCCCACTGAACCAGCAATCCCAATAATATCTGGTTCATATTTTTTTAAAATCAGACGAGTAAAAAATCTAAGAAATTTTTTAACAATTGTTTTCATAAAATTATCTATTTGGTGGTACTTGGTAATATTGTAAAATAAATTTAGCAATTTCTCCAAAAGCTGGCGCGGTCGTACTATCAGCCCAAGTCCGAGCTGGTTTTTCAAATTTTATTAACATTACAAATTTTGGATTATCAGATGGAAATACACCAATAAAAGTCTGGATTGTCTCGGCTGTATAGCCACCAGGCCCTGGAATTTGCGCTGTACCAGTCTTTCCCCCAACATAATAACCTGGCACCCCAGCTCGCTTGGCATGGCCGTTTTCTACCACACTGGTAAGCATGCCGAGCAATAAAACTGACGTCTGATTATTCAAAACAGTTCTAGTTTCTTTTGGATTTCTTTTTTCAATTGTACCATCAGCCATACGCACTTCTTCTACTATATATGGTTTATAAAGTTTTCCACCATTAACTATCGCTGAAAAAGCTGAGACCAACTGCAATGGAGTGGCGGTAATACCTTGTCCAAACGAAGCGGTTGCACCATAGCAATCAATCTTATCACCTTTATTTTCTTTAAGAGTAGAAATATTGCCCCCGACTTCGCTATCCAATTCTAGTCCACTCTGAAAACCAAAACCAAAATCTTCTAAATATTTAATTTCTCTTTTCTTACCCAATTGTTCGGCCACAAATACCATACCAGTATTTACAGAATTTTCCAAAACTCCAATCATACTCTGTGTCTGATACGACTTATCATCAGCATTTCTAATTGGCGTTTGACACAAACCAGCTCGTGAGCCACTATCAAAAAAAGTTGTATTTGGCGACACCAAACCCTCATTAATCGCCGCCGCCATTAAAATAGGTTTGAAAACTGAACCTGGTTCATACGGGGTAAATATATTTGAATTATTATATACATCAGCATTTTCTACCTGGCCATAATTATTTGGATCAAAATCAGGCAAACTACACATAGTTCTTATTGCCCCATTGTATGGATCTATAAGTATAAGAGATGCGGTCTTAGCGCCAAATTCTTGTCTATAAGCTTCTAGTCTTTCACAGGCTTTATATTGAATTGTCCGATCAATAGTCAAAAGCAAATCAGCTCCATCTTCTGAGGCCTTCAAATAACGATCAGCCAATGGAATAAACGCCCCTACAGCACTCTTGGCTCCCTGGACAAAGCCACCTTTACCAGCCAATTCTTTTTGCCAATAACCTTCAATTCCATAATGCCCAATATTATTACCGTCTTTATCCTTACCCAAAAAGCCAATCACTGGCGCCGCCAAATTTCCTTCGGGATAAAAACGAAATGGCTGGCGCACAAAATCAATTCCAACCAAATTCAAAGTGGTTATTTTTTGCATTGTCATTTCATCGATTTTATTTTCAATTGGTTCATATGGATCAGTCCTTTTATTTAATTGGGTAAGAATCTTTAATTTTTTGGCATCATCATAATTAAAAACCTCGGCTAATTTTTGCAAAACCAAATTAGCTTCTTCATTAGTTTTAATTTTTCTCGTATCAGCATAAACCAAAAAATAATCACGATTAATCGCTAGTGGATATTCTTCTTTGGTGCGTGAATCTTGAATATACACACTCCCGCGTTTGGGAAATAATTTATTATACATGTCGTGTGAACCAGCCGCCAATGCCAAATAAAAATTATTTTCCCAAATCATTAACATGAAAAGTCGGCCTACCACCACCACAGCCAACAAAACAAATAAAACCCACATTATTTTTAAACGTGGATCACTGTTGGTAGTTTTTCTATTACTAGATTTGTAGGCTGTTTGATAAAACATAAAAAACTCAATTTCCTATTTTATTCAGAAAATTAGTAAATTGAAAATTATTAAATTTTCTTTTGTCGCCCCATTCTTCTTTCGGCCATATCCTTATCAACCAAATCATCTTTTATTAATTGTTTCAAAGCATTGTCCATAGTTATCATGCCATCTTTGGCTCCAGTTTGAATAGAACTATTTATCTGGGCAATACTATTTTCTTTTATCATATTGGCAATGGCTGGAGTATTTATTAATATTTCCCTCGCTACGATTCTCTGACCATTTTTAGCTGGTAATAATTGTTGCGCCACAATCCCCCGCAATACCGAAGATAATTGAATCAAAATTTGTTTTTGTTTGGCACCTTCAAATACATCTACAATTCTCTCAACTGCTTCGGCGGCATTTGAAGTGTGTAGAGTAGAAAATACCAAGTGACCAGTTTCAGCTGCAGTCAAAACTGTTGCAATAGTTTCTGGGTCACGCATTTCCCCTACAAGAATAACATTTGGATCCTGACGCAAAACATGTTTGAGAGCATTGGCAAATGATTTGGTATCAGTACCAATTTCTCTCTGCTCTACCAAACTCTTTTTATCAGTAAAAACGAACTCAATTGGATCTTCTATAGTAATAATATGAGCCTTGCGAGTCTTGTTAATTTCTTCAACCATAGAGGCAATGGTAGTTGATTTACCATGACCAGTTGCGCCAACAACTAAAACTAAACCATCCATTAAATTGGTAAAATTTAACAGAGCTGGTTCAAAACGCAAATCCTCTGGCGAAGGAATATCTTTTGGTATTAGTCTGGCTGACAAACCAATTTTGCCTTCTTGACGATGAAGATTAATTCTAAACCTTATTCCACTGTGTTCATAGCCAAAATCCAGTTCCATTTCTTCGTTAAATTTTTTCTTTTGTTCTACACTTAACAAACCAAGTACTTCAGTCTCTAATTCTTTCTCATTTAATTTTTTTTCTTCAAGTTCTTTTAACTCCCCTTCCAATCTAATCATTGGTTTTTCATCAGCTACCAAATGTAGATCTGAAGCATTATTTTTAATAGCTTCTTCAAAATAAGTTTTTATTGATTTCATAAATATAAATGCTTGAAAAGCCTAAAACGCCAAAAAGGCTTGAAAGGCCTGTGGATAATTAATACCTATATTTTAGCATAATAAAAACCAAGCGACAATGCTTGATTTTTGATGTGTCGGGCTAGGCAGACTTGAACTGCCGACCTCGTCGTCCCGAACGACGCGCGCTACCAACTGCGCTATAGCCCGTTTGAATGAAAAAAGGGATATATATAAAAATAAGTCTGTATTGGCCATATTTTACTCTTTTTAATTTAAAAATCAAATTTAAACAAAAACACTCCCTTTTATAAGAGTGTTTAAATTTTACAATTTTTAAACATTTTCCACATTCCGTATAATCCGTATTCTCCTCACTTCCGTGTTATTTCTTCATTTGCCCCTTCAAATTACTCCACTGAGCCACGACTAATTTTTCTACCATTTTCTTAATATTTTCGGCCAAACCATTATCAATCGCATACTTATTAACCAATTCCTGTACCATTTTTACATATTCATTTTTAGTCAATTTATAATACTGTTCTGAAGTCAAAATCTTTTCTTTTAGTTTGACATAGACTTCAGCTGCATGATCAAGCATTTCATCGCGCATTTCCTTACCTTTTTTAGTAGTATTGAGCCACATTAAACCAGCACCCAACAAACCACCAAGCAAAAGTCCTTTTTTAAATATTCCCATATAATAATAGTTAAAAGTAAAAAGTTATAAAGTCCATAAAGTAAATATAAACTTACAACTATCTATAACAGTATAACAAAACAATACTTTTTTAGCAAACAAAAACAGCCTCACTTTTGAGACTGTTTTATTTTAAAACTATAATTTAATTTTTTATACACCACACTCTACATTAGCAGCATTATCACTAGCAGTTAGACCAAAACCAGCTGAATAACTAGAATTACTCAAAACTTTCTTACATTCTTCTGGCTGTTTGTTAAAAGCTGCACAAATCACTTGTTTGACTGCTTCTGGAGTCCGAGCTACATTAACTTGAGTACCATTGATAACCAAAGTTGGAGAACCTTGGACATCATATTTTGTATTCAAATCACCATCTATACCATAAATTGGGTAACGGCCTGACAACCAAGTACTTTTGTCATTGTATTGTTCAGTGATTTTATATTTTTTATCAGTGCTATTGACACAAGAAGCCAATTTTTCATCAGTCAATTTTACTGCTGACAAACACTTGGCAGAATTATCTTCGGCCACAAAACATTTCAAATAAGCAATTAATTTATCTTTTGAATCTTGACCGATACAATATTGTCTAGTATTTTCATCAATTTCTTTTTTACCATGCATAGCATAGCTAACAAATTTTAAACTTATATCAGCTTTGTTTTTTAACAATTCCCAAGCTGGTAAATAAGCTTTTTCCATTTGTAAGCCATAAGGACAATATGACATGACAAATAACTCAACGACTGGCTTATCACTTTTTACGACAGTGGGAGAGGGTGCTACTGCTCCATCAACATCATTTTGTACTACGGCCGGTTTATTGTCTACTGTTTCAGTAGTTGAACTTCCTCCAGATAACAATATTCCTAGAGTTATAAAAAAACCAATCGTACAAAGTACTAAAACGCCTCCGATAATACCGAAAGCAAATGATTGACCTCGACTCATGAGATCAAAAAAACTTTTTTTCTCATCCATAGATAAAAAATTAAATTAATTAATACTAAATAAGTATATATTATACTATAATAAGAGATTATAACAAATTTTAAAAAGCTAGACAAGCTGTTGATAAATACTATTAAGTCTTTCCCCCATTAATTCTAATGAATATCTTTCCTCAGCTGTCTGCCGGACATCCTGTGTCCACTGCCACTGATCTACATCTTCCTTAAAATAACCAAATAAAGTTTCTGCCAAAAGTAAATGACTTCCCGAGGCAAAAACCATTCCGCCTTCACTGGCCACTGTTCGCACTCCTGGTAAATCACTAGCTACCACTGGCACCCCACTAGCCATAGCTTCTAATAAAACCATACCAAAAGCTTCACCTTTGGTTGTGGAAGGTAAAACAAACAAATCTGCCAGGTTATAATAATATGGCAGTTCTTCCTGACTAACCTGACCAGCAAATTTCACAAAATCACTTAAGCCTAAAACCTTAGCCTGCATTTCATATTCTTGTCTTAATTCTCCATCCCCCACTAACAAAGTCTGTAAAATAAAATCATGGGTTTTTAATTCATGCAAAGCTTGTAATAAGACTGGAATACCCTTGAAATAATGTGCCCTATCCATACCGCCGACAAATAACAACACGGGCAAATCTGGATTTAAATTATGACGACTAAATAAACTGGCTGATTTATCTCTGGGTCTAAATCGTTCAATATCAACTCCAAAAGGAACTTCTATCCACTTATTTGGATTTTGCAAATAAATCTCACGGGCTTGACTGTTTTCTATATAATCTAGAGAACTGGCAATTAAGACATCAGCTGTGTTTAAAATCTTTGGCATCCAATATTTGGCATAATATTTGAAAAATAATCCAAGCCAACCAGGGGCTCGATTATCCATATGATAAGTCACGACTAAGGGCTTTTGTGGATTGCGAACTTTCCATTTTCGTACCAAATTTGCCACACCATAAAAAGGATAATGCAAATGGACTAAATCAAAATTATCCAATTCATGTTGGATCTGAGGAATATAAGCAGCATTACCTTTTTGTAAAGCTGGTTTTAAACGTCTGGCCACCACGTCCAATTCTCTTTCAGTGATTTTTTGTTCTTTAACAAAAGTTGGCTCACTGTCTTTATCAATCTCTAATTCTTCTTCCCGATAATAATGTGGAGTAATCACTTCTATTTCATGCCCAAATTTGGCCAGTTCACTGGCTGTTTGATAAACAATATTTCCCATTCCACCATGATACGGCGGAAAAGTACAAACTACTTGGGCAATGCGCATAACATTGATTTCACTGATTAATTAAGATTACACAGATTTTATAAATATGAATCTTATTCAATACTATACATAAAATATTCTGTTTTCCCTGTTCCTTTATTGTATTGTTGCCAAATTAAAGATTTTTCCAACATCACAAACCCTTTTGGCTGTGAAACACTAGTGACAATCACCTCATCTTTTTTACCGTCAGAAAAAGTTCCATTTCTTTTATTAATAATTATACAGTCTCTTCTCACTGAGGTATGTCTCCGTCTTTGTTTATAGGTCATCAAAGGATCACAACTCATAATATAATCATAATTGTCAGTGCGATAATCAATCTTTCTTCCAAAAGATAACCCAACACTATTTGGCTCTATTTTATCCCCTGTTTTTGGATCAATAACTATTCCACCATCCGTCACTAAATTGGTAGCGTGTTCATCAACAAACTGGTATATAGCATAATCGGGTTTGTCACTTTTTATTTTTTCTTTATAACCTGTAAAATCAAAAAATTCAACTTTTTTATTTATAATATCAAAAGATGCACAAGGGACTAATTTATAATCAACATTACATTTTGTGTAAAAAAATCCATCTATTACATCTCCACCAACTAACCATTGGGTACCTTGTTCTTCGGTCATTGGAATTTCAAAAATTTTATAAACCTTGTCCACTTCCATTGTCATTCCAGGTTGAAATACAAAAACTTTCGTGACAGGAAGCTGAACACCTCCATAAGGTAATTCTCCACCAAAATAATTAGAAATAAATTTTGACAAAAAATAAAAAACAACGAGTATTGATATAATTACAACCATTTTCAAAACAATACCTGGGTTTGTTTTTGATTTATTCTTTATTTCATCCTGCATATTTATAAAAATTAATCATTAAATCTTTTAATCTTAATTCCTTATTCCCCGCCTGCGCAGGCAGGCTTATTCCTTATTCCTTACTCCTTCCCCGACCGCTTCTCTCCTCACCACCTTAGTAATATCTCTACCAACAGATTCAAGCTTGATATGAAGTTTAAATAATAAATAAAATATAATTACCAAGGCAACATAAATAACAAAATCTGTACCGCGACCAATCCCTAAATAATTTGCCAGAATCGTAGTACTATTTGGCCAGAGCACAGCCACAATTGCTAAAAGCCAAAATATTAGCCAAAAAAACAAACCCTTTGGACCAAGCAAACCTTCTTGTTTACGCTTAATAACGTTCACTATGGCAAACAAAACAAACATAGTAAACAAAATTTGAAATAAAATTAACATAATATTTAAGGAATAAGGATTAAGGAATAAAGAATAAAATTTTATCCTTATTCCTTACTCCTTTTTCCTTTACTTTACAAACTTACCAAACACTAAATCTCTTGCCACCTTAAAACCACCACCCAAACCCTGACCAAACTTATGGTATACCACTTTCACCGGAAATTCAACGTATTGTAAACCCAATTTTTTCGCCTTGGCTGGAATCTCAGTGGCATGGGCCATCCTGTCTTGTTCAATTGTAATTTGTTCTAAAGCTTTTTTATTCAATATTCTAAATCCATTGTGAGTATCTTCCAAATCTACTCCACAAATTTTATTAAAAATTTTAGCCACAGGAAAAAGAATATATTTTTTAAACCATGGTAATTGGGTCCGATTATCCAAAAATCTAGAACCAAACAATATATCCACTCCACTGTCTTTTAACTTTTTCAAAGCTGGTTTGATATCTTCCACACAAAATTGATTATCTCCATCAAAATGTAAAACATAATCAGCCCCAATTTGCAAAGCATAATCATGACCGGTTTGCAAAGCTGCACCTTGTCCACGATTTATTTTGTGTTGTAAAACAATCGCTCCACTTGTCAAAGCTTGTTTGTACGTATTGTCACACGAACAATCATCCACCACAATCACTTTATCCACATGAGCAAAAAGGCTCTGGACCACAGAGCCGATAGTTTTTTCTTCATTGTAAGCAGGGACAACAGCCACGAACATACTTATAATACCAACGTAAATTTATAATTTAAAATTTTTATAACATCTCCTTGTTAGCAATTGTATAATCAATGGTTTTATTTAAACCATCTTCCAAATTAATTAATGGGATCCAATCCAAATTTTCTTTGGCTCGAATCAAATCCGGCACGCCTTTTGGAGTTAAAAATACCAATGGAGCTTCATATCTAATTTTGGAAGTTGAATTGGTCATCTTAATAATTTTTTCTGCTACGGCTGCCATACTATATATCTGATCATGTCCTAGATTAACCAAATGAAATTCTGGTTCGGATCTCATGAGACGAACTAGACCATCAACCATATCAGTAATAAAACATAATGATTGATTCATATCCCCATTGCCATAAATTACTAAATCTTGTCCATCCAAAGCATCCAAAATAAAATCTGGAATAAGTAAACCATCACGCAATTTCATTCTTGGACCATAAGTACTAAAAATCCGCGCAATTTTTGCATCCAAACCATAAACTTGACGGTAAGTTTCTACACAAGTTTCGGCAAATCTCTTGCCTTCATCATAACAACCCCGCGGTGACAGATGATTAACTATGCCCTCATCATCTTCTTTAAAAATCTTTCTATCTTCTCGCGGTGGCCCATAAACTACCGAACTAGAACCAAAAACATATTTGGCTCGATATTTTACTGCCAAATCCAAGGTATTAATCATGGCTCGAGAATTGGCCCACAAAGAATTAAGTTTTAAATTCTCAAAATTCTTTGGACTAGTTGGACAAGCCAAATGATAAATTTCTTGTATGCCCTGAAATTTAATTTTAAATTTGTCTAGTTCATCAAAATTATCAAAATCTAGTGGCTGATTAACATCATATTTTATAAATTCAAAATCTGGATACTGCAAAAGATGATCAATATTTTTTATGTTAGAATTTGACAAATCATCCATACAAATTACTTTGGCTTCTTTCAAAAGTCTTTCGCACAAATGTGAACCCAAAAAACCGGCTCCGCCAGTAACTAGAACATTCTTTTTTTCAAAAATTGGTATATCTCCTATCATATAAAAGTAATTATTAGATTATATTATAAATTAATAAGGTTTCCATTCTTAATTATTATATCCTTAGTATACCAAAATTCTAGCATTTTTAACACTCTGACCAATAAATGTAGACCATTCTGCCATTTTCTTTACTTTTCCACTCCAAACCCTGGTTAATTGACTATTATCCAAAGGCTGCACCACTACATCATCTGAGCCATCATAATTATAATCACCTATTTCCAAATCTACCCCGCCTTTGTAACTAGAGTCATAAGCGGTAAATTTTCTTTTTAATTTTCCATCCGTCTCAAAATATAATAAATAGGGTATTTCTCCTGTGCCAGCTACAATGACAAATTCCATTTCTTTATCACCATCAATATCACCTATTTTAAAGTCACCTACTGATTTTACATCATTTACAGACCACTCTTTTATAATTTTATTTTGCTCATCAAAAATGTTTAAATTTAAACCATTAAAATTATAAACAGTCACAATTTTTTGTTTTTCATTTACTTTTTCTCTAACCAAATCAATCTGCACACCTTGGTGTTTTCCTTCAATAGTCAGCTCGTCTAATTCTTTACCAGTCAAATCAAATATTTTATAAACTTGTTTATCAGCATATCGGGGTGACAAAATTATTTCCTTTTTACTGTCACCACGAACATCACCAGTGGCCAAATCTAAAAATCCAAAAGCCTCAACTTCCCAAGAATTAATTACTTGCCAATCTTTATCATAGATAACCACTATTATTTTGTTATCAATTGGCTCAGACACTGTGACAAATTTTAATTCACCTTTATCCAAAAAACTTTGAGCATCAGAAATATTTTTTAATTTTTCATTAATACCAAATTTTATATTATCTTTTAAATTTTTATTTTCTACATTACCAGTGTCAGAATCAAAACTCAAAATATTATTAATGACTCGACTAAAACTTAATCTATCAAAAGCATACTTTACAGCCTTATCAATTTGCAATAAACCTGCGCCAAATAAATTGGCATAAACAGTTTCATCTTGACCGGGCGTATGATGAACAGTTGATGTTATGGCAAAAAATATTTCTCTTGATCCCCAGGTCGGTTGAATTGATTTTATAAGAGCCACTGCTCCGCTTATTAATGGAGCAGCAAATGAAGTCCCATTCCAATTACCTCCATATCTTTGATTAAGACCATTGGTTGGTGAAAAACGTAAAGTACTACTCAAACCTTTACCTGGAGCCGTAAAGTCAACGCAATTGGAACCAAAATTAGAAAAATTTGCCAAATGATGATCTGGAGTAATAGCATTAACACCAAATATTAAAAAATCTTCATCAGTATCCTGACAAATTGGATAGTAGGGTTTTTTGTTTAAATAAACAGCATCATTACCAGCCGCTGTCACTACTACTACTCCACTTTCAAAAGCATATTTAATCGCTTCAGCCACGTCTTCATCTAATAAACTACTAACAATACTAATATTAATTACATCCGCTCCATTATCCACTGCATAATGAATGGCTTTTGAAAAATTTTTATAACTTCCGCTCCCACTATTACCCAAGACTTTTAAATTCATCATTTTTACTTGCCAATTCATTCCCACACCATCCAATTCATTATTTCCTTTAGCTCCAATCAAGCCGGCAACTACGGTCGCATGATTAAAAACTCCTGATTCTCTTTCCTCATCTGATAAATCATCAATTAACACTCGTGGATCATTGTTGTCTTCCAAAAAATTCCAGCCCCAGACATCATCCACATAGCCATTTTTATCATCGTCTTCATGATTATTAGGTATTTCATTTTCATTTTTCCAAACATTATCACGCAAATCTGGATGAAAAGTATCAAAACCATTATCCAAAATCGCCACCACCACATCACCAGAACCAGTCGTATAATCCCAAGCATCAAAAAGGCCAATATCTTTATAAGCCCACTGAGTAAAAAAAGGATCATTGGATATTGTAGTAGCCAAAACCAATTTTGGTATAAAGACAAACAGCCACAACAATAGTAATTTTCTCATGTTTTTACATTTTTATAATATCACCAGCCAACATCTCAGTCGGATAAATAATTTCGGTATTAGAAAAAGTTTTCTTTTCTGCCATAAAATCTATATTATATGGTGATAAAGATACAAATTTTGGATCAAAATTTAGATTTTTAAAATTCTTGTCATTTGTATCGCGTCCCAAATAATAATATTTACCATTACTATGACGATAATACAATTTTTTATCAGCATAATTTTTTATTATTGAACCAATGGGATATTCATAGGTATCGGCCAATAAGGTATTTAGATTACCATAGCCAGCAGCTGGATAACCATTAAGAATTTCTGGCATGTCGCTATAGCTGTCCCCATCAGTATCTTTATTAGTCGGATCAGAAAACCAAAAATTAATTTCTTCCAAGTCAGCCAAACCATCACCATCAGTATCTAATTTTTTATCACTACTACCATACTTATCTTCAGTCTCTTTGGAAACCCCATCATGGTCACTGTCGACTATTTCCAAATCAACATCAGTTATGTCATAGGTTAAGGTATTGTAATTACTAGCATGAACCAAATCTAATTCCAAAACTCTTTTTACCCATTCTGATCCATATAAAAGATATGCTTCAGCTTCGGATAAAATTGGTCGCAACTGACAGCCAGGTTCAACAGCATAAATTTTTGGCAAACCTTTAAATTTTAATAACCAAGTTCCAGGACGAACACAGACTTGTGGGCCAATCTGGTACTCACTCAGTTTAGCATTGCTCAAAAATCTTATATTACTAAAATCTTTGTACCAAGAATGATAAACTCCACTATTTAAAAATGGATGCAACCGACCATCAAAGCCATAATAATAAATTGTGCTCCCCTGCCCTTTCATCAGAGTACCTTCTTCCAAATAGACTGAGGGCTGATTATAAATAATTTTTTTACTTACAGTTTCCTTTTGTCCATTACTGTTTAAAAATTGAATATAAATTGTTTTTTCCCCTGCTCCAGGTGATAAAACCCAAGCCACGCGATCAGTAATTGATTTAAATTCTAAGTCAGTAAAATTATTACTATCATTGCTAGCAATATACCCCTCTACCCCAGTGGAATAAGTTAAGTCTAAATTTACATAGCGTGAATCAGTGTCCTTGGCACTAATCTTTTTGTCCTTATTGCTTTTGTCAATCTCAGCATTGATAAAAAAATCTACATCCATTGCTTTTGGGGCTGATAACTGAATTTTACCACTATAAATATTACTGACATCGCCCTTGGCATTTTTAAATCTAATATAAACAATTTTGGTTCCAGCTCCAAAGGAAACAAACCAGGATTTGCGTGAGCTGTAAGCTTCCCACTCTGCTTCGGCAAAACCTACATCATTTGACACTTTCATAAACTTGGCGTCTTCTGTGCCTTTTATATACAAAGTAACTTTTCTAGTCTTAGTAGTAGTTCCAGCACTATTATTTATTTTTAATGACGGGGTATCGGCAGTCTCAACAAAACCAGCCAGTCCTAAACCAAAAAATACTAGCAAAACACTAACTAAAAAAATAAACTTAAAATGTTGCTTTTTTCTCATAAATCTGCTAATATTAAAAATAATCACCTATTGAATTATACAAAAAAAACACTAAATAAGCAAATATGCGCTTGATATACAGAATAAAACAGGCCATGCTCGCCACTGGAGATTGGGTTATTTTTTATATAACATTCTGGTTAAGCCTATCTATTAGAAACTGGCAAATTCCCAATTGGCAAATTATAGAAAAAAATCTTGATTTATTTTCTATTTTGTTTATTGTTTGGTTGTTAATCAACTATATAAATGGTCTATATGATCTCCTAAAGATTAAAGGACAATTATTTAGACGTCATTTTATAGAATCAGCCATAATGTCGCTAATAATAAGCGTTTTGATAATATACACATTACCGACGCGTGGCATTGTGCCAAAAACTATTCTTCTTTTAAATATACTCCTTGGTTATTCATTAAGTTATCTTTGGAAGATCATCTTCAATAAATATATAAATACCAAAACCTTAAAAACCAATGTAATTTTTATTGGTCTTGATAATGAAACATTAGAAATAACTAAAATAATCCAAAGATACCCAGAAAAAGGTTATCTAACTAAAGCTCTGATTGATCCAGAAAAGCATACAGGGTCAGATGAATTTCCTTTTTTTGATGTCTATCATGATCTTAGCATTCTAAAGACAAAAATTGATGATTATAAGGCCAGCTTATTAGTCATAGCCAATCATCTCAAGACTGACACAGAAACTCTAAAAGAACTATACAGATTATTATTTTACAATATAAAAATCGTCGACACTTCATCTTTTTATGAAGAAATCACTGGAAGAATACCACCATCAGTTTTTTCTGAGGGTTGGTTTTTGGAACATCTCCAGACTAGACAAATCATCCACGAAAAAATAAAAACTTTTTACGATTACATGGCTGGGTTTGTGATGGGGATATGTTTTGCTATTCTTTTCCCCTTTATTGCTCTAGCCATAAAAACAAATTCCAAAGGCTCAATTTTTTTTACTCAAGCTCGAGTTGGTAAAAATGGAAAAATTTTTACTTTGTATAAATTTAGATCAATGTATGTTTTGGCTGATGATGGTAGTGCTGAGATATCAGGTGCAGAATTTGCCCAAAAAGATGACAAAAGAATAACTTTTATTGGAAATTTTTTACGCAAAACAAGATTAGATGAATTACCTCAATTCATTAATGTATTTAAAGGAGAAATATCTTTGATTGGACCAAGACCAGAACGGCCGGAGATTGTTGAACAATTAAAAAAAATCATGCCCTATTATGATCTACGCCATACTGTAAAACCTGGACTGACTGGCTGGGCTGTTATTCACCAACATTATACTGATAATTTAGAAAGTTCACTCCAAAAATTACAGTATGATTTGTATTATATAAAAAATCGTTCTTTACTATTAGACATTTCTATATTATTAAAAACAGTTAACGTAGTAATAAGGATGATGGGGCAATGACACCGAACCACTTTACCACCTGACCACACAATCAAACAAAAAGAGCCGAAGGCTCTTTTTGTTATGTGATAAAGTGCTTAAGTGTTTAGGTGGTTAAGTGATATTCCATTCCTCTTTCAACTTTTTAATTCCCTCTTCTAAATTTACAGTCGGCTCCCAACCTAGCAATATTTTAGCTTTAGTATTATCAGCTTTGGTATATTTCATTTCACCAGACATTTCTGGGATATTAATTGTCGGACCACCAATTAAACCAGCTAATTGATTAACTGAGTAGGGATTGCCATTGCCAATATTAATAACCTCACCCTTCCCTATTGTATCTTTTGTCATGGCAAGTAAATTAGCTCTTACCACATCTGATACATGGGTATAATCACGATACATCTCACCATTCCCCCGGATAGTCATTGGTTCATTATTTTTTCTCTGTTGTAAAAATCTACCAATTACCAAAGCATAAGCGCCATTGGGATCTGCATATGGGCCATAGACATTAAAATAAACTAGAGAAACAGTTTCCAATCCGTACAAATCTGAAAACAAACGGCAGTAGTGTTCGCCAATATATTTGTGCAAAGCATAAGGAGCTAGAGGCTTCTTTACTACTCCATCTTCTTTCAGAGGGTAAACTTCCTGATCACCATAAGCTGATGATGAGGAAGAAAATACTACCCGTTTTACACCGTTGTCACGGGCTGACAATAAAACATTTAATGTGCCATTAACATTGACATTGTGAGTCTCCAAAGGTTGTTCAACTGAAAAAACTACCCGCGGTAAAGCTGCCATATGAAACACTCCATCCACACCTGTCATAGCTTTATTTAATTCCTCTAAATTGCGGATATCACCTTCTACATACTCTACACCTTCTTGAAAACGCTCTGGTTTCTTACCGCCAGCGTAATTATCAAATACCACTACCTCATGACCTTCGGCTAATAATTGTATTACGAGGTTGGTGCCAATAAACCCAGCCCCGCCTGTAACTAAATATTTCATAAAATAATAATTAAATATAAATTCCTTATTCCTTATTCCTTATTCCTTTCAAAAATGGAGAACCAACGGCAATAACATCAAACCCGGCTTGTTGTAAATCAATATAATTATGTTGCAACATCCTCCGTCCATCCATTATAAGTGGTCTGTTTGGTAATTGCAAGATCAATTCCCCTAAGCCCCTAAATTGTGGCCAATCTGTGGCAATGATAATTACATCCACACCATTAGCTCCCCCTATAGGAGGGGTGGTAGGGATGGCCATCACACATTCTATTTCACTTTTACAATATACAAACTGATTTGATTCTGGAAAAACTTGTTTAAAAAAGTCCATCCCAGCCGGATCATAAATCTGGACAGTCTTAACTTGTTTTTCTTTCAAAAAATTACCAATCTCAATACTAGATGAATTGCGAATATCATTTGTATCACGTTTAAAAGCCACTCCGAGCAAAGCCACAGTTTTATCTGTCCAATCAATTTGGGCTTCTTTTTCTGCTCGACCAAGAAAATTTTCTAATTGACGTTTATTGGCCAAATAAGTTTCATTTACCAGTATAGCATTAGTTCCCGTCGTCTGTAATTGATGAGATAATGATCTGGCATCTTTTATAAAACAACTACCTCCAGCGTAAAGACTATCATATAGTCCCCAGGAACCAATTCTCGGATCAGTGGTTAAAATCTTGCGTAAATTTTCAAATTGCAAATCAGAAAAAGTTTCACAAGTCCGACCGATCACATCAAAGCAAATAGCTAATTTGTTAAATAAATAAAAATTGGCTAATAGTTTACCAGCGGCAGCTTCTTTTGGATTCACTTCTACATATTCGACATTGGGAGAATTGTAAAATCTCTGATAAACTTGTCTCATTATTATAAAATCTTTTTCAGCCCAAGCGCCCACCACAATTCTATCTGGTTTTAATGAGCCAGAAATCGCTTTACCTTCAACTAAAAATTCTGGATTAGAAACTATACCATAATTTTTTACCCCAGCTTTATCCATTATTTCTTGCGTATGATTTACCATATCAATCGGCACTGTACTCTTATTAACAATAATGATATATTTTTCTTGCTTACTTTGATTGCGTTTTAATAAACTGCATGCTAATTTTTCGGCCGCGTCAAAATAATAAGTTAAATTGCTCTCCCCTGTCTCGCCAATTTCCGGTGTAGGCAGACACATAAAAATAGCATCACAATCATCTAAAAATTTTTCTACCAAATTATAATCAAGCGTAAACTCGATTCTTTCTTTATTTCTAATTAATAAATCTCCTAAGCCATTTTCAAACAAACAAGATTGTATGGTATCACGATCCCCGGAAGATAATAATTTTATTTTTTCTTCACTAATATCATACACCAAAGTATTGTGTCCACTATCAGCTGAGACAGCGGCACTACATGCTCCAACAAAACCGGCTCCTATATAAAGTAACTTCATAAAATTATTTTTTAAATAAATATTGTTTAATTTTAGATAAAATACGTCTTGTAATAAAAAATCTTGGAATTTTAAAATTATTTATAGCCCAAGCTTTTTTTAATTCTTGCCAGCCTTTTTTCCGTTGTTTATAACTCTGTCCACTAAAACCACCTTCTCGCATACAAACAAAAGTTTGTGGTAAATAATTAACTTTCAAACCATTTTTTAAAAATCTTAACATTAATCCATAATCCGCTGCAATTCTAAAATCCAAATTGAATAAACCAAATTTATTATAAATCTCTTTTTTCACAAAAAAAGCTGGGTGGGGCATTATCCAACCACAGTTTAATTTTTCTTCTTTATATTCCCCTGCTCGCCAAAATCTTACTTGTTTTTTTATATCTTTTCTATTCACATAAATAATATCACCATAAACAGCGTCTGAACTGGTATTTTCAAATTGACTGATGATATTATTAAAAATTTGATCATTAAAATAAAAATCATCAGAATTTATAATTCCTACCACTTCACCCGTAGCCATATTTATTCCTTTATTCATAGCGTCGTAAATACCTTTGTCTGGCTCAGAAACTATTTTAGCAATTTTATCTCTATACTTGTCTACTATTTGCAAAGTACTATCTTTTGAACCACCATCAACTATTATATATTCCAAATCAGAATAATTCTGGGCTATTACACTTTTTATAGTATCTTCTATAGTTTCAGCGCTATTATAGGAAACAGTAATAATTGATAATTTCATATTTATAATTCATTATAAAGTTTAAAATAACTAGACAGAAATCTTTCTTTTGTATAATTAGCCAAAATATATTCTCTAGCATCAATTCCTTTATCTTTTAAAATTTCTTCATTATTTAATAAATCTACCATATTTTTAGCTAACTGTCCACTATCAACAGGCACTAATCTACCTACTTTTTCATTAATTAAATCTCTTAAAGCTAAAATATCAAAACCCAAAACTGGCAAACCACAAGACAAAGCTTCTAATACTGTTAAAGGCATAGTTTCAACCAAAGAAGTAAAACATAAAACATCTGATAAAGCTAAATAGTCAGATAATATATGTTTATCTTTTATATAACCCACCAATCGGACATTTTCTTTTGCATAAAAAACTCCTTTACCTAAACCTAAAAATAAATAATCATTTTTATCTAAAATTTTAATTAAATCAATAATATAGTTCATTCCTTTATTTTTGTCTTTAAAATCACCAATATTAAACAAAATAATTTTTTTGTCTATGGGCAAATTATATTTTACACGTAAAGCTGTTCTGTTACTTGTTGGTTGAAATAAATTAGTATCTACACCGTTAGTAATTGTTCTTATTTCAAACTTGTTTAAAAATGATTTTCTTATATTATTGGTCAACCACTGGGCAGGTGAAATAATTATTGGACTCCAATCTAAACTAAAAATCTTTTTCTTTCTCTTCAAATTATACTTAGCTAAAATTGGCCAATAATTTTTTGGATAAGAATATTTATTTTTACATTTTCCCTCTAAAGTCTGACAGTGTTCACAACCCATACTATGTGCTGACAACCAAGTAATTGCCCATTCATCATGCAATGTCCAAATTACTCTAATTTTTTCTTTAGCCAAAAATTTTATAAAAAAAGAAAAATTTAGATAATAACCATGCAGATTGTGCAAATGAATCAAATCAAATTTTTCTCTTTTTATAAAATTAATTAACTTGCGAGTAGAAAAAAAATTACCAAAGCCTTCCAAGCCAAAAAAACGTACTAAACAAATATGAAATAAAGTTTCTAACCAATTACCAAAACAAAATACTCTTGGCAAATTATTTTTTTTACCTCGACCAAAAGCGAAATAAAATTCACAATTATTATTTGTAGAAAAAAACAAATCCTGAGCAATGGTTGCTGCCCCACCCTGGTCAAAAGTAGTATTAATTATTAATACTTTTTTCATATTTTTCTTTAAAAATTTTTAAAACTTCTCTAGCTCTGTCACCTACTTCATGTTTGTCTTTTAAAAGTCTTTCATAACCAGCCTGAGCTACTTCTGTTCGTTTTTTTTCATTTGCCAAATAATATCTTAATTTTTCGAGTAATTCTTCTTTGGATTTAAAATAATCAGCCTCTTTGCCTTGTGCAAATAAACTATTCAAATCATCACTATATTCACTAAGCATCAAAGATTTCGTGGCTGGTATTTCAAAACACCGACGAGTATAAGTATCATTATTTCTTTTGGATAAAAATACCAAACAAATTTTTGCACTATTCAAAGCTGAATTATATTCCACATTATCCAGATTATCAATTGGACCAATTTTATGGGTAAAATAGTTATAATACTTTGATTTTATCCACGAAGACCCACCAAATAATTTTATATTTACTCCCCTGTCAAATAAAAATTTAATATATTCATCTCGACCATCGTCCTCAAAATGTCCTACAAACACCACATCAGATTTAAAACGGCTTTCATCATCTTTATCAATATAAAAATTTCTTTCTTTGATATAACATGATCGAAGTAAACTAACATTACTGTATCCTAATTTTTTATAATCAATAATATTTTTTTCACGATAAGAAAAAATATGGTCATAAAATGGAATAGCCTTTATAAAATGACGCCAAAAATAAAAAGGATAATTTTTACTAAAAGGATCATCATTATTATAGCCAAATATTATTATTCCATTTTTTTTAATTTTTTTTAAAGTCTTTGCTAATATATGAGTTCCTCTATAGATAAAAATTAAATCTGGTCTAAATGCTTCTACTTTCTTTAACAAATCTCTATTTAAATATCCAAAGGCTGGACCAATCAAATACTTATTTTGAAATTTATAATAAATTTTTTCAAAAATATTTCTTTTTGTTTCCATGCCATATTGATAACCTTTAAAAAATTGCCACCAAGAAAATCTGTCAGTTTCATAACCACAATCAACAAAAGCCTTCAAAAAAGCTTCTTCATAAATAGCTGAATGAAAATCACCGACTACTAGAATTTTCATAATTATTGGTAAAATCAATAATATTATTATGGATTAAATACTGTTTTCCACAACTCTGACAGACGAGTACATTATCAATTCTGTTTAATTTGTCATTTTTGCAATCAAGACAGACCAAATAATCAAAAATATTAATCAATTTATTACGCTTATTTTGAGAAAAAATTACTCGAAAAATTTTTAAAACAAACTGCTTTATTTTTATTTTTAAATTAATATTAGCTTTTTGAGTTGATTCGGAATCTTGATATTGCCAATCAAATTTATATTCGGGATTTAAAATTTTATATTTAATTCCACCAGTTTGTCTATTCCAATAATAACGGACATGAAAATGAAATGGAAACTTAGTCAACCAATTGGGAAAAATTTCTTTTGCCTTGCCAAAAAGATGCTCCAAATCTATATCAACAGTAGATGCTGTTTTTTTTCTAATCATTAGACAATTATTTTCTTCTGAAATTTCAAGCCGGTGTGCCTTATAATTAGTCAATCTCTCCATAAATGCATCCGGCACTTCAATATAGCCTGCTTTAGCTACTCTCTGTATTTCCGATAAAAACTTATCTGGATCCATTGAGTGTTCCAAAACATGAGAAGCAATCAAAAAATCAAATGAACTATCCTTAAATGGTAAATTTTCCACAAAGGCCAAAACAGTCGGACGATCAGAGACTAAAGGGACAAAACCTCGTTCTCCAGTATTAAGATAAGCATCACAAAGAATATTAGCTCTAAAATAAGGACTGCCACCACTACCTACCTCTAATACTAAATCTGTTTTTTTTACTGGACAATACAACCAACGCAAAGACCAGGCCAAAGAATTCAAACCTAATCTGATAAGCAAATGCATTAAAAAACTTTCTTTTTTAAATATATTTTTATTTTCTACATTCAACATATAATGATTCAAAAGTACCCACGTCTAAAGAATTAGTGTTTGGACACGCTCCAACAGAACAACTTTGTTTTACTATTTCTTTAAAAACCACACCATCCAGTTCCTTTTTCAGCATGGCAAAATCATACATATATTTGTGACCAGAAAAAATATATTCATAAGGTTTAAAAAAATATGATTCTAATATTTTTTCTTTA
This sequence comes from Candidatus Magasanikiibacteriota bacterium, assembly GCA_003510435.1. Taxonomy (GTDB): domain Bacteria; phylum Patescibacteriota; class Patescibacteriia; order Magasanikbacterales; family UBA922; genus UBA11710. Next base: position 87,471 of record DOMK01000009.1, read on the forward strand.
TCTCCATCTTTAAACATTTCTAACACAACTTCTAAATCTGGCACCACCACTCTCATTAAACCACCTGGTTTTAATATCCGATAACATTCTTTTAAAAATTTTTCAGCATCTTCTTTGTAAAGATGCTCAAGAAAATGACTGTGATAGATAACATCAACAGAATTATCATTAAATGGTAAGCCTCTACGCAAATCATGAAAGTACAAACCAATCTCTTTAATAATTCTATTGTATCTCTCAAAAGTATAATGTACAGATGTACCAGAAATGCCATAAAGTATTTTATTGATAAAGGTAAATTTTCTTGATCCTAGAAGAGCTGTTGGACCGGCATCAACATTATACCAACCGTCTTCAACTTCCATTCCACAACCAAAATTTACTTTAACTTCACCTGGTGCTGTTTTTATTTTTCTATTTTTTAATATAAACGAGAATAATGACACTAATATGGCAATAATTTTCTTTTTCATAATAAACATAATTTAATTTGATTTAAAAATTTTAGGAATATCTTTTATGGATCTACCTAGAGTAGAAAAAAACTTAGCTTTATTTTGTGCTAAAATAATATTTGGCAATAATGATAAGACAAGAGTGACAAAAATATTTCTGATAATTAATTTAGGGAAATGTTTAAAATATTTATACCACATGTAAAGATGATTTCTAAAAATAAAATAGTATCTTTCTGGTGAATACAGTGCCACTCTTCTACCTAAAAATTTTTGTGGTGTACCACCAACATGAAACAAATAAATATTTGAAACAAGAGATATGGAATAACCAGCCAAAATTGATTTAAGACAATAATCATAATCCACCCAATCAATAAATAATCTCTCATCAAAACCACCAACTAAATTATATAATTTTAAATTTAAAAAAGAACCAGACGTTATTAATAATTGTACTGAATTTAAAGTTGATTCTAAATTCTCTTTGGGTGATTTATAACTACTATAATCTGTGGGTGTAATTCCAATCACAGAAATTTTTGACCAATCTAGCGTATCGGCAAAAGCAACATATTTTTGTATCATTTGTTCGGAAAAAAAAGAATCTTGATCCATGGTTAACAAAATATCATACCCCTCTTGAATCGCTCTAACCGCGGTATTATTCAAAACATTAGAAATTCCATTGTTTTTAAGATTTGGAATATACTCAATTTTTGTAGACAAATCAACAACTGAATCTTTGTGTGATGTATTTGAATTATCTACCACATAAAGTTTGTCCAAATGTTCAACATAAGAACCCATATTTCTTCTAATTTCTTCAATATTTGGATTGTATAATATAACAACACCAGCTTTTTTCATATTTTTTACAATTTAGGCGTTTTACCAATTATGTCTTTTAAAATTCTAACCAAATTATCACAAATTCTCTTTCCAAACAAAACCAGCATAATCACATAGATGTAATAGTAAAATGAAGAATTGAAACCAATTTTATTTAATTCTTTTACATATTTCAAAAAAACTTTCAATCCTTTATTGCGTTGCACTGCCAAATTTGGATAAAAATATTTTGACATGTCATTTTTTATCAAATCTGTACTATTAAAATTGTATTCATTATCAATGTATTGAGTAATTTTGAAATAACCTTGTAAAAATTTTAAAGAATTCTCTACTGTAATACTACCTGGAGTATAAAGACCTTTTTCACTTTCAGCATTGCCAAATTCAGGAAAACCTTCATCATATTGCTGAGTTAGAGGTACATCAAAATAGGCAACCGGATATTTTAGACACACTTCTGCCAATATATATAATTGAAACAACAAAGTTCCATCAAAATCAGGCTTTAATAATGATACAACCAAATCTCTTTTAATAGTAAAGCCAGAAATAAAAACACTTTTACGGAACATCTTTACATAAGTGTCCAAACCTGGTTCAAAAAATGTTGTTCCTTCATAATAGCGGAAACGTTCTTTTTTATGATTTTTATGAATAAAATAATGCGATTTTAATACATAGCCCAATTTTTCATTTTTTTTCAAAAAATCAACCAGTTGATCCAACGCACCAGGAACAAATTCATCATCATTTCCCATATAGACAATCCAATCCCCTTTGGCATTGGTAATACAAGCCCGAATATTTTTGTCATAGCCAAGATTAACTTCATTTTCAACATAATTAACTCGGTAAGGAGTATTCTTACTAAATTCAGCCACCACTCCCCTAACCTCAAGCATTTTTGGGCTTCTATCTTCACAAATCACTATTTCTAAGGCTTCTTTATCAGAAGCATCAATGGTTTTCAAAAGTCTTAACAACTCTTTTGGTCGATTATAATTTGGAATGCAAATTGAAATTAACATATTATTTTGATTAAAATTACTTTTTAAAATAGAATTATATACTTTATATTATTTTTTATCAAACCACAGAGCCAAAACTAGCAAAGCCCATGTTTTGTAATTATTTTTTGCCGATATTTTTTTGCTAACATCATATGATATAAAATTAAAAATTTTGTTATTAGGATTGTTTAAATACTGATTTTTTAGCTCTTGCATTTGTTTGTCTTTCAACCAAATTTTTACCGGAGCGCCAAAACCTTGTTTACTTCTTTTTCTAATTGATTCTGTCCATGCTGATTCATAAGCGCGACGTAAAATATGTTTATCACTATTTAAGTTGACTTTTAAACGCGCTGGCAAACTAATACAAAACGAAGCAAAATCAATATCAAGAAATGGGGCTCGTAACTCTAGTCCATTGGCCAAAGAAGCACGATCAGTTTTTACCAAAATATCACCAGGCATATAATCTGTCAGATCGTGTCTAAAAGCATCATCTATATTATTATATAAATTCCAGCTTGGTTGATATTCCTTATTATTAATGTTTAAACCAATTCTGGTAATTTCTTGATTATTAAAATATGTATTCTGTAATTTATGCGCTTGAAAAACATTTTTTCCTTTTAACAAACTCTCTGCTCTTGCTTTAAAAAAAGTTTGATCATTGTGGATCTTTAGTTTTGCCATTATTTTCCAAAACAAAAATCTTACATCTGGATTTATAAAATTATTTGTTTTGGAATTGTACAAATAAGTCTTATACCAATCATAACCACCAAAAAGTTCATCACCAGCATCACCACTCAAGGCTACTTTTACATACTTACTCGCTTCACGAGAAATTAAAAAGGTTGGAATATTAGAAGAATCGGCAAATGGTTCATCATACACTTCATTCATTTTTAAAAATGTTTCTGCAATATTATAATCACTTCTAAGTTCTGTGTGTTCAGTAGAATATTTCTTAGCAATTTCACTAGCAAACGGTAATTCATTGATCAAATCACCAAAACCAAAAGAAAAAGTTTTTAAAGGATTTTTAAACTTGCTCGCCACTGCCACAATTGTACTAGAATCCAACCCCCCACTCAAAAATACACCTACCGGTACATCAGCTACTAATTGTCTACTGACAGCCTGTTCTAACAAAATATGAAATTTTTCAATGGCTTCTTCTTCATTTATTTTTTCATCAACTGGTGGTAAATTCCAATAACGTTTTATTTCCACTGTTTTATCTTTCAATATTAAACTATGTGCTGGTGGCAAAACCTTAATATTTTTATAAATAGTTCTGGACGGATGGACATAAAGATGTTGCAAATAATGAACTACCGATTCATCATCTAATATTGTCTCCACCAGACCAGAAGCAATAATAGCTTTAATTTCCGAAGCAAAAATAAATTCATTATTTTTACCCCAAGCATAATAAAACGGTTTTTCTCCAAACCGATCTCTGGCAGCAAATAATCGTTTTTCTGATTCATCCCAAATCGCAAAAGCAAAGGCCCCTGGTAAATGAGACATCATATCTTCGCCATATTTATTATATAGAGCCAATATTACTTCAGTATCAGAAGTGGTTTGAAAATTGTAATTATTTAATTGATTTTTTATATCTTTATAACCATAAATTTCACCATTAAACACAATTACTTGTTTGTGATCAAAAGAATACATTGGTTGGTCACCCGTAGATAGGTCTATAATGCTTAAACGATTATGTCCTAATAAACAATTATCAAAAATCGCCCGACCATTTCCATCTGGTCCGCGGTGATTAAGAGTTGAAATCATCTTATCTAATTTTTCAACATGATCTCTTGAATTTTTACTAACTATTCCTGTTATTCCGCACATAAATTAATATCACTAGATTGAATTTAGTATTTCTAAATATTTGTTCAGACATCTTTCAATTGAATACTCTCTAGTTGCAAAATTATAAGACTTATTTATTAGTTCTTCACGCATTTTGTTATTATCAATTAATTCACAAATATAATCTGCAAATAGTGTATTATCATCTTTGTCTACCAAAATACCAGTTTCTTTATTAATAATCATTTCTTTTGGACCTGATTCACAATCCACAGAAATTACCGGTACTCGACAAATCATGGCTTCGGCAATTACCTGTGGTAAACCTTCCCACAAAGAAGTTAAACAAAAACAATTGAAGCGTGATAAAAATTTATAAGGATTACTTTTAAAACCCAAAAAGTGCACGCTATCTTTTAAATTTAGATCAATCGACTTTTTAATTAAACTATCCAAATTAGGCCCATGACCTAAAATAATCAAATCTACATCTGATCTCTTTTGCCTAATTAAAGAAAAAATATCTAATAATTTTGTAAAATTCTTCTGATCAACTAGTCGACCTACACCAATTAAATATTTCTTTTGTGATTCAAAATTAAAATCATTAACTTCTTCTTTTGTCGAAAAAATAATATTGTCTATATTAACAGGATTACGAACAATTTTGATAATATCTTTATTAATTTTAAAATTATTAACAAAATCTATTTTTATTGCTTCACTAATTGTTATAAACAAATCACTTTTATTATAAAATTTATAAAAAACTTTTTTGAACATAAACGCCCAAAACCAAGATAAATTTTGACGATCTTCGGTCGCCACACTTGGAAAACAATGTTCTTGTATTACCACTTTCAATTTAGAATTAAAAAATTTAGTAAACAAAGCAATAACATTTGTTATTGGAGAAAAACTAACCACAATATTAGTTTTTTCTATTTTAGAATATTTCAAATATTGAAATAATCGATTAAAAATTCTAATTTTATTTATATTCAAATAACCTTTATCCAATTGAATAACTTCTATTTTATTATCTAACAAATTTCTAAATTTACCTTTATCATTAAAAACAACAAATCTTATATTAAAATAATTTACTAAAGAATTGGCAACATTAATCGCCACCATTTGTGCACCAAGATCATCAAAATTAGGAATGAAAAAATCAATTGCTTTCATAGGACTAACTAACTTTTAACCAACTATCTGGCAATAAATCTGGAACAGATTTTAATTTTTCAACATTACTCCATCTATCTGGTATAACCACTTTTTTGTTTGAATTTTTATTGAGCCAAGCCGCCCACCAACTAAATGAACTATTGGAAATAATGTTATGTTTACAATGACTCATCAAAATCAATTCTTCCGCTTCGTTAAAGCCACTACCACTAATAAAGATGACTGAGGCATTTTTAAATTTTAAGTTATTCTTTACCCATTCAATATCATCAGAAAAAACATAAAAAACTAAATTATTAAAATTAATTTCAAAAAAATCAATTGCTTTTTGATAATAACCCAAAGAACAAACTTCATAATCTTTATTTCCAACATAATCACCACGTCTAACATGGATTGAAACTGAATTAGAATTAACAATCTTATCATCAATTTCTTTTAATCTTCCAGTCCAGACAATTTTTGGTGTAAAATCTTCTAAAATAATATCATCAAATTCTTCAAAATATTTATAACATTGCCAATACCCATCAAAATAATTAATTCCAAATTTACTAATCTTTAATTTATCATCATATTTGTGTATTTGTTGTTCTTTTTTAATAAAATTTATTTTAAATAACTTTATAAATAATAAATCAATTATGACAAATATTTTGCTTATTAAAACACTAGAAAAAGATAATATATCAACATTAAAAAAATTCAAAAAAAATTTTCTTGGTGTACTCTTATTTTTTTTCTTATAAATACTTTTATCAAATAGTAAAATCTGTTTATATTTTAAACTCAAAGCCCTACCAAAAGCATATTCAAACATCTGATTTCCTAACCCCCCACTTAGTTTAATAATTATCATAAAATAACTTAAATTTAATTTTTTACTTTTTAAACCAGAAACAACCACACCCATAGTCCTGTTTATCAACCATTTCTTTATTAGGATTAATTAATAAATCACCATCTTCTTTTCTAGTCGGAATTAAAGCAAATTCAACTAAAGTTAGTTCCTTAAAATAAGAAATAATTTGATCATAACTATAAATACGATGAGCATTAAAAGCGAGTTTTGGTTTACCAGTCGGTACTACAAACAATAAATTACCATCAACTGATAAAACTCGTTTTAATTCATTAATCGCTTTTATGTCACCTGTAGGATCAATTGGGTCACCATAACGGCCCAGTCCAACATGCTCCACCACATGCATACAAGATAGTGATTTAATTTCACCATCATTGAAAGGTAGAGAAAGTAAATCAGCCTGACCATTTGTTAAGCCATCTAAATTAATTTGTGCTGGACGATAATCATAAAAATGAACTGGTACAAATGCCGAAACTATTGTAGAAAAATGAAGTATAGAAGAAATATCAACATGAAATTCTGGTCTATTATTTGCAATAATTCTAGCCGCCCAAGCCGGATGATAAGTGTAGTGGCGATCAAAACCAGTATTAGCAGTGTCCTCGCCAAGAACTGGATAAAAATCTTTAATGATCGGCACAAAACGACTGTCAGATGTTTTTGAAAGCTTTTTAAAGCTATTAAAATCTTTTACAAACTTAAATATTTTAAAATATTTTTTTACATTCCAAATTTTTAAAATCGGAGCAGTGATTATTCTAGGTAACATTCTATAAATTTTTCTTATAAAAATTTTAATCATGTAAATTTTAATAAAATTTTATTTAATTTTATCTATTGATAATACCAGTTTTTGAGCACAAACTTCATCAGACATATTTTTTAATACCCAACCTCTTGACAAAAATTCTTCCTTTTTTAATTCATTTTTTATTAGTTCATCAAATTCTTTAACTCCATTAAAAAACTTACCGGTCTGACTGTTAAGATACGGTGCAGAAGATGAAAAATAATTTACCCCATCGATATTATGATAATAACCTGGATTCCAAACAATAGTTGGTGTATCCATGGCCCAAGCTTCGGTCAAACTAATACCTTGAGACTCTTGCTCTACAAGATAAACTATAAAACTATTTCTATTCAAAGATTCTCTATACTCCTCTATTGTATATTTACCATAATAAATAACTTCAACATTATAACCTCTATTCTCCAATATTTTTTTACATTCATCAAACATCTTTTTTATTGGCCGTTTATAATAAATTAATACATTCTTTTCTATATCTGATTCTTTATTTGGCTTCCAAAATTCAGTATCCACGCCAGCTGGCCAAATGTCTATATGATCTCCTAATTCTGGGGCATCTTCAATATAAAAATCTTTAATCCATTCAGAATTAACTAAAAATAAATCAATATATTTTGATTTTATTATACCATTATTATCAGCCGGAGTAATAACTTGATTTGGCCCAGTAATTAATTTTTTTATTTTACCTTTCTTTTTCATTTTAATGGCCCATTTCAAAGCCTGATAACCACCAGGGATATAAACAGTATCACCAAGTTTTGATAAATTTTTTGGATTATAATTAAATTCTGCGCCAATTTTTCTTAAACCTTCAACCACACTTCTCGTGACAGCAAAATGACCACCATACATACTGTCTTTTATTGGCTTACCTTGTATTTTTTTTATTATATTTTGTCCCCACTTTAAAATATCATACACTCTTGAAATAGGCTTCGTGATGACTGTTAACATATTATTCTTTTATATATTCTCCGCCTGGAGCTATAAATCCAGAGATACCTAACCGATTTAATGACTTAACATATTTTTGTTTAATAAATTTTGGTAAAACAAACTCAATAGACATAATCGTAAAATATAAAAATAGCAAACTTAACCATAATGCCCTATACCACACGTTAAATACAGACTGACTAAACCCATACAGTCTAGTTGAAATACTCCGATCATACTTTAAAAAAGCAAAATTACTATCCAAAAAATCATTAATTTCAAAATCATCATTCAAATAATAACGACCACTAATTTTAAAATAATAATCTGCTTGATTTTTTATATATTTAGCACCATAAATTAAACCAACAGCCTCACCAAAACCCTTTTTACTAC
>DOMK01000002.1 GCA_003510435.1 Candidatus Magasanikiibacteriota bacterium
CTAGTCCTAACTCCTTATTACTACACCACGCTCAAAGTTCTTCCCAACTTATCAACTCATACACACTCCCCACTGGAAACCCGGGCGGTGGATAATATTTCAAATTGCCATCATAAGAATGATTAGTATTTTCAAAACCAGAAATCACATGGCCATAGCCATTGACATATTTCCAACCTCCACCCTCAAAAGAAATCTGCGAACCAAAAATTGTTAAACTATTTTTTACATCGTCAATATAATATGGCCGATAAATTTTGGAAAATTGTGAAAACATAGCCGCATCAATCAACATATCAGTTGGTACCTCATATGGCACAATAATTTCACCCTGAGCCAAAAGTCCAACCACATCATCATTTGAATGACTAGTATAAGTCAAATTATTATTCACAATAATCTTTTTATAAGGTTCTTGAACTGGAAAACGTCCCACACCAATTCCTACCCGACCGTCCACTACTCCTTGCACCCACAAATTATCTTCTACAAAAATAGCTCCATTGGCTGGAATATTATAATTCTGTACAAAAGTCTCAGTCCCAATATCATAACAATAGTTATCACCATCCCAATACCACTGCCCCCAACGTCGACGCCACCGACCATCACCATGATAACAATCCAAAGTATTTACTTTGTATAAAGCAAAACTAGTACCATTAAATACCATGTGCCAACCCTCTTTACCAGAAGAAGAGAGATGAATTCCACCATCATCAGCGGCATCTTTGATATCATCCAAATCGCTAGAAACCGCATAAAAATCAATTTGTGCCACTGGATAACGCCAAAAAGATTTTGGATGCCCACCACCATAAACTCTAATATGGCTATCCACCCACGAATCACTCTCTCCATCAAATCTAATTTCACCATTAGAGTGAACTTTACCATGAACTATAGTGGTAAAACTAAAATTCATACCCGCATGAGACAAAAAAGCATAGTCAGTCAAAGCTGGGAAACCCACTCGCACTTGAATTGTCCGTTTGGACTCTGGCTGAACAATCGTCCACCCAGTAGAACGAACTATTACTACCGAACTACCGGGAAGAGGTTCATCAATTTCTAATGAAAAATAGCCAATTAAATTTCCATCCTTATCATTATATTCATGTACATACGGTCCTGGTTCTTCCTCGGTACCATCCCAATAATCCGTTGGATTGTGGGCCAAATGCCAACGATAATAATTGATTCCCGCTTCAGCAATATGAAAAGCTTCATCGCGCTCTTGTTTACGATTGGACGCTTTACTTTCAAAAATAGCATAACTCGCTACGCCAGTAATGATAACTGTAAAAGCCACCGCCCCAAAAATCATAACAAACAAAAGTAGACTACCACGTTTATCGTTTCTTAGTTTAGATAATTTTAATTTTTGGATTAGTTTGTTTAACATAAATTTCAGGAATTAGGAATTGGGGCTGGAGGCGAGAAAAGTTTTCTCGCCTCTCGCCCTTACTCCCTACTCCTATCAATTAGATTTCAAATTCCTAACATTCACCACACCCTCCACATGCAAGGGTACTGGTGTGGCCGTGGGATCTTTTTCCAATTCTAATTGCACTCTAATTACTCTGATATTTGTTATTTCTACTGGCTGAACCAAAGCATTTTCTGATCCAGAATAACTTTCATCATAGTATAAAAATAGTGGACTATTCTTGCTTATATTTACTACATCATGAGCCAATTCTACTATTTGTTCTGTACCAGAATAATTTAATGGGCTCCCACTTGGTTTTATAATCCCGCGTTTTAAGGTTGTGCCATCCAACCAAAATCTAACTTTTTCCCGATAACTATCATCATCAATATTGGCATAAACCGATAATTGATAATTGGTTGAGGTTACAAGTGGATAACTACCCAGACTAGATTCTTCAGCCTTACGCACTGTGTCAACTACTTGTTGTAAAACTTTTCTCCCTTCATTTTGTTTATCAAGTTGTTCCCAGATAATGGCATTATACCTAAACCCATGAATTATAAACCAACTGGCTGACATCGCCACTAAAATAAAAATCCCCATCGCGACTAGAACTTCTAGTAATGTAAAACCTTTTTGTGTCATAATAATTGGGAATTAGGATTTAGGGCTAGAGGCGGGAATGCCAGATACATTATTCCAAGACTGTGCCAATCTATACAATTGTTTAGAAATAACTTCGTAAGTCAAAATTAATCTTTTACAAATTATTATATCAACGTATTCTGGATATAAATCTTTAACCTGTTCTATACTAACCATCATTTCATTACTTTCGGCCATAGCGTCATCAATATATTTATGAAAACCTCTTACCTGATGTCTTTTGGCATAACCCTCGGCAATTAATCTTGGCACTGCTTGACAAGCCCGTCTACACTGACTAGATAAATTATATTTTTCTTCTATTGGTAATTTTTTTACAACTTCATCCATAGTTATTTTCATCACTCTATAAGATCTCTGATAAACATCCAAATCTCTAAAACCACTAATAACTTTACTTTTATATTCCATACAAATTTAAAAAAACAAATACAAAATTTTCTCGCCTCTAGTCCTAACTCCTTATTACTATTCCCCAACCATATCTACTGCTTGAATCAAATCACCACTAGCTGTGATTGAACCACTATAATTTTGATAACCGGCTCTACTGACTTCAACTGTATACACCTGACCATTAGTTAAACTACCAAAATAAGATTGCCCAGGAGGAGTACAACTGGTGGTATAACTAACAGTCACATCAGAAACAGTTGGTGTACTCGTGTTACTATTAGTACTTAAATAAACTTTGTAACGCAGAAATTGACTGCCATTATGAACTGCACTGATTGATAATTCTTCTGAATTGTAATAGGTACCACTAGTGCCATCAGGACCAAAATAATTCCAACTAACAGGTGAGCTAGTATTACTAGAAGCAATTTGCCAACGGACAGAATCTGCTCCAGTTTCAATTGGTTGAGATAATGGTTCCCAATTTATATTTACAAAATTTACGCTTGTCCCCAAATCAAAAACCGAAGATTCCAATTGACCATCACTAACATATGATTCCCCAACCTGAGTTAATTTTAAGTCACCAGCTGGATTGTTATTTTCAATCTTACCATCATCAGACCAATATTTATTTTCATTGCTAAATTCATATTGTCCAGACCCATCTGACCAATCAGTTTGTCGAATAAATCCAACGCCAGTATTTTTTGTCTGGTTATAACCATCACCACTTATATTTACCATTGCACCAGACAATGGTTGTTGGGTAATACTATCTAAAACATTTACCACAACAGAATCTCCACTATTTGCTCCCAAAACTAACTGAACTTCTTGAACCACCCCAGCCAAAAGATTAATTGGTAAACTAGGGATACTCCCAATTACATCATAACCAGTCACTTTTAAACCATATGCATCCCAACGCAAATCTGGCCAACTATAATTACCATTCCCATTAGTAATAATATTCTCATCAATTAATAACACATCAGGTTCAGTCCCGATCAAATAAGTTCCTAAAATATTTGTAGTCACATTACCAATCACACCACAGACTTGATTTATTGTAGATAAATTAATGGTCGCTGTCTCATCAATTGAAAAACTAATCTCCTGCACATCCTGAGCTTCTACCGAAGCTGGCTGTTTCGTTGGATTAGAATTGGAAGGCGTTGCTAATAAAGTCTGGTCAGTAATAAAACCAGCCTTGCTAACTGTAATACTATAAGCATTCATCCCTGCCCCCAAATCTAACAAACGCAACATACCATCATTATCAGTCGTGTCAGTCATATCTAGGATTGGATCAGTTGATGTTGAAACAATATGTACTGTTGCCCCTTGTACTGGTTTAATTTCAGAATCAAATACTTCAATAAACAAAGCCCCGTGGGTTGGGTCGCCTTCTAATAATTTTGGTGACACATTAGTCGTCATTGTCAAAGGCACTTGTTGTTTACAAGCTGCCCCACAAGTAATTTCTACTTCCACCAATTTATAATCCGCTGGGACTGTATCATTTGGTGTGCCACCAATTGTTCCATCAAATGTATCATCGACATTTCTAATCGTACGAGTAATAAAAAAATTAATATTATTTCTAGTTGTCGTCACAGTGTGAGTCAAAACACCAGCTGGACTGCCATTAATAATGCCAACATTTTCAAAAGGTAAATTTCTAATTATTTCGATTTGCTCATTCAAGATGGCTGTTTCCAAAATTCGTACCCGAGACTGATAAACAATTTTGAACACAAACTGAATTCCCCCATAAATTCCCATAGCAAATAAAACAAACACCGCCACCCCGACGAGGACTTCAATTAAAGTAAAACCCGCGCGTTTTGACCGCGCAGAAATAAATTTAAGTTTATTTTTTTTGAAAAACATTTTTCCTTACTCCTTTTTCCAATAACCCTACTCCAAAATTGGAGTCAGGATATTGGTGGTAGGTACAAGGTTTAAAATATTATACCACTTTTTTCTCTTTTTTAATATAAAAAATATCTGCTAAAATTTGTTACAATCCGTTTAATCTGCTGTCTTGTCCAATTTTACAACAGATCTGAACAGATTACAGTAGATTAAAACAGAAAAAAGCAGCTAAATGTCAACATCTTGACTTTTTTCCAAAAAACTATCATAATAAGCCAACACTTTTAATAAATAAGATGGCTGGTATACTATTACTATCTGCTATCTGATAAATGTTATCTGAGTTATGTCTCACACCACCAAAAAACTGGACCAAAATCAAATTGAATTCATTGTCACTGTCACTCCAGCCGAATACCAAAAACATTTGGAAAAAGCCTCGGTTAGAATTTCCGAAAGAACTGCAGTCAAAGGTTTTCGCTCAGGCAAAGTACCTTATGAAATCATGAAAAAAGAAGTCGGGGAAATGAATATTTTACAAGAAGCTTTGGAACCAATTGTTCAAGAGACTTTTTATCAAGCTGTCGTGGCCGAAAAATTGGAAACCATTGGTATGCCAAAAATTGATTTGGAAAAAATGGCTCCAGGCAATGACTTAGTTTACAAAGCCGTGGTCGCTCTAATGCCAAAAGTAAAATTAGCTGATATTGATAAAATAAAAGTAGAACACAAAATAAAAGAAATAAAAGACGAAGATTTAAATGAAACTCTTGATGCGGCTCGTGGTATGAATGCCGTTGAAGTAGTTAAAGAAGGCCCAGCCGAAGGTACAGATAAATTAGTTTTAGACTTTGATATGTTTTTGGACAAAGTCCCAATTGACGGTGGTCAAGCCAAAAATCATCAGGTTTACTTGAGCGAACAACACTATATTCCAGGCTTTAATGAACAAGTTAAAGGTTTGAAACCAGGTGAGGAAAAAGAATTTGCTTTGGATTTTCCCGCTGATCATTATCAAAAACACTTGGCTGGAAAAAAAGTTGGTATCAAAGTAAAAGTTAAAGAAGTTTATGCCAGACAACTGCCAGAATTGTCCGATGACTTGGCCAAAAAACTTGGCCAAGAAAGTGTGGCCAAACTAAAAGATCTAATTCGCACTAATCTAGAAGAAGAAGCCAAACGACGGGCTGACCAAAAATTTGAAATAGAAATGCTTGATCAAATGATTGCGGGCACAGAATTTGATCCAATTCCCGAAGTCTTGATCGATGCCGAACGCCAAAAAATGTTTTATGAACTCAAAGCTGATTTGGAACGCCACGGTGTTTCAATTGAGCAATATCTAGCAGATATTAAAAAAGACGAAAAAACTTTATTTGAAGAATTCAAAACCCAAGCCGAAAAACGTGCCAGGGCTGCTCTTATCTCTCGCCAAGTCGCGATAGAAAATCATATTCATGTCCATGACGAAGAAATTGATGCCGAAATAAAAGTGATGGAAGCTATGTACGCCACGAACAAAGAATATTTAGACAAATTAAAACGTCCAGAAGTCCGCGACACTATTGCAATTAGTTTACAAAACAGAAAAGTAATGGAATGGCTCACGGCCAAAGTAAAGGGTGAGGAGATGAAAGAACATAAGTGTGAACACCAAGATTAATTTTGGTTAAAAGACTATCATTTATCACTTATCATTATTATTCATTATCTGCTATAATGGGTGATAAATGATAAGTGATATTTTTTTATATGAAAATTATCAAAATTAAAGTTACCCCAAGATCAAGTAAAAATGAAATCGTTGAAACCATGTCTGATGGCACTATAAAAATAAAATTAAAAGCCCCACCAGTTGATGGCGAAGCTAATAAAGAATTAATAAAATTTCTTAGTACTGAATGGAAAATTCCAAAGTCAAAAATAAAAATTGTAAAAGGCCAAACCAGCCGAACAAAAACAATTGAAATTGAAGATTAAAAAACCATCCCAAATATCTGGGTGGTTTTTTGTGTCGTGTTATGTGACTTGTGGTCTGTGATTATTGTCTTATCGGCATCACAATATACAAATATTCATCTTTACCTTTTGGAGAAAACAAACATGGTGCATCTCCACTATTTACTTTAAATTCTACTTCATCAGTTTCCATATGTTGCAGACCATCCAAAACATAACGATGATTTAATAAAATTGAATTTTCTTCACCTTTTACTTCTACATCAATTTCTGATGAATGTTCACCGGTCTGGGTACTAGTAGACGAAACTCCAATTGTCCCTTCTCCCACATTTAGATCAAATGAAACGGCATTTACTCCCATAGTGGTAAAAAGACTAGCTGTTTTAATTTTATTTGTCATTTGGGAAATTGGAAAAACTGCAGTAGTTTTGAATTCATTAGGAATAATTTGGGCATAGTCTGGATACTTGCCGTCAATCAATCTAGAAGTCATTTCAAAATCATCAAACCGTAGAGCAATTTGATTGGCTGTTAGCCATAATCTTATTTTTGTTTCCCCACTCTTAGCTTTGGAAATTGTTATTAGTCTAATCATTTCATAAATTGTCCGAGCGGGCACAATTACTTTTATTTCATCACTTCCTTGTTCAATATTTAATTTTTTTTCGGCCAAACGATAAGAATCTGTTGCTGCCATTACCAAACCTTTGAACCTGTCAGCAAATAATCCAAAATAAACCCCAGCCAATTCTGGCCTAATTTCATTTTTGGCTGTAGCAACTACCACTTGTCCCAAAGAATTTTTAAAATTTTCTGCATCCAAAACATAGGCGTGCTGTTCTTCAATTTCTGGCATAACTGGATATTCGTCAGCGGGCACACCTTTAATTTTTGTACTAGAAGAACCACAAGCAATTTTTATTTCATTTTCTACCAATTCAATTTCCACCTGCTCATCTGGTAAAAGATGAACAAAGTCAGTAAGAGTTTTGGCTGGCACAGTAAAACTTCCAGTATTTTCTACCTTTGCTCTTAGATTAACTTGAGTGGCCATTTCCAAATTGGTGGTCATTAATTTTACTCCAGTATCATTTACCTGAATTAAAATATTTAATAGGATCGGTAAGTTGACCTGCTTACCAGCGACCCCACTAACCAAATCTAGAGCGTGTGATAAATTTTCTTTAGTGCAAGTAAATTTCATATATTTGGACTTATACACTTCGCGTGCATTTTTTAAAATCCCCTCTATTGTTTGTTATATATTTATATATTGAACCAGTAATAGTAATAGGTGTTGTGGATAGTGTGCAAAAGTCGTTATTTATTTTAGTTTTAAACAAATTTTGGTGTTAATAATTTCTTAATAATTTTTTGTTTTCTTGTTGATAATTTTTGTTTTTATTTTTACCCTGTTTATAACTCAGTAGTTGTAAACAGTTTTAATTTTTTTTATTATGTCTTTATCCCGAGCTTTATCCACCAATACTAATGATACTAATGCTATACAAATTTATATATTATCTACATAAAGTCTTTGTTTGATGGCTTCGATTTCTTGTTTTAATTTTGCGTCATTTTCAATCTCAGTTTTTATTTTGGTGTGGGCGTGCATGGCTGTGGTGTGGTCTCGTCCGCCGAGTTCATTACCAATGGCTGGGTAAGACATTTTTAATTCTTCTCGCAACAGGAACATAATAATTTGTCTGGGATTGGAAAGTCTTTTTTCCCGGCTCTTGCCAGCAATATCATCAATGGCCACATCATAAAATTCTGATACCACACTAGTCAATTCTTTTGGCGTAAGAGAGCGTTTCATGCTCTGGGCTTCAAAACTGGATAAGACAGATTTTACACTTTCTTTGGTTGGTTCAGTATTTTTCAATTCATGAAAAGCAATAATTTTATTTAGAGCGCCTTCCAGTTCACGAATATTACTTTGGACAGTAGCGGCAATCAAATTAATCATTTCATCAGACAAATTATATTTTTTCTCTTGGGCTTTTGATTTCAAAATCGCTGACCTAGTTTCCAAATCTGGAGCCGCAATGTCAGCAATCATCCCCCACTCAAATCTTGAGCGTAAACGATCTTCAAGGGCCGGGATGGCTTTTGGTGGGCGATCAGAAGTTAGAACAACTTGTTTACCCTGTTGGTGTAATTCATTGAATGTATGAAAAAATTCTTCTTGGGTTTGTTCTTTACCGCCAATAAATTGGATATCATCAATCAAAAGTAAATCAACATTGCGGTAGCGATCTTTAAATTCTTTGGCTCGGCCTTCTTTTACTGACGTGACAAATTCATTAGTAAATTTTTCCGAAGAAACATAGAGAATTTTTGTTTGGGGATTATTTTCTAACATTTTGTGGCCAATCGCTTGCAACAGATGGGTCTTGCCTAATCCCACTCCACCATAGATAAATAATGGGTTGTAGGCTTCACCTGGTCGATTAGCAGAGGCTTGAGCTGCAGCGTGAGCAAGTTCATTACCTTTGCCAACAATAAATGTGTCAAAAGTGTATTTTATATTTAGACCAAATTTACTGCCAAGAGATTGATTTTTTGGTGCAGAATAAATTGGGGTCGCTGCACTAGATACATTTGGTTCGGTTGATAAGGTACATTCTTTTTCTTCAATTAGTTTGGAATTTTCTACTTTGTATTCTACTTTCTTTACTGGCTTACCAGTTACTCGTTCCAAAATTTTTATAATTTCTGGATGATATTTTTTTTCTAACCAACTCTTGGTAAAAGTATTTGGCACACAAATAATAACTTGGCCAACTTCGTATTGACCAATTCCAGTATTGCGAAACCAAGTAGTAAAATTAGCTTTGGAAACTTTTAGTTCAAATTCAGCGAGAACAGCTTGCCAGATTTCGTGATTAGTCATAATTTGAATGTTGCTAACAAATGCGATACTAATATACTAATTCATACTAATTATACTAATGCAATACAAATATTTATTGCTGAAAGGATTAGTATAGTATTGGTATCATTAGTACAATTCGTATATTGGCATCGTGTTATTTTTTTAAAGTGAACTTATTTTAGCACAAAACTAATTATTTAAAAATGGCTTAAATAAGCTAAAAAGTGAATAGAATGGGGACAAACTGTGGATTGTGGGGATAAGTCATATTTCGTTAGTATGAATTGAAATACAAAATTCAAGATACATGGATTAACATCCAAACAAAAAAGCCACCATTATGTCATTCCCGTGAAAATGGGAATCCTGGTGACTTTTTTGCCTTGTGTTTGCTAGCAAGCAAGGATGCCGAGTTAACGTGACGGCTGCACGGGTGACCAGCCCTATTTTGGTCTTTTCCTCCTTTTGTTCTATTGTCCTACTGCTCACTTTTTCGAACGGCCAGGAAGCGAGTGTTATTATGCCACTTATAGCTGAACGGTCTAGTGCTGAGGATTCGATCCAAACCATCATGGAGAAGACAAGGTGCATGCTGGTAGCCATGCTCATCCTTGGTACAGAAAGTATCCAAACAGACGATTGGGAATTTGAGCTGGATTTCAGGGTAAGTGGTTCCGAAAGCGAGCGTCTCCTCAATGGTTGCAGGACGGAAACCATTGGTTTCCAAATGATCAAGAGCTAGCCTGGTTTTAACCGTCTCATCCAGATGAACAAATTCAGTAGCAACAGTGATTATTCTACCCGTTGTATCACGAACACCGAAGTTTTTTGAGCTGATGTCAGGGTCGTGCCAGTCGTAGTCACCGGCAACAACCATTTCATCGATGGACTTAGTGAAGTCCACGTCGACCAGGTACACTCCCTCCATTTTGGCTAAAAGTTGTCGTGAGAGACGGCGAGCTTCCTCAGGATAAGCCATCAGAAGACGACGTTCCCTCTCGGTAAATAGTGCAAAGAACGCGCTGGGGTCCATCATTTGACCCCTTCCTTTCACCCTGGTTAAGGGTTTACTTTGATCGGATTTGATCAAAGGAAGGTGGTAGATCTTTGTCTCCATCCTTCTTTCTACCATATTAAATTTTAATAAAGCAGAAAGAAAGACACACGAATTAATTAGTAACTGTACTATAAAATACTTACATTGTCAATATTTTTCGTCATTTTGTCAGTAATTATATTCAGTTGTTAATAAAATAGCTTGACTAAGTACTTTTTTTAGCATATAATGACGACGAACATTCCGACATAATTTAAAACATATGCAATTAGATCGTCTTTTAAATCAAATTGGCTTTTCAAAAAATGAAGCCAGGGTGTACATGGCAGCCCTGGAATCAGGACCATCTTCGGCTCAGGATTTGGCAGAAAGAGCCCAATTACCAAGAACCACAGTTTATTCAATATTAGAACATTTAGTTGAACGCGGGGTTGTTGGTAAAACTGCCAAACAGGGAAAAACTAGATTTTTGGCAGATCCACCAGAAAAACTTCTTTCCATTTTAAATGACTTGCGAGTGCAAGTAGAAAAATCCTTGCCACAACTTGAGGCAATTTATAATAAAAGCGAAACAAAACCTAAAATATATTTTTATGAAGGTAAGGGAGCGATCCGAAAAGCATTTGATGATACTTTACAAGTTAGACCAGAAGAAATTTTGATGTGGAATACTGATTTGTATTTTGATTTTGAAAGATATGGTTTAGACAAACACTATATTGATAATAGAGTTGAATTAAATATTCACGCCAAACGGATTGCTGGCGAAGGTTCTGTTTGGCATACTCGCAACAAGCCTCGAGATATTCAAGAGTTATCCGAAACAGTAGTAGTACCAAAAAAAATATTTTGGCCAGGGATTGAAGTAAATATTTATGCTAACAAAGTAGTTTTTATGAACTTTGCGGAAAATAATTCTGTTATTATTGAGAGTAAGGCCATAGCTGATTCAATGCGTCAGGCTTATCAGTTGTCATGGATCGGAGCTAAGACAATTCAAATATAATAATTAAATTTAGTGTTTTGTTAATCTCTTGACAAAATTCTTTAAATAGACTATAATCCTCTCACTAATTATTTAATATAAATTCAGTGCTCAAAGTGCTAGGGTGCTTAAGTGCTGGAGTGAATTAATATGCCAAAAAGAACTTACCAACCAAAGAAACGTAAGAGAGCCAAATGTCATGGTTTTTTGTCTCGCATGGAAACTAGCAATGGTAGAAATGTGTTAAAGAGACGTCGTGATAAAGGTAGAAAAAAATTGACTGTTAGCGATGAGAAAAAAGGCAAGAGAACTAGAAAGACTCGCTAAAATTAGCCAAAAATTTTAATAAAGGCCTCGTATGTTCGGGGCTTTTGTGTTATACTCTACACAATATACAAAATTCACACAACAATATACAATTTGTATTTTGTTACGTGTATTTTGAATATTGTTTGTCTATGTTGAAACCCAATAATCGTCTTCGTAAAATGAAAGACTTCGAGATTCTCTTTAAAGAGGGTAGGTTTGTCAATGGAACTTTGTCATCCTTAAAGATCTGGAAAATTGAGCCAGAAAAATATCCTCGACGTAAATATACCCCAGACGAATTAAGAATTGGTTTTGTTGTAAGTGTTAAAATTAGTAAAAAAGCCGTGGATAGAAACAGAATTAAACGACAAATGAGAGAAGTTGTTCGACTTTTAATCAAGGACAATAAGATAAAATCTGGGTTTCACGTGGCTTTTATAACTAAGCCAGAGATTTTAGGTAAAGAATATAGAGAAATTGAAGAAGATGTATTAAGGCTTTTACGTAGGGCCAATCTAATGGTGTAAATATTATGTTTAAGAAAATTATTTATTTATTACGTTTGCCTTTTCTTTGGTTGATTCGTTTGTATCAAAAGACATTGTCACCAGATCACGGTCCTTTGAAACATCTCTACCCACATGGGTATTGTAAATATTATCCTACTTGTAGTGAATATGGTTATCAGGTTATTAAGAAGCACGGAATAATTATTGGTAGTTTAAAAGCAGGATGGAGAATATTGAGGTGTAACCCTTGGTCAAAGGGTGGGGTGGATTTACCATAAAAATGTACAGACTATTCTATACAACTGTGGATAACTCTGGGGATATAGTAGCCAAAAAGTGGATAACATTGGGTGTAAATACCTAATTTTTTATTTGTATAGGCTACTCTATACATACTTATACACAGTAAAAATGGCTTATTTTAGCCAAATTTTGCTTATTTTAGCCAAACTATTGACAAAAGTGGTATTTTATGCTATACTATATTCAGTTCCTTAAAAATATAGATATGTTCGATTCGACTTTGTCGAATGGAGCATGTTTCCATCCACTGCTTTCTTACTAGGCTAACTCTTATGAATTTGTATAGATAAGTTTATACAAATTCCTTAAAACAAAAACAAAAGTTAAAAAGGAGAGTAAAAGCTAGCCTAGACAGGTGACTCCCACCTTTCATGCATCAAGGGCTTCACAGCCACACTTGATGTCGGGAGCAAACACCGCCGAGTGGTGGAGGGAATTATACCGTCCCAGTATGACGGCTTGCCTAATCGGGCGTTCTAAGACCTTAAAAATTGAGAGCTTAGATTGCCCGAGTGGCGCGTTTCTGGGATTTTAAGGTGGCACGCCACAAAATCACCGGGGCGATTGACCACCTTTTTTTTTCTTAAATTTCGAATGACTCTGAGCGAGCGTAGCGAGTCGAAGAGGAATGAGAAATCCCTTTTTATGTAATTATACGTTGAAGTTTGGTTTTTTATTAGACTACTGTGGTGGTGATAAAAAGCTTGACTTCTGAGTAATGTATGATATAATGACGTTCTTATAAATATGTGGTAAAATAAGAACATATTTGAATTATAAATATATGACAAAGACAAAGTTTACAAAAGTTTTTTTGGATGAGGTAAAAAAGAATTTGTTAGAAGAAAAAATTCGTTTAGAATTAGAACTAGAAAAATTTGCCAAAAAGAATTCTCATGTTGAAAATGATTATGATGCTTCATTTCCAGAATATGGTGATGAAGAAGATGAAAATGCTCGTGAAGTGGCTGACTACACTGCCAATAAGCCATTAGAAATTTCTTTGGAAAATACTTTACGTGATATAGTAAAATCTTTAAAAAGATTGGAAGACAATACTTATGGTTTTTGTAAGTATTGTGATAACCCAATTGAAGAAAAACGACTCTTGGCCAGACCAACTTCAAGTGCTTGTGTGAGTTGTAAAAAAACACTGACACAAGAGGCATAAGGTAATCACGAATACCATACGAATTAAACTAATTAGTCACGAATTGTGATTTTTATATGAAAAATAAAATCCACCTAACAATTTATATTGTAATGAGTGGATTTTTTTTATGTTTAGATCAAATTTTAAAATATCTGGCGCGGACTAATTCTGATTTTAGTTTTTATATTTGGAAGAACTGGATTGGTTGGGAGTATTTGGCAAACCCTGGGATTGCTTTTTCTTTACCTGTGCCAAATTGGTTAGTTGTATTGGTGACTCCATTTATTTTGTTGGGAATAATTTTGTGGTTTTTTAAAAAATCTAAAGTTGTCAGTTGTCAGTTGTCAGTTGTTTTAATTTTAGCGGGTGCACTATCAAATTATATTGATAGAATATTATTTGGTGTGACAATAGATTATTTTCGTATTTTGACTGGGGTAATTAATCTCGCTGATGTGATGATTGTGGGAGGGGTGGGACTTTTGTTAGTAAAAAGTTATAAAGTAAAAAAGTAAAATAAAATTTATTTAATACTATTCCAAATAAAATTAAACATAAATTGTTGAGCTTCTACAATATCCATACTCTCAATCTCCACTGCCAGGAGTTCTTTTTTTTCCGCAATAAAAATTACTTTACGGGGCATGATATAGATTTCAGAAGTATAGGCGTCCTGGTATTCTGGTGGTAAAAATTTTACTTCGCGGTCTAATTCACTATTCCTCTCTTGATGTTCTAGTTCTTTTGATTTATTATCCAAAATTAAACGAGTGTGAATTCTTTTTTTTCCACGCCGTTTAATAAAATCCGAAAAAAATTCTTTGTCCAAATTTAGCCAATCAGCTTCCGCCGTAAGAATATCATAAGACCTTAAACCTCGTTCTTTTAAAATATTATTATGTAATTCTTTGATTGCTTCTAAACCTTTATAAAAACGCACCATAGGCCTGTGTTCGGCCGATTGGTAAAGTGATAATAAATCACCTTTTACTTCTTTAAGTAATTTATTTCTTTCTTCCATTTCACTAATCATCTTTTGGGGATTTTCTATAGAATAGTGTTTTATTTTACCTTTTTCTACCTCGGTTACTAAACCTTTTCTGCCCAGTTCTTCCAAAATACTGTAAGTAGTAGTACGGATTACTCCAGATTTTTTGGCCACTTCCTGGCCATTGGCCACACCAAGTTCAAGTAAAGCCAAAAAGACTTCGGTTTCTCGTTCGTTTAGGCCATAACCTTTTATGGCTTGTTTTAGCTTATTTTCTGGCATATTGGGGATAAATTATGATTGACGACAAAATAGTCATTTATCATAAATACATTATCTTATATTTTAGCCATTTTGTCAATAGTTTAGATTATTTGTCTTGATTATTGACAAAATAGTAAAAATTGACTATAATATCATGTTTGATAATCACTCATCTGGTGGATGGTGGTTATCGGCAAGTGTTCTTTACAGATGGAGGGGAAAATGGAATGGATTCACGATCTCTTCAGCAAGGTCGCCAGCTTCACTGATCGGCTGGTAAGAATCGTGACAGTAGCTTTGCTGCTGCTGTCGGGTTTTTCTCTGATCTTCGTGGCTGGTATAGCCACACAGGCAGGGGATGCCAGACCCGTCTCGATTTACTGCTATTGGCTATCCTTTTTTCTCTTGAAGCATTGGTTTATCCCAAAGCTTCGGAGAAGATAAAATTCGTTCTTTCAATAGCGCCCTGGTCGCGATTCAAATAGCCAGGACTCAACTCTTTGCACCATGTAGAATGTGGTGTGAAGTGAGAACAAAAAAGATTCAGTTATAAACTGGACTTTTTTGTTTATAAAATTTTTGATGCTATTTGGTATCTGCCTTCTGAAAATTTTTGTATATTATGGTATAATTGTTTTAATGTTTTTACCCGCCTGCCATGACTTGCTGTCAGGCATGTCGGGCAGGTGTTTTATTGTTTTAATGAAACTATGTTTACCAAAATAAATTCCGCGGCCACTCTAGGTTTGGAATGTGAACCAATAATAGTGGAGACTGATATCTCCCCAACCTTTCAAGGTTTTCAAATTATTGGTCTGCCCGATATGGCGATTCAAGAAGCCAAAGAAAGAATTAGAACAGTGTGGCGTAATAGTGGTTTACAATTTCCCAATGGCCATCGCATTTTAGTTAACTTGGCCCCAGCTGATGTCCGTAAAGAAGGTTCAGCTTTTGATTTACCCATTGCGGTTGGTATGTTTACAGCCAAAGAAGGATTAGAAAATAATTTGTCTGATTGTCTTTTTATTGGCGAACTGGCTCTAGATGGTAGTCTGCGTCATACCACGGGAATACTTCCGCTGGCTATTCATGCCAAAGACAGAGGCTACAAAAAGATTTTTGTGCCAGCAGTGAATGCGCGTGAGGCCTCACTAATAAAAGAAATTGAAGTTTATCCAGTAAAAACTTTTCAGCAAATGATTGCGCATCTTTTGAAAAATGAATTAATAATAAAACAGGAACCCCAGCCTTTGACAGATTTATTTGTAATTAGAGAAATAGAAATGGATATGGCTTTTGTAAAGGGTCAGGAATTTGCTAAGCGCGCTTTGGAAGTAGCGGCGAGTGGAGCACATAATATTCTATTAAATGGTCCGCCTGGATCGGGCAAGACTTTGCTCGCACGGAGTCTGCCATCAATTTTACCAAGAATGACAGAAGAGGAAGCGATTGAAGTGACAAAAATTTATTCTGTAGCTGGTTTATTACCGCATGATCAGCCTTTAATTACTGAACGACCATTTCGTTCACCACATCATAGTGCCAGTGCCGTCTCACTGGTTGGGGGAGGAAAATTTCCTAAGCCAGGAGAAATTTCTTTGGCTCATCGTGGAGTATTATTTATGGACGAGTTCACAGAATTTCCGCGGATTGTTTTGGAGAATTTACGTCAGCCATTAGAAGATGGCTTTGTGACAATCGCACGCGTGCAAAGTACAATTTCTTATCCCGCGCGATTTACTTTAGTGGCATCGCAAAATCCTTGTCCATGTGGTTATGCGACTGATCCAGACAAACGCTGTATTTGTAGTCCAATGCAAGTGGCAAATTATCAAAAGAAAGTGAGTGGGCCAATGCTTGATCGGATTGATCTACATGTGGAAGTACCACGTGTGGAATTTGAAAAATTATCCAAAGATAGTTTGGCCGAGTCCTCGGCCAAAATTCGGGCGCGAGTCGAAGAAGCCCGTAGTCGACAAACTGTGAGATTTAAAAATTGTTCAGCCAAGACAAATAGTGAAATGAAAAATAAAGAAATAAAAGAATTTTGTAAATTGGATGATTCTTCTCTAGATCTCTTGCGTCAGGCCGTACAGCATATGCATTTATCAGCCCGGAGTTATCACCGGATTTTGAAATTAGCTCGGACAATTGCGGATCTTTCTAAGAGTGATAATATTTTACAAGTCCATGTAGCTGAAGCTCTACAATATCGGGCCAAGGTTGATTGACAATTTTTTTTAAGATGTTAATATAGTATTATAATTATTAATATTTATTATATGTTTGGAAAATTGTTTGGTGGAGGACATGAAGAAAGATTTTTTGCCGAGATAACAGCAGGAGATACCTTGGAAGAAATAATTAGGGTAGCTAGTGAAGAAGCAAAGTTACTAAAATGTACACTCCACAATGATTTATTTGAACAACTGAGCGCTCCAGACGCAAGAGATAGACTTTATGCTGAGTGGGCACAAGGAAATGATAAAATTCGTAGTTTTCGGGTTATTAACAAAGATGGTCAAGATACAGAAGTGGTTTTTAATGCTAAAACAAGAAAATGGGAAATAATTGGTGAGCCTTTTAATAAAAAAGATCCTGGTTTTAAGCAGGTACTTAGTTTTGATTTTTTACAGGACGCTTTAGATAATAATTTTTATAATTTAGAAGAAAAAGAAGCTTTTGAAAAGGCAAAAAGAGAAGCGACAGTCATTGGCTATGAATTAGTAGTTGGGAGGGATCCAGTTATGGGAGAAGTTTATTTACTTTCGCGTTTGGGTCATGGTGCAACTGAGCACAATAATTATTATGAAGGGTTACGTTATTATAGAGTGGATCGTCAATGGGAGGTTACAAACGCTGTAGGTGGCTGGAAAACTTTTGATAATTTGCCAGATGCTTTGGCTGCAAGTACGACAAAACCAGCAAACTAAAAAAATTAAAACCCACTCTAAGTACTCGGAGCGGGTTTTATTATACTTGTTTTTTTATTTTATATATTTAAGTGGGTTCATCCTACCGCCATTGATTCTTACTTCAAAATGTAAATGAGGACCAGTCGAGCGACCGGTAGAACCCATAAGAGCAATAGTTTGTCCCTGTGCCACCTGTTCTCCAGCTGAGACAAAAAGTTTGGTAGCATGTCCGTAAAGGGTTTGGACTCCACTGCCGTGGTCTATTATAACATAATTACCATATCCTCTGGCATTCCAACCAGCCTTGATTACTGTACCAGCTTTGGCAGCATATAATGGTGTACCAATTGGGCCAGCAACATCTAGACCAGTATGGCGCCAGCTATAATACTGAGTAATTCTTCTGACAGACGTGGGCCACAAATAACCAGAGCCAGCGGCAGCTGAGGCTGAAGGAGGCGGAGCAGAGATATTGCTCAATTGGTTATATTGACGCGTTGATGGATTGTAAGCATAGACTGGTTGAGGCATTTTTCCTCCAGGGACAATAATTTCTTCTCCGATTGCTAAGTCAGAACCGTCATCTTTTAATTTATTAAATTCAATAATTTTGTTTGCTTCTGCACTGTAAGTTTTGGCAATTTTGGATAAAGTGTCGCCTTTTTTAATTTTATGAACTAAGCCAGAAGTAGGTAGAATTTTTAATTTGTCCCCAGGACGAATGTAAGAGCGAAGAGTTAAACCATTGGACCATAATAAAGTATTGACATCAAGTTTATATTTTTCTGCAATGCTACCAATCGTGTCGCCAGTCTCCACATTATGGATAATAATTTCTTCTCGAACAGCGCCATTACCGCCAGTTGTTATATTGGCACCAGTAATAATATTTGGTTTGGTAATAGCTGTTCCACCGAGAGCAATACTGGAGATGCTGATTGGCTGATTAGTATTTTGGCCAGAAACAGTTCTGGGTTGAACTTGGATCGTACCTTGTTCCCAAGTATTGGTTTGTTTTGCGACTGTAGCGGTATAATTAACCACCACTTCTTCTAATTGGAAATCTTGTTCACCTGGTCCAACGATTTTGTAAAGAAGGGTGTCTCTACCAGGAATTTTGGTCATATCACGAGCATAGAGACGAGTATGAGGAACAGCAATCACAAAGATAATAATAAATAAAATTATTTGTAAAGTACCACGTTTGCCAAAAAGTTCAATGACTTTGCTGTTCCAGGGCATTTTTAAAATTCCGGCGTGTTTTTCTAATTGAAATTTAATTTTGTAGAAACGAAAGCCAATAGTATTACGAAACCAATTTAATATATAAAACAAGCCATCACCAATAATTTTTAAAAGCCAAAACAGGGCTTTTTTAAAATATGTTAGGCCACGCAATATATAGAGGAGAATTTTATAACCAATTCTTTGCATAGGATAGAGAATATTATGCCTACAAAATATGGTTTTGTCAATTTTTATATGGCTGTTAAAGTATTTATTTTTGGCTAATTACAGCCATTTTTTGTTATTTCTAAGCTCGGGATAACTAGGTTTTGTTGACCCTAGTTTTTGGTATTTTTGTATAAGGACAAAATTGACTTGTTTTGAAATATTATATATAATAATGGCGCATAAAAAGACGAAGGAAAACGTCTGTGCAATATTTATTTTTAACTATTTTCTATGATTACGACTTTGTTCGTACTTTTGCCGGCGATTGCGGCCATTATTTATGGCTGTATTTTAATTGGTTGGATTAATAAGCAACCAGCTGGTTCAGAACGTATGCAGGCTATTGCCAAAGCGATTCAAGAAGGTGCCAAAGCCTATTTGAACCGCCAATACAAAACTATTGCTCTAGTAGCAGTAGTGGTCTTTGTTTTACTCTGGATTTTTTTAGGGTTCAAAACTGGTTTAGGATTTATAGTTGGGGCAGTTTTTTCTGGGATTGCTGGCTACTTAGGTATGACAGTGTCAGTCAAAGCTAATGTAAGAACAGCTGAGGCCGCTAAAAAAGGTTTTAAAGAAGCTTTGGATGTAGCAGTAAAAGGTGGATCAATCACTGGTTTGTTGGTAGTGGGTTTAGGTTTGTTTGGAGTCGGAGCATTTTATTTAATTTTCAAAGATACTAATTCTTTAATTGGTTTAGCTTTTGGTGGTTCTCTTATTTCTATTTTTGCTCGGATTGGTGGTGGTATTTTTACCAAGGCCGCTGACGTGGGTGCTGACTTAGTGGGTAAAGTAGAAAAAGGTATTCCAGAAGATGATCCTCGTAATCCAGCGGTTATTGCCGACAACGTTGGTGATAACGTTGGTGATTGTGCTGGTATGGCCGCTGATTTATTTGAAACTTATGCGGTAACAGCAGTAGCGACCATGGTTCTTGGCGCCCTGACTTTTAAAGGTAATGAGGAAGCTATAATTTTCCCTTTGATTTTGGGTGGTATTTCTATTGTTGGTTCAATTATTGGAACTTTCTTTATTAAATTGGGTAAAACAAAAAATGTTATGAATGCCTTATACAAAGGCTTGGTGGCAGCTGGTGTTTTATCTTTAATTGGTTTTTATTTCGCTTGTTCTTATTATAGTAAGTATTTAGATCTAACAGTTGGTCAATTATTTTGGAGTGGTTTTATTGGGATAGTTTTAACTGGTCTCATGGTTTGGGTGACTGAGTATTACACTTCTACCAAATTTGGTCCAGTAAAAAGTATTGCCAAGGCTTCGGAAACTGGCCATGGTACCAATGTGATTGCTGGTTTGGCAGTGTCTATGAAAGCTACGGCTTTGCCAGTTTTGTTTATTGCCACGGCTATGCTTGGCGCTTATAGTTTGGCTGGTCTCTATGGTGTGGCCATTGCTGCTATGGCGATGCTGTCTATGACAGGAATTGTGGTGACAATTGATGCCTATGGTCCAATCACAGACAATGCTGGTGGCATTGCGGAAATGGCAGAGATGGGTGATGAAGTGAGAGCGGTTACAGATCCATTGGACGCGGTTGGTAATACTACCAAAGCGGTGACAAAAGGTTATGCGATTGCTAGTGCAGCTTTAGCAGCTCTAGTTTTGTTTGCTGACTACACTCACAAATTAGCTGAGAATGGAATTTCTACAGTTTTTAAAATTGATGATCCAAAAGTTTTGGTTGGTTTGTTTATTGGAGGATTACTCCCATATTTATTTGGTTCATTCTTAATGGAATCAGTCGGAAAAGTGGCTGGTAAAGTAGTAGAAGAAGTTCGTCGCCAGTTCAAAGAAATTGCTGGCATTATGGAAGGTAATGCCAAACCAGATTATGCTAAGTGTGTGGATATCGTAACCAAAGGAGCAATTAGTCAAATGATTTTGCCAGCCTTGATTCCAATTGTGGCACCAATTCTAGTTGGTTTAATTTTAGGACCAGCGGCTCTTGGTGGTTTACTTGTGGGAACAATCGTAACTGGTTTGTTTGTAGCGATTTCTATGACAGCTGGTGGCGGTGCTTGGGATAATGCAAAAAAATATATTGAAAATGGTAATTACGGTGGCAAAGGTTCTTTTGCTCATCAAGCTGCTGTCACTGGTGACACAGTTGGTGATCCATACAAAGATACAGCTGGCCCAGCGATTAATCCGATGATTAAGGTGGCTAACATTGTGGCGTTGTTGATTGTGGGGTTGTTGAAATAGACACGGATTATACGGAATTAAAGGATTATACGGAAATAAAAATCCGTTCATCAATTTGGTGAGCGGATTTTATTTTTAAAAATTATTTATTTTAAACTATTCCATAACATTTCCCAAACCAGACGTTGATTGTCGGCATTGGCCTGATCTTCAATAATAACTAGAATCATACTATCCCAAGAAATAGTCATTACCCGATTGCCATAAATAATGGTGTGGCTTTTAAATGTTTTTCCTTCTGGTAAAAATTTAACTTCACGTAATTCTTCTGTAGCCCGTCTAGCTTCTAAAATACCCGATTTGGATTTTTCAACAATTATTTTGGCTTTGACACCTAAAGAAATACGTTCGTTGGTAAACTTTTTATATTCTTCTGGGAAAGTTGTTAATAATTTTTCTGATGAGCCATACACCAAATTTTCTTTTAGGTTTGCTTTGTGTCTGATACGGTCTAGATAAGCATTCCAAATATTTTTTCTACCTTCAAAATATAATACTTTTGGTTTGTTAGCCCCCTTGTTTTGTAAGGCATCAAGTTCAGGCATTAAGTCAATAAATAGTTGTTCTTTATAGCGAAGTGAATCCAAAAATTTTTCTGGTTCCATGGCTACAAAATATCTTTTTCTTCCCTTATTAACAACATTAATCAAGCCTTTGAGAATTAATTTTTCAATAATATCATATGTGGTCACTCGATGGATACCGGCTTTTTGAGCAATTGTTTGCACCGAAGCATGCCCAATTTCTAAAGTGGCCAAATAGACCTCGGCTTCTTTGTTGTCTAGACCAAACTGTTGTAATTGGTTAGCTAAAATCATAAAATGTTGTAGGAAAAGTTCTACATTTATTATTATATCTATTTACAACACATAAGTCAACCTGTTAATCTTATGTAATATATTATCTACAATATTTATTCATAAAATTTTTAAGTATGAAGAAAAAATATCTAATTTGGGCAGTGGTGGTAGTTACAATAGCCGTAGTTGGTTATTTAACAATTAGTAACATAAGACAAAATCAAAATCAGTCCGCCAGTTTTAACCAAGAAAAAACGTTAGATGTAAAATTAGGCTTAAGTTCTCAGCCGTCAAATGGCTTGTTGTGGGTGGCAGTAGATAAAAATTTTTTTGTAGAAGAAGGTTTGAATGTACAAGTACAAGAATTTGCCGCGGGAAAGTTAGCATTACAAGCCATGCTTGGTGGATCAGTGGATTTAACTACCCCTGCTGAATTTCCGGTTGTTTTGGCAACGGTTAATGGAGAAAAACTTTCTATCTTAACTCAAGTTAATGAAACTGGTGGAGGGTTTCCTATGATTTTTCGTAAAGATGGCGAGGAAACATTTAATACTTCTACTTATTTTGTTGAAAAAAGAAAAATTGGTACGTCAGTTGGTGGTGGGCCAGAATATTTTACTCAAGATTTTTTTAATAAATACCAGATTAAATCCAACGGGTATGAAATTGTAGGAATGAAGCCTGAAGATTTACCTATTGCTTTGGCTAATGGCAGTATAGATGGCACAGCAATTTTTGAGCCGTTTACTCATTTTGCGATTGAACGCGCGGGAGTAGAAAATTTATTTGTTATTTATGACAAAGATTTATATTCAGAAACCATTGTTTTAACAGGTAAAACTGATTGGGTCAAGACTCATAACGAAGAAGTGAACAGATTCATTCGGGCTTTAAAAAAGTCTTATGATTTTATTAAAAGTAATCCTGATGAGGCCATGACTTTAGTAGCACTTCATACCAAATTGGATTTGGCAACTGTAAAAAGTATCTGGCCAAGTTTTACTTATGAATTAGGTTTGAATAAAGAATTAATTTCTACTATGCAAGCTGAAGCTCAATGGGCTCTAGAAACAGGAAAGACAAAAAATGAGATAAGTGGAGTAAATTTTCAACAAATTTTATTTTCACAACCTTTACAAGCATTGCTTCCGGGCTTGGTGAATTTATGAAATTAAAAAAAATAATCTTATATATTTTACCCACTTTTATTGTTTTATTACTTTGGGAGTGGATCTCACGAAAAGGGCCTGTTGATCAGGTCCTTTTTCCTCCACCATCAGAAGTTATTATTTCTTGGATTAATTTGGTAAAAGATAATATTCTTTTGCCAGATATTGAAGTAAGTTTAAAACGTTTAGTTTTTGGTTTGGTTATTGGTGGTACAGTTGCAGTTATTAGTGGTCTGTTAACTGGTAGAATTAAAAAAATTCATAATATTATTACACCTTTTATCCAGGCCATACGACCTTTGCCAGCTGTGGCCATTATTCCTTTAGTAATTGTCTGGCTGGGTATTGGGGACACGGCTAAAATATTTACCATTGCGTTTGGGTCATTTTTTCCTATTTGGTTAAATACTCATGTAGGTGCTGAACAAATACCAAAAATATTTTTGTGGTCAGCTAGATTGTTAAAATTATCTCCGTTTAAATTATTTTTTAAAGTAATTCTGCCAGCGGCTTTGCCTTTTATTCTCGCTGGTGTACGTACAGGGGCAGCCACAGCTTATGCTATGGTGTTTGTTTCAGAATTGGCAGGTGCCTCTAGTGGCATTGGCTATCGAGTTGCTGTAGCTCAGTCAGTTTATCGCACTGACCAAATGATGGCTGCTTTAGTTACTTTGGGAATATTAGGAGCTCTAACTGATTTATTAATTGTTTTTACAAGCAAAAAATTAACTCCTTGGATTAAACATCATCAACATGAGCCAAATTATCATTAAAAATTTATCAGTTAAACGCGGAGAAAGTTTTGTTTTAAAAAATCTTAATCTAACAATTGAAAAAGGAGAATTTGTTGTAGTCGTTGGTAAGTCTGGCAGTGGCAAAACTACTCTTCTACATACTTTGGCTGGTTTTTTACCTTTTTCTGGAGATATTATTATTCCTCATAATTTGGGAGTAGTTTTTCAGGAGTATAGCATTTTTCCTTGGTTAACTGTGGAAAAAAATATTTCACTAGGCTTAGATAAGTACCATCCTAAAGAAAGAAAAGAAATAATTGAGGAGCATCTGGCTTTAACAGAATTGGGACATAAGCGTCATTCCTATTCAGCTGAACTTTCTGGCGGACAAATTCAACGAGTGGCCATTGCGCGTTCACTTGCTCCTGACCCTGAGGTATTATTAATGGATGAACCATATAGTGCGTTGGATGTTCACACCCGAGACAAAATGCAGGAATGGCTTTTGGATGTTTGGCAAAAGAAACAAAAGACAGTGATTTTTGTTACACATAACATATCTGAGAGTATTTTTTTGGCTGATCGGGTATTGGTTTTGGACGAAGGAAATTTTGTCCGTGAGTTTGTTGTTCCATTTACCAGGCCTAGAGTTGATGAAATGAGATTTACAATGGAATTTAATTTATTAAATCAAAATATCAAGTCTTTTTTGTAATAACTGCAAAATGGCATAAAAAGACACTCTATAAAAGGGGTGTTTTTTTGTTTTCAAAAATGTGCTAAAATATACTAGCTTAGTTATTATTAAACATTTTTTTATGGGAAGACGAGGACGAGGGAGACAATCAAATTTAGACCCGGTTTTATCTCGGGGAATTTTAGCCATTGTAGTGGCTATTGCCGCCATTATTTTTGGGCTAAGTTTTTTTGGTAAAGCAGGGGCAGTAGGGATAATGCTTGATGAATATGTTTTGAGTTTTTTGTTTGGGTCAATCCGTTATACTGTGCCGTTTGTAATGTTAGTCTTGGCTTGGTATTTGGTTCGGGATACAGAATATAATTATCACCCAACGCACGGCATTGGTGCAGTTTTATTTTTTTTAAGTCTGGCCAGTTTCATGCATATCAAGTTTGAACCTAGTGAAATGTGGACTATGGCGCTAGATGGTTTTGGGGGTGGTATTTTTGGCATGTTGGCTTGGCCTTTAAAAATGTATTTAGGTACGATTGCTGGTAAAGTAATTTTGATAGGCATGGTAGCAGTCGGTTTCTTTTTAATTTTTAATACTTCATTTGCGCATTTTGTTTTAATTAACAAAAAGATTTTTGCTGGTTTAGGTTGGGTAGGAAAATCAATTTTAAAATTATTTGGTTTATTTGTAGAAAAAAATAAAAAACATTTGCAAGTCAATGGTGATTATGATGAAGATAGTGAAGACGTAGATGATTTGGTAGATGGTGAAGAGACAGAAGTTGAAGAAGAAACTATTGATGAAGATGAAGATCTAAATACCAAAAAAGTTTTTGCTAAAAAAATTATTGGTTCAACTGATGATAATTCTTCTGATGAAAATAATTCTTCGGAAGATGCAAAGAGTGAAGAGGATGGTGTAGCAGCTTGGCAGAGAAATGTGGTAATAAAAAATTTACCAAATTATGATTTATTAAATAGCAAACGAAGCAAACCAACGAGCGGAGACATAAAAGCTAATGCCCAAACTATTCATGATACTTTTCAAGAATTTAATATTGGCGTAGAAATGGGGGAAGTGCGCGTTGGCCCGACTGTTACCCAGTACTCTCTCAAACCAGATAAAGGAATTAAATTAACTCGGATTACAACTTTGTCCAATGATTTGTCTTTGGCTTTGGCGGCTCATCCAATTAGAATTGAAGCGCCAATTCCGGGCAAATCTTTAGTGGGTATTGAAGTGCCAAATTTTAAAGCCGCCAT
Source organism: Candidatus Magasanikiibacteriota bacterium (assembly GCA_003510435.1). GTDB lineage: Bacteria > Patescibacteriota > Patescibacteriia > Magasanikbacterales > UBA922 > UBA11710. The sequence goes on from DOMK01000002.1 coordinate 26,034, forward strand.
GGTGACACTTAAAGAACTTTTGGAAAGTAAAGAATTTGTGACTCGCGAACATAATTTAATGATTGCTCTTGGTAAAGATGTGTCGGGTAAAGTTTGGTTTGCCGATTTACCTCGCATGCCCCACTTGTTAGTCGCGGGTGCTACTGGCTCTGGTAAAACAGTTTGTATCAATACGATTATCATGAGTTTGCTTTATCAAAATACGGCCGAGACTTTACGGTTAATAATGGTGGATCCAAAACGGGTAGAGTTAACACCATACAACGGCATTCCCCATTTACTTACTCCAGTCATTACCAATGTGCACAAAACCGTTAATGCTCTCAAATGGTGTATTGGAGAAATGGATCGTCGGTTTGAATTATTTTCCAAATCTCATAGTCGAGATATTGGTTCGTATAATAGTAAACACCCAAATGAAAAAATCCCTCATATTGTGTTTGTAATAGATGAATTGGCTGACTTAATGGCCTCGGCTGCCTCAGAAGTAGAAGCAGGAATTATTAGAATTGCCCAGATGGCACGCGCGGTTGGTATTCATTTAATCGTTGCCACTCAACGTCCATCAGTTGATATTATTACTGGTCTTATGAAAGCTAATATTCCAGCCAGAATTGCTTTTTCTGTCGCATCTATTATTGATTCACGTACAATTTTGGATTGTCCTGGCGCAGACAAATTACTCGGCCGAGGTGATATGTTATATTTGACTGCCGAGCTTTCTAAACCAGTCCGTATTCAAGGTGCCTTTGTATCAGAACAAGAAGTTCATAATGTAGCTGATTATCTAAAAGGTGATGGTAAAGTAGAATATGATGAATCAATTGTAGAAAAGCCATCATCTGGGACTATGAATATGTTTGGGGGTAGTTCCGATGATCAAGATCCATTATTTGAAGAATCAAGGCAAGCGATTATTCAAGTCGGCAAAGCTAGTGCTTCATTTTTACAACGTCGTTTAAAAATTGGTTATGCCAGGGCCGCGAGAATTCTAGATGAATTAGAAGCGGCCGGGATTATTGGGCCAGGTGATGGGGCCAAACCACGCGAGATTTTAACTACAGAAGCTGAAATTGAAGACAGTGATATGGGAATGGGTCAAAAGTTTAATGTTTTTGGTGGTAGTGAAGAAACTGTTGAAGAAAATAATAATGATAAAGTTGAGGAAGAAATAATAGAAGAAACAGAAGCTGTTGTTGAAGAAGAAAATAATCCAGATGAAGAAATTTTGGAAGATAATATTGAAAGTGAAGAAGAAGTTGAGGAAGAAAAATATTGAAAAATTTACAATTATCAATTTACCCCGATTAAATACGGGATCCCGTACTATGTCGGGACAATTTTCAAATTTTGGTATTTGATTATTTAAATTCATTGTAAATTAAAAATTGGATATTGAAAATTTTTATGGTTGCGGCTCTATTTAAAAGAAAAAAACTTACACCACCCAAACGGGTGTGTTTGTGTTTAAAAGAGGCTCGAGCAAAAGCAAATATAAGTTTGGAAGAAATTTCTAGAAAAACAAAAATTGATAAAAAGCATTTACAAGCTTTGGAAGAATGTCGGTTTAGGGATTTGCCCGAAGCAGCTGTGTACCAAAGAAATTTTGTAAAAAAATATATTGAAGCACTTGGGTTGGATCCAGCTCCTTTTTTGTCCCAATATGATAGTGAAGAAAAAGTTAACAAAAAGAAAAAACATCCCCACTGTGCTATCAAAGAAAATTTTTTATCTCAGTTACCAATGTTTGGAAAATATTTTGTTATGATTTTGGTCGTGGCAATTTTGGCAATCTATTTAATTTTTCAAGTGCGAAATATTATTGAGCCACCATTGCTTGAGGTTTATTCACCGCAAGATGGTTACGTGACAAGTGAATCAGTATTGCCAGTGCGAGGTAAAACAGATAAAGGAGTAGAAATATATATTAATGGCAAGATGATTGGAGTAAATGAACAAGGAAATTTTGAAGAAAAAATTGATTTAAATTTAGGCGTTAATACTTTTATTATTTCGGCAAAAAAGAAACATGGTAAGGTGACAGAAATAACTCGGTATGTGGTTTATAAAGATACGGATAATTAATTATTGTTTTTTTGCTGCCCAATTTTTATTGTTTGTTTAAGTGCATTAAAATATAGAGGAGTAAGGAATTGGGGCGAGAAGCGAGAAGGTTTTCTCGCCTCTGATTCCTAATTGCTAAGCCCTATTAGTCTGTTGTTGACACTTGTTTTACAAACCGGTATTATATGGGGTGAGGGGAGGAAAAACCTCACTTTTTTAATCAATGAATAACAAAAATATGACAAAAAAAGAAGAAGATATTAAATTAGGTGCGGCTCAGACTGCCATTGATCAAATAAAAGAAAAATATGGCGATGGGGCGATTATGAGATTTAGTGAATCACGGGCTATGGATGTCCCAGCTGTCTCAACTGGTTCAATTTCTCTTGATATTGCCTTAGGCGTGGGTGGTATGCCCAGAGGTAGAATTATAGAGGTGTTTGGACCAGAAGCCAGTGGCAAGACCACTTTGGCTCAGCACATTGTGGCTGAAGTACAAAAACTTGGTGGAATTGCGGCTTTTGTAGATGCCGAACATGCTCTAGATCCAGATTATGCTAGAAAGATTGGGGTAGATGTGGATAATTTATTAATTTCCCAACCAGATACTGGTGAACAAGCTTTGGAAATTGTGGAAACATTGGTTCGTTCCAATGCGGTGGATATTGTCGTAATTGACTCTGTGGCCGCTCTAGTACCAAGAGCAGAAATAGAAGGAGAAATGGGAGATTCACACATGGGTTTGCAAGCACGCTTGATGAGCCAAGCTTTGCGCAAGTTAACCGGAATTGTTAGTAAGACAAAAACAATTGTGATTTTTATTAATCAGATCAGACATAAGATTGGGGTATTCTTTGGTAATCCAGAAACTACCACTGGTGGTAATGCTTTGAAATTTTATTGCTCTGTGCGCGTAGAAGTTCGTCGCGCTGCTCAAATTAAACAAGGCGACAAAATTATTGGTAACCGGGTAAAAGTAAAAGTTGTAAAGAATAAAGTCGCAGCTCCATTCCGCACCACTGAATTTGATATTATGTATAATGAAGGTATTTCTTTGTCAGGAGATTTGTTAGATACAGGTGTATTGCATAGAGTGATTAATAAATCTGGCAATAGTTATGCTTATGGTGAAGAAAAATTAGGAGTAGGTAGAGAAAAAGCCAAACAGTATTTACGAGAAAAGCCAGAATTGATGACAGAGATTAAAGCTAAAATTTGGGAAGTGGTTAAAGCTGGTGAAGCACCAGATGAAGAACAGGGTAATACTAGTGATGATGTGAGTGTGGAGGAATAGCACGAATATTAACCTGCCTGCGCATGCAGGCACTAATTTACACTAATAATAAAATCGACCCGCGGGTCGATTTTATTAATTATGTTCTTTACTCCCCAAACCCCACAAAAACTCAAACATTGTGCGCATGGCAGTGGAATATTCTTTGCTCTCTATAACAAAACCATAATTTTCTTTTTTTGTTGACATAGCTACCACGTTATTGTCATAAATCATCATCATAGACATAGAAAAAAGTGATTTGGGCATATAACGTACTTCACGTTTTAAGGCGTCATCATTTATACCAAAAAAATTATTATAAACGTCACCCGATTTGGGATGAATAGCTTTGGCAGTGATATTTTTTTTAGCTCTTTCTTTTACATACCATTCCATAAAATTTTTACCAGGAAATTCAACAAAATCTTTTACCGAAACAATTTGTAAGATTTTTTTATCTTTGCAATTTAGAGTTTCTTTGTAAATTTCTTTTATACCTTCATTACCTTCATAAAATCTTACATTAGGACGGTAAGCAATGCTAAAAAATAATTCTTGCAAATCGGGCATGATAGTTTGGATGGCGGTTTTCTTTTGTTCAACCAATTCGGATAGTTTGTCTGGACTAGTAGCAGAATAGATTCTAGTTTTTTGTTTAGTGGTATGAATGATTAATCCTTGTTTTTCTAATTCAGACAGAATGTCGTAGAGTGTAGTTCTTTTGATTTGAGATTCTTTTTGGATATTACCCACTTTACTTGGGCCAAGTTTAAGACAAGCTAAATAGATTTCAGCTTGTTTTTTGTTTAGGCCAAATTGTTGTAAGTAGTCTGTGATTTGCATATTTGTTCAGTTTTTTCGACAGTAAATATACTATAATATATTGGCTAAAATAAGTCAATATTTAAGTTATTAATAATTTTTAATTCAAAAATGTTGGTTATTATATCTCTAGATAATATAATTACCTATTCTATGGATATAAAAGATATTTACCAACAATTTAGAAACAACTGGCTGGTTAGTAATTTGGATCAAGAAACAACTACTTTGTGCAGGAGAAATAATATTGAAATTCACAAGCCAGATATTTTATTACCCAATACCCCTTGGGGTGATTGGCATTGGCATTTAGCAAACAGACTGACAAATAAAAATCTGGATATTTTTTTGGCTATATTTTTAGATTATAAAAATAAAGAAAATGAATTAAAAAAATATTTAGAAGATTATGATTTGAGTATTTTGCCAATAAATTTATTACAACCAAACGGAGTAAACAAATTTTTACCACGCTTAAATTTGAAACAGGTTTCTGATCCTTATGGAGTGCAACAAGAACAATCTGTTATTACTAAAATTGAAAATGGAAGAAAATATTATCTCACTACTCATAAAAAAAATTATGCCACTTTCTTACCCATTCTTGGTTCTGGTGCTGGTCGAGTTTATTGTCCCATGGGTTGTGCTGGTTGTTATCGTGGAGAGCAAACTCGTTTTGGAAAGCCTCTAAGTTTAATAAGAATTGATAGTACAAAAGAACAAATTTGGTTGCCAGATCCAGTGACCCAAACAAAATGGTTAGTGGAAGAATGGAATGAACATTATCCAGCAGTATATGATATTTTATTTTCTGGTGGTGAACCATTAATGCTTGATAATAAAATTTGGCTAGGAATTTTACAAGAATTAAAAAATTCTAAATATATAAAATCATTTCGTATTTGTACTGGCGCGTTATTTTTGGGTTTGCCTTTTAGATTTGATAATGAGTTTATTCAAATGCTGAAAGATTTTCGCATGGAGACTGGTATCCAAATAAAAATTTCAGCTCACGTGTCTCATCCAGAACATATTACTCCTGAAGCAATAATGTTTGCTAGAAAATTATTAGATGCTGGTATAGAAATTTTACCCCAATGTCCGCTTGAGCCAGGTATAAATTTTTGGCAAGATGATTTGGAAAAAAACGTTGAGATACTATCACGATTGGACAATTTGCTTGCTACGACTATTGGTATTAGGACTTACAAATGGTTACTTGATATGCAAGGTAGAATTTCTTTATTATCAGCCATTGAAGTTTGGCGCCAAGTACATGATCGCCACCAGGGTAATAGTGATATTTGTCGCCCGACTAGCTTTGCTATATTTTTACCACAGAGTGAAGGAAATTTAAATTTGTCTTATCATTCATTATGGGCTATACAAATGCAGGTGGATAGAGAAAATAAAATTGTTAAATACAAAATACCTCACCCAGCTCGTGTTTGGGTGGAATATGTAGAGCCATTAGTTGAGGGAGTAAATGATGATTTAGGTATTTTAGAAAGACTGAAAATTTAAATAAAAAAATCCCAACCATTTAGGAAGGGATTTTTTGTTTGTAAAATATTTACAATACCCTTTTAATCATGAATTCAACATTTTCATTGGCATTGATGTAGGTAATGTTTATATTGGGATGATTATTCTTCCAAATTCTAAAAATTTCATCAGCAAAGGCTTGCCCAATTGATTCCACACCTTCAAAATCCAAAATAATATCTTGGAAACTTTCCAGACCAATCATGACTCGGCGGGCTTCTGAACGAGATAAAATATTTTTACCAACTCTAAACAATTTTATTTTAACTTGAGTTTTGGAAAATTCATATTCCTGATTAGTGAAAGCATCAAAAATTTCCTTAGTAGTTTTTTTCGTGCCTAGATTAATTGAAAATATAATGGTAGTACCAGCATGGGTTTTTCTATCTTCAATAAACAAATCATTTATAATATTGTTAAACATCAAAACTTTATCAGAACTTTTTATTGTAAAACTATCCGCTAATTTGGAAGTAAAAAATATACCTTGGCCGGAATGTTGAGTTGGTTCAGTAGTTTTTTTACCTTTGAGCAATTCTTGAATAGCTGATAGTGTGTCTGGCAAATTAAATTTATTTTTTATATTGGCAAATATTCCAATTCCTTGATCTTCTATTATAAAGATAATATTGTCATTTTCTTTTTTCATTTCTATTCTAATTTTTTCTGATGCAGAATGTTCAATCGCATTATTTACCATTTCTAAAAAAGAATAGTCTAGAATATTTTCAATATTATTTGGTACAGAATAAAAAATACCAGTGGTTTGTTTAATCTTTTTTAAAATTATATCCTCAGATAAATTTTGATTGATAAATGTTTCTTCAAAAATCAAAATTTGTTTTTTTGCTTCTAAAAAATTTTCGCTTTTAGCCAAAACATATTTTGCACTATTTGTTTTTCCAATTAGAAATATTTTACCTTCATCCCTAAGTTCTTGCAAAAAACGATTAATATAGGCCCGGCTAAAACCAGTCTTTTTTATTATGTCTGATGTCTTTATACTATTTTTTTTACTTAATTCCTCTAGAATAAGCGTTTTTATGTTCATAATAGTTGATAATTAGTTTACAAGTTATATTATACCTTATATTAATGAACTTGTCAACTAGTTGTAAACAAAAAGCAGGCTTAAGCCCACTTTTATTTTGTCACGCTGAATACTTGAAACAAGTTCAGTACAAGTTTTATTTCAGCATCTTTTCGACAATTAATTTTATTTAAGATTTCAGAATTATGAAAGATCCTGAAACAAGTTCAGGATGACACTATGTTGCCACATGAAAATCCTCCTTCGCCTTTCGGGCTTCGGAAGGACAAGTAGTTGTTAAGTAGAAACGTGAAAATAAACAACATCTCCGTCACACACGAGGTAATCTTTTCCTTCTAATCTCAATTTGCCAGAAGTTTTGATTCCACTCCAGCCACCATATTCCACAAAATCTTTCCAATCACACACATCAGCTTTGATATAACCTTTTATAAAGTCAGTATGAATTACCCCAGCCGCTTCTGGACCTTTGGCACCAGACTTTACTGTCCAGGCTCTAGTTTCTGGTTCGCCACTGGTTAAAAATGTGACAAGGTTTAATAATTTATAACTTTCAGTAATTAGTTTATCCAAACCACTTTTTTCCATGTCTAGTTCTTTCATATATTCTTTTAATTCTTCACCATTTAGATCAGCAAGTTCAGCTTCTAGTTTTGCACAGACAATAATTTGGGGAATGTCTTCCTCTATCTGTGGAATCTGGGCGTTCAAATTTGTGGTCTCATCTACGTTTACCACATAGAGCATAGGTTTCATAGTCAGCAAGTGAAGATCTTGAAGAATTTCTTTTTCGTCATCATTATATTCCAAAGTTCTGGCTGGTTTGCCGTCTTCCAATTGTTTAAAAAGTTTTTCCAAAAGGTCAATTTCTTTTTGGACGTCTTTTAAAGCCAAACCCTTGGCACCTTTTTTGGTTTTGTCTAGGCGTTTACTTACTGTTTGCCAGTCTGCCAAAACTAATTCTAGATTTATTATTCCAGCATCTTCACTCGGGTTTACTTTGCCACCGACGTGCACTACATTGCTATCAGAAAAATTTCTTACGACTTGAACAATGGCATCAGTCTCACGAATGTGGGACAAAAATTTATTTCCCAGACCTTCGCCTTCCGATGCACCTTTCACTAGACCAGCGATATCATAAAATTCTATAGCCGTAGGGACAATTTTTTTTGATTTAGAAACTTGAGCGAGTTTTTCCAATCGCTCATCTGGTACTTCAACAATGCCGATGTTTGGTTCAATTGTACAAAAAGGATAATTTTGGGCATCAGCTTGTTTACTGCGAGTGAGAGCATTAAATAGAGTAGATTTTCCAACATTGGGCAAGCCAACAATTCCGAGTGAAAGCATAGTTTTTCTGTCATTCCGAATCCCGATTCGCATCGGGTGAGGAATCCCTTGTATTAGGGTTTAGAGATTAAATTAAATATTAGTTATGTAAAATATTATTATTGATTATAAAAAATTTTTAGTTTTAATTTTACTTAAAAGTTCCATCGGTATCATGGACAAATTACTCACAATGCCATAAGCCACTGAACCGAGCAAAGCCATTGGACCAAATAGATTCATCGCAATGACAGATGACAAAGTAAAATTTTTAAAAGTTGAGACTACCATCCAAGTAATATCTTCTTTTTTATCTCGACCAAATTTGGCACTGACAAAAGCATTTATAACCATAATTACAATGGCAATGGCCGTAATTACCAAACTCGTTTGCCAATTAGAAATAATTAAATTTCTAACTGGTGCGACGATGCCCCAGAGCATAAATACTAATAAATAAGTATTGATTGTGCTACTAATTTTTATTAACGGTTTTTGCCATGATAAATATTTTGTTATCTGAGCAATAAGTAGAGGAAGAATTACTAATTTTAAAATCAAAATACTAATATCTAAAATTTTTACTTCTACAATTTTGTGAGCAAAAAACCACACAATCATTGGAGTAACAATCGGGGCAATCAAATGGGCAATGGTGGTGGCAGTTAAGGCTTTGGCTGGTTCACCATGCAAAAGATCAGAAATAAAGACTACTGAGATTCCGCAAGGGACAGCGGCTGCCAAAATCATGCCCACAAAAATCATTTCGTCTTTTATAATCAATAATTTTGCCAGATAAGTCAGGATTGACGGAAAAATAAAAACAAAAATCATTAAGATTAAAAATCGCCACCAATCATTTTTTATTTTTGTTAGATCCTTTAGTTCTATTTTTAAGCAAGAAAAAAACATCATGATGCCAAGCAAATAGACCAAATATGATTTTATAATTAATCCGGGTGTTGGCCAGGTAAAGGCCAAAATTACCCCAAGTAAAATTACTAACCAAAAATATTTTTGCGTAAATTTCATAATATAATAATACTGGCTTATTTTAGGTCTTTTTTAGATAAAAGTCAAACAAAAACCTCTCTAATAAGAGAGGTTGGTATGGTGTAATTATTTTTCTAAGACTGGGTGTTGACCAAATTGACCACGCAGGGCCGAGACTATTTGGCCAGTATAGTCGGGCTTTTTTTGGGATTGCTTTCTAAATTTTAATGATTCTTCAATTACTTTGGTTTTTAGCTTCATAGCCTTGGCGGTTTTGATTGTCCATTCGCCTTCGCCAGAATGAGAGACCTTGCCACTGATTTTTTTCAAATCTGTACCATAAATATGAAAAGCTTCATGAAGCCAGCCGACTAATCTAGATTCAATTACGCTACCCTCATTATATATATCAGCAATCCTATGTAGATCTAGCTTATAATCAGATTTTTTTAGAACATTAAAACCTTCACCAATGGCTTGCATCATACCATATTCAATGCCATTATGAATCATTTTGACAAAGTGACCAGCACCTGCGCCAGAGAAAAATTGATAGCCATTTACTTGGGCCATGTCTTTAAAAATTGGTTCACAATGTTCAAATAATTTTTTATCCCCACCAATCATAATACAAGCGCCATTTCTGGCTCCACCTGGACCACCAGATACACCAGCATCAAGAAATTTAATGCCAAGTTTTTTTAATTTATTGGCTCGAGCAACAGTATCTTTGTAATATGAATTGCCCCCATCAATAATTATATCGCCTTTATTCAAATTTTGTACTATCCCATCTTTTCCAAACAGAGTCTCATCAATTGGTTTGCCATTGGGAAGCATAAGCCAGATAATGCGCGGACTAGGTAATTTTTTTATTATGTCTTCTAAAGAAAAAACCGCATTCAAATTTTCTTTGGCCATTTGTTTGGTCACTTCAGCCGTGCGATTATAGCCAACCACATACCAGCCTTTGTCAATTAATCGTCTGGTCAGATTACCCCCCATTTTTCCTAAACCAATTATACCAATTCGTTTATTTAGTTTGTGTCTTTTTTCTTCCAGGAAATTTTTGGCAATTTTAGTAATTTCAAAACTGTCTGGTTTGTAAGTGTGGAGTGGAGTCAAATTTTTTTGCCAAGCATTAATAATTGGATCAACTACGCGCCACATTTGAGCAACTTCTGCATTTCTCATAAACCAAGTTTGATTACCAGCTATGGCATCATGAAGTAATTTGGCATACTCTTCCACATAGGGCAATTTAGTTTTATTTTTGTGCAACATAAAAGTGAACTCACGTTTTTCTAGTTGCATATCAAAGCCAGGTTTTCTTTGCCAAAATTGAATTTTAATTTCTTGGGTTGGATGAAGTTTAAAAATTATTTTATTTTGCACTGGACCAGCTGGTGGACAAATGCATGGTTCAGGGTGGCGGAAAGTGACAACGATTTCTTTTTTCACTTGCCCCATGCGTTTGCCACTTTCAATTGTGATTGGCACTCCAGTCCAACGAGGTGAATCAAGTTCAGTTTGCCAGCGGAAGTACGTTTCCACATTAGAATTTTTGTTTACACCAGCAATATTTTTATAACCATTATATTGAGCGCGAAAAGTTTTGGTTTTTATATCTTGCAAACTTGGTTTAATTAATTGTTTCAAAACTTCTGCTCTGGCATTACGAACTTCTTTGTCAGTGTAGTTGACAGGATGTTCCATAGTTAGAAGTGCCAAGATAGATAATAAATGATTTTGACCAACATCACGAAGAGCGCCTACACTTTCATAAAATGATCCTCTAGTTTCTACACCAATTTCTTCCCACAGTTTCATGCTAATTTTTTCAATGTGCTTATTGTTCCAAGCATTTTCAAATAGACCATTGGAAAATCTAAAATTTAAAATTCCCTGGACCATTTCTTTGCCAAAATAATGATCAATTCTATAAATTTGTTCACGTTTAAAAACTGATAAAGTTTTTTCTAATTCTCGTGCCGACTCACCATCATCACCAAAAGGTTTTTCCACAACTACTCTGGCCCAGCCTGTGCTGTCATCACAAGGCAAATTTAATTTTGTGTCTTTTAGACCCTGGACAATAGTTTTGATCAAAGCCGGTGGTACAGCCAAATAATAAAGTTTATTAGCGCAAATTCCCCAGGTGTCTTGGATATTTTGGATGTGATTTTTTAGTTCAGTATAGTCTTGCAGTTGTGAAAAATCGCCTTGTTCATAATGAAAAAGTTTTAGAAATTTTTCTATTGATTTTTTAGTTTTAACAAAATCTTTTTCTTTCAAAATATTAAAAACATGGTTTCTAAATTCGTCGTCACTCATTTGCCGGCGGGCAAAACCTAAGACGGCAAGCATAGTTGGTAGTCTTTTTTGTTTATATAAAAAATATAATGAAGGCACAATTTTTTTTGTCATGAGGTCCCCTGTTGCGCCAAAAACAGTAAAGATTGTTGGGACATTATCAAAGTATGGTTGTTTCATAAATTATTTTTATTTGTCATGCTGAATCCTGAAATAAATTCAGGACAAGTATTATTTCAGCATCTTTTAATTGGAAAAGCATTGATTAAGAAAGATCCTGAATCAAGTTCAGGATGACATATTAATATTGTGTTGTAATATTATATTTTTTAAAAATAAACCTTACAAGTTTAATTTTGTGGTATGTGTTTCGTGGTTCGTGGCATGTGTTATTCCACAATCGGACTAATAGTTTTATTAAATATTTTGGATGCTCCGGCACAGTATTTGGCAATCCCCTTTTTAAAATATGGTGGATGTTGCTCTTGAATTTTTCCAATTGTATAATACACCATCGCCATAATGGTAGCATAACTTGCATTGATTGGTAGAGAAATATTTAAACGATTATTTTTTTTGCCAAACAATTTATTATCATAACCAAAACTAATAAACAATTCTTTACTATTATCGGCTACACTCTTGGCGTGTTTGCTTTGTTCTGGAGTAAAGACGCGACCAGAAACAACGGGTTGAAATAACTCATCAAATTTGGTAGTAAACAATTCACGCATGGCATCAAATTCATTTGGCACAATTAAATAAAATGAATCATACTTTTTAAAATTTTTCTTAACTTGTTTGTGGGTAGTATGCAAAATAAAATCTTTTATTTTTTCTGGGTTTTCTTTTGTCTTCCCCAGTATCATGCTCATGTAAGTACTGGTATTGTAAGTGTATGGTTCTTTATTTTTTGGGAAGACAAAAAATTTGTCAGGATCAATATATTTTTTAGCTGGAGCATCTGGGTTGTTTGTTAGTAGAACAGTTTCCAATTTTCTTTTTTTAAAATCTTGCGCCAATGTAATGGCGTGTTTACTACCAGAAGCAGAAATTAAAATCGCGCCATCAATATCTTTTATTTTTTTTAATTTTAATTTGTAATTGCTTTCATCAGCTAGCACTACATCCTCCCCATCAAATAAAATTTTTCCAGTGACTGCACCATTACCACTGCCGACGACTAAAGGTTTTTTATATTTTTTTAAATTAAGCTCTGGTATTTTTGTTTCAGTAAATAATTCTAAAGCTCCAAGGACAGCGACATCTAGATTGGGTAAATTTTTTAAAGTAAAGGTTTGCATGGTTTGTAAATTTTTATTTTGCATAAATAATTTTTAAATATTATGTACATATTATAGTGTTTATTTTGGTTGTTGGGAAGTGTTAATAGAAAAGTGCTTGATTATTTTTTTATAATATGATAAAATGTTTTTGTTTTATAAATTAATTATGGGCCGTTAGCTCAGCTGGCTAGAGCGCTTCCATGGCATGGAAGAGGTCGCAGGTTCAATTCCTGTACGGTCCACAGTATGAGGGGGTATTTATATCTAATCAGGAGCTATAATTGTAAAAGACCTTATTTAGGGTCTTGTTTTGATGTGGAAAAGAGGATAAAAGAACATAATTGTGGTAAAAATAAATCTACAAAAGGTAAAGGGCCGTGGTTATTAGATAAATGTTGGGTATTTGACGATATAGTAAAAGCCAGAAAAGCCGAATATACAATCAAAAAGATGAAAATAAAATTATCCGCAGAGTTTATTGAAAAATTGGTAGAGCGTCCCGAATGATTTCGGGAAGGTCGCAGGTTCAATTCCTGT
>DOMK01000006.1 GCA_003510435.1 Candidatus Magasanikiibacteriota bacterium
CACCCCTTCGGGGATTCGGGATTGGGTGAAAGCACCATTATATTATCAGCATGCATCACTTGCACGCCTCTTTGTTTTTTAAAATCATTTTTTTGTAATTCAACCGAAGACAAATCTACCACCCCAATCGCAATACTTTCTTTATTTTCATTTAACAACTCAACCAAATCACCATTTTCAAAACTGCCAAAAATATTTTTTATTCCTACTGCGAGTAAACTGGTACCTTTTTGTAGAGCTAACACGGCTCCATTATCTACCATGATACTCGCAGCTGAAGTTTTCGCTGATAAAATCCAACGATCGCGATTTTTCAAAACCTGACAGCTTTTATGCGTTAAAAATTTTGTACCAATTTTATTACCAGCCAAAGCCAATTCTAAATTACCAGATTTTAAACCACTAATTATTTGTGTCTCTATACACACAGCTCGACATAATCTGGCCACTTTTAATTTTGAAATCATTCCGCCCGTACCATGAGTAGAAATATCTGATCGACAAAATTTCATCAACTCCGCATTTACATCTTCAATTTCATTTAACAAAGACTTTTTATCACCAACTTTTCCATCTTGATATAGTCCATCAATACTGCTGACGATTAATAATTTTTTGGCTGATAAAGCCACGGCCAATGCACCTGCCAAACTGTCATTATCACCAAAACCCCAATCAGTCCCATTGACAAGAAAGTCATTTTCATTAACCACTAAAATAAAATCTGGATGGGTTAAAAAATTTTCAATCTTGGTTTGTAAAGATAAAAACTCGCGACGTTTAACTAAATGAGGACGAGACAAAAGTAATTCCGCAATTTGAAAATTATATTTTTTCCCAGCCTCACGAAAATATTGCATCAAAATTGGCTGACCAATTCCCGCAGCCAAAGCTTTTTCTAGACCAGGATTATTGGTTTCTTTTCTACCCAAAGCCACTGACCCAGAAGCAATAACAATAAACTTCTCCCCCATTTTGGTACGAGATAATATTGTACCAAAAAATTCTTCAAGCAAATCTTTTCTGACTGCTTGATTATTATCAATAATTACGTTTGTACCAATTTTTATGATTGTTAGGTTTTCCATACGACAATTCAACAACTTCTGTTTAACTCTGTTAGTTCTGTTTATTCTGTTGTAAAATTTAACAACAGAAATAACGGAATTGAACAGAAAAAACAGAATTTACAATATTATATTTTATCTTTTCATACTATTTACGTATTTGCCCAGACCCCATCACCACATACTTAGTCACAGTCAAATCTTTTATTCCCATTGGTCCACGCATATGAATGGATGAAGTACTAATACCAAGCTCTGCACCCAAACCAAATTCTCCCCCATCAACCAAACGGTTGGATGCATTATGTAAGACCGAGGCACTATTGACTGAACGCAAAAATTCATTCGCTTTGTCTTTATTTTTGGTAATAATAGAATCAGTCAGGTGTGAACTATGAATTTCTATATGTTGTAAAGCTTCAGTAAAAGAACCAACAATTTTGATCGCGATAATTAAATCTAAATATTCTTCATCCCAGTCTTCTTCGGTTGCCAAAATACAATTTTCATTATAACGACAAACCATCGCATCCCCTCTTACTTCTACATTCTTAGCAAATAATTCTTTTAACAAATCTGGTAAGATTTTATCAGCCATATCTTTATGAATTAAAACTTTTTCAATTGTATTACAAGTGGAAGGATTAGACGTCTTGGCATTGATAACAAGTTCAATGGCCATTTTTTTATCAGCTTCAGAATCAATGTACATATGACAAAGTCCGCGTTCATGAGCAATCACGGGCACACGTGCGTTATCTTTTATACTGTTGATTAATTTGGCTCGTCCGCGAGGTACAACCAAATCAACATACTTATCTTGTTTTACTACTTCAGCCAGAGCTTCATAACTTCTGTCTTCCAATTGTTGTACACAATTTTTGTCCATACCAGAAGTTTCCAAGGCTTGTTGAATAAATTTTAGTAAAACTGTGTTAGAATTATTTGCTTCTTTGCCACCACGCACGATTAGAGCATTACCAGATTTTACACACAGTCCAGCCGCGTCTATAATAACATTTGGTCGAGATTCATACACAAACACAATCACACCAATTGGTACGTGCATTTTGGCAACTTTCATACCATTTGGTCGTTTCTTTTTTTCTTCTATTATTCCAATTGGATCTTCATATCCAGCAATTTCTTTTAAACCTTTGGCCATGCCTTTTAAAATTTCTGATGTTAGAGTCAGGCGCTTTTCCATGGCTTTGGTTAAACCTTCTGCTAATAATAAATCTTTTTGATTCTCTGATAAAATTTCTTCTTCATTGACCAATAACAAATCAGCCAAAGTCTTTAAAAATTGATTTTTTTGTTTAGTCTCTACTACCCGTAATTGATTCGAGGCTTTTTTTGCAAATTGTAATTGTTCAATGGTTGTCATAAACAAATATATTTCGATCCGCCCAGGGCGGAGAGAAATCCCTTTTTAAAACATTGATCAGTGCCTTATATCAGTTCCTATTTTAATACATTTTTGAACTCTTGAAAAGGGATTCCTCACCCCGACCTTGTCGGGGATTCGGAATTGATTAAAAAAATAAAGCGACACCTTTTTAGATGCCGCCATTTTTGATACTTTAAGCAAGTACTACTTTAGGCAGCACTGCATGGAGGGAAAATTGTATTAATATTATTCATACAAATATATACTACCAAACAGACAGAGAAAAGTCAAATTAAATCACTAGTTATATGTGAACAACAAAGGGATCCTTCGACTCGCTTCGCTCGCTCAGGATTAAAATTAAATACCCTTAAATACTGGTACACCATTATTTGGATTAGTTGGCACGTAAATTGTGCCTTGACGATCTTTCAGACTATTGATATATAAATATTGTAAATATCTTTCAGTCAAACTCTGATTAATAAGTTGCTGGGAATCACGTTGACCAGTCGCTTCAATCACTTTTCTCTCTGCTTCTTTTTTCTCAGTCTGCAATAAGAAATCATAACGTTGTGATTCTTGTTCTGATTGGAGTTTTAATTGGATACTTTGGGCTAAGTCAGCGGGCAACTGGACATGGCGAAGTAGTGCATCTTCGATTTCAATACCCCGGGGTAATAACTGAGCTTGTAAATCAGCAAAAATCTTTTGCGCGGCTTCTTGGCGTTTTTCCGAATAAATATCTTTGGCCTCATACTGAGCAATCACTTCTCTAATCACACTTCTGATTTGCGGACGAATGACAATCTCATCATAAGTCAGACCAATATCCCGATAGACATCAGACGCTTTTTCTTGGACCAAGTGATAAAGTACAGTAATATCCAAGTCAACGCTTAGACCTTCTTTGGTTAGAGCTGTAATCGCATCGGCTGAAGCTTTCTTCCCCTCACCTTGAGCGACACTCATAGTATATTCCTGTGTCCGGACATTCATCTTGGTCACTTTTACCAAAGGATTTTTTAGATGAAAACCAGAGGCAAATTCTTCATCACGCACTTTGCCAAAAAAAGTTTGTACGCCGGTTTCACCTGCGCCAATCACTACCCAAAACGAACTGGCAAAACTCAAAATTAAAAGAACTACCACGGCTGATACAATCCACCAGCCAAACTTTCTCCTTTTCATAGGATTAATTGTTTCCATAGTTTTTTTGTCATTCCGAAAGAGCGAAGCGAATGAGGTCGAAGATCCTCCGAGGAGGGAATCCCTTTCCTCTGCCTCAGACGTTCTCGCTGTCACGGAAGAATTAAGATTAAATAATTTATTAATAAAATTTTGTAAATTAAAATCTATTCCATTCTTTTTTAACTGCCAGTACAACAAAGCCAGACCAACTAAAATTAAAAAACCAGTTCTACTTAACAAACCAAGTAAGAGAACAACTGCTGGAAAAATGTAATCTTTGTATTTTTCTTGCATAATATTTTGTAAATAGAACTCAAATTACCAGAATGACAAAAATTAACCAAAATAAATATTTACGAAAATTTGGGGTGATTTGGGAAATTTGAGTTCTATCAATCAATCTTATTAATCTTTGCGCCAACTTTTTGTAGACGTTCTGCCAGATTTTCATAACCGCGTTCAATCGTATACGAATTACGCAAGACTGATCGTCCTTTGGCGGCCAACATAGTTATAAAAACTGTCATTGCTGGACGAATGGCTGAAGGGGACATTAATTCATTAGCATAAAATTTTGTCGGGCCTTCTACAAATACCCTATGGGGATCAAGTAGAGTAATCTTAGCTCCTAACTTTTGCAGTTCCAAATAATAAACAGCACGATTTTCATAAACCCAATCATGAACTAAAGTCCTGCCTTTGGCACAAGCCAAAATTGGTACAAAAAATGGCAGATTATCAATATTTAAACCTGGAAATGGACGTCCATAAATTTTATCTGGTAATGCTATTAACTTTGAAGGAATAAATTTTACATCCACCAAATCAAATTTACCATTAGCTGATTTGCGCTTTTTTGATAATTCAAATTTTTGTCCCATCACACTTAATTTTTCTAATTCTAATTCCAAAAATTCTAAAGGACAATTTTTAACTTTCAAACTAGATTTAGTAACAATTGCTAGAGCAAAAAAAGTCATAGCTTCAATCGGATCTGGCATAATATTATAACTTTTTACAGATTTCAAAGATTTCACACCTGTAATTTCCAAAGTAGTAGAACCAATACCCTTAATTTTAGCACCAGCCTTAACCAAAAAATAACACAGATCTTGTACCATGTAATTTGATGAAGCAAATTTTAGAATACTTTTACCAGGTGACAAAACTGCGGCCATTATAGCATTTTCGGTCGGTGTGTCACCTGACTCATACATGACGATCTGTGATGATTTCAACGGTGAATTATTTACTTGATAATATTTAAACTTTGACTCAACTTTCACACCAAATTTTTCCAATGCAAACAAATGAGGTTTTATAGTCCTTTCACCAAGACGACAACCACCAGACTTATAAATCTTATATTCTTTGACTCTACCAGCTAAAGCACCGAGCAATAATAATGAGGAACGAGTTATTTCAGTAGCATGTTTATTAATATCAGCCATTTTTAATTCCTTTGAACTATTTAATAAAAGTGTGTGTTCATTTATCCAGCGTAATTCTACACCAATACTTTTCAATATTTCTAAAATTCTAAATACTTCTTCAATTCTAGGGAGATCTTTCAATATTACTTCTCCCTTAACCATCAAGGAAGCACATAATATAGACACAGCAGAATTTTTTGCTGTATTGACAGATAATTCACCGCTTAATTTTTTTCCACCCTGAATAATAAATTTAGCCATATAAACATTGATTTTATTAGTTTTATATTGTATATTGTAGCTTAGATAGGATAAATAATCAAATTCTTGGCTCAAACTATGTAAGCTATATATTCCCCGCCTGCAATCCCGATTTTATCGGGACTTGCATTGCGGGCAGGCTTAATCCTTACTCCTTATTCCTTTATAATGACTTACCCCCAAACCAAAATCACCCGTAATATTAGACTCACTATAATGATTTCTTTAATAATCACCTTTTTTATTATTTCTCCAATAATCATTATGTATACCGCTGGGTATCGCTATGATTTTAGTAAACATGAAATAAAGCAGACAGGGGTTTTGAGTATTGATGCTTTGCCAAAAGATTTAACTGTTTATCTTAATAACGTAAAAATAGATAAAAAAATTCCCGTTTGGCTACCCAATCGCGCGCCAGGCAACTATGAAGTTAAACTAACAAAAGATGGTTACCAAGACTGGGTAAAAAATATTGACATTGCCAGTAAAAAAACGAGCTATATCAAAGAAATTACTTTATTCAAAAAAAGTTTACCCACACCAATCCTGGCAGATTTACAAAAAACGATTGCTAATTTTTATTCTTCTTTTGATGGCCAATATATTATTCTTACAACCAAAGAAAATAATATATTTGAAATTTATTTGTACGAAACAAACACCGAAACTTTATCTTCACTTTCTAGAATAAAAACAGAAACTGAACCAATTGTTAGTTGGTCGCCTTTTAATAATTATTTTTTAATTCAAACCACTGAAAAACAAAAAGATATCATTCAAATTTTTGACGCCACTAATCAAAATATTACAAAAACTTACACATACGATAAATCTGTAATATACCAATGGACAAAGAACACTTCTGTCCCGTCAATTTATTTGCAAAATAATGGACAGATAATTCTGGCAACCACTGACAGTGAAAAATTACTAACAAATATTGATAGTAGCATTCAAGCCTGGTATGTGCAAGATGAAAATAATGTCTGGCTATACAAGAATAACACTCTTAAAAATGGCCTATCTGAATACCATCTAGAAAGCACAATAAAAAATATTATTGATATTAATAATAACCGACTAATTTACAAAACTGATACTGATATAAAAGTAATAAAATTTTTTGATAACAAAATTCAAGAAATTAATTCTATTCCTACCCAACAAATCATTTATAATTCACAAACCGGAGAATGGATTACTTGGTCATGGTGGGAATTATGGACAATATATAATAATGGTGATACTAAGCTACTCAATCGCACTGGAGAAAAAATGGTAATAATCAATCCCCTAGATCAGTATGGACTATTGTTAATTGCAAATGAAAATAAAATTACTGGCTTTAATCCTGGCTATTATCTTAGTCATGAATTATTTAATAATGGACAAATTTTAAAAACTGCGGTTGATATCAATACTAGAAAAATTTATTTCTGGGGCAAAGTGGCGGATAAGACTGGGGTGTTTGAATTGGAATACTAAAACACTCAATCACCTAAGCACTTTAGCACCTGAGCACCAAAACACCTAAACAAAGGGTGTTTTTTTATTAGTGTAAATTAGTGTGTAAGATTAGTGTTCATTGACAAAATAATATTTTTTTGCTAATGTAATTTTGTAACCATCATAACGCCCTGGAGGGCACATGCTCGACGTGAACGAATTCCTGTCGTGGTTCGAGGCGGGTCGCTTCAACAGCGTGCTCGCGTTCAAGGACGCGGGCATCGTGGGTAAGAGGGTTGAACAGGTGGCCCAGGCCATCAAAGCCATCCATGACGTCAACGGGACAACGTTCATGGAAATCATCAGCAACCTCGCTAGTCGGTTCTACGACATGGACGAAAGTGTCCCCGCCGACTCCGGCCTCGTCGGCGAAGGTGCCGTGGCCATAGCCGCGGCGTTCTCTACACTGTTCAACATGACAGACTTCCCCACCCTGGGAAAGCTCACTGGCATGCTCTGCGTGTTCGAGGAGGTACTCGAGCACGACTTCAAGCCGAGCGAACCCGGCTACTTGGCCGTAAAGACGGCCGTCGATCATCTGCGTGGACTTCTCTCCGCCTAGCCCTCGCTCCGCTTCAGGAGCAACGTCCCAGGGCGAAGGTGGATTTCGATTCTGTACGTTCTTTTCTCGACTAAAAAACACCCGCGCCCGACTTAGTTCCGATTCATATCGAGATTAAGTTGGAGGATTTACGGGTGTTTTTTTATTTCAATTAATATTTTATTTTAGTAAAGCCATTTCCACAGCTGTCATACCCCATTCATAACCACTGTTTAATTTCCCTGAGGAACGTTCTACTGCCTGTTCTTCATTTAGGCAAGTAAGTATACCAAAAATGACAGGAATGCCAGTGTCTAAATTTAATCGCATAATTCCCTGGGTAACTGCTTCGGCAATATATTCAAAATGCATAGTTCCACCTTTTATAAGAGAACCTAAACAAACCACAGCGTCTACTTTTTTATTATCAATCAATTTTTTGGCTGCCAAAGGAATTTCATAAGCTCCGGGAACACTTAACTCATAAATATTTTTTTCTAAAACTCCACACTCAGCCAAAGCTTTCCGGCAATTTTCTACCAAAGGATCAGTAATAAAACTATTCCACCGGCTCCGGGCAATGCCAATTTTTAATTTACTACCGTCACTTATTTTAAATTCAATGCCTTTTTTCATATAATTATATTTTATTTTTTACCAAATTTTCTAAATACTTTAACATCATATCAAATTCGATATTCACTTCGTCCCCTATTTGCAAAATACCAAGCGTGGTTTCTAACAAAGTATATTGAATAAGTGAAACTGTAAAAATATTTTTATTTGTCCGGGCGATTGTTAAACTCACACCATCAACTGCCACTGAACCCTCAGCAACTAAATATTTTTTATATTCATCATCTACTTCTATACTAACCAATTTATCTTCACCTTCATTTTTAATATCAACTACTTTGCCAACCGTATTGACATGACCATAAACAAAATGTCCGCCCAATTCATCACCCACATGTAAAGAACTTTCTAAATTAATTTTACTGCCTGGCTTTTTATTTCTAAAAATAGTTTTACGTAATGTCTCGGGCATTAATTCAAATACCAAATCATCATTGATTTTTTCCGCCACAGTCAAACACACTCCACTTATGCAAACGCTAGAACCAAGTTCAGCTTCATTGTAAATTTTTGGACAGGAAACAAAAAACCGCAAACTGTCATTTTCTTGCTTAATATCCTCAATGATTCCAATTGATTTTATTATACCAGTAAACATAGGTTTAATTACTTACTCGCCCTCTTATTTTCATATTATCATTTATTAATTTATAGTCAAGGCTAACCAAATTAAGGCTATCAGAAACCAGATTAATACCTTCTCCCCCAACCACTGTCTTGGCTTCACGTCCGCCAATAATTTTGGGCGCTAAATAAAAAATTATTTCATCTATAACATTGCCATTTTTTTTGTGAGCATCTACAAAGGTGCCATGAACTCCGCCTCCACCTTCAACAAATATTTTTTGTATTCCTTGCTTAGAAAAAAAATCCAACAACTGTTTTATATCAACCTTTTTCTTGCCAAAAGATTTATATTTTATATTTGCTTTGGCAAAAACTTCTTGTCTCATTTTTGTCGCCAAATTAGTACAAACCACAAAAATATTTTTATCGCGATAAACTTTGGCTTTCACATTAGTAGAAAGTTCAGCATCTAAAATTATTCGTAATAATTTTTTATTTTTATATTTGCCATGTGGAGCCAATTCTGGATCGTCCGCCTTTACAGTTCCAGAACCAACCAAGACTGCATCACAGAGACTTCTTTCTATTCTCGCATCTTGCCTCGCTTTTTCATTAGTAATCCATTTGGAATCACCAGTCTTGGTGGCAATTTTACCATCCAAACTTATGGCGGCTTTCAAAACCACATAGGGCCAGCCTACACTTGCCCATTTTAAAAATGGCTGATTTATTTTTTTAATTTCCAAAACAAGTCTTTTATCTTTACACATTTCTACTGCCACACCATTTTTACGCAAATAAATTATTCCTTTGCCATTTACTTTTACAAAAGGATCCTTCATTCCCACATAAACTTTTTTAATTCCAGATCTGACTATCAAATCTACACATGGTGGAGTCTGTCCATAATGGCAACAGGGTTCCAACGTTATATACAACTCACAATTTTTTAGTAAATTTTTATTTTTTATTTTTTTAATAGCCAACACTTCAGCGTGATCTTTTCCAGTATGTTTATGCCAACCAATAGCAACAATCTTGCCTTGTCTTACCAAAACAGCACCCACAGCTGGA
The DNA here is from genome assembly GCA_003510435.1 of Candidatus Magasanikiibacteriota bacterium. Lineage (GTDB taxonomy): Bacteria > Patescibacteriota > Patescibacteriia > Magasanikbacterales > UBA922 > UBA11710. The sequence continues at coordinate 9,670 of DOMK01000006.1, forward strand.
TTAGGTGAAGTAAAGCCTAAACCTTTTTTGGCTTCTTCTAGAGCTAATTGCATGAATTCAATATTCATAAATCAAACCTGGCGAAGTAAATGCCCCATTTTATCTTTTTTGGTTTTTAAATATTTTTTATCTTGGCCATTTTTTGGTTTTATTTCAATTGAAACCCTAGCTTCAATTTCAATCCCGCATTTTTTAAGTTCTTTTATTTTATCTGGATTATTTGTGAGTAATTTTATTTTATTTATACCCAAATCATCTAAAATCAAACAAGCAACTTTATAGTCTCTTTTGTCCGAAGCAAAACCTAATTTTACATTAGCCTCTACAGTATCCAAACCCTGTTCTTGCAAATGATACGCTTTTATTTTATTACCCAAACCAATTCCTCTACCTTCCTGACGTAGATATATAATGACACCGCCAACTTTGCCAATTTTTTTCATGGCCAAATCTAGTTGTTGTTTACAATCACATTTTTGTGAATGAAAAACTTCGCTCGTAATACATTCGCTATGCACCCGAACTAACACAGATTTATTAGTACTAAAATTTTTTCCCGATAATAAAACAACATGCTCACTGCCGTTGTTATCTTTATAAATTATAATATCAAACTGGCCATATTTTGTTGGTAGTATGCTTTTGGCTATTTTTTTTATCTTGTATTTCTTCATAATTAATTTGAATTTTATAAATTCTGTTTCATTCCGTTATTTCTGTTTATTCTGTTGTAAATTAACAACGGAAAGAACAGAATTAAACACCTGCCTGCGCAGGCAGGGAGAAAAACAAAAAAAGCTTATCAGAGACAGCTAAATCTCAATAATCGTCTTATCACCAATAATCATTTTATGACCCTCAGCTTCTTGTCCGGGTTTTTTTATCACACTTACACCCTTACCAAGAATACTATCAGTAATTTTTATATCAGCGTCCACCACACTATTCTCTAGCATAATAGAATCTTTCATCTTACAATTTCTTAATTCCCCACCAGAACCAATAGTCACATTCGGACCAATTTCACAATTTTCCAAAATACAATTCTCAGCAATCATAACTGGACCAATAATTTTTACCCCAGCTTTTATTTGCGAGCCAATCCCCACATGAACTTTGCCAGAAATATCGGCCGACTTATCTATACTGCCGTGATTAGGAAATTCACTGGCTTCCATTCTTTCCAAAAGAAGTCTGTTGGCTAATAACAAATCATTGGCTTGGCCAGTATCTTTCCACCAACCAGTAACTTCCCTGTATCCAACTTTAAAATTATTTTTTAAAAAATGTGAATGAATTGATGATATTTCATATTCACCCCGCGCACTTTTCTCAATTTTTTCAAAAGCATTGAAAAAAACTTTTGGACCATAGAGATAAATCCCTGTCACCGCAAAATCATTGGGCGGATTTTGTGGTTTTTCTACCACATCAATCAATTTTCCCGCTTCATCAAAATATGGCACACCAAACCGATTTGGATCTGGTACTTTTGACAAGGCCAACATACAGTCAAAATTATTTTTGTTAAATTCATCAGTCATCTCCTTGATACTACCCAATATAATATTATCTGATAAATAAAATATAAAAGGATCATCACCAATAAATTTCTTGGCTTCATTTACTACATGGGCAATTCCCTGTGGTCCACCAGTTTGTTCAAAAAAAGTAATCTTGACTCCCCAGTGTCCCCCATCACCCACATATTTTTGCAATTCAGTTTCACCCGGATTTGTATTAATAAAAATTTCTTCCACACCTGCTTCTACCACTTTTTCTATAGCATGAAAAATCATTGGCTTATTGGCCAAGGGTATCAAGTGTTTATTGATAAGTGAAGTGATCGGACGCAAACGAGTTGCATGCCCACCACCTGTTAATATTGCTTTTTTAATTCTCATATAACATTGATTCCACTGATTCTAAAAATGATTTCACTGATTACTTTAAAAATTCTTATAATTAGCAAATCTTTTGACTTCTAGACTTGAATTACAAAAATTTATTAATAAACCTACTTCTAATTTACTAGCTTTTAAATATGATATTGTTTGAGTTTGAAATAACTTAGGCATTTCTCCTGATACGGCTTTTAATTCTACCACTACTTTACTATTCACAACTAAATCCAACTGAAATGTGCCTACCCACATATTTTGATATTTAATATCAAACTGTTTTTCACTTTCTACACCTAAACCTTCATTTTCTAAAGCCACAATCATTGCTTTGTGATAGATTCTTTCTTGAAAACCTGGACCAATTTCACGATGTATTCTCATGGCTACACCAATTATTTGTCTAGTTAATTCACTTTCTTTATACATAGATCTGTGAAATAAAATTAAACAACCACAATCAGTGAAATCTCAAATTAAATCAGTGAAATCAATGTCTTACCACCAAATCAAAAACTTAACAATAACAAAATACACTTTCATCACCGGATTCCCTACATAAATCACCAAAGGATTTTCTACAGACTTTTCTTGAAAATATATTCCGGCCACAGCATTTTTTAATAATTCACGATCAGTAATTTTTTTAATTTTAAAAATATTTTTTCTTTTCTTCAACCACAATTGCCAACTACTTAGTTTTAACCAATACTGATAAACTTTTATTCGTTCTTTCCACCAGCCACCTTTGAAAGCAAATAACCACAAACCGATTTCTAAAACCAAAGCAATTGGCAAGAGTAATAATAAAGTTGGAATGCGGAAAAACATTAGCATTACCCCATAACGATTGCGTTCCATCCAATAAAACTTGGTAATACTCCGGCTAAATTGATACTTGTGATAAAAAATTGAATCTTTTACTACAACCGACCTAAAACCAGCTACTCGCAAACGAAATGAATACTCCAAATCTTCATGATACAAGAAAAAATCTTGATCCCACAAACCAAATTCTTTTAATAAGTCTGCTCGCATCATAAGCGCGGCTCCACTCGCATAACCAACATCACTCACGGCTGGCAAATTTAAATTTTGATGTTTTACTCTATAATCACCACAAAAACCAAAACCTAAATATTGAAAAGCATTACCCGCACTATTTACCAAATCTGTTTCTGGATGCAATAGTATTAGAGACTGTGCCACACCAATAGTCTTGTCTTTTTCCATTTGTTCTACCAATGGTTCAAGACAATTAGAGGCCATAAAACCATCATTATTGTGAAAAAACACATAATCAAAGCCATTATCTAGCGCCCATTTTATGCCTTCATTATTTCCCCCAGCAAAACCCAGGTTGTCTTTTTGGGGAAGCAGTGTCACGTGAGGAATAATCAAACCAGACATGGGCATAACATTTTCTTCTATATAGCGGACTGAACTGCCATACTCTGGGTGCGGATTATCCACAATCACAAACTCCACTCTATCTCTGGGATAAGTTAATTTTTTCAAAGACGAAACCACGTCGTCTATGTATGGTTCACAATGAAAGGAAAGATATATAATAGCAATGCGAGGATAAGAATTCATAATAAAAAAATTTTCAATTTTACAATTTACAATTTTCAAAATGTTTGATATTAGAAATTAGGTTAATTAGAAATTAGAAATTTAAAAAACTTTGCACCTAATATAAACCTTAATTATAATTTGAACTAGAATTTCATTTTCTAGCTCTATAGTATTTATGGTTCCCCTGCCACTTCCACAAAAACTGCCACCAACTCTTGGCATGAATTCTGGCCAATCTATTCTTAAACAAAGCTTTAAACAGTCCTGGCACTTTGGCCGACTCCCGAGCATGCACATGTCTTATAATAATATCATGAACATAATAAACTGGCCAGCCCGCTTCCCACATCCGCCGACACCAATCACAATCTTCCAAATACATAAAATATCTTTCTTCATCAAACCAACCTACTTCTTCTACCACTTCTTTGCGCACAATCATAGCTGCTCCCAAGACCCAGTCTACTGGCCTGGTCTCATTATGATCAAAATCTTTCATTTCTAGCTTGTCAGCATGGCGCTTGATCCATTTATATTTTCGATCAAAATTAATATGCTTCAGTGGTTTAATTAAAATTGATGGTAAATCAAACCGATAACAAGAATATTGTAGAGTTCCATCCATATTTAACAACTTTGGACCAATACAACCAATCTTTCTATGATCATCCATGTATTTTATTAATCGTTCAATTGTTTTAGAATTCTCTGGAATAATAGTATCGCGATTGAGAGCAAAATAATATCTCGCTTCGGTCGCTTTAAAACCCTTATTATTACCTTTACCAAAACCAATATTACCACCACAATCTATATACTTAACTCCAGAAGGTAAAGCTTCCTTAATTCCATCTTTGTTTTCCGAATTATCAGCTACAGTAATTTGGACATCATATGGACAATCTTTAATATCAGCCAAAACAGAATCAACGGCACGTAAAATGTCGTCTTTCATTAGATAATTTAAAAATACTATATTGATATCCTTCATAAACCACTAATCTTTTACACTAATTCACACTAATAATTAATTTATAAATGCCAATTTTTATCTTGATATTTTTCTTTTTTAAATAATTTTTCAATTTCTTCTTTAATTAACATAATATCTTCTTTGTTCAAAGGTTCAAAATCATCATAAAAACCAGTTGATCTGTCTGGTAAATAAACTGATTCTGGCCAAGGCTGTTTAAGAGCATTTTTAGCTCTACCTAAAACATGATAATGTAAAAAAGATTTTTTACCTTCCTTGGCTGCCCAATTCCCCATGTCCTGATAATTTATTTTTATCACTGGTATTCCTTGTTTATTCATAACTGTCTCCATAGCTTCTCCAACCATTATTGTCAAACGCATCAACTCAATTGCCCCCCCTGGATCTAATTTTGTTCGGTCAGTAATTTCTTCATTTTTTATTCTTATCCTAATATGCCCACCATCATTTCTTGAAACAAAGGGTTTTTCATGGGATTCAACTATAAAATTTTTTGTTTCGTATATTAACATAATGACTTTTATTTTTTAGAGTGATCTTTTATAATTAAAACTAAATAATAAATCATGGAGTAAACCGCGACAGATAAAAATATTATACACACACCAATAAAAATATACCAATTTATAACATTATCAAAGGCTGTCCGCATATAAAAACTCATCAGTAAAAAAAATGAAAAAAATACTGACATAAAAAGCATTCCAACAAATCCACGCACTTTGTTTTTATTTACTTTTTCTTTCAGTTCTTGTTTATGCTCGCGATTATATTTTATTCCCTGATTAATTGTTTCAAAAAAATTTTCTATAAAGGTCATACTAATTTTTATTTATTAGGTGTCCTAGAAAGTATTGGCTCATCTGATTCACTCTCAATATCAGTATTTAACAAACTATCAATAATACCATCAGCCGACTTAGCTTGCTCCAGATGAACTTCAATATCTTCACCTGACAAATGATCTGTCATACGATTCAATCTTTCATTAATATCATTATCAACAATAGTAACACCTCTTTCAATTTTTAATCCCCTATTGCTATTCATAATTTCTTAATTCAATATTTGTCATATGTTACATGCTATATGATACATGACTAAATCCACCACCGTCTCATCTCTCTCCAACTCACCTTTCTCATTTCTTTAATCTTCAATCTTTTAATCTTTAAGTCTTTACGATTTTTCCAAATCTCCCCCAACCCTTTCAACACACTTCTATCAAAAATTAAAAAATACACAAACTTCTTTAATTCATACCATTTTATCCATAGCAAGTCAAGAAGGTAATTTTGCCAATATTCATTTTTATACAGTGTCATTAAATGATTTTTGTAACTATGATACTTCACCCACGATGACTGCTTTTTCTTATTAGCCATAGCTACCATGTCCCCTTTTTTCTCCAACCCCTCGGCCGATCTGTCATGATAGGCAACCGTATCAAGCAAAACAAAGGCTTTATACCCAGCAATCCGTAAACGATAGGCCAAATCCACATCTTCTTTATACAAAAAATATAATTCATCAAACAAACCAACTTTATCAATCACATTTTTGCGAAGCATAGGAAAAGCACCAGACACTCCAAAGACTTCCATCGCTTCATCAACTGTATGATGAGACAATTCTAATTTAGATTTTTTATCATCCCAATCTTTGCCGGTATATTTTTCTATCACCCTCCTATTTCGCAAAACTTTTAAACCGAGCGTGTCAATTTTATTACTAAAACTCTGTTCTAATCTTTCAGTGAAATCTTTTTTTAAATCAGTGAAATCAATGTTCCAACGCATAAGTCTTGGACTAACGACTGCTACGTCATCATGACTATCCATAAACTGTACTAATTTCTCCAAACAATCCGGCATCAAATACATATCTTGGTTAAGCAATAAGACATATTCATTTTCTCCTTGTTCCTTATTCCTTATTCCTTCAAACAATTTATTATGACCGCCTGAAAAACCAAGATTTTCCTTTCCTTCAATCAATTCACACTCAATCGGCATACTCTTAATCTCAATCTTAATCTTTTCTACTGTATCATCTGTTGACCCATTATCCAAAATTACTAATTTAAAATCACGAAAAGTCTGCTTTCTTAACGAATCAAAAAGATACTCTATATATTTAGAGCCATTCCAGGTGACTAGGTGTATATTTAATTTCATAAAACTATCCAATAGAACTCAAATTACCAAAATTACCAAAATCCACTAAAATAAATTTGCGAAAATTTAGGTAATTTAGGAAATTTGTGTTCTATTTTTAAAAAAATATTTATTTTAAACAAACAAATCAACTAAAAACGCTAACAAAATTCCTACTGGTCTAAAAATAGCAATCCAAATCCATTTGGACATTGGTTCCCATTTTTTAAAATATGTTAACATGGATTTGCTAAAATTTTTCTGTTTCCAATAACTTTTTCTTTTTTTAAAACTCTGACCTACATAATCTATACAAGTAATAATCGGAGTGTACATTACTTTATATCCAGCTTTAGAACACTCTCGACAAGTATCAACATCTTCAAACCAAATAAAATATCTTGGATCAAATGCCCAACCCAATTTTTTATAAACTTCCCGACGCATCAACAAAAAAGATCCGCGCACACTATCTACCGTCTGTTCTTTCTCTGGATCAAAATCTTTCATCAAATAATTATCCAAAATCATTGGTATAAAATGTGGAACTTTCAAAAGTAATAAAACTTGTTCCCAGACTTTAGGAAATCTTCGTGGTTTAGCCTCTTCATTAAACTGGCCAAACTGATCAACTAATTTACAACTCGCAATCCCAACATCAGGATGATTTTTCATCCACTCTATCATTTTATCAAGACTGCCCGGTTCAATTTCATTATCAGCATTTAAAAATAATAAAAATTCCCCTTGGGAAATTTCAGAACCTTTATTATTACCTTGGGCAAAACCCAAATTTTCTAAATTTTTTATTAGTTTAACTGAAGAATATTTTTCCACTAGTTCGACAGTTTTATCTGTAGAAGCATTGTCTACTACAATTTGTTCATAAGTAATATCTTTACAACCCAAAACCACAGATTTAATTTGTTTCTCAATAAAATCTTGTGAATTCCATGTGACGGTAATAACTGATAGATCCATAAATTGACTAACTAAAATTTCTGGGATTCTCAACAAAGAATGAAAGTAATTCTCTAATAATCTCTTTTGTTTTTTCTATTTCCCTACCATCCATTATCATCTTTATACTATTTTCGTAAATACTTTCATCTTCATGTTTATGTCTCCGAACTGTACAACGGCTAACATGAGAGAACAAATTATTCGGTTCTTCTTTTTTGCCACCAGATACTGTAGGACATTCTGACTCAAAATGACTAACCATATCACAATTTTTTTTCTTCCTTGTCCTGTCTGAAAAATATTCCAAAGCAAATATATTATCAGGATTATCTTGGCCCACTGAATGCTCTATACTTATTTGCACAGATCCCTCACCAACACGATGGCTACTTTGTCTAAATTTAACATGCACTTCCACAATCGTTGGTTTGGAGAGCTGATTCACTATATTAGACAGAGTTGGATCAAATATTTCAGATAACAATTTTTCTATGTCGGCGCCTGTCGGCCAGCAATCCATACTGATTGTCTTATTAAGATCACATTTTTTTGACCTTTCGAATTTCCTAACAATAATATCAAAATCACCAACTTTATATCTAGCTACATTATTTTCATCCTCCATTAAATCCTGCAAACCATCAAATTTATCTAATAACCTATAATACAAGTCCCTAATATTATTATAATCACCAGCTACGGCCACTAATTTATTAGCCTGATTTTCAAAATCTACTGATAAATTCTGTATATAAGTATATAATTCAGTCACCATTTCACTCAGCTTCAATACTTCCTGATCATGTTTCCATATCTTATTTTTACACCAAGCCATAATATCAGCCAATTCTTTGATTGTCTCTCTAACTTCTTGTGGCATCTCTCGTAAAAATTGTTCTGATACTCTTTCTGGCATATAAAATACTATATTCTATTATAATCATCTTCTATTCGCACAATATCATCTTCACCAAAATATTCCCCAGTTTGAATTTCTATAAAAATCAAATCTTCATTTTCCTGATTAGCGACACGATGTTTACTCTCCACAGATATATCAATATATTCGCCTTTTTTTACAATAATATCTTTATCATCTAAAGTCACAGTAGCCTCGCCTGAAACAACAAACCAATGTTCACTCCGTTTATAATGCATTTGGTAACTCAATCTGTGTTCAGGCTTAACCAAAATTTCCTTAACTTTGTAAGTTGGAGTATCAACTAAAACTTTATATTGTCCCCATGGGCGTTGTTCTGTTTCCATATTAATTTTGGGTTAATTGTTCAGCCACCGATTCTCTAGTATACTCTTTATATTTATCAGCTTGTCTTTCTGACAATCTGTCTCTTTTTATCTTAGTTGACGATTGTGTTTTCTTAAATACTAATTCTTTATCCACAATTCTTCGCCTAATTGACAAAGGCTCTCCACTGCCATCCAAAATTTCTGACATTTGAATTCCTAATTCTTGAATCCAAAATGGATATTGACCTGAATGATCCAAACCACCACCATCAAAAGAAGTTGAATAAAAAATCCCAGCGTTTAATAAACCTTGCCTGACTTCTTTTTTGTAAGTTTTTCTACCTAAATCAGTAAATTTTTGAAATTTTTTTCCGAGATCATCTTGTTGGCGTTCAAATCTATCATATCCAGAATCTTCATGTTCAATTTCATCATGATTTAAACTAATTTTATCTTCGGTGTTAGTCGGCCCACCAGAATAAGCCACTAGAGCTAAACCTAAATCACCAAATCTATCTCTTAACTTTCCTAAATATTTTATACCGGCATCAATACATTTTTCCACATCAAATCTTTCATCAACTTTAGAATCAAATTTGTCTTTATCAGTTTCTTCTTCTACATCTTTATCAACTTTTAATCCAACTGCCCTAGCTGTGCCAGGAACTAATTGTAATATTCCTCGCGCACTCGGCTTAACATCTGAACGAGCAAAAGGATTACCACCACTTTCAGCCGCTACTATACCATAAATAATTTGCAAAGGAATATTATATTTTTCTGCCACTTGTTTACAGGCAATCTGGACTTTGATCCTATATTCTTCATTTTCAATTAAATATGACAAATAGCCCATCAACTCTGCTTCTTTATTAAATTTCTTAAATTTACTTTCATATACTTTTCTTGTCTCCTGAGAGGTAACTCTAGCCCATTCAAATTTAATTACATCCTGAACTTCTCGTGGTAAATCTTTTATCCGTTCCATTAGTTCTATTTCTAAATAACCTCTAGTACTTATTTCTTTTTTTTCAACCACATCTCTTTCATCAGTATCAGATCCTACACCATCCGGAGTAGCAGACACCACATCATCAACATTGTTATCTTCGCGACCTAAACCTGGTACTGGTTTACGAAGCAATTCACCTTCAATATCAGGAAATTGTTTTATAATATCACAACCAGAAGCAGCTAAAACAGCCATACTAACTAAAGCTTCTCTCCTTGATATTCCTCTTCTTCCTTCACTCATAAAATTAACAAGTTAAAATTTTATCACTAGACTCGCCGCGTTTTTTCAATTCAGCATATTTTGTCATTGTGTCTCTCATGGCTTCATGGACTTCGCGCATATTGATACCAATCTTAGCAAGATTTTCTGAAGCCAAAAAATTATTTGATCTACCTTTGGTGGCGAGGCCTTGCTTGACCAAATCATCATTTGTAATCCATTCATTTTTGTGATTTGGATCTACCATTTCTTCATATAGAGCCACAATCTCACGATGTTTCAATGTTCCAGGATTGGTGACATGAAAAATTCCACTGGCTTTTTTCTCCATCAGTTGATAAAAGACATTTACCATATCATCCACAATGGTCACACTATTTTCCACATCAATTACTTTCGGAAAAGTGGACAGTTTATCAATCATATTATTAGTTGAAGGAATATAATCAATTGGCATACGAATTCGGCCAATCCCCACATTTGGTAAAGTAGACAAAACTAAATCCGTTGCCCACTTGGTGCGAGAATATGTCACCTCCGTTGGATTACCCATATCATTTTCACGCCATTTCTTGTCTTGGTGTGGAGAATCGCCATAAAAAATACAACCAGAACCAATATGAAGCAAATAAACATTTCTTTCCTGGCACGCTTCGGCAATTGTAATTGGTAATTTCGTATTACCAAGAATAGTTTCCAGTTGATGTGTCTCACACCAATCTACATTTGGCTTGCCTCGAACACCAGCAGCATTAAGAACTACGTCTGGTTTATGTTCGTCTAATAATTTCAAAACATCTTCTTTGGAGTTAATTCTATCTGTAGAAATTACAGATTCAACCCAAGCATCGTGGCATCGATGACCAATATATCCTCCGCCGATTATTAATATAAGCATATAATATTATTTTTGGGTTAGGGTAAAGAAGCCGGAATATTTCCAAACAAATCTGGCTTCCTAGCCCTAACCCAAAACCATTTTATTAAGTAAGTTAATATTTAATTTAAAAAATCAATTTTTTCTATACTGCTTTTGATAATACGCCTGATATTCCCCACTCTTACAATGTTCTACCCAATCCCAATTATTCAAATACCACTCAACGGTTTGTTTCAATCCTGTTTCAAAATCCACTAACGGTTCCCAACCTAATTCTCTTGTCGCTTTGGAATAATCAATAGAATAACGACGATCATGACCTGGTCGATCTTTTACATACTCTATAAAACTTTCATCTTTATTCATCAGACTAATTAATTTCTTGGTCAGTTCTATATTTGGAATCTCACTATTTTTTCCACCCAGACAATATGTTTCACCGATCTTACCTTTTTGAATAATAAAATCTACTCCCCGATTATGATCATCCACATGGATCCAATCTCGCACTTGCAAACCATCACCATAGACTGGAAGTTTTTTATTTTCTTTTAAATTGGAAATAAATAATGGAATAAGCTTTTCGGGAAATTGATATGGACCATAATTATTAGAACAATTGGAAATTGTAATGGGTAAATTGTGCGTTGTGTAATATGCCCGCACTAACAAATCTGAAGAAGCTTTACTGGCAGCATACGGACTCCTAGGCGCGTACGGGGTATTTTCATTAAAAGATAAATCATCTGGACCAAGATGACCATACACTTCATCAGTTGACACATGATGAAAACGTTTATTATATTCTCGAGCTGCTTCAAGTAATACTTGTGTACCTAAAACATTGGTCCGAACAAATGCACTAGAATCAAGAATGGACCTATCTACATGGCTCTCAGCTGCGAAATGTACTATCAAATCAACACCACTAACTAAACTAAAAACTAAATCACGATCACAAATATCCCCTTTAACAAATTTATAATTTGGATTATCAACTACATCTTTCAAACTTTCCAAATTTCCGGCGTAAGTAAGCAAATCAAAATTAGTAATCTCATCTTCAGGATGAGTCTTTAGCCAATAATGAATAAAATTTGAGCCGATAAACCCCGCACCACCTGTTATTAATAATTTCATAATTTATTTATGTAAATATTCTTTTACAAACTTATCAAAAATTCTTCTATGATGAAAACACATTTGTTTTGGCACATCTTCCAGTTTAAACCATTTTCTATCTTTTATTTCAAAGACTTTCCACTGTTCTATACTGCCACCTTTAATCTCAACCACATAAAACAAAACCAGAGCCGCATGCCTTAGGTCTTGTTCTGGATCAGAATGAACGGTAAACAATTCTTTAGTTGCCACATCTAAACCGGTTTCTTCTTTTACTTCGCGTACCAAACATTCTTCAATCGTTTCACCAACTTTCATATGTCCACCTGACATCATCCACATATCTTTGTACGGTTCCACATTTCTCTGTACCAGCAAAATTTCTGTCTTGTCTTGATTTAAAATAAAACCTACAGCCGATGGTCTTACATATTCAGATTGTTTTGTATATTTCATATAAATTATTTCTTTAAAATCTCAAATGGATAATCATCACCAGAACGCAACGGCCTATCAGAAAATACAATTACTCTCGCCAATTCTTTTCCACAATTTTTACTAGCTATAGCAATAAAAGGTGGCAAACTAACCACGCTACTACCAACTTTCAATTCCATTTCTTTTGTTTCTTTAGTATTTACTTGAACAAATTTAAATTTTACTTTTCCCGCTTCTACCATATACATAGAATTAGTTTCTTTGTGATAATAATTGCCAGTAATAACTCCTTCTTCCATCTCGACACGTGAAATGTAAACTTTTCCCACCTTGACAAATTCTAAAATTCTACCGGCTTTACTAGTATCTTTACAAAAATTATATTTTGTAATAAATTCATTTTTTGGCATATTTTTATTTTTTGTTTTCCAACCAATTTTTAATATCATTTAAAGTACATTGATTGTGATAAGCAATATTAGCCGGCAAATTATCTAATGAAAAATATTGAAAATCATCCATTTCTATATTTTTTTTAAAATCTTGACTAAGTAATTTTACAAAATAAAAAGAAATTACATCAGCTGCCTTAGGGCTGTGCCCCTTATCAGAATACACATGAAAAAGATCGCCCACTATACATTTTACTCCCAACTCTTCCAAAATTTCGCGTTGACAACACTCAACAATACTTTCTTCGACATACATATGTCCGCCAGGAAAATCCCAATCACCCACAAACGGTTTTTGTGAACGCCTGGCTAATAAAATTTCATTCTTATCATTAAAAATAATCGCATTAGTTGCAAACCTCACAAACAAATTTTGTTGAGCATAAACATATTCTTTACCCAAATATTCACTAAAATAACTTCGGCTCGCTGAAATTAATTTTTTTTCTGACTGCTTTTTTAAATATAATAAAATAATATCATTATGATCAAAAATTAATTTTTCTCTCAAGGTCTGTTCCGGTAAAACCCAACGAAAATCATCGGCCTCATTATTTTTCTGCCAAAAACCGCCAATCACTCTTACTTCATAAATTATTGACACTACATAAAAACGACTATCTACTGGCGTTGAACTCTTGCCTTTTGCTTTTATATCAATCAAATTTAAAATCTCCACTTCATAACCAGTCTCTTCCCTAACTTCTCTTTTAATAGTAGACTCAACATTATCATCATTCACTTCAATCCGTCCACCCAATATCCCCCAACCACCCTGATATGGCTCCACTGTTCTGTGTGTTAATAAAATTTCACCCTTGTCATTGGTCACTATTACTTGGACACAGGGTACAACATGGTCATTTTGTTCTGTATAATTGAACATAAAAATTATTCATTGTGTAAAAAATAATGATGCACTAGTGCCCAAGTCGCCAAAGTTTGTCCACACCAAATTTCATTTTTCCTTACCATCTGATCTACTTCATCTGGTCGACGGTACAAAACTTCTATATCTTCAAACTCTTCTAAAGCCTGGGCTTTTTGTTCAGTGGTGTAAGCCAAAAAAATATGACCTCTATCTTTTAATAAACCATTTGAACCTTCAATTATACCCAATTTTACATAATCATCTGCAATCCAGCCAGTTTCTTCTAATAATTCTTTTTTGGCCGCTTCTATTGGTTCCATACCCTCAGGAATTCCCCCACCAGGAAATTCTATACTCTGTTTGTCTTCCAAATAACGATGTTGCAAAGTTAAAACCAACCGCCCGTCTGACATAACTGGCACAACCATTACCATACCACTAGTTTCTCCATAATAATAATTTCCTTGTTTACCATCTGGCATTTCAAAAACATCGTGTTTATAAGTCCACCACGGATTTGAATGAATTGTTTCTTCAGATATTTTCTTTGGGTGTTTGTTCATATTTTTTCGTAATCCCGATCCGCCCAGGACGGAGAGGGATCCCTTTTCAATGCATTTGTCGATGCAAAAATGCGTTTTATCTTTATTCTTTTTTCCGTGCAATAGAAAGGGATTCCTCGCTACGCTCGGAATTTGTCTGCCAAACTTTTTACATCAAAACTCTCTAATTTCTTAATAATAGAATGTACACTCCCCCCGCCATCACCTTCGTAACGTGGAAAAATATGCCAATGCACGTGCGGAACTACTTGGCCAGCGACTGATTTATCATTAATTCCAATATTAAAACCATCTGGATTTAAAACACTCTGTAATTTGGCTTGAGTATTTTTCAACGCCGTAGCCATATTTTGCCAATCCACTTCTGACATTTCTGATAAATTTGAAAAATGTTTTTTCGGAATTACCACCGTATGGCCTTTGGCATGCGGAAAAATATCTAAAAACGCCAAAACAAAATCATCTTCATATACAGTATAATTTGGTATGACTTTATTAATTATTTTACAAAACAAGCAGTCCATATAAAATTTTCAATTTATTTTTTATCACTGATTACTGTCTACTGATGACTGACTACTTTACTATATTAACTTATTTTTTGTCCTTTTTCAACCCCACGTTAGATTGACCAAAGTCAATCCCCTCTTGCCAGACAAACATCCCCCCAACCAGCTCTGGTTCTGATTTAAAAATCTGGTTTACTTTATCAAGATTACTACCTACAAATAACTCACTTTTTTGTACAAACCAACATTTGTCAGCCTGGGTAAGGTCTTTCATGGTAATCAAGCTAGATACATCTGGATTAACAGTAAATTTGTCTAATAATTCAACTCTTTCTTTTTGACCAAATTGATAATCTATAGGAAAGCCACCACCAACAATTCCACCAGATGACAATGCTTCTAGTGGCAACAAAATCCAAGTATCTGCAAGAACACAAGGTTTAAGATCAGAAGATCGGAAGATCAAAAGATCATCACTAAATAATTGATCTTTTGATCTTTTGATCTTTTGGTCCTTTCCATCCACCAATGAATCTACACTGCTAATATTACTCATTATATACTCTGCCACCCCATATTCATCAACACTAACCACCCGTATATCTGGTCCGGAAGCATAAGTGAAAGTAGTGAACCAACTAATACTTACAATAAACAACAAAACACCAATTTTACTCAAAATATTATTTTTATTTATGTTACACGTGATTAATGATAAGTGATAAGTGATATACATTAAACCTTTAATCAATAAAATCAAAATCAACACTGCCAACACCCCATCTAACCGTCTAGTAAAAAGTTTATCTCCCTCCAAAACAAACCAACCAATAATATAACCACCAAGGACAGTATAGAACAACAAATTAATGATCTTTGATCTTTGATCTTTGATCTTTGACATTTCAAAAACCCCGAACATTATCAAACACCATACAATCACCATTGCCAATATTAACCACCACCGCCAAGTATTAAAAATACTACTAACAAAAGCTAAGTCTGGCGTATGATTAAATAAAAAATTTCCACTCAAAATATCATGGGGACGAATCATACTGGCATAAAACCAACCACTAAACTGGCCAATAAGCTGTTTAAAATTCTGCCACCAAGGAATTTGATCAGGAATAAAACTAACTTTGTTAATAATTTCTATAATTGGGATAATAAAAACACTGACCAGAGCAACTATTCCTAATAAAATTCTTCTAAACAAATTATATGGGTTACCTATATTATTTGATAAGTGATAAGTGATAAGTGATAATATAATCACAAGCCAAATCAAAATAAAATACAACGAATAACTCCAAAGCATTAAAATACTAAAAAATATTACTAAATATTTCTGATACTTATTGCCATCGCGCAAATATTGTAACCACAACATGAGAGTAAACAAAAAGAAAAGCAAACCAAAACTAACTGGCAACGTGAGACTACCCAGTGCTTGAAGAGAAAATGGTAAAAATGATAACCAAGCTAGTAATAACCCCCTACGCCTTGTACCAAACAAAATCCAACCCAACTTAAACATTATAAATGGAAAAACAATTGACCATAAAATTGGCATTAGCCATTTATTTACAGTGATTAAATTTGTCTGCAAAGTCTGAGCCAAAACCACACTACTACCCCACATCGCGCCATAAGAATATTTTTGTGGATTAAAAAAAACTTCAGGTAAATCAACTTTGGACACTTCGATCCAATTGGCTTCTGGACCAACTAAAACTGGCAAAACTGAATCTCCAGATAATAATTGTTCTTCTACCGCAATATGACGCCACACATCTCCACCCCAAGGCATTTGGTGCGACATGGGCAAATATAGATGAAGTAAAATTGACTGTAACAAAAAAATCAATAAAATAACTTTGGTTTTATATTTGCTAAACAAAAATATTCCAGACAAAATTGTTAAAATAAAAAATACTAATAAATAGTATTGATTAATTGTTTGCCAAGGTAAATTTAAAACACTGGTACTTTCTGAACTGTACAATAAATAAAATCCGACTAAGCACAGAACAAAATAAGCCAAAATCCAGAGAAAATGTCCAGTAAACAAAATAAAATCTTTATCAGTCTCCGCTTCTAGATTTTCTCGATTATTAGCCTTTTTTCTTTCAAAATACCAAGCCTGTAATAAACTAACTATAGCCACCGTTAGATAAAGAGCAAAGATAAATAAAATATCTAATTTATAAACCATTACAAAAATTGAACTGACTAGACTAAGTAAACTAAAAACCACAAACCAAGAAAAAACTGACGTTAACCAAGTTTTTTTCTTCAAACTAAATACTCGTTTTAAACTATCTTGCCACCACTGTCCCACAATAATTAGATAAGACAAAAACAAAAACCAGCCTAAGTAGGTATAGTGCCAGCTGGTCAAATTAAAATACAACAAAAACAGATTTACCAACAAAAAAAACAAATAAGTCTGTTTTTTGATAAAAGATTGGATTTTTAACATAATTCTTGCTACAATACTCAAATATGAAACTAATACTGTCTACAGGCAAGTATACCATTCTTGGGGTCATTATTTCAACCCTAGTTTTGTTATCGCTGTGGAAGCTCACAAACCCAGCCTGGTGTACTGGTTTTTACCTCCTCTATCTCTTATTTTTTGGCTATTACCTAGGCCAGTTTTTTTTAAACAAAGAAAAACGGATTTGGCAGATATTTTGGGGTACTTTGGGTTTAGTAGGAACAATGACGATCATCTTGTCTATTATCTATTGGTTTTATCAGATTAACAGAGAGGTGATTACGTTTGTCTTGATTCTAATGCCCATTTTGATTTCTTTGCAACCAGCGCCGGAAGAAGATATTTTTTCTGGCGTAGAAACCAAAATTGATTTGGAATCTTATGCTTATATAAAATCATACTTATCTACCAAACTTTTGGCTGGAGTAATTTTGTTTGGACAACTCCTACTATTTGCTACGCTCTATGATAGAGAATATTCTGATACGATTATTTCTCCTTGGACTTTATTAGGCAATAACTTTTTTATTGGCTTTTTTATTGTTAGCTTAATGTTATTATGGGTTTTACAAAAATCAAAACACATTCCCACTAATTTATTATTAATTACTACCCACACAGGTTTAATTTTAAGCGTAGTTTTATTAATATTTAAATACGGCTTTGGTTTTGATCCTCATATTCACGAAGCAACGGAAAAATGGATTAGCCAAAACGGCTTTATTTTACCAAAACAACCATACTATATTGGCCAATATGTACTCGTAGTAATGAATAATGCCATTACTCATGTTTCTATTTTTACTCTAGATAAAATTTTAGTACCGGTAAGTGCTTTTCTCACCATGCCATTAGCCCTATACTTTGGTCTATCACGCAATGATTTTAAATACAAAATTTTCCCCGCTCTCGCTCTAGTACCACTAATTCCTCTAACTTTTTTTATTGTCACCACTCCAAATAATTTTGCCCTACTCATGACCTTGCTCGTAAGTGCTTGGATTTGGTATGAAAATAAATTTAGTTATTACAAAACAAATTTTTTAGGAATAATTTTGACTCTAACGGCCTGTGCTGTTCACGCCATGATTGGTTTGCCTTTATTAATTATTTATCTTGGTTCAATCTTATTCAAAAAATCTAATCATTCATTTAAACTAATCTTTTATCCAATTTATATTATTATTTTAAGCTTGATTGTCCCCCTAGCTCTGTATGCCAATTCTATTTTGAACAAAGGTTCAATTATTTTCCAAAATACTTTCACCCATATTTCTGATTTTCTAGTCATCTTTGCTCGCCCACACTATATCATGATTGACCGCGGACCAAATTTATTAAAACTACTCTACTATTACCGCGATGCTCTTTTACCAATCATGCTAATAATTTTATTAGCGGGAATTATTATTGCTATAAAAAAATATCACACAAAAATCACTGGCTTTTTTATTGCCACAGCTCTGGGTTTAATTATCTCGGCTTTCTTTATTATCACCACCATTCAATTCAAAGATGTAATTTCTTATGATCAAAAATTGTATGGTCAGAGATTATTAGACATGGCCTTAATTATTCTCTTGCCATTTTTTGTTTTGGCTTTACGGGAAGTTTTTATGTTAATAAAAAGCCAAGCTGGCAAACAAGTACTGGCGAGTTTGTTTTTCTCTGGTTTGCTTCTTGTGTCTTGGTTTTTCACTTATCCGACACGTGATAATATTTCTCTCTATACTGGACAAAATATGCGCTCGGCTGATGTCCAGACTGTTCACTTTATTGCGAATAGAAACAATAATAAAACTGACTATATAGTTTTGTCTAATCAAATTATTGGCGTCACAGCCCTGCGTGAATTTGGCTTTGGACATTATATTAAGACTCCAGCTGGTGAACAATACTTTTATTCTATTCCCACTGGCGGACCATTATATCAATATTTCCGCAAAATAGTTTATGAAGAACCAAAACGAGAATGGATGGAACAAGCTATGAAATTTGCCGGCGTCAAAAAAGCTTATTTTGTTCATACCAATTATTGGGCACCCGCTGCTGAAATTCGCGACAAAGCAAAATTAGAAGCTGATGAGTGGTGGGAGTTGGTTGATGGAAGGGTTTGGGTTTTTGAATATGTATCGAAAGAATAAGGAGTAAAGAATAAGGAGTAAGCCTGCCTGTCCAAACAAGGAATAATTTTGAATCTAAACAAATTATGAAACTAGATAATTTGGAAACATACGAGCGAGTATATAGCAGTCATTGGTTTTTGACTTCTTATAACGGAATCGGTTTTGTTTTTGATTTTCCCAAAATCGGCGGGGGGAATTTCATCAGCCAAATCATCTATAAAATGGAAAACCAAATGTGTGGATATATATTTGATAGAGAAGAATTTGAAAAAGCAGCCAATTTTACTGCAAATAAATTAATCAACGATCTCAAATGGAGAGAGAAAACCTATCAAAAAATAAATTACTATACTAAACATTATTTTGAAGCGGGAGAAAAATTAAGAAAATCAAATTTATCTTTATTATCTGATAAAAAAATTATCCAAATAATTAGAAAAATAATAAATTTCCAACATTATCATCAAGTGTACAGTGTTTTAGCCAATGGCATAGTGTTAGATGGTCGCAATCACTTGTCAAACAAAATTAGGGAAGAATTAAAACGGGGTTTAAAATATCCCAAAAATTTTGAAAATTATTGGGTTTTACTGAGTCAAACAACAAAAATGAGCTTGAGACAACGCAAAGATTATGATATGGCTCTATTAGCAAAAAAAACTTCAAAACTTTCTAAATCTATTGTTGAAACTCACCTAAAAAAATTGCACATTAAATACTGCTGGCTTGATTACAATAATATGGGGCCGGTAGCTTCCCTAAATAAATTTGAGCAAGAACTTAAAGAAGTTGTGCAAAATAAAAAAAATTTACTTATTCCAAATCAATTATTAATACTTAAAGAAAAACAAAAAAAACTTATCCGTAAATTAAAACTTGGTAACAAATTAAAATTTTTAGTTACTTTGGCTCAAGGTGTTATTTGGCAAAAAGGATACCGCAAAGATGTACAATACCACGGATTTTATTGCTATGAAAATTTATTTCGAGAATTGGCGAGAAGAAAAAAAGTTTTAGATTGGCAAACATTAAGTTTTCTTTTCCCTTGGGAGGTTGAAAAATATATTAAATCAAATTATCCATCTATTTTTGAACTGAAACAAAGACGAAAATTTTCAATTTTTACAGTCACCAAGTTAGGGTTAAACATTTTATCGGGGAAAAAAGCAAAAACATTTGCTAAAAAAATTGAATCATCTGAAGATTATTCCGATATAAAAGAAGTGAAAGGACAATGTGCCTATGTTGGAAAAGTACGTGGAAAAGTTAAGATTATTCAAATTCCGGCTGATATGAAAAAAATGAACCAGGGTGATATTCTTATTTCCCAAGCAACTAGTCCAGATCTATTATTCGCAATGAAAAAAGCCTCGGCAATAGTCACAAACACTGGCGGTTTAATTTGCCACGCCGCTATTACTGCTCGTGAATTAAAAATTCCATGCATAGTCGGAACAGGCAACGCCACACTTATTTTCAAAGATGGTGATATGGTCGAGGTAGATGCTAACAAAGGAATAATTAATAAACTATGAATAAAAAAATCTACACCGAAGCATTAAGCTTGTCAATTAGAAAACTATCTAAAATTATAAAATCGGGACATCTTCGAGGACTTGAATCAATTATCCAAGAAAATCTTTGTACTACACTAAACAAATATAATTATAATGTGGTTCGTGAAAAACCTTTGAGTGAATTAGGTGGAAAAAATCTCTGGGACAACTCTGGGAATCCAAGAATTGATATTGTCCTAGACAACAACCACGCAATTGAGCTAAAAGTTATTCGCCTTCCAAATAAAGATCACACTAGCCCTAATCAAAGACTCTACGACATTGGACAAATTTCATCTGATTATTGGAGACTTAAACAGGCAAAAGCAGTAACAAAAGCCGAGCTTGGTATCCTACTTTGTGGACCACTAGTAATGGACTTACAAACTCCAACTTCTATTGTACGAGAATTCCACAATAGAATGTTCCTTGATTTTACTATCAGTAAAAAATATGGGGAACTTCATAAAGAACTAAAAGAACCATCATCATCAATGTATGAACAACGCAAATTACAACTTATCGCAATTAAAGAAATGGGATTTGATAAACCATTTATCAAACTTCCAAACGAATGGTTTGTTGTAGTTAAGGAAGGATTTGCTTATGTATCAATACCAATTAACAAATAAATAAACTATGAAAAATAAAATCATTCTTATTACTTTACTAATTTTGGCAATTATAATAATTACCACAACTATTTTATTGCAAAAAAATAATAAAGCTAATGAAATTATTAAAAATAATGTTGAATCCCCTATTACAAAAAATTCTGACTGGCAAACATATGCAAATAAAGATTATGGTTTTGAAATAAAATATCCAGCCGATTGGACAGTAAAATATGATGGACAAAATGTTTCGTTTTCACCAAAAGATAAAGAGACAACGGAAATTAGTATTTTTATTCCAACTCCTGGATTTTTCAATTGCCCAGCCACTGGAGAAGGTGGAAAGACTGTCCCTTATGGAAGCGCTATATGTATTGATGGTCAAACCAATGCCCTAGTGACAGATCAAACATCCACTATCATACCAAACATACAGGAAACCATGCTCAGTGGAAAAACTACTCAATTCTGTCCCCCACCACAAAGACAGGACAAGGAAATTTTCTTTTGTGAAGGAACTATGTATTTACGCTTTTACACCACCAACGAACAAGAAGAAATATTTAATATCATGCTGTCTACACTTAGTTTTAATACCCAATTATCAAATACCACATCAACAAAGACAGTAAACTATACCACTAGCTATCTGCCAAAAGATTGGATTATTGAAGATAATATTTTTTATAGTCCAATAACATATGGATCAAGAGAAGGTGGAGTATATAGTCTGTATATAAATATTAATAGTGAATTCTCCAGTATAAATGATTATGTAAAAAATAAACCAGCTTGCATAAAAGATAAAAAAGACTTATTAATAAATAATTATCCAGCCATAAATTTTATTAATGAATGCTATGCCCTCAAACCAAAAATAACCATGGTGCAAATTGATAATAATTTGGTTGAAGCTTTTAGTTATTCTTCATCTGATGAATCAGTTGAAATTGAAAAAATTCTAGGCTCATTAAAAATTACACCTACTGACGATATTACCAATGTTGAATGGCAAACCTATAAAAATACAGATTATGCGTTTGAAATTAGTATTCCTAAAACATGGAGTGTAATACCACAGGATAGTAATTTCTGGCTTAATCCTGATGTCCCTGGACCTCGTGATTCTTTCTATGCACCAATTAATCTGATAGTAAGAGAAAACAATGATAATTTATCAATTAAAGATTGGTTTTTAAAAACCTGGCCACAGGAAAAAAAAGGCGCTGATAATCTTACCCCACTAATAATAAATAATAGTGAAGAAGCAAAAAAGCGTCCACTAGATATGGGATCAAATGATAAAATATATACCTATTTTATAAAGAAAGATAATAAAATTTTTGAATTTGGTTTGATGGATGCACAAGAAGATATAACTAATGCCAATGAAATGATGAGAGCAATTGTAAATTCATTTAAATTTTTATCAGATACAACCAGCACCACTCCTGATGATAAAGGTAGTATTGAAGTGGTTGGTGGTTATAGTTATTATCTTACAACAGATGTTTCGGTGGCACCTTACAAAATTACTGCTTTAAACAAAGTTTGTTTTGAACCAGCCCAATTGGAAACAATAAATCGTGGTAATATGTTTTGTTTCAAAAACACAGACCAAGCCTTAAATATTTTGAATATTAAAAACATTGATAATACTTGTAAAAAATATTGGGGTACAGCCAAAATTAAAATAAAAAATTTTACCAACAAAAATTTAACTTTTTCTAAAGGTGATCCTTGTGTTGATAGAGGCGATTGTGAATTTAATGAAGCGGAATTAGTTGGGGTAGTTGAAACTTATGAAGATAGTCCTCAGTGTGAAAAATAAAACTAGAAGCTAGTGAATAATGAAATTTAATGTATGGAATAATTGGTTATATAAATATTTGCTAAAATATAAATTTTTTGTTAAGATAAACACATACTAACAATATTTTCAAGACTGGTAACAATCCAGTAATAATATTTAATAATTCAAAATATGCCAAATGATGACACAACAACAGCAAATCAGGAATTTCAGAGACGTCTTCAACAAGAAGCCAAAAGATTTAGTGAGTCAAGTCATGGTTGTCTAGAAGACACAGTTGATTATCTACTAGCCTGGGCTAGAGAAAATTCGCCTACCCAAGAATATGATGAACTAGTCCTAAGATCTGTAGCAGAGAATATATGCGAAGATTTACAAATACCACGGAGATTAGAGATAACGGGAGGAAGAAGATAAAAAAATTAAACAAAAAACACCCTCACCGGTGTTTTTTTGTTTAAATGTTTATGTGTTTAAATATACTATGTCTTAAATCATACGCCTTACAGCTTCACTCAACTCATCAACATTCCCCGCCTCCACCAATTCCACATTTTTAATTCCACCAAAAATTTCCTTTACACCACCAGTATCAGAAGCAATCACACGCAAACCATGATGCAAGGCTTCGTGAATAACAGTTGGATTATTTTCTATACAAATAGACGGAAAAATTAAAACATCACATTCATTGTAAATTTCTTCTAACTTTTCTCCTTCTAGTCGACCGTGAACAATTACATTATTTTTATCTTTTGCCCATTCTTTCACTTCTTGATGCAAAATGCCATCACCCACGATATGCAATATTACGTCATCCTGAGCGGAATGAGGAGCGGTAGCGACGAGTGCAGTCGAAGGATCCCCTTGTAAGTGAATCAAATCTGGGGATTCCTGACCCACTTCGTCGTGGGATTCGGAATTAACTTGATCCCAAGCCTGCATCAAAACACGGACACCTTTATGCTCCACCAAACTACCAACAAATAAAAATTTGATATTTGAATCTGAAATCACTTTCGGGTTATGGGTTATGCCTGCCTGCCGATGAGGCAGGGGTTTGGGATTTTCCAATACATAATTACTATACACAAAAAAATTTCTTTTTCTATAAAACTCCCACAAAAACTTAGTCGGAGATATTACCTCATCCACATTTCTAAATTTTCTTTTCATTATCCACGAATATATTTTTTGCGCCAAATTATCTTTTTCATGATTCCACACCAACACCCCAGATGACTCAACTAACTGTACATCATGAATATAATGTCTCCAGTTAATTCCTAATTCTTTATTCCTTATTCCTAAACAATATCCTATTCCCATCAGATTGTGTGTTTCTACTAAATCTGGTTTTTCACTTTTCAAAATATTGTGAATAATCCGCCCGCTCCAACCATTAAAAATATCAATAAAATGCCAAATTAATTTCAAAACAAAATTATGTTTGGACAAATTTTTATAAGAAAAAATATTTGGTACCCAAAAACGATAAATATTTATACCATCTTCAAAACTCTTTACTGGACACCAAGAACCCCAACCTGACCATGGTCGCCAAGTGATTACCACTACATCATTACCACCGTCAACCAATTCTCTAGCTCGCCTTTCTACCACTCTCTCGGCTCCACCCACAGCATAGGGTTTGTATAAATTGTTTATTAAAACGACTTTCATTTTTCACAATCCCGAATCCACCGTAGTCCGCCAGCTGGCGGACGAAGGTGGAGAGGGATCCCTTGTTATATATTTAAACTACGCTTTAGATTATACCTTTACACAACACTTTTTTCAAATTTATACCCCGAAGCCTTGGCGAAGGGGTACAAAAAATCCCAATTTGCACTAACCTCCTCAGTTTATCTCCAATACTTGGAAACAAACTGAGCGGTGCAAACTGGGATGATCTTGTCCCCTTAAATTTGTCCGCTCCTAAAGATCCCAATGGGATTGCCCTCCTTGACAGTGAAAAGTCAGGGGTCTCTCACATTTCGTGACCGAGAGAATCTCTGGCCACGCGAGTCTGAAGGCTGTCCGCCTTCTTCTGCTTCGCGGCCTTGATCTCGGCCGCCCTTGCCTGTTTTGCCCTCTGCCGAGCCGAGGAGGGGGATTTGTACTTCCCATATCCCACCACGCCCGACTTCTTAGCCCCCTTCATACCCATAGACACCCCTGTGAGAAAATTCACAACAATATTCAACCATAAAACTATCTCTCTTGTCAACAATTTCCCCACATTTCACCCACATATCACTATTTTTAACAGTTGATAAAAAACAGCAAATAGGCTAATATACTCATTACCAAACAAAGATATCCGTAAATCCGGATTATCAGTAAATCAGTAGCTATGCCTGATATCACCGAACTAGAAAAAATTCCCCCACAAAACCTAGAAGCCGAGATGTCTCTTCTCGGTTCTATTTTGCTTGATAAAGATGCCATGCTGAAAATTGCGGACATGATTGACACGGATGATTTTTATAAAAATGCGCATGCGGATATTTTTTCTGTCATGTCTGAATTGTATAATAAAAATGAACCAGTAGATGTCCTGACTCTGGGTAATAGGTTGGAAGAAATAAATAAATTAGAAAAAGTTGGCGGACGAACTTATTTGATTGCCCTATCCAATGCTGTCCCGACTGCTTCGCATATAGAACAATACGCGAAAATCATTCGCAGAAAATCTACTCTACGCAAACTCCTACATGCTTCACATGAAATCACTCGTCTTGGTTATCAAGAAGAAACTGAGAGTGTGGAAGATTTGTTAGATGAAGCTCAACAACATCTCTATGGCGTTACGCAAAAACATCTCAAACAAACTTTTTCTCCGATTCGAGAAGTTTTGAATAATGCTTTTGAACGCATTGACGAACTCCATCGCGAAAAGGGCAAACTCCGCGGTCTGCCAACCGGCTTTACTCAACTAGATAATCTTTTGGCTGGTTTGCAAAAATCTGATTTGATTATCTTGGCCGCTCGTCCTTCGGTTGGTAAAACTTCCCTGGCTCTAGATATTGCCCGTAATGTGGCTGTCCGGGGCAAAGCTTCAGTTGGAATTTTTTCTTTGGAAATGAGCAAAGAACAACTTGTGGACAGAATGCTCTGTGCTGAAGCTGGAGTTGATCTTTGGAAAATGCGGACTGGCAATCTATCTGATCGTCCTGACAGTCAAGATTTTCCGCGCATTGGCCATGCCATGGGTGTTTTATCAGAAGCCAAGATCTATATTGATGACCAACCGGGCAATAATGTCATGCAAATCCGCACCAAAGCCAGACGTTTGCAAGCTGAACATGGATTAGATTTGATTGTGATTGACTATTTGCAACTGATGGAATCACATAATCCAAAAAGAAACAGTGATAACCGTGTGCAAGAAGTCGCTGAGATGTCGAGAAATTTAAAAGGCATTGCTCGTGAACTCAATATTCCGGTTTTAGCCTTATCACAATTGTCCCGTGGTGTAGAAGCGCGTAAACCAGCTATTCCAAAATTATCCGACTTGCGTGAATCTGGTTCTATTGAGCAAGATGCGGATGTGGTTATGTTTATTTATCGCAAAATGGCTGACAGAAATTATCGGGAAGAAGATATACCGCCTGATGAAAGACAGATCGCCGAAATTTATATATCCAAACACAGAAATGGTCCGACTGGTATGATGAAAATGTTCTTTAAAGCGGAAAATGCTAGTTTCAAAAATCTTGATACTGATTTTGTGGCCGCTCCTCCCCCACCACCAACAAAAGCAATACCTAATATACCAAAATTTTAATTATTCAAAATACTAATATACAAATTTTACAAATTATACTAATGCTATACTAATACACTTTGTCACTGCACATTTGTATAGCATTTGTATTATTAGTATTAATTTGTATATTAGTATCATAACTATTAGTATATGTTCAACAAACTAAAACAATTCAAAGACATGCGCAATCAAGCCAAAGATTTACAAAGCAAATTGGCTGATGAATCTGTCACAACCAGTTCCAGCGGTGTCTCATTGACTATGGATGGTAATTTAATTTTGAAAGATTTAAATATTCCTGATGATTTATTATCTCCAGACAAAAAAAATAAATTAATCAGTGCTATCAAAGATGCTCATAGCGATGCCATGAAAAAAATCCAACGTATCATGGCCATGAAAATGAAAGAAATGGGTGGCTTGCCAAATATACCAGGACTTTCTTAAAAAATTCCTCCCCTATCAGGGGAGGTTAGGAGGGGTCTTTAGTGTAAATAATTATTGTAATAAAACTCCACCATTCTAAAATATTTAATAAAGACTAAACCAATAAAATTTACTATTAAGTTCATATGGATGAACAAAAACAAGGCTACAAACCTCCACCACCACCAGAAAATCAATCAACACCAGAAGAAACCAAAACCCCAATTGATTTCACTAGTTTGGATTTGTGGGAATTATCTCAAACTTCTAAAAAAACAAAAGAACCAGACCCAGAAGATGAAACTGCTAGATTTGAAAATAGTAAAATTGTAAATATAAAAGGATATGATTTTACTATCGTCTTTACGCTAGAAACTATTGATTTTAATGAAAGCATAAACTTTGACACTATAAGTATATCCATAAATAAAGATGACAAAAAAATGATTGTGGCAGAGCTAGAAATAGAAAAAGTTGGGGAACAATATAAATCCTTTGTATATATTGAGGGTAATAATAATGACACTAATGGAGGAGATACTAATAAACAACAAAATGAATTAAAAGGCCAAGCCAGGATACTTTACGAAAAAGTATTAGATTTTTTACAACACTACGCCGATGCCAATGGACACCAGCTCTGCGACATAGTAAAAAATATTTCTTCTTTAACAGAAGAAAGGTGGCAGGAAATCTTTGCACCAATACTCAAACCCAAAGGTTATGAGGCATTAAATGGACAAGGTAATGAAAGATACAAAAAAATTTATTACCCATCTCCAAAAAAATAATAAATAATTTGGCATTTGGTATTGATTTGAAATTGGAAATTTTAATTTTGATATTTTAAATCATCTATAAGCGATATAATCTAAATTTAAAGGGATCCCTCATCCCGACTGGGTCGGGAATTCGGGATTTGGCGAGTATGTTCTCCAAATCAATCCAACAACTCATCACAGCTTTTTCTAAGCTCCCAAGTGTTGGCGAACGTACAGCCGAACGCTATGTCTTTTATTTATTAAAATCTGGAAAAAAAGATGCTGGGGAAATTACTCTGGCCTTAAAAAATTTAATTGACACTGTTAAAAGTTGTGAAATCTGCTGGGACTTTTCTGATTCATCACCTTGTACAATTTGTTCTGATAAAAAACGTGATACCAAAACAATTTGCGTAGTGGCTGAACCACAAGATATTCAAGCCATAGAAAAAACTGATGAATATAATGGCCTCTATCATGTTCTACGCGGAGTAATAAAAGCTGATGATGACGAACTAAATAATTTAAAAATAAAAGAACTAATTACTCGTGCCAAAACAGCTACTGAAATTATCTTTGCTTTGAATCCTGACCTGAATGGCGAAAACACCACTATGTATTTGATTGATAAATTAAAAACTATTAATCCAAAATTAAAACTTACTCGCCTCGCCCGCGGTCTACCTATGGGAAGTGATCTCCAATATGCCGATGAAATTACTCTTGGTAGCGCGATAAAGAATAGAAAATAAAAAATCTTGAAACATGTCTTGGTATATATGAAAAAAGTAATCATCATTATTTTTATTGGTCTATTTGCCCTGGCCTTCACGGCACCCTGGCTTTGGATCAATAACGGAGAAAATATTAAGGAAAATAATTTTTTTCGAGGAAATGACAACGAAAATTTTAAAAAATCTAAAAACACCTGCGACTGTGATGGATCATGCTTAAACATTAAATGGTTACCATTTGGTGCAAAAGTAGATGCTTGTGCCAATGATTATTATTATATTTCATTCTGGGGACAAAGATTCTACATGGATGGTAAATAAAATCTATATATTTAAAAAACACCAATCACAGGTGTTTTTTTGTTTTATTGTTTACATAATTTTTTATTTGCAGGCGGAGTGTGCCTAAAAAGACAAAATTCTCCTCCGCCTACAAAAGGCCGGAGCGTCTAGCCGTCCCCCTTGTGGGAACTACTCTCGGGGGTGGGAGGGCACCCTTAAGAGAGACGGCTAGACGTCGGCCACAAGCGGCCAAGATGTTCGTTAGGTGGACGAACACCTTACAAAGCCAATCTTGCAAAACCAAGGAGGGAGGCTTACAAGACAGACTTCGGCGCCAAAAAGGCTCAGACCGCGCCATTGTTAGAGCCCCAGCCTACACCCCTGCACGATTCCGTGCTAAAAGTGTAATCACCACGTCCTCGGCACCCCAAGAAAACCCTTTTCCGGGAGGTCGCGATGACGAACACCGCCTTGCCACCGTGCTGGCAGGTGGGTGTATCAAACCGGGGCCGAACCAAAAAGTACGGAACAAATATAATTTATAATTATATCTGATTCCCTGCTTTTTATTTTTACAAAAATAAATCCGCTAAAACAGCGGATTTATTAAATTTTATTTTACTTCTTTTACTTTTACTCTCGTAAAATGCTGTTTATGACCTTGAACTTTTTTATATCTAATTTTATTTTTAAATTTCACCACTCTAATTTTTTTGCTTCTACCTTGCTTTTCTACGGTGGCAGAAATTTCTACTCCAGCCAAATATGGTGTGCCGATTTTTACATCTTTACCATCTTCACTAGCGAGTAATAAAATTTTATCAAAGACTACATCTTTTCCTTCTTCTACTTCTAGTTTTTCAATTTTTAAGGTGTCACCAGTTTTTATTAAATACTGTTTTCCACCTGTTTCAATGACTGCAAACATATATCTTGTCATTCCGATCCGCCCAGGGCGGAGAGGAATCCCTTTCTTATGGGATATAAATGCTCTCACCGTGAACGATCTTAATTTAAATTAATGTAATATATAATGTAAACATTACGCAAATATTCTACCAAATAAGCCAAAATAAGTCAAGTTTACTCCTCCACAAGGCCAATTTTATCGCCAATTTTAAGATCATTTTTCTCTGCCCAGCCAGCTGACAATTCCAAAACTAAATTGGCTGGCTTGCGCGAATAATAACGTTTTAATTGAGCTTCTGATGATTCTGGCTCTATTTGTACATTGGGGGCAATATCCACGACCACTCCATTATCAAACCAGACAATATCAATGGGAAACTTCATGTCGCGCATCACAAAAGTGTACTTATCAGCGGTATAATAAGGAAAAGCCATACCATCATACTCCCCCAAATCCTTACGTCCACCCAAACCCTTATATTGTTGGTAAATAGTTTTTGCTACCAAGACATTTATTTCCTGTCCTTTTAATTCTAACTTGGTACTAGAAAAATGTCTTTGGTAAAGTTTCAGTCCAATGCCAAAAATAACAATCACTATCAAAACATACCATTGCCATTTTTTTGCTTTTTTTTCTGCCATATATTAATTCTTTTTTGAAAACCAAATACCCAAGAGCATCATTAAAACAAATAAAAATACCAGGGCAATTAATTTTTGTTGGCTCTGTAAAAACAAAGTAGTTATACCAAACAAAAATGAAATTGCATAAAACAACCACACGGTTTGCTTTTGACTTAGTCCACTCTGTAATAATCTAAAATGCAAATGTTCTGAATCACCTTTATAAATTGGTCGACCATTTTTTATGCGCAAAATAATTACCCGCACAATATCCAAAAGTGGCACCGCCATAACTAATAGAGCGGTGGCAATTTTACTTCCAGAAATAATTGCTAGGCTACCCAGCATAAAACCAGTAAACAAACTTCCCCCTTCACCTAAAAATATTTTTGCTGGATGCCAATTCCAAACTAAAAATCCTAAACAAGAACCAGCTAACAAAATTGCGAGCAAAGCAACATCAGGTTGAAACCACAACGTCTGCAAACTTAAGAAAAAAATTACTAATGCACCAATAGCAACGATACCAGAGACCAATCCATCAAGTCCATCTAATAATTTGGTTGTAAACATCATACCCATTAACCAAAAAAACACTAACAGATTGGTCAAAATCATATAATCACCGACCTGCCAGATACTCATGTTGAATACCCCACCAAATGGATTGGTAATTATAGTGGGTCCAATCTTGAACAAAACCACAATCAAAGCTGCTAAAATTGGAAACCAAATTTGTTGTTTAGCTTTTAATTTATATTTATCATCCAAAAAACCACCGATCATTAATACTAAACCGCCCAAAAACAAAGCCCAGAGATGATATAATTCTATATTGTTATTAAAATTTGCTCGCAGTAAAAAAACTAAAATAAAAAAACTAAGAAATATTGCCAAGCCTCCACCTAGAGGAATATTTTTTTTATGAATTTTTCTCTCTTCAGTCCGTGCTTTATCTACAATCGAAAATTGCAACATCAAAAATCTTACTCCTACGACTAATATGGCGGTAATAAAAAATGCGGAAAAAAAATATAGAAAATACATACTACTCTGACCTTTCAATACTTATCTCCCCCCCTTTACCTAAAATTACAATATCACGTCTTTGTAATTTATTAGCCAAAATTAAATCTGCTAATTTATTTTCTACCATGTCTTGGATCGCCCGTCGCATTGGTCGAGCGCCAAACTCTGGATCAAAGCCAACTTGAGCCAAAGCATCCAAAGCCAAATCTTCTACGCGCAATTCTACTCCCCGCGTTTCCAAATCCTTAGCCACTCGTTTTAACATCAAACTAGCTATTTGTTTAGTTTCTTCACGATTAAGTGGTTTGAATAAAACAATTCCATCAAAACGATTGAGAAATTCTGGTCGATAGTATTGTTTTAGTTCGTGGTGCAATAATTGTTGACGGATACTTTCTAATGATACACCTTGAACAACTTGATCTTGAACAAAATTAGTTCCCGCATTGGATGTGGCAATAATAATCGTGTTAGTAAAATCAATTACCCGCCCCGTACTATCTGTCAGCCGACCATCATCAAACACTTGCAAGAACAAAGTTAAAACATCTGGATCAGCTTTTTCTAATTCATCAAGCAAGACCAAAGAAAATGGTTTTTGGCGCACGGCTTCTGTCAAAAGACCACTACCTTGCACACCAGTTTGACCAATCAAGCGATACACCCCAGTTTTGTCTTGAAATTCACTCATATCAATTCTGATCATATTTTTCTCCCCACCAAAATAAACTTCAGCAATAGTTTTGGCTAGTTCAGTTTTACCCACGCCAGTTGGCCCCAAAAATAAAAAATTGGCAATGGGTTTTTTTTGCGAACGAATTTCTACTCTAGCGCGACGCAGAGCATTGGCTACTAATTTTACGGCTTCGTCCTGACCAACTACATTCTTATGCATTTCTTCTTCCAAACGCATTAATTTGACTGATTCATCTTCGGCAATACTTGTCACTGGTACACCAGTCTTTTGCGCCACGACCGCAGCCACATCTTCGGCTGACACCAAATGACTACCACCATGAGTACTCTTGGCATAACTAGCTGACTCAGACATAACAGCAATCGCGCTGGCTGGCAAATTTTGATCATGCAAATATTTTTGCGCTAGCTTGACTGACTTTTCCAAAGCATCATAAGAAAAAAATACATCATGCTTATATTCTACTTGACCTACTTTTGATTCCAACACCTGAATGGTTTGATTCTCTGTCATTTCTTTTATATCAACTCGTGCCAAAACTGTACCTAATTCAGTATTCACAATTTCATGATTATAATTTTCTGTAGTAGAAGTTGCAAAAGTTAAAAATTTTCCTGGTCCCAAATATTCTGACAAAGCTTCGGACATATCCACACCCTCTCCGCCAGTCTCAGTCACCCCAACCAAATCATGAATATTTTTTATAAACAAAATAATATTTTTTGCCCGTCCCACTTCGTGCATAATTCTAATCAATCTTTCCTGCGCTCCGCTCACAGTTGTACCAGCGAGCAAAGTAGAAGTGGACAATTGCACCAAACGTTTATCTTGCAATCTTTCTGGCACATTATCTTCTATCATTCTCTGGGCAATACCCTCAATTATACTCATCTTGCCAACACCATGTTGACCAACTAAAATCACACTCTGTCGACCGCCTTCAATAATGCGGAATATCTCTTCAATTTCTTCGTCTCTAGATACACAGGGTGATAGATAACCATACTTCGCCGCCATTGTAATATCTTGACTAAAAGTATTTAGATAAGGAGTGGCGACAGCGGTCATGGCTCTGTCCAAACCATACTTACTTCTTCTGGCACCTGCTTTTTGTAATTTTTGATATTGTCGGCGCAAACGTTCACGAATTCTTAACCACTCAATCGCATTACTTAATTTATCTTTATCAACTTTAAAATCGTAAAGCATTTCTTGGATCATTTCCGATTGACGAACAGTGGCAACCAAAAGTTCAGTTACATTGACATATTCTTGTCTTTTTTCATAAGCTATCTGATAAGATTGAAATAAAATTTGTTCTAAATCATCTGACAAAATTGGAAAAGTTTTTGCTTTGGTTTTATTAAACAAATTAAACAATTGGGTTTGCAAACCCTTGACTGAAATGCCAAGACGTAAAAAAACTGTGCTAATTTTTGATGACGATAACAAAGCATAAAATAAATGTAGGACATTTACTTCTTCTCCACCATATTTATTTGCTAGCCAATAAGCTTCTTCTAGAATTTGTCTTGCTTCACTAGTAAAAGTATCAGCAATATCTTTCTTTTTCTTTTTTGATAATTTAATAACCTCTAACCAAGTTTGAATTATTTGACCATTAACAAATTCTGGATTGTCTTTTTTATTATAATCATTCAATTCCACTGTTTCCTGAATTCTTTGCAAAACAATTAAACGATAAAATAAATAAGACCAAGCAATTAAACCAAACCAAAAAATAGATAAATGAATATTATTCTGCAACCAAAAATCAACTGTCAAAACATCTTGCCACCAATTATATTGATAAACAAAAAATAAAAATAATCCCCAAAAACCCAAACCAAACACCAAAGCACCCATAATTCTAAATTTTTCCAAAAATCTCTCGGCTTTGTGAATCGCAATATGATAATGAGTCAAAGGCTCACCCCAATACAAAAACTTTTCTCTAATCATACTACCCATGCTCATGCCTTTGCATTCTCGACATTTCATAAACTTAATATAACCAGAACCATTGCAAGTGTGGCAGACAGTAATATTAATTGGTTCGTTTTTGGTAAATAACATAAATTATAATCCCAAAGAAATCAATAACATATAAACTATAAAAATTGGAAATGCTAACCACAATCCAAACAAAACCAATACCACCAAAAACCAAATAAATAATCCAATTGACCGACCAATCACATTAATAAACCGCATAAAAATACTCATGAGTCTGCCTTGCCAATCAGTTTGTCCATACATGGGAACAAACATATTTTTCAACCAAAGACCCGGTGCCATAAACATATTGGCATCTTGCATCAGACCATAACAAAATTTTAGGGCTTGCTTCACTCCACCAGTAAACCACCAGATAGGAAAATAAACCAAATCAAAAACAAACTCTAGAGCCATGCGTTGTAAAACTAAAATCCACATAAGACTACTGATTTACAGATAATCCGGATCAACTGATATTTTTATCCGTAGATTCGAATTATCAGGATATCTGTAGATTATTATACCACAAACTAAAAAAAACTCCCAGATTTTGGGAGTATTAGTGATTAAGTGTTTAAGTGGTCAGGTGGTCAGGTGGTCAGGTGGTCAGGTGGTCAGGTGGTTTACCTCATCGCCACCGCTGTACCAACCAAAGTCGCATATTCTACATTGTCAGCCATTACCAAGCTTGTACCCTGCAATCTAGATTGAATACTTTTCATTGATCTGTTAGTAGCAATTTCAAATTCCAACCTTTGATTATCTTGTTCTAGAATCTGAATCTGTTTCTCCAAATCTCTCATTTCATAACCAGTGGTAGAGGCTGAACTAGTCTGGACTACATACATTATGCCAAAAACTCCGATTAATGCTAAAAGCGTCATCCGAAAACTAGTACTAAGTAGCCAATGTCTAACAGCCATTTTTTCTTCTCGCATGGTTTTGTAATCATTGAAATAGTTCATAAAATATAATAATATAAATAATTTGTTTAAAGTTTTTCTATTACCCGCAGTTTGGCTGATCTGGCTCTTGGATTATTCTTATATTCCTCTTCTGTACAAACTACTGGTTTTTTATTTATTAATTTAATTGTTTTGTTCTCTTGACTTTTAAAATAATGTTTTACAATTCTATCTTCTAAAGAATGAAAAGTTATTACTGCCAACCTACCACCTCGGTGTAAAACCTCAATCGCTTGTGGTAAAACATCCTCTATTACCCCAAACTCATTATTAACAGCTATGCGTAAGGCTTGAAATGTCTTTGTAGCTGGGTGTAATCCTCCAACCCAAGGAATTTCTTTATCTGTTTTTAATTTTGTTCTGTATACTTTTAAAATTATTTCTACCAAATCTCCGACAGTTTTTATATTTTTTTCTTTTCTTATTTCCACTATCATCTTAGCAATTTCTTTACTCAACTTTTCTTCACCATATTCTCTAAATATTTTTTCTAACTCTTGTCCATCTAAACTATTTATCAAATCTGATACATTTGGATTTTGTAAATTGAAAATTGTAAATTGAAAATTACTCCCATATCTCATGTCCAGAAGTTCATCTGTCTTTTCGAAACTAAATCCTCTACCTCGTTCTTCAAACTGTGGTGTTGACCAACCAAAATCCATTAGTATTCCATTGATTGGATTAAACTTATTTTCCTCTACAATCGTTTTTAAATTAATAAAGTTATTACGGACAAATATTACCTGTGCATCAAATTTATATAAATATTGTTTGGCTCTTAAGATTGCTTCTGGATCAGCATCAATTCCTAATAATTTTCCTGTGGTCCCAATCTGTTCTAAAATCTTTTCACTGTGTCCCGCGTCACCCAAGGTACAATCAATGACGTGCATCCCAGACTGGAGTTGTAAACCTTCTATAACTTCATTAAGCAGTACGGGAATATGACGCATACTTTAAATTCTCAATTTTCAATAACCAATTTTCAACTATTTGAAAATTGAAAATTCGTAAATTGAAAATTTATTTAGATTCCTAAATTAAACATTTCTTCAGCAATTTTATTACTATCTTTTTCTGTTTTTACTTTATAATTTTCCCAATTTTTCTGATCCCAAAGTTCGAGGCGGTTGTATAGACCAGCCACAACTACGTTCTTTTTGAGACCAGCAAAACTGCGAAGATATTCTGGCAACATTATTCTGCCTTGTTTATCAATATCTACGTCCATAGCACCAGCAAGCATCAACCGAGCAAATGCGCGAGTGTTGGCTTGAGAAAATGGTAAATTGGCTAATTTTTCTGCCAACTTTTGCCATTCATTTTTGGTATACAAAAACAAACAGTTATCTAATCCTCTGGTCACAACTGCGCCTTTAATACTTGGACGAAACTTTTTTGGTATAGCCAATCGTCCTTTTTCATCTAGATTGTGCTGGTATTCGCCAATAAACATAGATCACTAATCTTAACACTAATCGACACTAATTTTTGATTTAACTTATAGAGGGACAGGCATTTCCTCCATAAATTAATTTACTAATCTCTTATATCTAATTCCATCAGGTGTGATTAAAATTATTATTCCCAATTTTTTATTAGTAGCTTTTAAATATGTAAGAACTTGTTTTATATGCATCGGATAAAAATCATCTGCTACTTTTAATTCTACTACAATTTTATTTTCTACCAAAAAATCTAATGAGTAACTCCCAACTTTCTTACCTTTATGAGTGACTCTTACTTTGTGTTCACGTTCAAAACTAAAACATTTTTTTGTCAATTCATCAGCATAAGCACGCTGATAAAACAATTCGTAATGTCCGTATTTTAAACTGTTATAAACTGCATAAGCACAACCAACCAACTCATAACATTCATCTTTGTAGATTAAATCAACCCCGTTCATATCTCACCACATTAGTATAGGTTAGTGCTAAGATTAGTAGCTTCCAAATTATTCACACAATCACATTAGTGCAGATTAGTGTTAAGATTAGTGGTATTCCCCATAAATCCCCACGTACTACCATTATACCCCACTTACACTACCTTTGCAACCCCAAAACCCCACTTATCCACAGCGTAAAGCTCCCTTCGGTCGCTACGTTGTAGACAGTCCTTCGCCCTCTGGACTACGGACTGTAAACTCTTATTTATTAAAAAAATAAATGACACCTCATTTTATAAATTTTTTGACAGAGTTAATTTTAAATAGTAATATTAATATATATAATTTTTAATTAAATATTCTATATGCAAAATGAAAGATGTGCTCGGGTAGTTCCAAGACAAGATGGTAAAAATAAAAAATGTGCCCATGGATCAGAAATAGGATGCAAAGAATGTCATAGAGCACACCCAGAAATATTAAAAAAAATTGACCCTAAATACAAAAATGAACCACCAATTATGAGAGAAAGCGATCCATTTGAAGATTAAATTATATATATCAAAAAATCCCCCACTAAACTGGAGGATTTTTTTAAAAAAATTGTGTACAAGGAATTGACATTTAAAAAAAAATACGCTAGTGTATTTATAAGTTCGAAGTCAACCGCCATTCGTCAACCTCAAGAAAAAAAGGAGGGCACCATGCCCGACCCCGCCGAAGTGACTGCTGTCGCCGTCGTACCCGAGCCGTTCGTGGCTCGTCACCCCGGGATCCTCGACCCCTGCGAATGTGGTGCCCCGCAGACGGTCCGCTCGTCGACGAGCGTGACCTACAAGTGCGGCCGCATCGACTCGACCGATCCCGCGAAGCAGGCCAGCGTCCCGTGCCCGAACGCGCCCGAGGCCGTCGAGGCCGAGCCCGTGAGCCTGGACGTCGCCGCCGACGCCCCCGTGCCCGAGCCCGTCGCCGCGCCCGTGGTCGAAGCGCCTGTGGTCGAAGCCGCGCCTGCCGCGTAGCTGAAGGCCGAGGGAATTGGACCGACCGTCCTGCAGGAGGTTGGTCCAACGAGACAAAAATGCAGACGGAGGATACTTGGCGGTTGACTTGTGTCTGCAGGAATGGGGGGAGACGATGGATCGGGAGGGTCTATCGTCATTCGAGGCCGACAATTGTCTGCCTCCGTTCTTATGAAAATCAAATTTGGTTTTTAGAGGAATATAAAAAATCTCGATTTAATCGGGATTTTTTATTTGTTTAATTTTTGGTCAATTTCTTTTCAATTTCCGTAATGATCTCTGATATGTAATCGCAAATCTATGAGCTTCATCTCTCACTTGGATTAACAAATTTTGATTTTCTTTTACCCATTCGGTAAATTCTCTTTTTTTATCAGTGGAATCTTTTCCAAAATCAGTGAAATCAATGTGGAATTCATTCTTTTTTCTATCCGGACCTTTAGCAATTCCCACAACGGGAATTTTAAATTTATTTGTTCTAATAATTTCCACGGCCTTATTTACTTGCGAGACTCCCCCATCTACCAAAATTACATCAGGCAATTTCCAAATATCACCACTTTCTACTTTCAACTTTCTACTTTCAACTTGAGGAGCATGGCGCAGCCTGCGACGAATCACTTCTGCCATACAATCAACGTCACTTTGCCCTATTACAGTTTTTATTTTAAATTTTCTATATTGTGATTTGTTTGGATAACCATTTTCAAATACCACCATACTACCAACCATACCAGTTGAACCAAGATTAGAAATATCATAACCTTCTATTCGAAGTTCTGAGTTCTGAGTTCTGAGTTCTGAGTTCTCCTGTAAAAAACTTTTATTCAACAAAGCAATGTCTTGTATTTTTTGTAAATTTTTTATTTGATCACGCAATCTTCCAGCTTCCTCAAACTCATGAATTTTAGAAGACAATTTCATTTTCTTTTCCAAATCACGAATCAAACCTTTTTTATTACCACGCAAAAATTTTACTAATGGATTAATTACTTTCTTTTTATATTCAGACGAACTTATTTCCCCAGTACACACACCCAAACATTGTCCCATTTGACGATATAGACAAGGCTTACAAAGCTTACCAAGCTCACAAGGCTTACAATGTGATATATAAAATAATTTTCTTAAAAGTCCCATCATCTCGCGTGTTTTTAATCCTGGATACGGTCCAAAAATATGTTGAAACTGTTGTAATTGTTCTAGTTGTTGTAAATGTCTTTCACTTACAACATTTTTAACATCTACAACATTTGGAACATTACCAAGCTCATGCGCTCTAATCGTCTTAACTTGAGGGAAAACATCTTTTGTAATACAAATATAATTCCAACTCTTATCATCTTTCAAATCCACGTTATACTTTGGTTGATATTTTTTAATTGTATTCGCTTCCAAAATAATCGCTTCCAAAACCGAATCAGTTTGTTTTATTTTTATATCCACCACCTCGTCGATCATAGCTTCGATAGGTCGCAATCCCCCTCCCTTTTTAAGGGAGGGCTGGGGTGGGTTCCGAAAATAACTCCTAACCCTGCTCTTCAAACTTGTCGCTTTACCAATATAAATCAACTCTTTCTGTTTATTATAGAAGAGATAAATACCTGGTTCGTTGGGAAATGATTTGATTTTTTTTTCTAAATTAGCCATATTTAAAATTCCAAAGATGAAATAACAAAATTTAAATTTTTAAATTTGTCATTGATTTGACATTGGTAATTTGGCATTTGAAATTTATTAGAAATTAGGTGAATTAGAAATTAGAAATTCACAATATTTTCTTTAAATATTGTCCTGTATAACTATACCCAATTTTTGCCACAGTCTCTGGTGTTCCCACACAAACCACTTCTCCCCCTTTATCTCCGCCTTCGGGACCAAGATCAATAATCCAATCCGCGCATTTTATTACATCTAGATTGTGTTCAATCACCATTACTGTATTACCTTTGGAAACCAATTCTTGTAACACCCCAATTAATTTTTTTACATCTTCATAATGCAAACCAGTCGTTGGCTCATCCAACAAAAACAAAGTCTTGGTTGTGCTAGGCTTGGCCAATTCGCGAGATAATTTTATTCGCTGGGCTTCACCACCTGACAAAGTCTTGGCCGATTGACCAAGAGTAAGATAATCCAAACCCACTTCATTTAGAACTTTTAGTTTATCATAAATAAAAGGAATGTCTTCAAAAAAACTTTCGGCTTCTTCAATGGTCATATTCAAAACATCAGAAATATTTTTTTCTTTATAATGAATTTGCAAAGTTTCATTATTAAATCTTTTACCTTTACACACATCACACACAATTTCTACACTGGGCAAAAAATGCATTTCAATTTCTAATGTTCCTCTACCCTCACAATTATCACATCTACCTCCCGGACGATTGAAACTAAACCGGCCATTTTTGTAACCACGCATTTTGGCTTCGGGGGTGGAGGCATACAAATCGCGAATATGAGTCCAGGTACCAGTATAAGTCGCTGGATTGGAACGAGGTGATCGACCAATGGCGCTCTGGTCAATCTTAATGATTTTATCAATATATTCTGTATTTAAGACTTGTTTATGATCACCAACTTTTTTCTTTTTTTCTTCTGGTGCATGACCATGATAGTTTAATCTATTTGATACTGTTCGATATAAAATATCATGCATCAGAGTAGATTTGCCCGAACCAGACACGCCCGTGAGGCAAACAAATCGACGTAAAGGAATTTCTACATTAATATTTTTCAAATTGTGTTCACTCGCCCCTTTAATTTTTATTTTCGCGGTTGTATTATCCACCTTTCTTCTCTTTTCTGGTGCTTCAATATTTTTCTCTCGACGCAAATATTGTCCAGTCAAAGATTTTTTTGGATCACCAATTTTTAAACAATTTTTAAGTTCATCCTGAATGAGTCCAACAGGACGAATGAAGGATCTTTCGGAGCCAACATTTATCAAACTACTAATATTTTTTGTACCGCCATAGACTTTTCCTTCGAAAGATCCTTCACCCATTCGCTGTTGCTCAGGGTTCAGGATGAACTGTAAAGGTCCAGAATAGACTATCTCCCCACCATGCGTCCCCGCCCCTGGTCCAATATCCACAATCCAATCACTAGCTAAAATTGTATCTTCATCATGTTCTACCACAATAATCGTATTACCCACGTCACACAAATTGCGTAAAGTCCGTACCAATTGATCATTGTCTTTTTGATGTAAACCAATCGTCGGTTCATCCAACACATACAAAGCACCCACTAATTTTGTCCCCACTTGCGAAGCCAAACGAATGCGTTGGGCTTC
This sequence comes from Candidatus Magasanikiibacteriota bacterium, assembly GCA_003510435.1. Lineage (GTDB taxonomy): Bacteria > Patescibacteriota > Patescibacteriia > Magasanikbacterales > UBA922 > UBA11710. The sequence goes on from DOMK01000006.1 coordinate 51,602, forward strand.
TCCACCAGACAGAGTACCAGCCGTGCGATTGAGAGTCAGATAATGCAACCCAACATCATACATAAACTGCAATCTATTTTCTATTTCACGCAATACAGCTCCGGCAATTTCCTGTTCTCTCTCGGGCAAATTTAAAATTACCTCAGCAAAAAATTCACGTACCTCACCAATATCCATACTTACTACTTCCCAAATATTTTTGCCAAAGATCTTTACACTTAATGCATTGGCATTCAATCTTTTGCCCTCACACTTTGGACATACATCCTCACTAAACAAAGACTTGGTACCAAGACCAGTGCAATAATCACAATAACCATACGGACTGTTAAAACTAAACAATCTAGGTTCAATCTCTGGAAAACTAAAACCATCCTTTGGACAAGAATATTCTGTAGAAAAAATTTGTTCCCGACTTCGCTGAAGCTTCGTCGGGCAAGCTTCATCATTAGGATAAATCACAGTACAAAGTCCATTGGACAAATCCACGGCTGTTTCTACTGCTTCAGCCAAACGCTTTTCTCCGTCACTATTCTGAATTCTAAAATCTGAAATCTGCAATTTGTCAATCACCACTTCAATCGTATGCTTCTTATCTTTACTAAGTTCAATTCTATTTTTCAAACTCTTCATTTTTCCATCTACTCGCACTTCCAAAAATCCAGAATTATAAACATCATAGAGCATTTGGTAATATTCCCCTTTTCTACCACGTACAACCGGCGCCAAAATTATCAACTCGTGGTTCGTAGTTCGTAATTTCGTATTTTTCGTAGTTCGTATCTTATTTACTGACTCCATTATTCTTTCCTGCATTTGGTCAATCGTCATCTTCTCTATTTTTGTATTACAAAGTGGACAGTGAGGTTCACCAATTCGTGCAAACAAAACTCGTAAATAATCATAAATTTCCGTAATCGTAGCTACAGTGGAACGTGGATTGGCACTATGCGCTTTTTGATCAATCGAAATCGCTGGCGACAAACCTTCAATCTCATCCACATCAGGTTTTTGCATCCCACCCAAAAATTGTCGCGCATAAGCTGACAAAGATTCTATATACCGACGTTGTCCTTCAGCAAAAATGGTATCAAAAGCTAGGCTCGATTTTCCCGAACCTGATAAACCTGTAAACACAATCATTTTGTTGCGTGGCAATTCAAGAGAAATGTTTTTTAGATTGTGTTCTCTAGCACCACGGATTATTATTTTTTCTTGCATGTAATTAAATGCTTACAAGGCCTACAAAGCTTTAAAGGCTTACGAAACCTGTCAGCTTTTTTAAATACAAAATACCCCTTTTTTGAGGTTAACTATAAACAACTTAAAATTTAAAGTGCATTACAATTATACCAAACAAGTATGATTTGTCAACCTGTTATAATTTACATCTTATTATTTTAAAGCTATAATATTCACAATCAGCACTTTATTCTTTACTCCTTAATCCTTTATTTTATGCGCATCACCTCCTCTGTTTATCTCGCAGTTAATATATTTGTAGTCTTATTTGGTTTGAGTTGTTTTATTTGGGGTTTTTATTTAGTAAAAGAAGGCTACAGAATAAAAGATACATTTCAAACTGCGACTGGTACTATCTATAATGTTATTATTAAACATGATTATAGTACAGAAATAGCCAATACCCAAGAATACTTGCAAATTGAATTCCCCTTGTCTAATGGAAAAAAAATTAGATTTACCAATGATTATAGTCAAGAAAATAAAAAATATAAAATTGGTGATAATATACCAGTTTATTATAATCCAGAAAAACCAGAAAATGCCTACGTGGCTGATTACCGCTTTTTGTTTGTACCCGGAGGAATATTATTATTCCTAGGTGGAGCTTTGATGATTTTTGCTGGACAATTAATTGTAAAATTTTTCTTTCGTAAAAAAACTATTGATAAATTAAAACAAACTGGCATAAAAATCCAAGCACCATTTATGGAAGCCAAAGAAGATTTTGAAACTACTATCATGGAAAAACATCCAGTTGTAATTCGCGTGGAAATGGAAGATGGCAGTTCATTATTTAGTGATAAAATCTGGAACTTTAATCCCGAAGCAATCAAACCAGGACACATGATCGATATTTACTTTGACCCTATCAACAAAAAAGATTATTATATTGATCTAGAGTTTTTACAAAATAAATAAGATTTTACAAGATAACAAAAGACGCCTCGAATACTCGGGGCGTCTTTTAAATTTACTATCAGTCTAAATCAGTCTGTATAAATCTGTTTAAATCAATGCTTTACTTCAAAATATACGCTTTCATTGGCGGGAAGCCATTAAAATAAACTGAACAATAAGACAAAGTATAAGCACCTGTAGAAAGAATAAACATCTTGTCCCCTTCTTTCATCCCCTTGGGAAATTTATACTGATATTTTTCATACATAATGTCCATACTGTCACAAGTCGGACCAGCTAAAATAACTTTTTCTGTATTACGGTCAGTCTTTTTGGCTTTTTCCCAGAAGATTGGATATTTAATTGATTCATCAATAGTTTCTATTAAACCATTAAATTTACCCGCATCCAAATAAACCCATTTGTTTCTGTCCAAACTTGATTTTCTGGAAATCATGACAATCTGGGTCACCATTACACCACAATTACCTACCATAGATCTACCTGGTTCAATCAAAATCTCAGGAAAATCAGTCGGGAAATCCTCTTGTAAAAATCTGGTCACATATTTGGTATAGGTTTCCAAAGGATGAGTAGAGTGAACATATCTGGTTGGAAAACCACCACCCAGATTAATCGCTTTCAATTTTATCTTATGTTGTTTCAAAGCATCAAATAAATATTTGCAGAAAGAAATTGCATTATCCCATGAACCAATATCACGTTGTTGTGAACCAACATGAAATGACAGGCCATAAGGAATAATATTCATTTTGCTCGCTTTTAATATCAACTGATAAATCATGTCTGGATGCGCCCCAAATTTTCTGGACAATGGCCAGTCTGCATTACCACCTTCCAAAATAATTCTAAATAATACTTTTGAACCTGGAGCATGTTTAGCAATTTCTTGTACATCTTCCCAAGAATCTGTGGCATACAGACGAATGCCTTTTTTATAAGCATAAGCAATATGTTCAACTTTCTTGATTGGATTGCCATAACTAAGACGTTCTGGTGGAATACCCAGGCGCAAACATTGATCTATTTCATAAATTGAAGCCACATCAAAATTTGAACCTTTTTTCTCTAATAATTTTACAATCTCATCCATTGGATTGGCTTTGACTGCATAATAAATTTTGGCAAAAGGCATTAGAGAATGCAAATTGTCATAATTTTCCTCAACCTTCTTTGGATTGACAATTAAAAAAGGCGTTTCCTTGCCTTTAACAAATTCTTTAATTTTTTTGACTTCTTTGGTAGTTAAATACTTATAGATTGAATTTTTCTCTTTCATAGAAATTTACCCCGCATTTTCAAGATGGCTTGAAGATGTTTTTGACTATTAATATTTGCCGTCAAGGGGATAAAAAATTAATAATACAATTATAACACCGTCTACGAAAAAATCAATAAAACTGTTGATAACCGTTTATTTGCGACGCAGGTGAGTGGAAAGCAAATTCGCATTTGATTTCCCGAGCCGAGGAGTAAATACAGGACAGATCCTTTACTTCTTCATTTTTCTAAGCTCTTTTAACTCATCTCTAAGTATAGCTGCTAGTTCAAACTGCAAATCTTTGGCTGCCTCCCGCATTTTTTCTTCTTTATCTTTAATAATTTCCTCAATTGGCCTGCTATCACCAAGTAAATCCAATTCAACTGTTTTATTTTTCGTAGTTCGTGTTTTCGTATCTTTCGTATTTCGTATTCCAAATTCTTCCAAAATATTTTTTATGGTTTTTTGTATGGTACGCGGAGTAATATTATGTTTTTTATTATATGCCAATTGAATCTTGCGCCGACGATCAGTTTCTTTAATCGCTTTTGCAATTGACTTTGTAATATTGTCAGCATACATCACAACCTGACCATTGACATTTCTGGCTGCTCGACCAATCGTCTGGATCAAACTAATTTCATTACGCAAAAAGCCTTCTTTGTCTGCATCCAAAATGGCCACCAGAGATACTTCTGGAATATCCAAGCCTTCACGCAATAAATTGACACCAACAATTACATCAATTTCTCCCCGACGCAATTTGGTAATAATATCCACTCGTTCAATTGTTTTGATATCACTATGTAAATATAATGTTTTTATTTTTTTCTCTTTCAAATAATCATTCAAATCTTCAGACATTTTCTTTGTCAGTGTCGTCACCAAAACCCGCTCTTTATTTTTTATCCGCTCTTCAATTCTAATTATTAAATCTTCTACTTGAGATAAATTTTCCTTTCGTAATTTCGTACCTTTCGTATTTCGTATCCCTGTTATTGGTCTAATCACCACCTCTGGATCAATCAAACCAGTTGGACGAACTACTTGTTCTACTATCTTGTCACTAGATTTAATTTCAAATTCACTTGGTGTAGCTGAAACATAAATCGTCTGATTAACTCTCTTTTCAAATTCTTTAAAATTTAACGGCCGATTATCACGTGCGCTTGGCAATCTAAAACCATGTTCTACCAAAGTATCTTTGCGTGATTTGTCTCCGGCATACATTCCACCAATTTGAGGTACTGTGACGTGGGATTCATCTATAACTGTTAGGTAGTTCATTCCGATCCGCCGATGAGGCGGAGAGGAATCCCTTTTTGAAACAATATCATTTGCATTAAAAATATCTTTATTTAATTTGATTTCCATTGCATTAGAAAGGGATCTCTCGGCTTCGCCTCGAGATGACGCCAAAAAATAATCCAACAATGTATATGGTGGCTCCCCTGCCATTCGTCCATCAAAATGTCGAGAATAATTTTCTATACCATTGCAATAGCCAATATTTTTTATCATTTCCAAATCATATTTTACTCTCCGTTTCAAACGTTCGTATTCCAAAACTTTTCCTTGTTTTTTAAATAATTCTAATTGTGATTTTAATTCTTCTTTGATTGTTTTGAAAGCTCGTTCGCGCATTTCTGGACTAGCCACATAGTGTTTGGCTGGAAATAGCCACATATCATTGCTTTCTACTTTTACTTTTCTAGTCAATGCATCTAATACCTCTATAATCTCTATACCCTCTCCTATTTCTAATCTATATATTACTTCTTCGTTTACTGGCATTACTTCAAACACTTGTCCGCGTAACCGAAAAGTTCCCCGTTTCAAATCAGAATTCGTGCGTTCAAATTGCATAGCAATTAATTGCGCCAACAAATCTTCACGATTTAATATTTGCCCTTTTTCCAAATGCAAAACAATTTTTTCATATTCTTCTGGTGAACCAAGACCGTAGATGCAAGAGACTGAAGCGACGATAATAACATCTTGACGAGTCAAAAGTGCTTGGGTACAAGCATGACGCAGGCGATCAATCTCTTCATTTATTTGCGCTTCTTTTTCTATATAAGTATCACTACCCGGCATGTAAGCCTCAGGTTGATAATAATCATAATATGACACAAAATATTCTACGGCATTCTCAGGAAAAAATTCTCTAAATTCATTACACAGTTGCGCAGCCAAAGTTTTATTATGAGCAAT
>DOMK01000013.1 GCA_003510435.1 Candidatus Magasanikiibacteriota bacterium
ATATCTTCGCCATAAAATAATTTGGCCGCATCAAATGATCTGGGAATAGATTCCAGAGTCTCTAGCAATATTTTCGCTTCACCTTTTTCTATTTCTGGATTTGGTACCCGAAAAGTTAGAAAAACTTCTTTACCTAATTTTTTATCACGAAAAAAACTCTCATTTTTGGTGAGGAGTTTCTTGACCACAAAATTGTCTACTTCTTTACCTTCAAAATCCCACATCTGTTCTGTACAGCCAAGATGATCAAAGGCATAAAAAGCTTCTTGAATTTCGTCTTCCCCACCCAGAGTCATGCCTTCAGTAAAAAATGGCTGTTTGACATTGTCTGGATGTTGGGTACTCATTGTTCGTGGAATATTCATAAAAAAAATTTAATAGAACTCAAATCACCCAAATGACCTAAATATACCAAAATAAATTTGCGAAAATTGGGGTGATTTGGGTAATTTGTGTTTTATTACTTACGAACTTCGGCTTGAAACTCCTTCTCCAACTTCGCAATCAATTTTGTATGTACTTTATCCACCTCGCCCGATTCCAAAGTTTTTTCTAAAGATTGATAAGTAATATGATACGCCAAACTCTTTTTGTTCTCACCAAGATTTTTACCAGAATAAACATCAAACAATTCTACACTCACAATTAATGGGTCAATTTTCGTTAAAGCCTGAACAATTTCCGCATGGGTTATTTTTCTGTCCACTACAAAAGCAATGTCGCGTACCACTACTGGATATTGTGGTAATGGAACATATTTCTTTTCATTAGTTAAGACTGGCAAAAGTTCATCTAGATTTATTTCTAATATTCCCACTCTAGCTTCCAGACCCAAATTCTTTTGTGTCATTGGATTGAGTTCAGCCACCGCTCCCACTTCCTTGCCATTTACAAAGACCAAAGCTTGTCTGCCAACATGCACAAAAGCATCAGCAACTTTTTCATTTGGTTTATATTCTACTTCCGCATTAAAATGCGCCATCAGACTCTTGAATGCTTCCCCCACTTCAAAAAAAGGCACAGCAATATTTTTACCCGCGCATACTAAACACAATAATGTATCTTGGCGTGGCAAAAGTTCATCACTATTTTCTCCCACGCGCATACCCGCTTGTTCAATTCTAAATACTTTGCCAATTTCAAATAATCTTAAAACTTCTGCCTGACGCTGATTGGTTTCAATATTTTCCAATAAACTTGGCCATAAATTATGGCGCAAATAAGGCCGGTCTTTGGCAATTGGGTTGTCTAGTTCAATTAATTCTTCTGTCGAGAGACCAATTCTCTTGATAAATTCTGGCGCCACAAAAGAATAATTATAAACTTCACTATAACCATTTTCCAAACTCAAAATTTCTTTCATTTGTCTTTCCAATTTGCGTAAAATATTTAGTTCTGGTGGATTGGTTGGAAATACTGGCATTTCAGCTGGAATATTGGCATAGCCATAAATCCGCGCGATTTCTTCTACCAAATCTTCAGGAATAGAAATATCTTTTACTGACCGCCACAATGGCAAAGAGACCAATAAATTGGCTTTTTTATCAACCACAGAAAAGCCCAGGGACTGCAAAATTTTTACCACTTGTTTTTTATCCAACTCCACGCCCATTTTCTTGGTAAAATATTCTGGACTAAGTTCAATGCTTCTTTTTTCGGCTTTATCATTATTTATATTCACCACTTTACTAATCAAATGCGCGGTCGGAATAATTTCTTTCATCAATGTTAAAATCCGTTTCAATCCTAACTCAGCCAAATGTGGACTTAAAGTTTTTTCAAACCGTACACCAGCATCAGTCCGCAAATCAAAAGCTGACATAGTCTTTCTAATATTAGCGGCATTAAAATTGGCTAATTCCAAAATTACTTCGGTGGTGTCAGGTTTGATTTCACTATTTTCTCCACCCATAATTCCACCCAAGTCTACTGGCTTTTCCGCATCGCAAACCAAGCACATTGTATCTTTGAGCACTCTCTCTATTCCATCTAGAGTAGTTAGTCTTTCTCCTTCTACAGCTCGGCGAACAATAATCGTATCATCTTTTATATCTCTGCGATCAAAAGCATGTGATGGCCGGCCTAATTCCAAATTTACAAAATTAGTAATGTCTACCACATTGTTTATTGCTTTCACTCCGCAAGCTTTGAGATAATCTTGCATCCACTTTGGTGATGGTTCAATTTTAATTCCCCCAACTACCGCGCCAATATAGCGTGTACAATTTTCTGTATCTTCAATTTTTATTTTTAATTTTACATCTTTACCAGGTTTAAATTCTTTTATATCCAAATCAGCGACTTTTTTATTAAACAAAGCTGCCACTTCCCACGCCATACCATAATGTCCCCACAAATCTGGACGATTAGAAAGAGATTTATTATCCACTTCCAAAATATAATCATTTAATTTGAGTGCTTCCACTACAGATGTACCATTTTTTACTTTCTTATCAAAAAATTGGATGCTGACACCATCTTTTAATAAACCAATTTCTTGGTCCAAACACAACATACCTTCAGTTAATTCGCCTCTCATTTCTACTTTTTCAATAACTTTATTTCCTGGCAAAACAGTTGGAGCCAAAGCTACCGGCACTTTAAAGCCGACTTCCATTTTAACCATTTGTCCAAAAACAATTTGTCGTGGCTTTTTTTCACCCACATCAACCTGAGCCAAATGTAATTTATCGGCATTGGGATGATTTTTTATTTCTAAAATTTCTCCCACTACCACCTGTTCTAGATGTGCACCTTGAAAAACCACACTCTCCACCTCTACGGTACTCAATTTCAACCTATCCGCCACGTCCTCTGCAGTAATTGAATCTGGTAAATCAACATACTTTTTTAACCAATTAAAAGAAATAAGCATAAATATTTATTTTATTAATTTTAAAGCATTAGCCAAAGTTAAACCTGGCGCAAAATTATATTTTGATAAATCCAGTATCTCTTTTTCTTGTGTCGGAGGAAATTTTTCTGCCAAACCAATTTCATCAGAACCACAAATCATGCCCGCTGACTCTACACCTCTTATCACCACTGGCTTTAATTCAACCAATTCTCTGCCTCCCACATAAACTTTAATGCCTGGCTTAGCCACTGGTACTAAAATATTTTCTTGTACATTAATTCCACCACAAACGATTGTTCTGTGTTCATTACCACAGTCAACTTCACAGACTTTTAATCTGTCGGCATTAGGATGTTTTTCACACTTTATTATTTTACCAATAATAATACCTTCCCAAACCGGGTCAGAAATTTCTTTTTTATTTAAAAATTTTTCTTTTATTTTATTAAACCACGACATAAAATTAAAATTATTTACAATAATTATCTATTTTTCCTCGCCGCCAAAGCAAACCAATAAAAATATTTTTCTAAATTTTCCGCTGTGCTATTATAAACATTATCACCAAAAAAATAATCAGCCACCACTTCCCGACCCCGAGTTAATTCTTTCAAACGTGACAACCAACGACTATCACCAATGGTTAAATTAAAAAGTTCAAATGCTCGATTTAAAGCAAAAATTTTCTTTTCTTCTTTGTTTTGTTTTTGAGCACCAAGAGCTCTGCCAATTTCACTGCCAATATTTCCCAATTGTTCGGACAAAGTCAGAGTTTGCCAGCGATTGGCAACTAAATTTTGCTGTAATAATTTTTCTTCCATATTTATTCAACTAATAATTTTACTAGTTCAATTATTTCTTTACAAATATTTTCATCCTCCACTCCTCGACTTCTATTTCCCTGGCCAGGCCGAATATTAATCATAGAATCAAATTCTACAAATTCTTCACTACTATTCTCAGGGTATAAATTAATCCCCCATAAATTGGTTTGCTTAGAGCCGGCTTGGAGTAATTTTGCTTCTTCATCAGCGTGCAATTCTCCACCCAAGGCCATAATTTTTAATTCTATATCTACCACGACTTTTACCAAATCACCAAATCTTTCTTCAGCGATTTTTTTTAATTCTTCACGAGAAATTTTTTGAGAAATTATTCTAATTTTATTATCTTCTTCTATAAAATTATCCATATCTTTTTTAAATTTAAAATTGTTTTAAAAACCTAACATCCCCACCCTCAAGATGACGGATGTCATCAATGCCATATTTAAGCATGACCAAACGAGTGAGACCAAAACCAAACGCAAAACCTTGATATTTGTTTGGATCAATTCCACCGGCTTTTAAAACATTTGGGTGAGTCATACCACCTGGCATTACTTCTAGCCAACCAGAATTTTTACACACGCGACAGCCTTTACCTTTACACAAAAAACAAGTCACTTCTCCGCGCACACCTGGCTCCACAAACGGATAATATTTTGGCATTAATCTAATTTCTGTACCTTTACCAAACAGATGATCAGCCACTGCCTGCATAATGCCTTTCATATGAGCAAAAGTAATTTCCTTATCTATTACCATACCTTCCAATTGGTAAAAAGTATGTTCATGACGGGCGTCAGTTGATTCATTACGAAAACACTTACCTGGTACAATCATACGAAGTGGAGCGCCATATTTTTGCATAGCCCGCACTTGCATTGGTGAGGTGTGGGGACGCATGACCCAGTTGGAATGACCTTTGATATAAAAAGTATCTTGCATATCACGCGCAGGATGTGTGGCTGGAATATTTAAAGTGTCAAAGCTATAATATTCACTTTCCAATTCTGGACCATCAAGCACCATAAAACCCATAGAAGCAAATAAATCTTCCAAATCATTTTGAATAATCGTATTGGGATGAAGATGACCACGCTCTACTTTTGGTAATTTTGGCTCAGTCACATCAATCCATTCTTTATCTGCTAGTCCGCCAGATTTAACATTCTCCAGTTCTTGTTTTTTCTTGCCATACATTTCTTCGAGCTCCCCTTTTACCTCATTGGCCAACTTGCCAAATTCTTTTTTCGCTTCACCAGACAATTCTTTTAGATTTTTCATGACCTCGGTAAGCTCTCCTGACCGACGAGAAAAAAATCTCTGTTCCAATTCTTCAAGTTTAAGAGTGTCTTTGACTTCCTCAAGACCTTTAATAAATTCTTGTTTAAGTTTTTCTAATTGGGTTTTCATAATTGTTATGATGATTGTGCAGTTAATTTTTCTTTCAAAATTACTAGACTTTGTTGTAATCTATCCACCCAACCAATAACCATTTTCTTTGCATGACTGACCCTTTCTGCTGGTGTCTTTTTGTCTTCTACTGGTGACTCTTCTTTAACCATTCCATCCGGTTCAGATGCAGCCGATCTAAGTACTTCTGCATTTTTTTTTCTACCAGTCTTTAGGATTGCAAGCTGATCTCCAATTTCATGTTCACGTAAAGTGTCAATAAAATAAAACATACTACTTAAAACTTCAGCTAATCCAGAAATTTTACTTTCAGCATTTTTGAGTTTACGAATTTTGATAACAAAACTATAAAGTTTGCTATCAAGGGCTTCTAATTGAACCATTACTTCAGTCCGATCATTGGCCACCCTTAACATCTCAGTTATACCTTTTAATTTTTCACTTTCTTCATCAATAGTAGCAAGCAACTCTCCTAAATTAACTTCTGCATCTCTACTAGCAGAATCAGGAGTAACTCCAGGTCTTGAATCTGACATATAATTATAAATTCAACCAAAGGACTGATCTGTCCTCTGGTGTATAAAATTAAAAATATTGTTTTATTACTATATACCCTACCACAACTAAGATAATTATGGCAACTACACGCAAAATCTCTCCAATTTTATTATCTTTCTCCTGACCAAAAGTTTCTGGACTAACCATAGATTGATTGCTTTTCTTGTTCTGATCCAGACCGATAGCATAATTGGCTTTAGAATCGCCTGTATTTGAGTTAGTGCTAGTTGCATTCTTATTTTGATAATCTTTTACCGCTGTGCTAAATTTTTCTCTTTTTTCTTTATTAAAAAATACTCCCAATGGATCAGACGCAAATTGGGTTTGCATTTGATTCATTTCTACAGGTTTATTATTTTTATCAAAAAACTTTCCTCCGCCTGTCACCATGATAGAAGAAAAATTCGCCATTTCCGTCATCTTGGCAAAATGAAATACCAGTGGTTGTGTATTAGAATGTTCAATTCTAAATTTGGTGGTATAACTATGCTTACCTGTAGAAACTCTGCCAACATTTTTTATTTGCAAATTATTATCTAATGGAAACCGACCTAATTCCTGGCCACCTTTTACAAAAGACAAACTATTGCCATCCACAATCAAATCACCTCGACCAAATTTTTTATTAACAAAAATTATTAAAAAAAATAAAATAAAAAATCCGGGGAGAATTACAGATTCATCACTAAAATGAAAAAAATTTGCCAAAAAATCTGTAAAAAATCTGGAAAAGAAAAATAATGCCACCAAACCAAACGGTAGCCACCTGCCAATTTTAAATTCTTTTGATTCAGAAAAATAAATTTTATAGGTTTTTTGTTCCATATTATTTTATCAATCCCCAGACATCCCTACCTGTCACTACTATTATCAAAATCATTAATAACAAAAATCCAATTGTATGCGCCAACTGTTCATATTTCATTGGCACCGGACGACGGAAGATTTTTTCTATCAAGATAAATAAAATTCGTCCGCCATCAAGCGCGGGAATTGGCAAAATATTTATCACCGCGAGAGATAAGGAAATCATGGCTGCCACATTGATAAGATAGCTGATTCCTAAACGAGCACTATCACCAACCATAACAGCAATCCCGACTGGTCCAGACACTTCAAAAGCTAAACCCTGACCAATGACTAAATTTTTTATCAAAATAACAAAAGCTAAAAAAATATTTATTACCCCAAAACCCGCTGCCACAAAACCTTTGTAAATTGACAAATACCAAGGATAACGAATGATACCGACATCAGCCGGAGAAAAACCAAAACGTAAATAGTCTTCACCCTCTTTAATCTGGACAGTGTCCATTGTTAATGTCATTTCCTCAGTGCCACGCAACACGGCTACTGTCTTACTAGTTTGGTCAGCTATATTAGCTTTCAAATAATTAACCAAATCATCAACAGTTTTAATCGCTGTATTATTAATAGAAATAATTTTATCACCATATTTTAATCCGGCTTTTTCGGCTGGAGAATCTTTTTCTACCATTTGCACCATCACGGCTGGCTCTTGAATTATGATGGCCTTGTTATCCACACCCATGGATAAATCGGCTGGCAAACCAATAATAAAACCAATACTGAGTAATAGCCCAGCTAAAATAAAATTCATAGTCACACCAGCAGACAAAACAACAATTCTTTTCCACGCTTTTTGAAATCCAAAACTGTCTGGTTCATTGGCTTTTTCACCATTTTCACCTTTCATTTTACAAAAACCACCTAGTGGCAACCAATTGAACGAATACAAAGTCGCCGGAAATTGATTTTCCTCACCAGTCTCTTCTCCACTCACTGCTTCTTTGATACTACTCTTTCCCTTGCCTATCACCCAAACAAACTTTTTTGTAATTGGATCGCGATATACTCCCACGGCTCGTGGCGGAAAACCAAAACCAAATTCAAAAACTTTCATGCCACTTTTTCGCGCCGTAATAAAATGACCAAATTCATGAACTAAAACCACTAAACCTAAAATTAAGATAAAAATTATTATTGTCATAAATTGACTTTGTTTATAAATTAGGTGTAAAATAACAATAGGATTATACATTATAACCTAATTTTATTCAATAACCCGTGACATTGCTATATTGTCACATTGTTACACTGTTAACAACTTTATTTATCTGTATGGAGGGAGGTAAATATCTAAAATTAAACGATATAGGTGCCTACAAAATCTCTTTTCATCTGTCTAATTATGTTTGGGGTATAGTAATAAATTGGAATCATTTCACCAAATCTACAGTAGGAATTCAATGGACGACTGCGATGGACTCTATGTCAGCTAACATTGCTGAGGGTTTTGGAAGATATTTTAAAAAAGATAAAATAAAATTCTATAGATATAGCTTTGGTTCATTAAAAGAATCGCAAGATTGGGCACTAAAATCCTATAAAAGGAAACTGATAAGCCAGACAGAATACAACTATATTATGGAAGAATTAAACAAAATACCAAAAGAAATTAATTCTCTAATAAAATATACAAATGAAAAACTAAAAGAATAAATATTAAACATAATTAATCAACATTGTCTAAAACAATTTAACAATGTAACAATTTAACTATTAACCCAACAAATATGACAACACTATACATAGTGTTAGGTGTCATTGCCCTAGTAATCATCTGGGTAATTGGCGTCTACAATGGCCTCGTTCGTTTAAATAACCGTACCAAAGAAGGTTGGAGCGATATTGATGTCCAATTGAAACGTCGTCATGACTTGATCCCAAACTTGGTAAACAGTGTCAAAGGCTACATGACTCATGAACGTGAACTTTTGGAAAATATTACCAAAGCCCGCGCTGGTGCTATGACAGCCCAAGAAAGTGGCAATATGGCTGAAATGGGTAAATTGGAAAACCAACTTGGTGGTATGCTTGGCAAATTACAAATTGCGGTCGAAGCTTATCCTGATCTAAAAGCTAACCAAAATGTTGGTCAACTGATGGATGAACTATCTGATACAGAAAATAAAATCCAAGCTAGTCGTAGATTTTATAATGGTATGGTGCGTGATTTCAATACCAAACTTGAAACCTTTCCTACCAATACTATTGCCGGCATGTTGAAATTTACCAAATATAATTTCTTTGAGATTGAGGATAAAAGTGAGAGAGAGAATGTTACTGTCCAATTATAAATAAAAGGGATACGAAATACGAAACTTACGAAATTACGAAAAATATAAACACTTTCGTACGTTCGTACATTTCGTATTTCGTATCCTATCTTCATATCTTATGTATTCACAGATAGATTCCAACAAACGCAAAACAATTTTACTCATTGCGATTTTCATTGCCATTATTACGGCCATTGGTTATTTTTTGGGTTATTATATGAATTATGGTAGTGGTATGGTAATACTCGCAGTGGGAATTTCTCTAGTCATGACGCTAGTGAGTTATTATAGTGGAGACAAAATTGCTCTCGCTTCCACTGGCGCCAAAGCTATTGCCAAAGAAGATAATCCTTATGTTTATAGAATGGTAGAAAACCTCTGCATTACGGCTGGTACACCTATACCAAAGGTTTATATTATAGATTCTCAAGCTCTCAATGCTTTTGCTACTGGCCGTGATCCAGAACATTCTAGTATTGCCCTCACGACTGGTATAATTAACGCTCTAGAAAACGAAGAATTAGAAGGTGTGATTGCTCATGAATTATCTCATATAAAAAACTATGACATCAGAGTCATGATGATTGTAGTTGTCCTAGTTGGCGCGATTTCTATTATATCTGATATGTTTTTCCGTGCTAGAATCTTAGGTGGTAAACGTGACTCAGACAATCGTGGTGGTGGACAACTTGGTACCATTATTATGATTGTCGGTATAGTTTTATTAATTCTCTCCCCGATTATTGCCGAACTTATAAAACTAGCAATTTCCCGCAAACGTGAATATCTAGCCGATGCTTCTGGCGCGTTATTAACCAGATATCCAGAGGGCTTGGCCAAAGCACTAGAAAAAATTTCCCAATCAAACACACCTCTAGAACACGCGAGCTCGGCTACGGCTCACCTTTTTATTTCCAATCCTTTCAAATCTAAAAGCTTTTCATCATTGTTTTCGACTCATCCGCCAATAGAAGATAGAATAAATAAACTTCGTGGAATGACTTAACCCACCAATTGCCTGCCCGCCGAAGCTTTAGCGTAGGCGGGAAGATAGAATTAAACAGTTGAGAGAGATGGCTTAAAAATTTTTAATTTTAAATTATAAATTTTAAAACAATTTACAAATTCAAATATTTTTTCTATTATGGAAATTACAAAACGTAATAATTTAAAGACAATGGACGATATTTGTGGCAAAGTACAAGAATTGGGTCATACTGACAATATTGATGTTGCCCATATCACAATTACTGACAAATCAACGCCCCACCTCCATAGAAAAACTGAAGAAATTTATTTTATTCTCAAAGGAGAAGGTTTAGTAACAATTGATGATGAACAACAAAAAGTAGAAAAAGATGATACCATTTTAATACCTAAAAACAAATTTCATTCTATAGATAAATTATCTTCAGAACCATTAGAATTGTTAGCCATTACCAGTCCTGGGTATGATCCAGACGACGTTATAGAAAAAAATCAGAAATAAACCTATTTGGATAAACAATTAATTTAGCATAAAAAAAATTATAAAACTCTCCCCCTATGAGGGGGAGATGACACGAACGAAGTGAGTGACAGAGGGGGTCATTCTATATCACAAAATTTTTTCGTACTAAAGACCCCTCCCTACCCTCCCCTTATAGGGGAGGAGCTAAAAACAGCCAAAAATTAATTAAAACAACATGACACAAAACAAATATTCTCTCATCTTCGACATGGACGGCGTGGTCTGCAACAGTATCCCCTTTCACAAGCAAGCTTGGAAAGAATTCATGTCCGCCCACAATATAAAATATTCAGAAGAATTTTTTGATACTCATGTCAATGGCCAAACTAATGACGAAATATTTGTACTCTTATTTGGACATAATATCAGCAAAACCAAAAGACAAAGATTGATTGAGGAGAAAGAAAAAATCTTCCGCAAACTTTACAAACCGCACATTAAACCATTATCAGGCTTAATAGAATTTTTAAAAGAACAAACAAAAAATAAAATAAAAATTGCTCTAGCGACTGCTGGACCAGAAAAAAATGTTAAATTAATTTTAACTAAAACTAAAACCAAAAAATATTTTAACGCAATTGTGGATGATAAAGGTGTGAAGAAAGGCAAACCAGATCCAGAAATATTTTTAAAAGCTGCCAAAAAACTAAAAACCAAACCAGCTGATTGTATTGTGTTTGAAGATGCTATCTCTGGCGTAGAGGCAGGCAAACGTGCTGGTATGAAAGTGATTGGTATTTTAACAAATTATTCCAAAAAACAATTACACAAGGCTGATGCTTTTGCCAAAGACTTTACAAATATAAATAAAATAATTAATTTTTAATTTAAAAAACTATGGAAGATCCATTAGCATTTATAATGAAATTTGGTTTGATATTAACCATTTTTATTATCACTCTTATTATCTGGTCTGGAATTTGGAAAGGTGTGGCTCTATGGAAATCCGCCCGCAATAATCATTTGGGCTGGTTTATTACTTTCATGTTTATCAACACTCTAGGGATTTTGGAAATATTGTATATTTACGTGTTTAGTAAAAAACAAAGCGACAGTCTCACCCAACCTCCTACGCCACCAGTACAGATGTAAAAATAAAAAAACCCTCGACTTTATGCCGAGGATTTTTTATTTTTATATTATCCAATTGTAGCATTTTTATTTTCCAAAAAAGTTCTTAAAGAATGTATTGGACACAATTCTTTATCACTAAAGCCAGTAGCCAAACCTTTGGGAAAAAATTGTTCACTATTTAAATAAAATTGACATCTAACCACACCTGTACCTTTATTAACACCAATTATTTTTACTTCCACTTTTTTACCACCACTAACATAGGTAATTTTTTTATGATTTTCAACTGCACCATTATCAGACACCACACAACCATACTGTTCTAAAATCTCAGAATAAGATGCCCGGTCAGCAGCATTACGCCCCCATTCAGACAATGACTCACGAGTACCTCTTCTAATTTGGGATGAAAAAGATGGCATATTTTATTCTATTTTTAATTTCAAAATCATTTTTTGATTTCTTTTGTTCTTAAACCCATCGCCAATATCATATTTTGAATAAAATTGTGATGTTCTTTTGGCTTTTTGGACGCAACATACTGCCATTTACAAAGTCCGTTTTTAGGATCAATTTCCTCAATCTTAATCTCGCGAAAAATTCCAAAATCACCTTCAACCTCTAATAGCGGATGACTTATCACTACACCATCTTTGTCCATCTTAATACCAAATTTTGCCTCTAATTCTTTAATCATCTCTTGTGCGTGAGCATCGTCCACTGCCGCAGCTCTGGCATAATCCACCCTTATTCCGTCAACAGCAGAAAAAACCGCTTTTGACTCCACAGCTTCAACCATTCCTCCGCGTTGGCTATGAGTAAAACGTTTTGGTTCACCGCCTTTTCTCATCGCGCCGGAAACTCTTCTAGTTTCTGACATATTATTCTAAAATTATATTTTTAATTTCTTCTAATTTTTCTTCCATTAATTCTTTACTCTTGGCTTCTAAGTTAAGACGTAAGACTGGATCATTGGCTGAGGGACGAACATTGAAATGCCAATCATCAAACTCAAAACTCATACCATCTTGATAAGAAATTTCTTTTGCATCAAAATATTTTTCTTTAATTTTTTCCATTGTCTTCATTGTACTTTGTACTTTATAATTACTTTCACCAGAAATATAATAATCACCCAGGTCTTTAATTAATTGTGATAATGTTTTACCAGTTTTGGAAATCATTTCCATAATCATCAAGGCCGGTACAAACCCATTTTCCATATAAGCATTTTTGATAAAATAAAAATGCCCGCTCACTTCTCCGCCAAAAATTGCTTTGGTTTCTTGCATGCGTTTTTTAATATAAGTATGTCCCACTCTTTCTATATATCCTTTTCCACCAAGCTTATTTAACCAATCCTTTACTACCCAACTCGCACGTAAATCATAGACTACACCAGTGCCAGGATTTTTTTCCAAAAAATTAATTGCCAATAAAGCTACAATGTAATCACAATTGATAAAATCTCCATTTTCATCCAAAAAATAAACCCGATCGCAATCAGCATCCCAAGCTACGCCCAAATCTGGTTTTATTTCTTTTGTCTTTGCCACCCAGTCAACTCGATTTTTTTCTTCAAACGGATTAGCTTGATGATTAGGGAAATTTCCATCTGGTTCAAAAAATAACTTAGTAATATCTAAGTCCATGTCAGCAAAAACTTTATCAGCCACCACACCACCCATACCATTACCAGCATCCATTACCACTTTAAGTGGTTTAATAACATCCACATCAACAAAACTTTTAGAAAAATTCACAAAGTCAACCCAAACATCTTTTTGTTCTACCACACCATTTTTATCTGAATTTATATAATTACCAGACTGAGCAATGGCTTCCAATTCTTCCATTCCTACCCCCTTACCTATTGGCGTCAACATTCCTTCTGTATTCAAACGTAAAAATTTAACTCCATTAAACTCCTTTGGCATGTGTGAAGCTGTAATCATAAGACCACCATCAAATTTGTAATACCAGGTGGCAAAATACAAGACATCGGTTGAAACCATACCAATATCCATCACATCCACACCACTCTCAACCAAACCACGAATAATTTCGTCTTTTAAAATTGGTGAAGAACTACGACAATCATAACCCACCACAACTTTTTTAGGTTGGGCATACTTTGCATAGGCTCTGGCAATTATATAGCCTGCTTCAACAGTCAAATCAACCCCAAATTCCCCTCTAATATCATAGTTTCTAAACAAACTAGTGTCTACTTTTGTCATATTAGTATATTACTTTGTCTAAATAGTAAAAATAGTATATAATATAGACATAAAAAATACAACAACACAGCAACACAAAAACACCCAACTTAGCCAGAAGTGTTGTTCTGTTGTACTGTTTTAATGTTTATATGTTTTTATGAATCCTGAACAACTTTTGGAACGCTTTTCTACCCATCTCCGTACTGTGGTCGCCAAAGCTATGGCGATGGCCACTTCCCTATCACATGACAAGGTCACCCCAGCTCATTTGTTTGTGGTTTTGTTAGAAGAAAAAGGCTCGATTGCCAATGAAATTTTGAGTAAGCTCAATATTAATCCTGATTTTATTTATAAAATTTTAGATAATAAGCCAGAACTAGTAAACCAAAATATAAAAATCCAAACCGCCACTCTGCCAGAATTAAATTTGATGAGTAAAAAAATCTTAGAGAAATCCATGCTCCTAGCTTATGAGAGAAACCATACCCATATTGGCACCGAGCATTTACTCTTGGGTATGATCTATAGTACAGACAAAGATATAAAAGATATTTTGCATAATTTTAAAATTAATATTGCTGATATTGAAGAAGAGATAGAAAATATTCTCCAGAGCACATCCAAATTCCCAGATATTGATGACGTCTCCAATATGATGGATCAATTAGAAGGCTTAGTTGGTGGCGACAATTCTTCGGCCATGCCTCTACCCCCTGCTTCGATGAATCAACCAGAACAAAATCAAATTAGTAGACCAAAAATGAAAAGACCTAGTGTGACGGCTTTGGATCTTTTTACTAATAATCTAACTAATCCGAGTAATCAAAAAAATATTGATCCAGTCATTGGTAGAGAAAAAGAAATTGAACGCGTAATAAATATTTTGGCCAGACGAACAAAAAATAATCCAGTGTTGATTGGCGAACCAGGTGTAGGTAAAACTGCCATTGTAGAAGGCTTGGCCAGAAGAATTACCGAAGGTGATGTACCAGATGTTTTAAAACGCAAAAAAATTCTTTCTCTTGATCTCACTTTAATGCTTGCTGGCACTATTTACCGTGGTGAATTTGAAGCTAGACTCAAACAAGTAATTGATGAAGTGACCAAATCACCAGATTGTATCCTTTTTATTGATGAACTCCACAATATTATTGGCGCTGGCTCTAGTCAAGGTGCTATGGATGCGGCTAATATTTTGAAACCCGCCCTAGCTCGTGGTAGCCTACGCTGTATTGGCGCGACCACGATTGATGAATACAAAAAACATGTTAGCCACGACCCTGCTCTAGAAAGACGTTTTCAAGCTATCAATGTAGAAGAACCAAGTAAAGAGGAAACTGAACAAATTTTACAAGGCATCAAAAAATATTATGAAAATTTTCATAATGTAAAAATTACTGATGAAGCTATTACTACAGCTGTAGAATTGAGTGTTAAATATATTCATGATAATTTCTTGCCTGATAAAGCGATTGATCTCTTGGATGAAGCCTCGGCCGCCATAAAAGTAAAAAATAAATTATCCAATCATGAAATCAAACGACAAAAATTATTAGATGAAATTGATCATTATAACATTCAAAAAGAAGAGAGTATTAGAACCGAAAAATTTGATGACGCCAGTGTATGGAAAAAACGCCTGGAGGGAGTTAATAAAAAATTACAATCTTTGGAAAAAATTATTAGTAAAGCCAAACAGCCACTCCGAAAAAAAGTGATGGGTGCTGATATAGCCAAAATTTTGGAAAACAAACTTAATATCCAAGCTAATATTTTATTACAAAATGAATGGGATGAACTAGAGACTTTACCAAACAGATTAAAACAAAATATTATTGGTCAAGACGAAGCTATAGAAAAGATCGTAAAATCTTTGAAACAATCATATTTGGGACTAAAGGACAATAAAAAACCTCTGGCATCATTTGCTTTCATTGGCCCGAGTGGAGTAGGTAAAACTGAAATGGCCAAAATTTTGGCCAAAGAACTTTATCATGATGACAAAGCTCTAATAAAACTAGACATGAGTGAATTTTCTGAACAACATAGTACTTCTAAATTACTTGGTTCGCCGGCTGGCTATATTGGTCATAAAGAACGTAACCATTTTACTGAGGAAATTAGAAAACGACCTTATTGTGTGGTTTTGTTTGACGAGGTTGATAAAGCCCATGCTGATGTAACCAAACTCTTGTTACAAATTTTGGACGAAGGCGAACTGACTGACAGTGCAGGCAAAAAAACTCATTTCCACCATGCTCTAATTATTCTCACCACAAATTTAGGCGCAGAACTATTCAAAACCACTGGCATTGGTTTTGGTAAAGTTGAAGCTAATAGTAAAGATCGTGATAAATCAATTGTAAATAAACTAAAAGAAGACCTCTCTTCAGCTCTAATCAACCGTTTGGACAATGTAATTATTTTTAATCCTCTGACTAAAGCTGATATAAAAAATATTGTGGCTAAAAATTTTAAATTAATCAATGAAAAATTACAAACCAATAATAAATTATCTATCAAAGCTACTAACCAAATATTATTAGATCTAAGTAAAGATAGTTTTAATGTAGAAGAAGGTGCTAGACAAGTAGAAAGAATTTTGCAGGATATTATCCAAGAAGCCGTCATTGAAATCCTAAAGAAAAAACAAAATAAACAAAATTATTCTCTAGTGAAAAAAGCTGGGAAATATAGTCTAGTATGAACGTCCAAAATCAATTATCAAGTGAAAAAGCCAAAGCCATTGCCTTTAAAAAAGGACAACAAATTAGTTTGAAACAACAACAGACTGGTTTGTGGCAAGAAAAATTTGATATTGATGAACAACTAGAATATTATAAAAATAAATTAATGATTAATATAGAAAATAGACAAGTAGAGATGGTAGATAATAATTTAAAAAAACTATTAAGACTGCGCGCTAGACAAACTGCTCTTAATATATCAGAAATAATAGGAGAAGATAAAGAAAAAAATACCCAACTTTTAAAAGAAGAAACCGAAAAATTTTACAGGGATTGTTTACTTCTCGGTATTACTTTAGATAAAATAATTGGCGAAGACAATATTATATGAAAACTCCTCCGCCCAATTCAGACCAAAAAAGACAAATTATGGGAGCAATCCTTAGTCAGATTGTGGCCAAACAAATACTCCCGGCTTTATTAAAAGAAGAATTTGCTAAACATCTAATAAACCCAGCAAATTTTCTACCAAATTCAATAAATGAAACTCTGGCCGTAGATCCAGCTCAATATATCAGCCCTGTCCTTTCTAATATAGGCATGCAAAACCCAAACATAAATCCTAAAGACATTGTTGGTAATTTTGGATCAAATAATTCTAGTTTACAACCATCAACCACAGCTGATTCAACTATTCCAAACCAAGGTGGTAATACTGGAACTTCAACTCCAGATACCACACCACAGGCAGATGCTGACCAAAATGGATCTCCTGCTAATAAAAATGGTCAATCAAAAAATGATTCAGACCAACCACAGGCAGATGCAGATGCAGATAAAGACAAAGAAAATCCTGATGACGATGATAAAAAAAATGAAGCCAAAAATCCAGAAGCAACGACTGATTTAAATAATCTTGATACGCCAGCTGATAAAGCTGTTAATACAGATCAACCGACTGGTTCTGGTCAAAATCAAAATGTACCTGGATCAACCACCCAGCCTGGACAACAAGTTGGTCCTGGTGGTGTGGTAACCAATCCAACTCAAGCAGGAGCACCTGGACAAAATACTCCTGGGAGTAATACACCAAATTCACCAACCACACCAGGAGCTAATGCTCAACCTGGTATGAATCCAAATGTTAGTAATCCAGATACAAAAGATGATAATGCAGATGCAGGCAAAGATGAAAATATTGATGAGGACGATAAAAAACCAGATGAAGACAAACTAGATGGTGAGGGTGATGATAAAAAAGAACCTGATGATAAAGATAAAGACGGTGACAAAAAAAATGATGAGAATGATAAAAATAGTGGTGACAAAACAAAACCAGATGAAATACCCTCAGGTTATTACGACCCTTATGCCAATTCAAAAGATGGTACGCATGCGGGATATTTTAATCCTGATGCGTCAAAAGAACAAACACCAGTCATAGATGAAACAGGAAGAGACAGAGGAGCTACCATAACCCCAGAAAAAAAACCAGGGGATGGTTATTACGACCCTTATGCCAATTCAAAAGATGGTACGCATGCGGGATATTTTAATCCTGATGCGTCAAAAGAGGACGAAGATAGGGATGAAAGCAGTGACTCTCCATTTGGTGTTGAAAACCAAGACTTTGGCGGTATGAATATGCCAAATCAACAAGAAGACCAGGAATCAGATGACGATACTCCACAAGATGGTAAAAGTGAACAACAGCCAGATAAAAAATCAGATTCTGATAATGACGAACAAAAAGAAAAAAAACAAAAAATGGAAAACGAAAAAGGAAGCATGACTCAATTTATAAATCAAAATATAATAAACAGAACAAAGATAAACGGCCTAGAACAAGAGATAAAAAATTTAGAAAACCAAGCTAATGATCTAAATAAAAAAAATGATGATTTAGATAAAAAAATTAAAGAATTGGAACCAGAATCAATTAAAAAATTAAGGGGCATACAAACATTTATGGGAGGTTGTAGTTGTTGTTCTTGTATTTTTTTACCCATATCTCTTATTTCCTCAATATCAACAGCCTTAATTGAATTATTTATCCAAATTAAAAAAAAGAAAGAACATGAAAATAAAGCTGAGATTGAAAAACTTGAAGAAGAAAAAAAAGCAAATACTAAAAATCTTAAACAAATTAATAAACAAATTAATAAAATAGCTAGGGATATATACAATTTGCGAAACACAGGAATGATGAAAGGAATGGCCAATAATATGTTCAGACACTAGAAAAATTTCTAAATAAATAATATAATATACTTATATTTATAATATATGGATAAAAAGAAAATCATTTATATTCTGGCATTTATAGTCATAGCTGGTTTATTGGCTTTTTTAATTTACCGAATATTTTTTTATACAAAACCAGAAACATTAATTATTGGTCCTGATGGTACAATTACTACTACTGGACAAACTGGCCTATTTCCTCAATCCGGTGAAGGCAAACCTAGTACCACTACTTCTGGAACTTCGGGACAAAAACTACCAACCGCTGGCACAATCAGTCCTACTAGCAAAAGACCTGGTGAAAGAACCGTAGAAAAGACGGTTGATATTCCAATAATCAGTGCTACCAAAGATATTTCTGGCAATGCTAGATTTTATAATGATGTGGATGGTAAATTTTATCGCCTTAATAGTGACGGTAAAGTAGAAAGTCTAAGTGATGAGGTGTTTTATAATGTAAAAAATGTCACTTGGTCACCAGTCAATGAAGACGCTATTATAGAATATCCTGATGGTGCCAATATTTATTATAATTTTAAAACCAAGGAACAAGTCACCTTACCCAAACACTGGGAAGATTTTTCTTTTTCTGATACTGGAGACAAAATTGCTTCCAAAAGTGTTGGCTTATCCCCAGAAAATCAATGGATAATTACTGCTAATCCAGATGGAAAAAATATAAAATTAATTGAACCAATGGGAGAAAATGCTGCCAAAGTAAATGTTGATTGGTCTCCAAACAAACAAATTGTGGCCACTTCCAGAACTGGTGATGCTCTTGGGGCTGACAGAGAAGAAATCCTAATGGTTGGCTTAAATGGCGAAAATTTTAAATCCATTGTCGTAGAAGGACGAGGTATACAATCTCAATGGTCAACCGAGGGTAAAAAACTTTTGTATAGTGTTTATAGCGAACGCAGTGATTTCAAACCAGAATTATGGATAGTAAATTCTTATGGTGATAAAATTGGTTCCGGTAGAAGTTATCTAAATTTGAATACTTGGGCAGAAAAATGTACTTTCCAAGATGAAAGATTTGTCTATTGTGCTGTTCCTACTCAATTGGAACGCGGAGCTGGTTTTGCCCCGGCTCTTTATGATAGCACTCCAGATCAAATTTATCGGGTTGACTTGCAGACTGGTATAAAAACCGAAATTCCCGTATCCGAGGATCGGACCATAACTAATATGTTTATTAGCTCAGATGGAAAAACACTGCAATTCACTGATGAAAATGAGGGTGGTTTATTTAGTATAGATTTATAAAATATGTATAAAAATAAATACGCCATATTAATAATCATACCCGCCATTCTAATTGCCGGCTTTGCTTTATATGTCCGAATTTTACAATACGAACCCCTATTCCCTAGTTTAAAAGAAATAGAAGCTCAGGAAGATAAATTAAAAACCAATATAATTCCAATTTACAAAGAAGACCCTGTTGTTGGAAATAAAAAAGCCAAAAATCAAATTATTATGTTTGAAGATTTTGGTTGCGAAGCCTGTGAATACCAAATGGAATTATTAAAAGAACTACTAGTCAAGCATCCAGACAGTCTAAATATAATTTGGAAAGGTTTATCTGTTAGCACCTTCCCTTACTCCACAGAAATGGCTCATGCTTATGCTTACTGTGCCAATGAACAAAATAAATTTTCTCAATTTAAGGATCAAGCCTTTGCTAATTTTGACAACCTCTCTACAGATACGCTAAATAATATAAGCAAGACCATTGCTTTAAATGAAACTAAGACCAGTCAATGCATTACTAGCAATCAATGGAAATTATATATGAATAAAAATACTGCCTTGGCCCAACTCCTAAATATTCAATCTGTGCCAACTATTTTTATAAATAATGTCCAAACGAAAAATCCTCAGACATTGGAAGAATGGGAAGCAATTTTAAATCTATAAAAATTCGCGATAAGTTATATGCTTAAAAAAATATTTTTTACTCTAACTGTTTTTTCCTTTATTGCACTTAGTTGTTTTTTGGTACCAACCCAAACAAAAGCCCGCGAATTAATGGGGGGATTATTGGAATCTAGTGAAATAGAAACCATTTTAAAAGAAAATCAGCCAAATCTACAAATCAGAATTCCTGGTATAAAATTCACTGATCCAGCAGAATTAGAAAAATTACAAATAGAAGAAAACGGTATAAACTATTTACAAATCCCCTATTTAGGAGAATATATTGTCGCTGTTTACAAATATGGTATTATTATTATTGGAGTTTTAGCTCTTGTAATGATAATTGATTCTGGTTTGCAATGGGTGCTCTCTGCCGGCAACCAAGAAAAAATAACCAAAGCCAAAACAGGATTAAGTAATGCTATTTTTGGTTTAATTATTGCTTTACTTTCATATACTATTCTCTATGTTATTAATCCTAATTTGGTTGAATTTAAAAGCTTAAAAATAGCCTATGTAGAACGACGAGAAGTGGATTCTCTTACCAATGATTTAGTACAAAGCGATAATGACAAACCTCCTCAATTAGAAATATTTGAAGATATAGATCCATCACCTCTACCCAATACCAGTGGATTAAATTATGGTTTTAATAATGTTCCTTATTATTACCAATGTTTCAGTGCCAATAGTCCATGGGGTAATGAAATATATGGTGAACAAAGTGATTGTTCTAATTTTTGTCATGGCGCCTGTGGTCCCACATCATTTGCTATGGTTTTTCGTTTTTATGAATTAGAAGTTGATCCAAGACATATAGCAAAAGTTGGCGTCTCGTCAGGAGCTAGAAAATGTGGAACACCTGGTGGTACAAACGGTAATGTATTAATTACCGCTCTAAAAAAAGAAACTCCATTTAGTGAATTTAAAATTGATTGGATAACTGGAAATGACGCTCATGATAAAGCTTGGGAAATTTTAAAATCAGGTCAACCACTTATTCAATCTGGTGAACATATCGGCTTTACTAGCAAAGGTACCATAAAAACATACCGCGGACACTATATAGTTTTAACCGGCATTGACAATATTGGCGGTCAAGAAGTCATCAGGGTTAATGATCCCGCTAGAATAAGCCCAACCCAAGGTATTGTTTATATGACACGGGAACAATTTAACGCTGCCCCTAGAAGCATGATTTATATACATAAATAAAACTACTCCAAATGTACTCCATCTTCCCAATCCCTCACTTTACTTACAAGTGAAGGATTTTTTTTGAAGTCAATTCCTCGTGCCAAATCACGTGATAATTTTATCAAATCCATATCCTGCATGGTGGCGAGTTTAAAAGGTGGTAGACCACTCTGGCTTGTGCCATAAACTTCACCCGGGCCACGAGTTTGGAGATCATACTCAGCAATTTTAAAACCATCAGTATTTTGAGAAAAAAATTGCAATCGTGCCAAAGATTTTTCATTGTCAGTGTCAGTAAATAAAAAACAATATGATTGATGTAAAGCTCTACCCACCCGACCACGGAATTGATGGAGCTGGGCCAAGCCAAACCTGTCTGCGCCTTCTATCATCATCACGACAGCATTAGGAATATTTACTCCCACTTCTACGACTGATGTGGAAACTAGTATATCTATTTTTCCACTCGCAAAATCAGCCATAGTGTTTTCTTTTTCATTTGGCTTTAATTTGCCATGTAAATAACCAACACGTAAATCTTTAAATATCTCCTCAGATAATTTTTTATATTCACTCATTACACTTTTTTTATCTAAGGAGTAAGGAATAAGGAGTAAGGAATTATTATCAACAAAATCATCATCACTTTTTCCTTTTTCCTTTTTCCTTTTTCCTTCATCAATCAACGGACATATCACAAACACCTGTCTCCCCTGTTTAACTTGTGAACGAATAAAATCATAGGCCTTGTTTCTATTTTCACTATCTACCACTCTAGTATCAATTGCTTTTCTACCCACTGGCATTTCATTAATAATAGATAAATCCAAATCACCATACAAAGTAAGAGCAAAGGATCTGGGAATCGGGGTCGCAGTCATAGACAACAAGTGAGGCCTCATTGCTGACTGACGCAGACTAGACGCAGACTCATTATTACCACGGGCAATATCATAAACAATTCTTTGAATATCCACGCTCTCGTGAGAAAAATTTATTAACAAAGCCAACTTATACAGTGATCCTTTTAAATATGTCCAAACCTGTCTATTTTCTCTACTACCAACAAACGGAAGGGCTTTTAATTCAATGATAATTTTATCTTCAACCACAAAATCTGGACGATAAATTCCTATTTTTTTATTTTCATATTTTATATCTAATACTTTTTCTTTTTCAAATTTTATTCCTTCTTTTTTAAATTCCTCTTCCAATGCATTTTGATAAATTACTTCTTTATGTCCTAAACCTAAATTCTTTTTAACATTAAAAATACATCCTCTTATTTTGTAAGTCAAATCTTTATATAAAAATCCACTTTTACTTTCCTTCTCCTGTTGTTCTTCCTCTTCTGCGTCGTCTGCGTAAGTCTGCGTAAGTCTGCGTCGTTGTTCTACTCCGAATCGATGTTGTTCATCTATAATTACTAAACCTAAATTTTTAAACTGTACTTTTTCTGATAATAGAGCGTGGGTTCCAATAATCAAGTTTATTTGCCCAGTTTTAATTTGTTTAAGTAAATCTTTTTTAATCAAAATACTAGAAGATCGGTGATCACTGATCACTGATTGAGAACGTGTCAACAGCGCTATTTTAACTTTATCTTCCAACAGCTTTGTCAGCGAATCAAAATGTTGCACGGCCAATATCTCGGTCGGCGCCATTATCACTGCTTGATAATTATTCAAAACTGTATTATAAAGCGCCATCGCTGCCACGACAGTTTTTCCACTTCCCACATCACCTTCTAACAATCGATTCATAGGTTCATTTTTTTCCAAATCACGCAAAATATCCCAAGCCGACACTTTTTGGGCTTTGGTAAGCTGAAAAGGTAAAGAACTAACAAACTCTTTTATTTTTTCTTGCTGAAATTTTATTTCCCAAGCTTTTGATCGTTTCAAAGATTGACGAATCATTTCCGCGCGTAATTGTAAAATAAATAGTTCTCCAAATTTCAAACGCTTTTTTGCTTGATTTAAGTCTATTTCATCTATTGGAAAATGGATACCACGCACCGCTTCGGCCAGATAAATCAAATCTGCTTTTTCTAAAATTTCATCTGGTATCCATTCTTTTAGTAAATCATGAGTCAAATAAATTATTTGACTAACTAAAAACCTTAATTGTTTATTAGTAACTCCAGTCGTGAGATGATAAATTGGGACAATCCTGGCAGTATGGGTAGTGTTTTTTTCTCCCAAAGCTTTTTGTTTGGTTTCTTTTTCATAAGACGGCGATGCCATTTGTTTGCCTAGTTTTCCAATTGATAATTTGCCTGATAGATAAACTGTATCACCAGGTTTAAAATTCCGAGTAATAAAAGGCTGGCCAAACCAAACAATTTTTAATTTTCCAGTTTCATCATAAACAATCGCCTCTGTCATAATTGTTCGTCTTTTAAAAATCCGCCGATTGGAAATAATCTCTATTTTCGCTTTAATTGTCACTTCTTCCCCTACTTCCAAATCAGCAATATTCTTGGTACTACTATAATCTTGATAGCGAAAAGGTAAATAAAACAACAAATCCTGAATAGTATTTATACCAAGATTTTTTAAATGCCTTTCCATCTTTTTGGCAATATGGTTGATTTGTCCAATAAGTGTGTCTAATTGCATGCTGATATTTTAACACAAAACTCCCCAATTGGGGAGTTTATTTGTGCACTCGGCAAGAATCGAACTTGCATTATCAGATCCGCAATCTGATGTCCTATCCATTGAACGACGAGTGCGTGTTTTTATTTAAAAATATTTTTACTTTTTTATTATATACGTTTCTCACATCCTCTCGCCCCGTAAAGAACCCACAAGGTTCTTTTTTCGGGGTCCATTGAACGACGAGTGCTTAGATTTAAAAACGAAAATATTATAGTATAAATAACTGGATAAGTCAAGTACAAAAGATCTAACCAAAACCACCTGAAAGGTGGTTATTTGTATTTTGTTACGTGTCTCGTGTATCGTGTTTATTAGTGTATTTGCCAATTCCTTGCCATTCTATCACTTATTGGTTCATCTTCCTTTTCTGTGTCCTCTATTAAAAATTCTTTTAAACTAAATTTTATTTCCATTGGATCCATGTCCAATAAAGGGATACTTATTAATGGCCGAAGAGCTGATTTTGTTTCCAAAAACAAAGTCTTTACTTCTGGGGGCTGATAAATAAGATAAAAACTACTAAATTCTGAATAACTATAAAACCGATTACCTAAAATTATACCCAACTCAGTGATTTGAAATAAAACTTGTGGTGGTACTTGGTGTGATTGTAAAAACAAAATAATTGCCACCAAAACAATAATTAAAGAAAATAAAAAATTACCACTAATTATTCCATAAATTACTAAACCTAAACCCAAAAGTATCATCACCACATACCAAATCATCCCTCTATCATGCTGTTCATATTCTTGGATAGTCCACTTGTGTAATATATCTCCAATCAATGTATTTTCTGTAATTTTTTCTGGCATATAATTAATTTTATAATTATAGACAAATTCTGATAAAATCAAAATTAATATTTTGGTAGCCACTACTGGGTTCGAACCAGTGACCCCTGCAATGTGAATGCAATGCTCTAGCCAACTGAGCTAAGTGGCCATGACTAAAAGGTCTGACCTTCCCGATGTAAAATCGGGACGCTCTATAACCTCCGCCAAAGGCGGATCAGCCTATGGCTGAAACTGCCTGTCCGTCCGAAGTCCTCCGTAGCTTTAGCGAAGGAGGACGAAGGCGGAAGCTACAGATCCATTATAGCACAATTTTAACATAAAAACACTCCAAAGGCAAATTAATCAACAACCATTGCCAAAAACCATAATTTACCTTATAATATCACTATATGAACGCCGAACACATAAATCTTTTACCCCAAGAACCCTTATCACAAAATTATTCCCCTAAAAAACCCAAACGGTTTATTTTTTTAATTATTCTATTAAGCATACTATTGGTTGGTGGCTGTATTACCAAGGCAATTATTGGTGAATATACCCCCGAAGATCCTAATAAATATGACCCTATAACTTTAGAACCGAAATCACCCGATGGATTATTTAAAAAGATTAGCTATTTTGTCTTTAGCAAAGAAAATGAACTTGATGGCTACAATGATGACCGAATTAATTTACTTCTCTTAGGTATGGGTGGACTAGGCCACGATGGCCCTTTCTTAACCGACACCAATATAATCGCCAGCATCAAACCATCAACTGGTCAAATTGCCATGATCTCAATCCCCCGCGATTTGAAAGTAAAAATTCCTGGACATGACTGGAACAAAATTAATTCTGCTAATGCTTTTGGTGAAACAGAAAAAAGTGGCTATGGGGCAGAATTTGCCAGGCAAATAGTTGAAGATACTTTTGATTTACCAATTCAATATTATGCCCGAGTAGATTTTGCAGCTTTTGCAGAAATAATCAATGAAATCGGTGGTGTAACTATAAATGTTGAACAATCATTTGCTGATCATATGTATCCAGCGGAAAATTATGAATACCAAACTGTAGAATTTTCTAAAGGTATCCAAACTATGGACGGAGATATGGCTTTAAAATTTGTCCGTTCTAGACATGGTAATAATGGTGAGGGTTCGGATTTTGCTCGTGCTCGTCGTCAACAAAAAGTTTTATCAGCCTTAAAAGAAAAAGTTTTATCATTTAGCACATTACTAAACCCAATAAAAATAAACAATATAAAAAATAGTTTGGAAAAACACATTACCACCAACATGAACTTTGCCGACATAATGTCTTTTTTCAAATTAATAAAAGAACTAGATACAAACAATATTACCAACTTAGTATTGGATGACAGTCCAGACAATTATTTACAAAATGGGTACACTGCCAACGGAGCTTTTATTTTGGAACCAAAAACAGGAGATTTTAAAAGCATTAACAACTTAATAAAAAATATTTTTGACCCAAATAAAATCACAAAAGATAATACTCCCCAACAACTGGAACCACCAATCATGCAACCAACTAATATTGAAATTCAAAATGGCACTTGGAGTGTGGGTATGGCCGCTAGAATGAAAAAAAGATTAGAAGATAAAAATTTTAGTATCACTACCGTTGGTAATACTACAGAAAAACCCCAAACATACAGCGGAATATTCAAAACTTCTGATAAAGACACCTCTGGTATTACCCAAGCCTTACAACAAGAACTTCATATTCCAATTAAACAAACCTTACCTGCCAATATCCAACCCACGTCTACATCTGATATATTAATTTTATTAGGAGATGATTTAGAAGAATAATAATATGACTACACCAGCCAAAATTGATTTACAAAAATTACCCGTGATCGCCCTCGTCGGTAGAGTTAATGTCGGCAAATCAACTCTTTTTAATAAACTAATTGAAAGTAACAAAGCCATTGTCTCCGATGTCCCTGGAACTACCAGAACCAATAATGAAGGCACAATTCTTTGGCGCGGAAAATATATAAAAATAATTGACACTGGTGGTCTCACTTTTGAAGATGATATTCCTCTAGAAGAAGACATTGTGATCCAAAGTGAACGGGCCATGAAAGAAGCAGATATTATACTTTTTATAGCTGATGTTGAAGATGGCATCTTACCCCAAGAAAGAGAACTGGCCAAAAGAATGCGTCGAATAATTACCAAACCAGTAATCCTCGTGGCCAACAAAGTGGATAGTGAAAAAAAAGCTATAAATTTGAATGAGCCAGAATGGATGAAACTGGGTTTAGGTGAACCTTTTTCTATTTCAGCGGCCAATGGCAGAAACACCGGCGACCTTTTGGATTATATATACAAAATTTTAGGAAAAATAAAAATTACTCCAAAAAAATTATCTCAAACCAAAGACAGACCAATTGATGTCAGCATTATTGGCAAACCAAATGTTGGTAAATCTTCTTTATTCAATAAATTAATTGGCCAAGAAAAAGTTATTGTCAATCCAATGGCTCACACCACGCGCGAACCACACGATACTTTAGTAGATTATGAATATAAAGTAGGGGCAAAGCTCGTAAACCAAAAAATAAATTTTATTGATACCGCTGGTATAAGAAGAAAAGCCAAAGTAAGTGGCAAACTAGAAAAAGAAGGCATTAGTAAGAGTATCCAATCAGCCGAACAATCTGACATTATTCTTTTGATAATAGATGGGGCAGAAATTATTTCCTCTCAAGATATGCAATTGGCCGGATTACTAGAAAAAAGATCCAAAAGCGTTATAATAATAGTAAATAAATGGGACTTGGCCGAAGATAATTCTGAAACCGCACGTAATAAAGTAAAAAGAATGGTTTATTCATTTTTCCCTCATCTAGATTTTGCTCCCATGGTTTTTACTAGTGGCAAAACAGGCTATCGCGTTCATGATATTTTTCCACTATTAATTCAGGCTTGGAATGCCAGACAAACTTCTATCCCCAATCCTGTTTTGGATAAATTTATTCAAACTGTTCAAGCGACCCACCTACCATCACGTGGTAAGGGTACCAGACAACCTACTCTACTGGGTATGACTCAAGTGAATATTGCTCCACCAGTTTTTCAAATTATTGTAAAATATAGAACATCTCTGCACCGGTCTTATCTAAATTTTGTAGAAAACAAATTAAGGGAGCAATTTAATTTCTTTGCCTGCCCAATTGTGATAAAATTAAGTAAGAGTAAAAAAGTATAAAATAATACTAATAATAAATACGAATTATACTGATGCTATACAAATATGAATAATACTGGAGAAAAATTAATTTATCCGGATTTATCTTATAAAATAAATGGAATCCTCTTTGCCACCCATAATGAATTAGGCCCCTATGCCAGAGAAAAACAAATTGGTGATGTAATAGAAAAATTATTAAAAGAACAAGAAATACCCTACCTCAGAGAATGTCAAATTGGCAATAGCGGAAATGTATTGGACTTTATTATAGATAATAAAATTATTCTTGAACTAAAATCAAAACGTTTTATAATAAGAGCAGATTATGAACAAACACAAAGGTATCTGCAAGCCACCCAGCTTAAACTTGCGATCTTAGTCAATTTTAGGACACAATATCTTAAACCAATCAGGATAGTAAAAATAGATACTCAATTTAAAGAAAAATTCATAAAAAAATATTAGTATAGCATCAGTATTATTAGTATAAATTAGTATATTAGTATGAAACTAATCATCGGCCTAGGCAATCCAGGCAAACAATACCAAAAAACCCGTCATAATATTGGTTTTATGGTTCTTGATGTTTTATTAGAAAAATTAGCGTCTGAAGCCAAATGGGAATTGTCAAAAAAATTCAATGCCGAAATCTGTGAACTAAATTTTAATAACAACAAAATTATTCTCGCCAAACCCATGACCTTTATGAATGCTTCAGGCGAAGCTACTCAACTAATCACTCACTTTTACAAACTGACTCACGAAGATCTAATTGTAATTCATGATGACAAAGATTTGAAACTTGGTGATATTCGTGTTCAAACCGACAGATCCGATGCCGGCCACAATGGTATCAAATCGATTATTCAACACTTGGGTACACAAAATTTTACCAGAGTAAGAATTGGTATTGCTAGTGCCAATGAAAAAAAGATGAAAGATACGGCTGATTTCGTTTTAGGAAAATTCGGCCTTTTAGAAAAAAAAAAGGTGCAAGAAATAATAAACAAAAGTATTGAAGAAATAAAGACATTAATCATGTAACATATATCACTTATCACATAACAAATTTAAAATCAAAATCCGCTGGTTAGACGGATTTTATTTTTTCCTTACATGCTTTCTAAAAACCAATTTTTATGCTATTATAATATTCGTATAGCATCAGTATTATTAGTATTAATTCGTATATTAGCATCGAAATGCGCAAAGAAATCCTCCTCTCCTACTTCCCAAAAATTACTTCCCGACGCTACCAGCAATTGGTGGCCGTTTTTGATAATTTAGATAATGTTTGGAATGCAAATAGAGATGAAATTATAAAAACTGGCTGGAAAGAAGACATTGTTGATCAATTTTTTATTTGGAAAGAAAAACTGGATGAAAACAAAATAGAACGAATTATAGAACAAGAGGAAATATATTGCATAACAAAAGATGATGATAATTATCCAGCTTTGCTTAAAGAAATTTATGATCCCCCATTTTGTTTATTTGTCCGCGGTGAATTCAAGCCTGATGACTTTTCTTTGGCCGTGGTTGGTACCAGAAAATTTTCTCCCTATGGTAAACAAGTGACAGGAGAATTAGTTTCTGAATTGGCTCACCAAGGCATCACTATTATTAGTGGATTAGCCATTGGCATTGATTGCCTAGCTCATGAAGCTACTCTCAAAGCTGGTGGAAAAACAATTGCTGTGCTTGGCAGTGGTATAAATAAACAACATATTTATCCTGGACAAAATAAAGATCTAGCCGAAAGAATAATCAAGTCTGGTGGAGCTCTGATATCAGAATATCCCCCGGGAACTCTGCCTTCAAAATTTACTTTTCCCCGTCGAAACCGCATTGTGGCTGGCATGTCCTTAGGAACACTGGTAATTGAAGCCCCAGAAGGCTCTGGAGCACTAATTACGGCTCAATGTTCACTTGATAATGACCGCGAAGTCTTTTCTGTACCACAAAATATAAATAGTGCCAATTCCTCAGGCCCAAATGAACTAATCAAAAATGGCGCCCAATTGGTCACCAAAGCTAGTGATATTTTAGACGCTCTAAATTTACAAGATGTAAAAAAGTATATTTCTAACCAAGCCATCATTCCTGATTCTCCTGTAGAAGCCAAAATATTGGACAACCTAACCCGCGAACCAATCCATATTGATGAACTAACAAAAAAATGTGAACTTGACAGTTCTAGTACAAATGCTACACTTATACTTATGGAAATGAAAGGTAAAGTGAGGAATCTGGGTGGAATGATGTACGTTTTAGGGCGATAACACTTGTCATTCCGAGCGAAACCGATTCGCATCGGCTGACGAGGTCGAAGATACCCGTAAGGGTGAATCCCTTTCTTAAATTTACAATTCTAATTACTAATTTAAAAATATAAATCAATTCTATGATTTAATTATAATTATTTAATCTTCTAATCATTAAATCCTAAATATTTTTATGAAAAATCTAACCACCAAACAAACAATCTTCACAATTTTATTCATCCTCGCTGGTTTTGGCCTCATGCAAATCCCGTTTACAAAAATTATTGGTTCTAGTTTAAAATTTTCCTTATTTGATTTTTACGGTCCAATTGCTGGCAGTTTTGTTGGGTCAATCTGGGGTCTAATTGTCGTGGGTGCGATGCAATTAATTAATTGGGGTTGGCATGGTTTTACTTTGGACGTTTCAACTATAATTCGTCTTTTCCCAGTTTTATTTTCTGTTCTTTACTTTGCTCGCAAATCAAAATGGATGATACTTGTTCCAGCGGTTTGTATGATTGCTTTTTGGGCCAATCCTGAAGGAAGAAATGCTTGGCCATATGCGCTGTATTGGTTAATTCCAATCGCTTCATATTTCTGGCATGAAAAATCAATTATCCTCCGCGCCCTTGGTACCACTTTTACTGCTCACGCTGTGGGTGGAGCTCTGTGGGTTTGGTTCATTGGTATGAAATCTGAAATCTGGATGAGTCTAATTCCAATCGTTTGGAAAGAAAGAGGTCTCATGGCCATTGGCATTGTCGTCACTTACATTGTATTCAACTATTTATTTAGTATGGTAGTTAATAAATTTCACATTCAATTGCCATTTGTAAAATTGAATCCAAAATATTCATTAAAATAAAAAAATAAAAAACACCCCGACAACAGATCGGGGTGATTTAATTTATGAATTTTGATCAAGCCTACAATTTCATTCTTTCTTTAAGCAACCTACCACGAAAAGAATACATGACCGATCCACGACATTGTGGTTGGTATCTTAAACGTCTACAATTTTTTTTAGATTTAATAGGCAATCCAGAAAAGAAAATCCCCCACTATATTCATGTGACCGGTACGAGTGGTAAAGGTTCGGTGACAGCCTATCTACATTCTATTCTTCAGGCTTCTGGAAATAAAGTTGGTTCCACCTACTCTCCCCACCCCACCATAATTACTGAACGCTGGAAAGTGGAAAACAAATTCATGACCAAAAAAGAATTTGCTGAGATTGTTGAATATATAAAGCCAAAACTTGATGAATACATTGCCAAAACTCCTTATGACATGTTATCTTTTTTTGAAGTCACAGAAGCGATTGGTCTATTATTTTTTGCAAGAAAAAAAATAAAATGGGCCGTAATGGAAGTAGCTTGTGGCGGTCGAACTGATGCGAGTAATATTATTCCTTGGAAAGATGTAGCTATAATAACAAATATTGGCGTAGACCATATCGGAGTTCTAGGTAATAACAAAAAAGAAATTGCCTATGAAAAAGCTGGCATAATCAAAAAAGGCTCCAGTGTTTTTACCATGGAAAAAAATTCTCAGATAAGAAAAATGATTGAAAATGAATGTAAAATACAAAAAATTAAAAACTACTATTATATAAAATCTGGCAAGTTATCAAATGCTGGCATAAACTCAAATGGCAGTACTTTCGCTTATCATGACGAAACTTTTCAGACTCACGCTCTTGGCCAACATCAAATAAAAAACATTATTCTCTGTATAGAAGTAGCCAAACATTTAAAAATTTCTACTCATGACATCCAAAAAGGCTTGGGCCATGTCTACCAGCCACTAAGAATGGAAGTCATAAACAAACATCCATTAATAATCTTAGATGGTGCCCACAATCCTGACAAAATGAGAACCACAGTTGATACACTCAAGCACCTTAGCACCCAAACACCCGAGCACCAGTCTAAAAACTATAACCTACCTGCCCGCGATGCTAATGCAAGCGTTGCAGGCGGGAAACCTAAAACCTGTAATCTACATTTAATCGTCGGTTTTTCTGGAGACAAAAATATTTCTAAAATGATAAAACAACTAGCAACTCTTAAACCAAAAACTATTGCTATTACCAGAAATACCACTAACCCTTTTCGCAAGGTCGCTGATCTACAAATAGTGACCAAATCATTTAAAAAGTTATTACCAAAAGCTCAAATAAAAATATTTCTTGATCCTCAGACAGCGTTTGACTGGAGTAAAAAACAAACCAAAAAAAATGATATTCTTCTCTCTACTGGTTCTATCTTTACCAGTGGACAATTGAGGTAAAATTGACAATTCATTCTAAACCAGGTAAACTGGATGTCATATGTCAAAACTTGTCATAGTAGAATCTCCTACTAAAGCCAAAACAATTTCCAAATTCTTGGGTTCAGGATTCGTGGTCGAATCCTCTTTTGGTCATTTACGCGATTTACCAAAAAGCAAAATGGGAATTGATATTGAAGGTGGCACTTTTGAACCAGACTATGTCATTCCTAAAGATAAAGCTCCTCAAGTAAAAAAACTAAAAGATTTAGCCAAAAAAAGCAGTGAAATCATATTCGCCACTGACGAGGATCGCGAAGGTGAAGCCATTTCTTGGCATTTAGCCAAGATTTTTGAAGTAGACCCTAGCCAGGCCAAAAGAATTGCTTTTCATGAAATTACCAAAACTGCCATAGAAGAAGCTTTGGCACATCCTAGAAATATTGATCAAAAACTGGTAGATGCTCAACAAGCACGGAGAATCTTGGATCGTTTGGTTGGTTATGAACTATCACCAATGCTTTGGAAAAAAGTGGCTCGCGGTCTATCGGCCGGACGGGTTCAGTCTGTAGCTGTCAGATTGGTAGTAGAAAAAGAACGAGAAATTAAAAAATTTGTACCAGAAGAATATTGGTCTTTGGATGGAATTTTTAACAAACTTAATGATGAACAAACATTTTTGGCCAAGCTATATTCAGTTGCGGGCAAAAAATTAGATCATCTAGATTTAAAAAACGGTGAGGAAGTAGATAAAATTATAACTGATTTAAAAACTGCTGAATATTTTATTTCTGATATTAATGAGAGAGAAGCTAAACGTACTCCCCCGCCACCATTTACCACTTCCACTTTACAGCAGGCTGGCAATCAAAAATTAGGCTATTCTTCCAAACAAATTATGCGTTTGGCCCAACAACTTTATGAAGGTGTAGAAATTGGTACTGGTGGCCAAGTTGGTCTCATCACCTACATGCGCACAGATTCATTAAATCTATCTGACAAATTTATTGATGAAACTAATAATTTTATCAAACAAAATTTTGGTGCAGACTACTGTCTAGACAAAGCCAGGCGTTATAAAAACAAAAGTAAGAATGCTCAGGAAGCTCATGAAGCCATTCGCCCCACTGACCCAAACATAAAACCAGACGCGATTAAAGACTATCTATCTCCTCAACAATATAGACTTTATTCTCTAATTTGGAAACGAGCTGTCGCTACCCAGATGGCTGTCGCTCAACTAAACAAAGTCTCGGTTATAATTTCTGCCAATCAATACCAATTTAAAGCTTCTGGTCAATCTATTAAATTTGCTGGCTGGTTAAAATTATACCCAGACAGTATCAAGGAAGAAATGCTCCCCAATCTTGAATTGAAAGAAAAAATCAATTGTGCCGAATTAAAATCTGAACAACATTTTACTGAACCACCTGCTCGCTATTCTGATGCGACATTAGTAAAAATTATGGAAGAATATGGCATTGGCCGACCATCTACCTATGCCCCAACTATTGCGACGATTGAAGCCCGTGGTTATGTAGAGAGGGATGAAAATAAAAAACTTAAACCAAATGATATTGCTTTTGTAGTTAATGATCTGCTAGTAGAACATTTTTCTAAAATTGTAGACTATCAATTTACGGCTCAACTAGAAGAAAACTTGGATGAAATTGCTCTGGGTACAAAAGATTGGCAACCAATCATTGCGACTTTTTATTCTGAATTCCACAATAACTTAGTCCAAAAAAATGATGAACTAACCAAAGAAAATACTGTTGGCATGCGAGAACTGGGCACTGATCCAAAATCTGGCAAACCAATTTATGTGCGCATTGGCCGGTTTGGACCATACGTCCAAAAAGGTTCAAAAGATGACGAGGAAAAACCAGCCTTTGCTTCTCTAAAAAAAGATCAGAGCATAGAAACTGTCACTCTAGCTGATGCTTTGGAATTATTCAAACTCCCCCGAATTTTGGGACAAGATGAAGATGGACATGATATTATTGCTAATATTGGACGTTATGGACCGTATGTTCAAGTAGAAAAAAAATATTACTCTATAAAAGAAAAAGATCCTTACACAATAGAATTGGCTGATGCCTTACAAATTATTAAAGATGCTAAAGAAGTAGAGGCTAATAAAATTATTAAAGCATTTACTGACTCAACCATTCAAATATTAAACGGACGTTATGGTCCATACATTACTGACGGCACAAAAAATGCCAAAATCCCCAAAGATAAAGAACCGTCTGAACTTACTCTGGAAGAATGTGATGACCTAATAAAAAATGCCCCGGATAAAAAAACAAAATGGAGACGAAAAAAATAAACACGGAAATCACGGAAAATAAGGAGCATACGGAAAAAAATAAAAGAATATTTGAGAGCAGACAAACATGTCTGTTCTTTTATTCCGTGCAATTCCTATCTTCCTTATTTCCGTGTATAAAAAACACCACTACAAGTGGCGTCCTTTAGTAGCGGCGAGGAGGATGCCTCAATGCCATTGGTGATGTTAAGGCTCTCTTACCGCTACGGTCATAACTATAACAATAAATTCTCAAAAAAGCAAGATTTGACCAAAAACACCAGTAATTTTAAAAAAATACAAAAGAAAAACCCCCGTCATACGACTGGGGTTTATCTTAGGCTTTTAGGTTTCCTGACCTTAACATCACTGACCACAATATACCATATTTTTACCAGTTTGTCAAGATCTTGCACCTCATCTTAAGTAAAAATTATGTATTTTTAGCCTAATTTTATATATAAAACTTGCAAAATTCATTAAAATTTGATACAAATAAAGGTATGCCAAACAAAAAACAAACAATTGAATCTTTACTCGAAAAAGTAAAAACATACACAAAAAAAGCTGATCTAGATATAATCCGCCTAGCTTATGATTTTGCTGATAATGCCCACAATGGTCAGACTAGAAAATCTGGCGAACCATACATTGTTCATCCTTTAGCTACGGCTCACTTTTTGGCGGACATGCGGATTGACCCCGTCATCTTAACTGCCGCCCTACTCCATGATGTCCCAGAAGATACTGATGTCACGTTGGATGAAATAGAAAAAAACTTTGGCTCAGAAATTGCGTCACTAGTTCAAGG
The DNA here is from genome assembly GCA_003510435.1 of Candidatus Magasanikiibacteriota bacterium. GTDB lineage: Bacteria > Patescibacteriota > Patescibacteriia > Magasanikbacterales > UBA922 > UBA11710. The sequence goes on from DOMK01000013.1 coordinate 35,974, forward strand.
AATTACCAAATTAGGAAAATTAAAATATCGCGGAGTGGAACGCTATATCGAAAACCTGCGTAAAATGTTTGTGGCTATGGCCGAAGATGTTCGCGTTATGATTATCAAATTTGCTGATCGGATCCACAATCTGACAACTTTGGGAGCACTACCACCCCAAAAACAATACCGCATTGCCTTGGAAAGTTTAGAAATTTATGCGCCAATTGCTAATCGTTTGGGTATAGGAGAAATCAAGGGTATTTTAGAAGATCTGTCTTTTGAATATGTCTACCCAAAAGAATATCAGAGAGTAAAACAAATTAGAGATGAAAAACTCAAAGGCAAGGATGAATTTTTAAGACAAATTCAAGAAGATATAAAAAATGAATTGTTAAATACTGGTATAAAGACAGTTTCGATTGACGGCAGAAATAAAAGATTATATAGTTTATACCAAAAACTCCAACGTAAAGATCATGATATTACTCAAGTTTATGACTTGGTGGCTATTAGAATTATTGTTCCAACCATTGCCGATTGTTATGCTTCCTTAGGTATATTACACAAACATTGGCGACCACTAAAAGGCAGAATAAAAGATTATATTTCCCAACCAAAACCAAATGGTTACCAATCACTCCACACCACTGTCTTTTCTGATAATGGAGAAATTATTGAATTTCAAATTAGAACTCCAGAGATGCATGATGATGCTGAATATGGTGTTGCTGCTCATTGGCACTACGACGAACATTGTTCAAAACGTCCGGCCAGAGAAATCACTTGGATAAAAGAACTAGCTGAAATTCAAAAGGATATTTTAAATAAATTATCAGATTTAGAAGAAATAAAAATAGATTTTTTACAAAATAGAATTTTCGTTTTCACCCCCAAAGGTGACGTGATTGATTTACCTGAAGGTGCCACTCCAGTTGATTTTGCTTATCATATTCACACCGACATTGGTGATAAATGCAATGGCGCCAGAATAAATGAACAAATGGCTAGTCTAGATACTGAATTAAAAAATGGTGACGTAATAGAAATTGTGATAGATAAAAATCGCAAAGGCCCTAGCCAAGATTGGTTAAATTTTATAAAAACTCATACTGCCAAAACTCATGTGACCAATTATCTAAAAGACAAACAAAAAGGCAAAATTGCTGACTGGTTTAAATATGTTCTGCCAAAAAAATAGCATTGATTTCACTGATTAATAAATGATTACACAGAAAAACTCCTCAACAAATGTTGAGGAGTTTTTTAATCTGCGAAATCATTTTTCAAAATCAGTGAAATCAATGTTTTAACTCAATTCGCTTATCAATCTCTTCAACTCTTCTTTAGAATAATATTCCACCACAATTGTCCCCTTTTCACCTTTTTGGGTTATGTAAACCTTAGTACCCAATCTCTCTTCCAAAACTTGCTCAGCCGATATTAAATTTGGATCACGCCGAACAGAACCCTTGCGTGAACCTGGTCCTTTTTGCGCTATTACTTGTTCCACATCTCTCACAGTCATCTTCTCACCCATCATACTGGCAAAAACATCTAGTTGTTCTTTTTCATCTCTAAGACTTAAAAGAGACTTGGCTTTACCGACACTAATTTTATTATCAATCAAAGCTTTTTGAATTACTTCTGGCAAAGACAACAGACGAACTAAATTGGCAACCGAAGAACGACTCTTACCAACTTGTTCAGACACATCTTCTTGAGTAAGACCAAATTCATCAATTAACCTCTGATAAGCAAAAGCTTCTTCAACTGGATTAAGATCTTGACGTTGAATATTTTCTATCAAAGCTAATTCTAATTTTTGCTGTTGATTGGCACTGCGAACAATTGCTGGGACAGTGGCCAAACCAGCAATGGCAGACGCTCGTAAACGCCTTTCACCAGCAATCAATTCATAACCACCGTCAGACTTTTCTGTCACGACTAGTGGTTGTAAAATGCCGTGTTTTTTAATTGAAGCTACCAAATCTTCCAAATCAGAATGAGAAAATTCTCGACGTGGCTGTTCAGAATTAGGTACGATTTCTGAAATTGGAATATGCCAAATTTTATCATTATCATTATTAAGAATACCTGTTTCGCGATGAATCATTTTTCTAAAAGTGCTTTGCTGTGGTATAAGTGAATTGAGTCCTTTACCTAGAGCCATATTTTTTACTAATCCCGAACCCGCCGTAGTCCGTCAGCTGACGGACGAAGGTGGGGAGGGATCCCTTTTCTATGAATCAAAGGCTGGATTACACCCAAACCTTCGTACCAGTCGAAAGCGAGATCTCTCCACTCGGAGTTAAATTTATTAATTAATTATTCTATGAAAGTTTTATTATTATTTGGCGTCATGATGACACGGAAAAGGGATTCCTCACTGACGTTCGGAATGAAGGGAAATAATCTCTCTTGCTAGTCTTTCATAAGCCTTAGCGCCTTTTCCATTGGGATCATAATGAAATATTGACTGACCAAAACTTGGGGCTTCGGCCAGACGAACGGTACGAGGAATTACTGTACGAAAAATTGTATCAGGAAAATATTTATACAATTCATTCATAATATCCTCTGACAATTTGGTTCGTTTATCAAACATAGTAATCACGGCTCCCAAAATACCAAGCTCAGGCTTGATATGAGTTTGGATAAGATTGATTGTTTTTAATAACTGACCTAAACCCTCTAAAGCATAATATTCTGCCTGAACTGGAATAAGAAGTTCGTCAGCTGCCACCAAACTATTGATAGTCAACAAACCCAAAGACGGCGGACAATCAATAATAATATAATCATAAGCATGCTTTAATTCTTCTAATAAATCAGCCAATTGAAATTCACGCCTCTCAACATCCACCAGTTCAATATTAGCCCCAGCTAGATTTTCTGTACTAGGAGCAATTCGCAAACCTTCATGGGCAGTATTTTTTATAATATCATGAATCCTTTTCTGTTTTGCTAGAGCCTCATAAATACCATATTCCACATTATCTTTATTTAAACCCAAACCACTAGAAGCATTAGCTTGTGGATCCATGTCAACCAATAACACAAAATAGCCCAATTCTGATAAAACAGCGGCCAGATTCATGGCAGTAGTCGTCTTTCCTACTCCGCCTTTTTGATTAACAACAGAAATTACTTTTCCCATATCACATATTATAGCAAATATTGACAAAAAAACCAAGATAACTTATAATGTATCCACAAAAGATATGCCCAGATGCCTGCCTGCCGACGAGGCAGGGCGGAACTGGTACCATGAACCACAAGGATTCATGACCATACACCCCACGTGGTGCATGGGACGCACAGTATTATTTACAAGAACACAACCAAATATGCCCAGATGGCGGAACTGGTAGACGCACTGGACTCAAAATCCAGCGGTCGCAAGACCATGAGGGTTCGATTCCCTCTTTGGGCACCACAATATTATGCAACTATTTTTTGACCTACTAATTGCTATAATAATTATTATAACTGCATTCCCTGCGGTTATTTTATTGTATTCTAGAAAAATTAGAAAGAATTGCTGGGAATATAAGCACAAAAAATCTTCACTAACTATCTCTATTATTCTACTATTTTTTACTGCTTTAACCGTTTATGGGAGTTTTGTAGAACCAAATTTTCTGATTGTAAATAAGTATAACATTGATTTGCCTAATATAAATGAACCAATAAAAATTGTTCTAATCTCTGATCTACAAGCTGGAAAATATAAACAAACAAATTGGACAAAAAAAGTAGTAAATAAAATTTTAACTCTAACGCCTGACTTGATATTTATTGGTGGCGATCAAATAGATAATGAAAATTATAATTTTATTGAATTAAGTTATTTGGAACCTTTTAAAAAATTAAGCAACCAGATCCCTACTTATGCTATTAACGGCAATCATGAATATGGTGTCTCGTGTTTTTATGGTATAAACGAAAAATGTTCTCAAACTGGTGATATGAGTGCAGAAACCAAAAATGTTTTTGAAAAATTAAACATCAAATATTTAATAAATCAAACTGAAAAAATTACTATAAACAGTTCATCATTTTATCTTTTTGGTGGAGATGAATATTGGGCCAAAAAACTAGATTTTTCTAATCTAAAAAATAGAAAAGAAAACATTCCAACCATTGCTCTAATTCACAATCCCTCTTTTATTTTAGACAATCATCCATTTTTTGATCTAGTCTTATCGGGCCATACTCATGGCGGACAAATTCGTTTGCCTTTTGTCGGTCCAATTGGGAGAGTAGATAATATTTTACCAAGTAAATATTATCAAGGAGTACAAGAACTAAGTGACAATACAAAATTATTAGTGACGAGTGGTGTAGGTGAAACTGGAGTACGAGCTAGATTATTCAATCCGCCAGAAATTGTATTAATTACTATAAAATAAATCCCGATCTTATCGGGATTTTTTAATCAAATATTCTGGCCAAACTTTTTTCTTTATTATCATATTTTTCCAAAATATTCTTTTACTAAAGGCAAAATTTCTTTGCGCATTAATATTCCTTCTCTTTTGGCCACACTATCAACAAAATCAATATTTAAAATGTCTCTAACTATTTTTTCCGTATCTTTATCAATCACCAAAAACTTATTAAAACCTTTTTCAATATCAATACAACTCAAAAAAATAAAATCATTTTTTTCATCAATCTTAATTTTTTGTAAAACATTTTTTAACTCTTGTAAATTATTAGCAAAAAATTTATCTACTTCTACCATTTCTAACTGGGCAATACTGATTTTCTTATTATCAAAAACATAAAACGCCATATCCCCCAAAATAACTTGTTCCAGTGGTTTATCAAATTGAGATTTATTAATAAACATCTGGTGAACATAATCCTGTGGCAATTTTATTTTATTCTTCAACCACTCGGCCATTTTAATATCTCTGTCTGTTGTCACTTTAGCTTGAAAATTTACAGTATTAGAAACAATCGCTGAATACAACAATACCACACTTTCTTTACTAATATTAACCTGATTATTATAAAATTTTTCTGCAATCAAAGTGGCACACGAACCTACCAATTCTATTTGGGCTTTAGCCTGAGGAAATTTACCCACATCATGAGATTTTCTATGGTCTATAACTTCTATTACTTGGTCTGGTTTTATCAGACTAGACAGACCTTCCAATTCACTTGTATCTACTAAAATAATTTTTTGATCTTTTAATTTTTCTTCCAAATTAACAAATCCTTCTATAGAAAATTTATCCAAGACAAATTGGGCTTCTTTTTGTATAATTCCAGAAATTGCTGGATAAATTTTTTTGCCTTGACCATTCAAAAACTCAGCATAAGCAAACATGCAAGCTGTTCCATCCAAATCTTGATCCTCATAAGAAGTAATTAAAATTTCATCTGACATATTCAATCAAAATTGATTAATGTTACATGATTCATGTTTTATGTATCGGGCCACTTATAATTAGCAAACACCCATTCAGCAATATCTCTCGCCTCAGTAAAACGCCCTTCATGAGTTTTTGCTCCCAATATTACCACATTTACAGTATGAACATTACCATCCCCTACTTGCATAGTAAAATTATAATCTGACAATGTAATATAACCAGTCTTACCACCACGAAAATCCACAAAAGTATGTGGCACCCAGCCCAAAAGTAACCAATCAGTATTCCAAATATGATGACTCTTGCCTCGTTCTTCGGAATACAAACTAATTTCTTTTGTTAATAATGTTTGTTTAATTTTATCTTGTTTCATGGCTTCATTTATTAAAATAGCTACATCCGAAGCTGAAGCTACATCTGTACTATCGAGGCCGGTTGGATCAGTAAAATAAGTCTCAGTCATACCTAATTCCAAAGCTTTCTGATTCATTCTCTCTACAAAAGCTTCCTCTGGCCAATCCAAAGCATTAGCGAGAGATAAAATAGCTTTATTTGAAGATCCAACTAAACCGGCTAGCCATAAATCTTCCAGAGTGTAAGTATCACCAGCATAAACATGCGTATCAAGTGAATCAGCCCCAACCACGACTGTGCTTGTTGTCCAATCAGGATTCTTTTCTAAAAGAATCAAAGCACTCATCAATTTTGTAATACTCGCAATTGGCCACTTATCATATTCATTTTTTCTATACATCACCATCCCAGTTTTGACATCTTTGACTATAATACTATGAGCAGTAAAATCTTCGGCTGATTTCATTGTCCCGGTTAATTCTGGCAAACTTGGTTTAACTGGCCGAGGTGGTTCCACTATCACATCACCACCACCACCACCAATTTTAATATTTTGCAAAGGTTGTAAAACCTTATTCAACATTTCTCTTTCTGATGAAAAACTATTGGTACGATAAATCACACTGCCAATTGCAACTAATATCAAAAAAACTGCCACCACTCCGCGCCAAGTATTTGATTTATCTTTAAAATTTTCAATTTCTAAAAAATTCATAATAATTATTTTGCTTACCTTGCTTACTCTGCTGTTAAAGCTGTTTCAATAAATTCGTGCTTATGCAAATTTTCATAATCTGGCAATTCGGTTGCTGAATTAATTCCTAAATGACGCAAAGCTTCCAAAGAAATCCGATAAACTGGTAAAATTTTATTTTCATCTTCCCCCTCTTCAACCAAACCACGCATTAACAAATTTCGCACTATAACGGCACAATTAACTCCTCTGATTTGTTCCAATTCTGGTCTTGTAATTGGCCCTCTATAAGCAACCACCGTCAAAGTCTCAAGCTGAGCCTTAGTCAATTCACCCGAGACTTCATCTTTTATAAATAAATCAACCACAATACTATTTTCTCCAGCCGTCGCCATTTGATATTCGTCACCTTCATGTAAAATTCTAATACCAGAATTATCTTGATTATATTTCATTTGCAAAGTTGACAAAGCTTCTGCCACTTCTATTTCATTTTTTTGTACGGCTTTGGCAATTTGTTTTGTCTTTAGTGGTTTAGAAGCCACAAATAAAATTGATTCAATTTGTGAAAGTAAGTTCATATTGTTAATTCATTCCGACCCGCCGATGAGGCGAGGGAGGAATCTTTCCCACCTCGGATTATTTAATAAAAAAAATTATACTTTATTTATCATGATATCACTAAAATTATCTCCCTGATTCAATACAACAGTTTTTTGTTTTACCAATTCCAATAAAGCCAAAAAAACCACGATCACCTCTGTCTTATTCTTACTATCATTTAATATTTGAGAAAAACTAGCTGACTGGCCTTTTTTTAATAAGTTTCTAATCTGATCAATCTTTTCTTTTATAGTTATAGACTTATCAATATGAGTTCTTGGCAACGGCTTGGGTGGAGTAAGACGATACAACAATTTATTAATAGACTCTTTTAGACTTTCAAAACTAAAATTACTTGGTGGTAAAAACCCACTAGGTTTTTTGGGTGGTTCCACTCTAAAAACTGACCTAATACTAGAATCAAGCCATGATTTATTTAATTTTTTACTGGCTTCTACAAAAGCTTTATATAAACGAAGTTGCTCTTCCAAACTTGGACCTTCATCTTCTTCCACTCCAAATTGAGGCAACAAAAGACGAGATTTCAAAAACAACAATTTAGTGGCTACTACCAAAAAATCCGCTAAATCTTCAGGTTTTTTCTCTTCAATTTTGTCCAAATGACGAAGATATTGCTCGGTCACTTGGGATAAAGCCAGCTCAGAAATATTCAATTTTTCATCATCAATCAAACCTAAAAGCAAGTCTAGCGGTCCTTCAAATTGTTCCAATTTAAAACTAGTATTCATAATTTTGGTTCCAAAATAACATAATCTTTATTTTCAAACTTTTTTACAAAATATTCTTCCGAAAACAGCTTTTTTGGGATATCAATCACGGCTTCCCTTATTTCATTGGGGAAATTATCTAAATTGAAAAACAAAGAATAATTTTCTCCATTTTTAAACAAAATTAATAAATTTACTTGACCAAATGGAGTGTCCACTATTTTACCATAAAAATCATTTTCTGTCTTTAGCAAAGATAAATCTTTTAAATAATAAAAACGTGAAGAAAAATTGGCTGCGGGGTGAGAATTGTGTTGGTTAAAATAAATAAAATCACTAAATGGTAAGAAGGCGTGCAACTCCGGTATGCCTGATTGTAAGATTGTTAACTTGTTAATATCTGAATAATTTTGTCCTAAAAAATCTATAATTTCTTTAGCTTCTCTACGCACCATAGCTGAACGTGTTTTAACTGCCAAAACATCTCTATTATCAACAAATACACCAAATATTAATTGTGTTGCTAATACTAAAATCCCAATTAAAGCCAAACTTTTTTGCCAAGCTAGATTAGGATACTTGTTTTTCAACCATATCCACAATTGGGCAATTCCATAAGCGGCAGATAAAGCCAAGATAGTATGATTAAAAAAATAAAAACCTTTTGATTCTTGTAAAGGTGAGGCAAAGAAAAATATTGTTACCAGACCCATGATCTGCCAAATGTATGAAGCGACAAACAAACTTAGCAAAATTCGTATATAAAACCTTTGTCGATAAATAATCAAACTCACAAAACCAATTAAGCAGATTAAACCGACCAAATTAAATTGCAACAATGGGACTTCGGTACTTAACCAGTCTAAAGTAAGAAAGCCTAATTGCCAATTCTCTGTTCCAAACATGCTATAACTTTTAGCCAAAGGTAACCAAAATGGTAAAGCAAATAATAATGTAAAAACACCAATAATTAACAAGCTACCGTAATCTTTTAATTTAACCCTATTACCAAATAAATTAAATAAACTAATACCAATCGCTGCCAAAAAAAACCAAAAATAAAATAACATAAACAATATTCCACCCGTAATACCAAATACCAACCAACCTTTCCAATTCATTCCTTTTTTTAATTCATTTAACAAAAATATAGTCCACAAAATAACTAAGCTAGCACTGACTAATTCATATGGCTTAGTAATAGTGACGTCCCAACTAATCAAAACAAACAAAAATATTGTGCCCAAAAACCAAATCAGTGGTTCTAAACTATTTTCGCCTTCCATTTTTCTTTTTACCCAATACCATTTTTGTAATAAATAAAATATAGCTGGATAAACCAAAATTGTGCTAAAACTAGCTATTTTTGCTATTTGCACGCCATTCAAATTAATAACCCTGCCAAGCAAACCAAATAACCAAAACCATAAAGGTGGATAAAAAGGTGGTAAACTGGTATAAGCAAAATCTGATAAACAAGAACCATGAGCAAACATTTCGTACATAGCCGCGATCGTAATCTCATCAGCTTTTAACCCCCACAACATTAGAGCTGTATCTTTGACTAAAAAATAATAAGCTAGCGCTGAAGTAACACTCATTAAAATTATAAAAAATAATGATTTCCATTTTTTGTATATTCCTATTATTCCAAAAATAACAAACACAAAAAAACATAGCTTTACCAAAACTATGTCTTGTAAATTGGCAATAGAAAAAATATAATCCATAAATTATTCTTTATCCAAACCTAATTCTTCCCAATGATCTTTTAAAAATTCTACGGAAAAATCATCGGCCTCTTTTTCATTTTTAAACCCTTCCTGTTTTTGTTGATGATCCGAAAGCATAATATCCATTTTACTTTCATCACCAAAAACTCCATACTGATAAAGATTAGCTTTAAATAATTCCTCATTAAATTTCATCCCTTTACCATGCCCAGTGTCAGAAAAATAATTTAACTTTATCTTTCTAATCATGTCCTTTACTTTATCAACAGTATTATCTCCTTGACTCTTCTGCCAATATTGTTTAGCTGCTTGACCTAAGACACCTGGCACAGGCAAAGAATCATAGCGTCGTTGATAATCAAGTCTATTTTGTTTAAAAGCTTTTTCATACGACAAACCCTTGTACTTTTCTAAATATTTTTTTGCGTGTTCTAATTCATGCAAAAACATTACAATTTTTAAAATTTTAGGATTCAATTCAGTAAATTTATCACCCAATCTTTGTTTTAAAATATCAGATAATCTATTTACCTTTTCTATTCTTTCTTTTCTCATCCAATTCCACAAGTCATTTTCATCTTCCATTCTAGCACTAAGAGAAATCCTAGGCTGATAACCTCTTTTATCTTCCGGCCCAAAAATAACGGGGTGACTTTTTAAAGCTGTATCCACTTCAGGATCACCAATATCAATAATTACATGTTCTAAAATTTCTGGATATTCATCAAAAAACAAACCTTCAATTTTTTTAAAATCAGGATCAGAAATCTCTCTCGTCTCACCAAGACTTTGTTCTTTTTCTTTTTTTAAAAAAAATCTTGCTAATTTTTCTCTAGCTTCTCCAATCATATATTATTTTAATGGCAATTTTTCTTGCCGTTCATTTAATAAATCTTGACTAATTTTAACCCCTTTTTTTGTTAAGCTAACATGGGTAATAAACCATTTGTGTGGCGTCCGTCGACCAAAACCAGTCATAAATTCTCTATCAATCAAATGTTCCAAACTTCTAGTAATAATACTTTCTTGATATTTTTCTTTGGCTGGTTCAATTGTCTTACCATAAAAACTCCGGAATATTTTCCTGTCTATTTTCCCCCCGCCTGCGACGCTTGCACTAGCATTGCGGGCAGGTCCTTTGTCTAAACACATTAATAAAATATGTTTTTGCAGTAAACTCAATCTCATAAATTTAGGAATTAGGAGTTAGGGCTAGATGCGAGAAAAAATTCCCGCATCTCATTCCTTATTCCCTACTCCCAATATTTATTCCACAATTTTTATATGCAAATCTTTCAACTGTTTTTCATCTACTTCACTCGGACTGCCCACCATTGGTTCTTCCGCTTTTTGATTTTTTGGGAACGGTACAACAGAACGAATATTCTTTTCTCCCAAAAGCAACATCACCAATCTTTCAATCCCAGGAGCAAAACCACAATGTGGCGGTGCCCCAAATTCAAATGCATCAATCATGTGTCCAAACTTTTTATTTACTTGTTCTTTTGTATAACCAGCAATCGCAAATGCTTTGTACATAATTTCTGGATCCATATTACGCACGGCACCAGACGAAAGTTCAAGACCATTGGCAATAATATCATATTGATCAGCCAAAATATCTAATGGATCTTTGGTATTCAAGGCTTCTAGTCCTCCCTGTGGCATAGAAAATGGATTGTGACCAAAATCTATTCCACCTTTCTTGTCACTTGCCCCGAGAGAGTCCGTAGACTCTTTTTCGGGGCTCCATTCAAACATAGGAAAATCTACAATCCACGCCCAAGCAATCAAATTTGGATCTTTTAAATTCAATTTATCTCCAGCCAAATCTCTCACCCCGCCCAAAGCTAGACAAGATACACGCCAGTTATCCGCCGAGAAAAATAATATACTATTTTGTTTTAATGATACTAATTGTTCTAATTGTTTAAGTTGTTCCTCACTGAAAAATTTCGCCACCCCACCATCAAATTTTCCGTCTAAATATTTCATCCAAGCTAAACCTTTAGCGCCAGCTCGTTTGGCTTTGTCAGTAAATTCTTCATCAATTTCTTTACGAGTAAAATTCTCTCCACCAGGCACAGCCAAAACTCTAATAAATTCGGCATCTTTAAAAACTTTAAAATCAGTCTGTTTTGCCCATTCGCTTACATTGGCAATTTTTAAATCAAAACGCAAATCTGGCCGATCTGATCCGTAAGTCTCCATGACTTCTTTAAAAGGAATTCTCGGAAATGGTTTTTGCCAAACTTTTTTGCCAGTTAATTTTTCAGTTAATTCAATAAATAATGGTTCCATTAAATTAAAAAATTCTTCACGTTCCAAAAAGCTAGTTTCACAATCCAGCTGATAAAATTCACCTGGTGACCGGTCGGCTCGTGGGTCTTCATCGCGCATACAAGCCGCAATTTGATAGTATCTATCAAAACCAGCCACCATTAACAACTGTTTGTATTGTTGTGGGGCTTGAGGAAGAGCATAAAATTTCCCTGGGTGTATTCTGCTTGGGATTAAAAAATCTCTAGCGCCTTCTGGGGAAGATACAGTTAAAATTGGTGTCGCAATATCAATAAAACCGCGCGAATCCATATACTCACGAATCTGTTTTACCATTTTGGCGCGAAACAAAATATTATTTTTTAATTTTTCCCGACGCAATTCCAAATAACGATATTTCAAACGCAATTCTTCATCCTCTTCTTCTTTTCTCGCATCAAAAATTTCAAATGGCAAAGTCTTGGCTTTACTAATTATCTTTACCTCACTAGCAATCAATTCAATTTCTCCCGTGGCTAATTCTTTATTAACATTTTCAGACTTTCTATTTTCAACTTTCCCTTTTACACTTATTACATATTCGTACTTTAAACCTTCAGCTACATCAAAATTACTCATCTGGTCAGGATTAAAAACTACTTGGGTAATACCATAGCGATCACGCAAATCAACAAACATAAGACCACCCATTTTTCGATGTTTGTGTACCCAACCAGAGAGCATTACTTCCTCTCCAGCTTGTTTTTTGGTTAATTCTCCACAAGTGTGTGTACGATACATATAGCATTGATTTAAACAGATTAAAACTGATTCAGACAAAAAATTTACCACAAAATCTCTGTGTAATTCTGTCTAAAACAATGCTTATATCTTAGCAAAAACTAACCGATTTGGCAAGCAAAAAACACACCAATTTTGATGTGCTTTTGAGTCGTCCCGAAGGCGCAGACGACCTTCGGGTTCATTCCTTCTTCCTCCTCGAGGGGAATGCCTCCTTGATGACACGGTACTCGGACCACGTCATCCACTGACCAGGCACAACACCGAAGATCTCACTGGGTGTTCGCCTGCCACCCGTCTTCTCCGACGGAATGCACTCATCCAGCGCTTCCGGCGGGTAACGACGCAGTTCGTCCGTCTGAACAGATTTTAGTGCAAACACCTTGGGCATGTTGTTCTCCAAATCTATGTTTATTTTATTATACACCCACAAAATTTTTATGCAACAAAAAAACACACTAATTTTAATGTGTTCACCATTTCCGTGTTCTCCTTATTTTATTCCGTATAATCCGTGTTTCTGCATCTTCACCATAAAAAACCCTTCAATCTCTTTACTTGGTATTATCCGTAAGGCTTTTTTAACTACTTCTTTATTAATCTCTCTTTCCTTCCATGTTCTAACAATCGGCAATTTATTAACTCCACTCAACTCAATTGGCAACAACTCACAATTTGTATTTTGCTCCATGAATTTTGTTATTTGCAGTTCATTCTCTTCTGGCGCAAACGTACAAGTTGAATAAACCAAAATTCCCCCTGGTTTTAACATTTGCCAAGCTGAGAACAACAACTTGCGTTGTAAATAAGCTGTATCTTTAATATTTCGTTCTTGCCAAAAACCATATGTGGTTGGTTTGTCTAAAATAATTCGCGCTTCGGCAGTACAGGGCGCGTCAAGTAAAATCTTATCAAAATAATTTGGGTATAATTTAGTCAATTCTACTCCATTTTCATTTTTTAATTCTAATTTCCAATTGTTATTATCACCTATTACACCCAACAATTCCAAATTATGTTCTAATTTTTGAAATCTAACTTTATCTACGTCATTGGCCACAAGTTCACCTTTTGGTTTTCTTCCGCCCAAGGCGGATTCGTCTGGGTCGAACATCAACGCAGCAATCTGCGAAGTTTTACTCCCTGGAGCAGCCGTCAAATCTAAAACCTTTTCGCCAGATTGCGGATTCAAAACTAAAGGTGGTACCATACTCGCCAAACTTTGTACATAAATTTTTCCTTGTTTATACAAATCCAAATCCTGCAGTTCACGCAGAGTTTTATTTTTCAAAATAAAAGCATCTTTATACCAAACAACATTATCTGTTTTAAATCCCAAATCAAACAAAGCCTGTCTAATTTCATTTTTATCAGCTTTAATAGTATTTACCCGAAAAGTTGTCGGTCGTTCTACAAATGTCTGCTGAATTTGGGTACACAAAGAAACGCCGAACATTTCTGTTAGGCGTTCAATAAATTTTTCTGGTAAATTATGACTATGTTTTTTATTCATTTTATGGTTCAATTCTATTTAACATTCTAGGGAATGCAGATGTCTCTCGAATATGATGTATCCCTGCTATCCACCTTGTAACTCTTTCTATACCAATACCAAAACCACAATGTGGTACAGAGCCATATTTTCGCAGATCTAGGTACCACTCAAAAATATCAACTTGTAAACCAGCAGACTTGATATTTTGTAAAATAATTTCATAATCATCTTCACGCTGTGAACCACCAATTATTTCTCCAAAACCACGTGAGGCCAACACATCAGCATTCAAAACTAATTTTGAATCAATCGGGTGTTTTTTCATGTAAAACGGTTTTATATCTTTTGGCCAATTCTTTACAATTACTGGTACATCTGAATCATTTGTCAATAATTCTTCATCCTCAGCACCCAAATCTTTACCATATTCTATACTAGAACCACGTTTTTTTAATTCTGCAATCGCATCACCATATTCATAGTGAACAAATGGTTTTTCCACTACCGCCTGCAATTCTGACAAATCACGTTCTAACAAAGCCAATTCTTCACCGCCATGTTCCAAAACATATTTTACAACATGCTTGATACTGGCTTCTTGAATTTTTAAACTTTCCTCATGTTCAATAAAAGCAATTTCGGGATTAAGAGACCAAAATTCAGTTAAATGTTTACGGGTCTTGGATTTTTCCGCTCGAAAATTTGGACACAAATCATAAACTCTTCCAAAAGCCATACACATAGCCTCTAAATATAATTGACCATTCTGAGTAAGATAAGCCTTGCGATCAAAATAATTAACTTCAAATAAATCAGTCGTACCCTCACATGAAGTTGGTGTAAAAATTGGTGTATCCAACTCAATATAACCTTGATTATTAAAATAATCCTGCAAACCTGCTTTAACCAAATGTCGTATCCGTAAAATTGCCCATTGTTTTTTGGAACGCAACCATAAATGACGATTATCCATTAAAAATTCTGGACCATGTTCTTTGTTACCAATCGGATAATCAATCGCCTGTTGAACTAATTGATATTTAGTAATTTGCAATTCAAAAACATCAGTCTTTTTTGGATGTTGGGTCACCTTACCTGTCACAATAATAGAAGATTCCTGAGTAGAATTTTCTACTAAGTTCCAAACATCTTCTGCTAATTCTTTTTTATTAGCTACACACTGGATAAAACCATTACCATCACGCAATTCCAAAAAAGCAATTGAACCAGAGGAACGAATATTATTTAACCAACCTTTTAAAACTACTTCTTCTCCTACATGTTTTGATAAATCTTTTATAAATGTTTGCATAATAATTTACAATAAAGCATTAAATCAAAAAAACAAAATTTGTTTTTTTGATTTATTGTTTTTTTGATTCTTTATATCCTACTTCCTGACTATAAAAATTAATACTATCTGCGATTAAATGCATATCATCCATACCATAAGTCACCAACCCAAACCAAATTGAACCATAGGCATATGAATTAACAAGCATTGGATTCCAAACTTTATGCTCTTTGATAAACAAATCCAATGATAAACTCGCCCCATCATCCCCCAGATATGAATGATTAACTATCGCTCCACTCATAACTGACCAAGGAATAAAACAACTACGAAAATAATCTTTTCTAAGAATCCCTTCTGGACCAATATAAATAAAATAATGATTTATTTTCTTTTGTAACCAACTAGGAAAAAACCAGTAGCAAAGCAATGAATAATAAAAAAAATAAATAATTAATAATATTGCAACTGGTATAAACCACTTCATTTTTAACCAGACATAAGTTAAAAAAGAAACTCCACCGCCCAAAACAAAAATAAAAACAATTAAAAATGCAAAGAAAAAACTAGTCATTAAAATTGTCATGAACAAACTTTTTTGTGGATTGGGTCTAAAAACCTTACCGGAAACTTGTTCGTTTTTAACAATTTTTTCGCTTAAACTACGCAAATTCTCTGGTAGTTTTTGCCATTTACCAATCTCAATTTCTTTGTAAAATAAGCTGTAAAACCAAAGTGAAAACATATATTCAATAAAACATCAAAACACAAAAACAATAAAACATCTACAAAAATATTACCATTTTTTGCTTAATTTAGCAAGTTACAAATCCTCTCCAACATGGAGAGGATTTGTTTTGCTTGTTACAAGATAACGATCTAATAAACTTCCAAATATCTTTCCCTTTCCCACTCTGACACATGGAGTCTAAAGTCATCCCATTCACTCATTTTTATTTCATAATATCTTTTAGCCATTTCCTTACCTAAAACATCATTAATCATTTTATCATCTTTCATGGCAAGCAGAGCACTATATAAATCTCTAGATACAGTATCAATTCCCCGATTCACGATTTCTTCTGGTGTCATTTCATAAGTTGATTCTTCAATTGGTTCTGGCGCTTGAAGTTTATTTTCAATACCATCCAAACCAGCTGATAACATCACCGCATAAGCTAAATATGGATTACATGTTGGATCTGGACAACGTAATTCACACCGTGTAGTCTGTGGCTTATCTGGATTGACCCGAGGAATACGCATGAGAGCTGATCTGTTTGTTTGACCCCAAGAAATATAAACTGGAGCTTCATAACCTACTACTAAACGCTTATAAGAATTTACTGTTGGATTAATAATCGCGTTCATACCCTTGATATGACCCAGTTGGCCAGCGATAAACTGTAAAGCATAATCTGACAAGTGATACTTTTTATCATCAGAATAAAAAGCATTTTTTCCTTCACTAAACAAACTCTGGTTAGTATGCATACCAGAACCATTAATCCCATAAAATGGTTTGGCCATGAAAGTCGCATGCAAACCCATTTTCTTGGCTACCATTTTTAAAGCATATCTAAAGGTAATAGTATTATCTGCAGCACACAAGGCATCAGAATATTTAAAGTTGATTTCATGCTGACCATTGGCTACTTCATGATGCAGGGCTTCCACTTCCATTCCAAATCCAGCCAAGGCTGTGCCCATAGCATGACGAACAGCCGTCGCGCCATCAATTGTCTGATCAAAATAACCCGCTTTATCATGTGGTAAAGGTTCAATTGTACCATCTTCTTTACGCTTCATGAGAAAAAATTCTAACTCTGGTGCCACATAATAATCAAAACCTAATTTCTTCGCTCTAGCCAATTGTTTTTTCAAAATATAACGTGGATCACCAGTAAATGGTTCACCATCTGGTGTAAATACATCACAAATTACTCTCGCTTCGGTATAACCATTTCCTCTTGTCCAAGGAATTACACAGAAAGTTTCCAAATCTGGTTTTAAAAACATATCAGATTCAGAAATCCGTGCAAAACCTTCAATTGAAGAACCATCAAACCACTTACCATGTTTGATAGTATCACCAAACTGCTGTACTGGAATAGTGACAGCCTTTAATACCCCCAATAAATCTGAAAACTGTAGGTGAATAAATTTCACCTTGTGTTTAACAATTTCCTCCCTAATTTGTTCTGTTGTCATAATTTTATAATTATGAATTAATGAATTAAATTTTGCTCCGAGGGCTGGACTCGAACCAGCGATATCCGCGTTAACAGCGCGGTGTTGTACCAACTCAACTACCTCGGAATAAATTACATCAATTTTAATCTGTTTAAATCTGTCTAAATCAATGCCAAAATTAAAGACTCTCCCGTCGGGGAGAGTCGTTTGTAGTGTTAGTCTGTTTTAGGACACTAAAAAACTCGCCCGCCGGGTTGGGGTGTATTATTATTAGTATTACTTGTCTGCCGTAGAGGCAGATTTGTTCGAAACATTTGTCTCATATGTTTAAATAATACAACTACTTTTGAATAACGTCAAATAACTTATCCACACCGCACTAGAACCTCCTTACAGTCGGTTCGGTGCAGTGCAAGCACCTTTAAACAAAAGCACCATTGACAAAACTACTTTTCTGTGATATAATATTTTGTTAAAAAACAGTTGAAAAACTAGATTTATTTGGCTAAATATAGACAAATTTGTCCGGTCTTTCAACAGGAGGAAACGCCATGGAATTAATCCTGGCAATAATCCTCGGCCTGATTGGGTTTGCCATCCTGAAGCTGATTCTTCGCACCGCTCTGTTCGGTGTAAAGATCGGCTGTGGGTTGCTCACCCTCGCCATAATACTCGCGATCGTGTCGGGCCTGTGGCTGAAAGCCGGGGAGGGGTTCGTGTGAACGAACCCGCCCATTATTAATTTTATATTTTAAAATTAATATAGGATAAAAAATTCTGTTTTACACAGAATTTTTTATTTTAATATTTTGCCCCAATCATTAACTTTTCTATCTGTATTATACAATAAAAATTTATATATAAAATCATGCACTGATTTTTTGTATTCTAGTTTATTTATGATTTCCCAATTTTCTTTACTTAACATTTCTAAATCATTTTTTATTCCAGTCGGAATTTTATCAGACTCAACAATATCTAAACCAAGATAAGACAATAACCTTACAACATAAGAATCTAACAAGTGTATACCGTATACTGTATACTGATTATCAACATATTCCAACCAACTCACAATCAAATCAAATATTCTCTCATCTTTCTCTCCTTCGTGTAAAAGTTTATCCAAAGTTGAAACCAAAAATCCCGCGGCCAAACTTTTTTGCAATTTTTTTCTAATACTAACAAAATAATTTATTGGTTGAACTGCTCCTAAATAATTTAATTCCTTACCAAGAATAACTTCTGCTTCTACCAAAGAAAACGGCTCTAAATGAGCCGAATTTTTTGAAGTAATTTTTTTTACCCCTCTCGTCAAAATTTCCATTTTTCCTTTTTCCAAAGTATAAAATGAGATAATTTGATCAGCCTCGCGAAAATCACGGCGATAGAGGACAAATGCTAACATAATTACTTTTTATATTTAAACATTAAACCTAACTGAAAAATACTTAAAATGAGAGATAAACCATTTGTTATTATTATTGGCCAGCTAACTATAAAATAGGCATATACAACCCACAATAGCATGCTAATAGCATAAGTTATTATAAGCAAAAAAGATAATTCATCAACTTTTTTTAATTTATAAGTTTTAACAATCTGAGGCAACATATTTAACAAAGTAAAAATTCCTGCCACATACCCGATTAATTCAACAAACATAGATATTTATTAATAAATAAAAGATGATATTACTAAAATGACTGTCGCAGCAATAATTCCACCAACAGTTAACCAAGCAATAATATTTCCAATGGGTTTATTTACATGTTCCCCCATAATTTTTTTATCATTAATAATTTTAAGTACAAAAATCAAAATGATTGGCAATAAAATTCCATTAACATCTTGAGATAAAATCATCACTTTAATTAATGGTAAACCTGGTATTAATACTAAAATTGCGGGGATAATAATCCCGACCAAAATAATACTATAAAAAATTCTCGCTTCATACCATTTTTTATTAAAACCATATTCCCAACCAAAGGCTTCACAAATCGCATAGGCTGTGGCAGTTGGTAAAATAAAAGCCCCAAGCATTGAAGCTACAAACAAACCAAAAGCAAATAAAATTAAAGAAAATTGGCCAGCCAATGGTTTCAAGGCCATGGCCGCATCTTTGGCATCAGTAATGTGAATTCCGTGTTTATAGAGAGTATAAGCAGTACTAATAATAATAAAAAAACTAACAATATCTGTAATAAAAGCACCTAAAAAAACTTCGAGTTTTTCGGCTTTATAGTGTTTGATATCCAAACCCTTGTCAACTACATATGATTGAATAAAAAATTGCCCCCAAGGAGTAATAGTTGTACCAATCAAAGCAATCATGGTAAGTAAAAATGGCGCGCTAAATTCTAATGTTGGTTGAAATAATGACCGAGTGGCTTCTCCAAAATCTGGGCCTACCAAAAAACCATTAACTATATAAACAACATAAAATGCTGAAAATATTAAAAATATTTTTTGGGTAAGTTTAAAAGAACCTTTGTACAAAATTAACCACACAGCCAAAGCTGCCACTGGCACTGACCAATATTTTGATATATTACCAATTTCAAAAGATGACGCAATCCCAGCAAACTCAGCTGTAATTGTACCCAGATTGGCAATAAGCATGGTCACCATGGCAAACAAAGTCCATTTTACCCCAAATTTTTCTCTAATAATGCCACCTAGTCCCTGTCTAGTGACCAAACCAATGCGCACGCCCATTTCTTGAGTAATAGCCAAAGAAAAAGTAATTAAAAACAAAACCCAAAGCATTTTGAGACCAAAGTGAGCACCAACAATTGAATAGGTAGAAATACCACCCGCATCATTATCAGCATTGGCAGCAATAATCCCTGGACCAATCACGCTCAAAAAAAATAAAACTTTGGCCCACCAAATTGATTTTTTACTAACAATCTTTTTCTCTGACATAATAATTTAATGATCCGTCAATTATAAATATCCGTAAATCAAGATTACTCGCCTCGTTGAAGCTGTGGCGAAGCTGGTCAGTAATCCGTAATTAGGCATTAGGTATTAGACAGCGCATAATGTCATCAATCGTCACTATTCCTAACAAATGATTATCATTATCTATAACAGCTACTGACAACAAATTATATTTTGTCATAATAGTAGCGATTTTGGTTAGATTAGCGTCTACTTTAACACCAGGAATACCAGCAATTCTTTTCATCACTTCCCCGACTTTTCTTTTTTCGTCACTAATCATCAATCGTCTCATAGAGACTACACCCAGATAATGATTTTCTGTATCAACTACATACACAAAAAATATTGAACGATGCAAATGAGAATATTTTTTAATTTTTTCAATTGTCTCACCAACAGTGTCCTCTGAACTAGCAGTCAAATATTCAGTTGTCATAAGACCACCAGCTTCATCTTCATCATATTCCAAAATTTTTCTCAAACTCTTAGCATCTTTATAAGATGGTAGCCTCTCAATAAGTTGCACTGACTCACGAGCGGGAAGAAGTTGGATCAAATCAACCAATTCATCGGCTGACATCTTACCAACAATATCCATCGCTCTTTCTGGACCCAAATGTTGAACCAAAATTTTCTGAATTTCCGGCTGAACTTCTTCCAAGACTTTGGCCGCCGTCCTCTCGTCAAGTGAATCTAACAACGTACTACTTTGATTTAAATTCAATTTTTCCACAATATTGGCAATATCAGCTGGATGCAATTTTACCAAATCATCTTTATTTATATCAAATTGTAATTTATCTCCGACAATATGAATATCTTTCCATTCCAAAAGATGAGGTTTAAAAAATCTAAATAATGATCCATGAAAACCAAGACGACGCAATAAACCACTAGTAGATACATCAATTGCCAACAAACTCATTATTCCTTGTACTATGCTAAACTGTAAATCATTTACCCTAACTACTTTCACACCAGACAAATCTACAATCTGTTTGTCTACTATATGACGATTTAAAAACAACAAATGATCTTCTTTTGGTATTGATAACATTTTTTCATTTAAGACGCAACGTAAAAAAATACCACCAGAACTCCAATTGGAAACATTTTTTATTTCTACATAATATTCTTTGTTATTTTTGCCTTTCACTAAAATTCCCACCACCGGCGGGTACTGTTTCTTATCATCACTGTCAACGGCAATGTCTACTAAATGACCAACAATTTCATCATTTTTATCACGAATTTTTTTGTTAAATAAATTGCTAAAGTAAAACATACAGATAAGCAGATTATGCAAATTAAGCAGAATAAGCAGAAATGTTATTTGCTTACTCTGCTTATCCTGCTTATTGCTTTCTTAGCTTCACTTGTTCTAAGTAACCTTCAAGTATTAACATCGCTGCCTTCTCATCCAAACTAGCCCGACCACCCATCTCCTCTGCCTCAGCTGTGGTTAGTCTTTCATCGGCAAAATCAATTTCTAGATTCGTAGACTTTTTTATTTCTTCGGCAAACTTCCTAATCCGCCTTGTGTTATCATTTTCACTAGAATCTTCCAAACCAAAAGGTAAACCAAAAATAACTTTATTTATTTTCTCTTTTTTTATCAATTCTATTAATTCATCTTTATTACCTACTACACCAAAAGGTAAAACTACATCCAAACCAGTCTGTGCCCAAGCCAAACCAATTCTTTTACGGCCATAGTCCACTCCGAGTATATTCATAATTAATTAGGATTTAGGAATTAGTAATAAGATGCGGGAATTTCTCTCGCCTCAAGCCCTAACTCCTAATTCCTTTTTTATATAACTAAAATTTTTCATTTGGTCTTCGAGTGACCACCATTGGCCCATCCTTTGTAATAACAATCGTATGTTCTTGATGAGCACAAAGACTATTATCAGCTGTGGAAATACTCCAACCATCATCAGCTGTAATTACATGGTAATCGCCTATAGTCACCATTGGTTCAATCGCAATTACCACTCCTTCCCTCAAAATATAATTTTCTAAACTCTTATCATAATAATTTGGTACGCGTGGATCTTCGTGTACTGCATGGCCAACACCATGACCAACCAAATCACGCACTATACCATAACCCTGTGGTTCTACCCAGTCCTGAATAGCTTTACCAATGCTCGCTACAGTATTACCTACTTGAGCTTGAACAATACCAATTTCTAGACATTTTTTTGTCACATTTAATAATTGTTTGGTTTTTTCTGGTATTTTCCCCACCGCAACAGTCAAAGCTGTATCAGTAAAAAATCCATTACCATTTTCTCCTTTACCACATTTGATTGGATATTGCATGCCAATATCAATACTAAAAATATCACCATCATTCAAAATTTTTTCTTTGGTGGCAATACCATGAACTAGTTCTTCATTTTTGGAAGCGCAAATCGTTGAAGGAAATGGTGGTTCACTTTTTCTTCCTCTGTAACCTTTAAAAGCTGGTCGCCCACCAGCTTCTTTTATCATTCTTTCTGCCTCCTGATCAATTTCCCAAGCTGAAATACCGGGTTTGACCATGCCGGCTAATTTTTCTAAAATTTTACCTAAAATTGCCCCACCTTCAGTGATCAAAGCAATTTCTTCTGCTGATTTTATATAGGCCATATGGTTAATATTTTACCCTAAAATAAGGAAAAAAGCAACCAAAAACTCCCTATTCAAGGGAGTTTTTATTTTTTTAAATTTTGTAAATCTTTTACTTCTTTTTCTAAATTTTTTATTAATTTTTTCTGTTCATCTGGTTCTAAATCTGGAAAAAGCTTAAGCCAAAAATTGAGTTCTGTTTCATTCTCGCCTAATTGAATAAGTTTTTTAACTAAATCACTAATTGATAATGACATATTATTATGCTAATTCTTCTTTTCCACTTAATTTTCTATATGGTTTAGCCACTATTAACTTTTCATAATTAACTGAAATAAAATCACCAACAGTTTTCAATATACTAGACAGCTTCGGCATTTTATCTTTTAAAACTGCAGAGACTTTGTCTAAAGCCATAGGTAAAGCGTCAAAATTGGCCATATAATAAGAAACTGTTCCTCCAACACCAGCGGCTGCATATTCACCAACATAAGCAGCTGCATAAGCAAATATTGCAGCTGTAGTTGCTACCATGTAGTTAAATTGTTCAGTTACTTCCAAATCTCTACCACCTTCTTTTTCAGTGATTGTTCCTTTGGCTAAATTATACTCACCATAAAACGGCGCATTATTTATAAGCTTTAAAAATAAAGGGGCTTTTACCAATTGCATAATGCGATCTAAAAAAATCTTTCTAAGTAACCTTAATCTTTCTCCTCTTGCTTTCTCTTTAACCTTTTCCACTGTTTTTGGTCCTTCAGATAATTCCAAATTACCCAACTCTGTACTAGTAGATTCGACAATTAAATCATCGGCTGTATCATCTACTGGATTTTCTTTTTCCCAAGGTGTCATAAATTGTCTCATGTCTGATTCTGATCTCATAGATTTATTTCAAAATTTTTTCAATTTCCTTATCAACTTTATCAATATCAATCTCACCATCTACAGTTTTTAAGACTCCCAAATCTTGGTAATAATCCAAAATTGGTCTAATGGCTGTATTCCCTTGTTCAATAATTCTCTTTTTGGCTGACTCGGGATTATCATCTTCACGAATTATTAATTTACCCCTACATTCTGGACAATCAAACTTGGCTTCATTTTCTAGAGAATAAGGCAATATATATCCACAATCTGGACAAATTTTACGTCGAGTCAAACGATTAAAACTAGTCTTGTCAGATAAAGCAATTTCAATTACCAAAATTTCATTTTCTAAACGCTTGTTAGTAAAATATTCTTGGTATTTTTTGGCTTGCTCTACATTGCGAATCGCCCCATCTAACAAAACCCCTCTACCTGAATCTAAATTTTTATCCATAGCCGAAAAAGCTAGCTTGTATATCAAATCATCAGCTACTAGTTTACCAGCTTTCATGTCATCTAATTTTTGTTTATCTGTTGGGTCAGCATTTGGATCTTTATCCAAAGCGCGCAATAAATCTCCAGTGGAAATATGCGCCAAATCATATCGACCAACTAATTTTCTTGCTTGGGTGCCCTTACCACTCCCGGGGACGCCCATTAATATTATTACTTTTTTCATAGCATTGATTAAAACTGATTTAGACTGATTTAAACGATTAAATTTCTGTTTTAATCTGTCTAAATCAA
Source organism: Candidatus Magasanikiibacteriota bacterium (assembly GCA_003510435.1). Lineage (GTDB taxonomy): Bacteria > Patescibacteriota > Patescibacteriia > Magasanikbacterales > UBA922 > UBA11710. The sequence continues at coordinate 60,682 of DOMK01000013.1, forward strand.
TGCTTTTACAATTGATTATAATAATTTTTAAACACTGTCATTAATCCTTCTTTATCATCATGACTTATTTTTCCACTAACACGTAAATGATGCAACACATCACGAATCTTTTGCAAAGAAATCATATGCTGACCATCACGAGCAGCCAAAATAGCCAATTCTACGGTTTGTTCATCATGATAATTTAAAGAAGCTACTTTATGTTGTGAAACCAAATGTCTGACAGCTTCACTATGTAGATGATGTCCTGTGGTAGAATATTTTGTACTAGAGCCAAATATTGACATATTTTAATAATTAATTTTGCTTAAATTAGCAAATTTATTCTATCATAAAACAAAGGCATTGACAAATATATATATGTGTGATAAAATAATTTGTCTTGTGGGTTACTTACACCCACAGATAGCATACAACCGATCTTACCTGGAGGGAAGAAAATGCAAATTCGTTTTCTAGACATCGTTGCCTTGGTCGTTCAGGTACTAGTGGTCCTAGGTGGTTTGTTACTCACAATACTCAGTGAGACCGTGTGGGATCTGTCGGTTGGAATCGCGACAACCTACAGCGGAGTACGGGCGATAAAAGGCATCTTCAAAGAAATGAGGACGCCTCCACCAGCCGATTAAGTGAGGGGGCAGTCAGTTCCAAGCCCCCCAGAGCAATAAAACATTTATTTTTCTGGGGGACTGATTGCCTTAATAATAAAACCAGCTGTTTTTAAACGGCTGGTTTTTTTGTTTTGTGTTATGTGTTTTGTGACTCGTGTCGATTACATCCTATCATACTCATGTACCTCAATCTGAGAATCAATCTGCTTGGCAGTTTCAATCGCTACTGACACAACGATCAAAAGTGAAGTACCACCGATTACTAATGACTGAGTACCAGTAAAAGCCCGAAGAACTAATGGCATAATCGCAATTAAACCCAAGAACAAAGCACCAACGAAAATTAATCGATTCATGGTCTTGCCTAAATATTCTTCAGTTTGTTTACCAGGACGAATCCCAGGAATAAAACCACCCTGTCTTTGTAAATTTTCAGCCATTTTTTGAGGATGAAAAATGACAGCCGTATAAAAATATGTAAAACCAAATACTAAAATAAAATAGAGTAAAGCGTAAAATAGCTGATTATTAAAAATATTCACTATAAACTTAGCAGCTGTGGCAGAAAAACCAGCGCCATTTACAAAAAACTGAGCAATCATTGGCGGAAACAAAACCACTGAGATAGCAAAGATAATCGGAATTACACCAGCCATATTTACGCGCAAAGGTAAATGGGTGCTATTGCCACCATAGGTTTTATTACCCCGAATTTGTTTGGCATAACTAACAGGAATATTTCTTTGTCCTTCACTAATGATAACCACACCAACAATCGTACCAACAGCAATAGCTACAAATAACAAATAAGTAACTAAATCAGCTGGATTATAATTTATTACCAAATTTTGTACAACGTTTGGTAAATTGGCTACGATACCAGCAAAGATAAGAAGTGAAATACCATTGCCAATTTTCTTTTCAGTTATTAATTCACCAATCCACATTAAAAATACTGTACCCGCAGAAATTATAATCATGATGGAAGCTAATTTCCAATAGGTTAAATCTGGAATAATATTATTTTGTGATTGATTCAAAAGCTTGATCATACCAAAAGCTTGCAACAAAGCCAAAGGCACAGTTGCCAGTCTGGTATACATATTGATTTTTTGTTGACCCGCTTCACCCTCTTTTTGCATTTCTTCCAAACGAGGAATAACCATGGCTAACAACTGAAAAATAATTGAAGATGTAATATATGGTGACACACCCATGAGCACAATAGAAAAATTTTCCATGGTGCCACCAGAAAAAACATTTAATAAACCTAAAATTTGATTACCAGATAAAAATTTTGCCAAAGCCACTGTGTCTACCCCTGGAATCGGAACATGAGCTGCAAATCTAAAAACAATAAGCAGTCCTAAAACAAATAGGACTCGATTGCGTAAATCTTTAATTTTCCAAATTCGTCTTATCTTTTCCCACATATCATCGTTTCATTCCGAGTTTACGAGGTCGAAGATACTCTTGAGTGAATCTTTTTTACCCCGCGACTCTTTAAAACCATTGGCTAATAATTTGAAAAAGTTTATTTTAGAAAAGATTCCTCACCTCACCTCATCGGCGGGTTCGGAATGAACTAAAAAACTATTTTTGAACCACTCTTTTCTATCAATTCAACGGCTTTCTTACTTGCCAAACAACTTTTAATAGTAATTTTCTTTTTCAATTCACCTTTAGCAACAATTTTTACTCCCTTAGTAGGATGGCCAATTACACCTTTTTTATCAAGATAGCGTGGAGTAACCAAATCACCTTCTTTAACAATTCTTTCCAAAGTATCCAAGGTAACAGTTTCTTTCTTACTATAAATACTCTTGAAACCACGAAGTTTTGGTACTTTTAATAAAGAAGCTTTAAAAGCTCTAATTTGGGTCCGACTCTTGCCACCAGAACGAGATCTCTGACCTTTCAAACCACGCGCTGAATAAGTACCTTTACCAGAGGCATTACCACGACCAACTCTTTTTCCTTTTCGTTTTATTCCTGTACCAGGTTTAATTGTACTAGCAGTTAATACCATATTTAATATTTATTATTGTTTATCATTATCTTTGTTGACTTTCTTTACAACCTCTTTTTTACCTTCATCCACATTGACATTGCTTATATTAGTATCCAGCTTAACTGCAACTGGTTCAACTTTTTTTGGTAAACTATTCTTTTTAAACATTTGCAAACAATCAAAAGTAGCTTTCACATTACTAATTTTATTATTAGTTCTACCAATCATCTTAGCAGAAGCATTTGGTACTCCAGCTAATTCTAACACTACTCTGATTGAACCACCAGCAATAATACCACTCCCCTTTGGAGCTGGTTTAATAAAAACCTTGGCCGCTTTATATTTGGCTTGAACAGTATGAGGAATAGAATCAGCATTCATTGGTACAGTAATAATATTCTTTTTAGCTTGATTCACGGCTTTTTCTACGGCCATTTGAACATCTTTACCTTTATCAACTCCGTAACCAACCCGGCCTTTTCTATCACCAATCACAACAGTGGCGCGAAAACTCAATTGTTTTCCACCTTTTGTCACACGAGTCACACGAGCCAAATCAACAATTTGTTGATCAAACTCTGGCTTCTCTTTTTTTGGTTTTTGACCTGATTTTCCTTTACCTTTGTATGCCATATATTATTAAAATTATTTATTTTTAAAATTTCAAACCGGCTTCTCTAGCTCCGTCAGCAGCGGCTTGCACCCGACCCTGATATTTGTAACCAGCCCGATCAAATACTACTTTGGTAATACCAGCTTCTTTAGCCTTAGCACCAAGACTCTTACCAACTAAAAATGCAACAGCTGTCTTTCCTTTTCTTTCACCAACATCTTGTTTTTTATCAACACTCTTGCTGTGAACCGCTACTAAAGTTTTACTATTATTATCATCAATCAATTGAGCATAAAAATTTACCAAACCTTTAAAAACATTAAAACGAGGACAGTCGGCTGTACCAGAAACTCTAGTACGAACGCGTTGTTGTCTTCTTTGTCTTCTGTCTGATTTTGTTTTTAATCTTTTTACCATATCTTTATTTATTAACTAGCAGATTTAGCCGCTGTCTTACCTTCTTTACGGCGGATAACTTCTTCAAGATATTTAATTCCTTTACCTTTGTAAGGTTCTGGTTTTCTAATTTTTCTTACTTCGGCTGCTACATTACCCAACAATTCTTTATCAGAACTTTCCAATGTAATTAGATTCTTTTCTACCCCAGCTGTCACCGTGTTTGGAATTTTGTAAATTACTGAATGGGAAAAACCAACTTCCAGTTTCAAATCTTTACCTTGCATGGCCACTTTATAACCCACACCATTAATTTCTAATTGTTTTTTAAATCCAGTTGTTACACCAGTCACCATATTTTGGATGTGAGAAGAAAAAGTTCCCCACAAAGAACGTTCCGATTTTTCATCTTCATTTTTAACTGATACAGAAATAACGTTGTCCTCAATCTTAACACTCACTTTATCATTAAGCTTGCGAGTCAAAGTTCCTTTTGGACCTTTTACCAAAATTTCATCTGCTTTTAGATCAACGGTTACTCCAGCTGGAATTTGAATTGTTCTTTTGCCTATACGTGACATAGCATTGATTAAAACTGATTTAGACTGATTTCAGATAATTAAACATCTGTTTTAATCTGTCTAAATCAATGTTTATTTAGTTTATTTAATATACTGAACAAATAATTTCTCCACCAATACCCAATTTACGAGCTTGCTTATTAGTCATAAAACCTTGTGAAGTGGATATAACCGCCACACCAAAGTCATTCAAAATTCTCGGCATTTCCTCGGATTTGCGATAAATACGATAACCTGGCTTACTCACCCGAACCAAAGATCTAATTTGTGGTTCTCGGTCATTGTATAAAAGCTCAATGGTTAATTTCTTTACTGGCTTTTCTTCCACAATTTCAACTTTGCCCACATATTTTTCTTGAGCCAAAATATCAGCAATCGCTTTTTTTACCTTTGAAAAAGGTAACACAATATTTGCCCGTCTTGATAATTGGGCATTGCGTATGCGAGTTAACATGTCTGCGATAGGATCGGTCATCATAGTTTTTGAGTAATTTTATTTATTGTACATTTATTTACTTACTAAAGTTTTACCACTTCTATATTATAATTATTTTTCACCTTACCACCTCACCACTTAACCACATATACAAATTTGTGATTGAGTGATTAAGTGATAAAGTGGTTAAGTGATTTTTACCAGCTTGACTTTCTTACACCCGGTAACTTTCCTTGGTTAGCTAATTCCCGGAAACAAATTCTACATAAACCAAATTTACGCATAAAACCATGCTTACGGCCGCATTTCCAACAACGACGTACAATTCTAGTCGTATATTTTGGTGTTCTATTTGATTTTGCAATTTGTCCTTGTGTCGCCATATATAACTTATTCTTTAAAAAACATTTATTATATAATTTTATTTATCTCTAAATGGGAAACCAATCATCTTCAATAAAGCCAAACCTTGTTCTTTATTCTTGGCAGAAGTAGTAATAACTACTTGTAAACCATGAATTTTATTGACAGCATCACTCTTTACTTCGGCAAATGGTAGTTGTTCTTTAAAACCAATACTGTAATTACCTTGTTTATCAAATGATTTTGGACTAATACCACGGAAATCTTTTACCCGAGGTAAAACTATATTAGCCATTTTATCCAAAAAGTCATACATTCTCTTGCCATGTAAAGTAACTGACACGCCAATTTCATTGCCTTCACGAATCTTAAAATTGGAAATAGACTTGGTAGTCTTGTTGTGAACTGGCTTTTGACCAGTAATCACTGTCAATGTCTTGGTTACATTTTCTATATAAGCACCATCTTTTATAAAACGTCCATAACCAACATTTACGGTCACTTTTTTAATTTTTGGTACTTGCATGACATTTTTGAAACCAAACTCTGCCATCAGGGCTGGAACAACTTTTTCTTTATAAATTTTATTTAATCTTGATTCCATATTTTATTCACTTTTTAGCACTTTAGCACTTTAGCACTTAAAACATTTTTTTGCTTAGGTGCTTGAGTGTTCAAGTGTTTTTATTCTATATATTCACCACTAACTTTAGCAACACGTTTTTTTTCATTACCTTCCTGCTTGTAACCAACTCTAGTCGCCTTACCTGATTTTGGATCCAACAACATTACATTGCTGATACTAATTGGCGCTGGTAATTCGATTATTTGTCCTTTTTCACCTTGTTTTCTAGTTCGCATGTGTTTCTTTAAAATATTCACATCTTCAATAACCACAAATAATTTTTGACTAGATTTATTTTTTAAAACCTGAATAACCTTGCCAGTCTTTCCACTGTCTTTTCCTTTTATAACTTTTACTTTGTCACCGGTTTTAATTTTCATAACATTGATTTCACTGATTTATTATATTTGATTACACTGATTTGGAGGATGTCTTTTATATCTGTGAAATCCATTTCCAAATCTGTGCAATCAATGTTTTATAAGACTTCAGGCGCTAATGAAATAATTTTTTGGAAACCTTTGGTTCTAAGCTCTCTAGCGACTGGTCCAAAAATACGTGTTCCTTTTGGTTCTTTACTTTTTTTGTCAATAATTACAGCGGCGTTATTATCAAAACGGATATATGTACCATCCTTACGACGCATTTCTTTTCTTTGACGAACAATCACAGCATGAACAACATCACCTTTCTTTATGGCGGCACGTGGAGCAGCTTCTTTGACAGCACAAGTAATTACATCACCAAGGAAGGAATAACGTTTTTTATACCCACCCAAGACACGAATACATTGTAATTTTTTTGCGCCAGAATTGTCTGCCACTTCTAACATTGATCTATGCTGGATCATACTTTAATAATTTATATATATATTTAATTGGCAATTTTTATTAAACGCCATTTTTTGGTCTTGCTAAAAGGACGACACTCTTCAAAAATTACTTTATCACCAACTTTAGCAGTATTATTTTCATCATGCACGGCATATTTCTTACTAGACATATACTGTTTTCTGTATTTGGCATGCATTTTTTTAATTTTTACCAAAACATGAATTGTCTTATTTTCTACAGTACTCAAGACCTCGCCTTCAAAACGACGGTGAATTACAACTTTTGTTTTATTAGCTTCATTTGTCATATTTACTTCTTATTTTTAGCATTTAACAAAGTCAAAATTTGAGCAACTATTTTTTTATTATTACGAATTTCTCTTACTTTTTTTAGCTGATTCTCACTAGCTTTAAAACGTAACTCACGAACTTCTTCTCTCTTTTCTGATAATAGATCTTGAAGTTCTTTTATACTTTTATTTTTTAAGTCCTTAAAATCCATACAACATTGATTTAACTGATTTATATTGATTTCACAGATTACTTACGTATTTTTTGATTATCAATTCGTATTCAGTGTAATCTATTTTCTTAATCTGCGCAATCAATGTTTAGTCCTTTTTAATAAATTTAACTTTGGTTGGTAATTTATAACCACTCAAGAGTAAAGCTGTTCTAGCTTCGCTTTCCAAAATACCATCCATTTCCATCATTACTGTACCTGGTTTGATAGTACAAACATAATGATCCGGTGCACCTTTACCTCCACCCATTGGAACTTCGCTACCTTTTTTTGTTACTGGTCTATCAGGAAAAATTCTAATCCAGATCTTACCACCACGACGAACATAACGAGTCAGTACACGACGAGCTGCTTCAATTTGACGAGAGGTCACCCAAGCATGATCAAGAGCAACAATACCAAAAGCGCCAAAAGCTAAAGTGTTTATACGGCTGGCCACTCCTCTATTCTTATGACGTGGCTTGTGCCATTTTCTATGTTTTACTTTCTTGGGTAACAGCATACCTTTTATAAAATTTCTTATGTATAATTTTCAAAATTTAATCCTTTTTTATTTCTTTTTTGGTATCAGTATCACTGGTTTCAGTAAACTTATCTTTTCTACCAAATATTTCACCATGACAAATCCAGACTTTTACACCAATTTTACCATAGATTGTATCAGCTTCTACCAAGGCGTAATCAACATCACTTCTTAGGGTAATTAACGGCACTGTTCCAGCGGCTAATTTTTCGGTTCTAGCAATTTCTACCCCATTCAATCTTCCAGCCATACAAATTTTTACTCCTTTGGCGCCAGCTTTCATTACTCTCTCAATCGTTTGCTTCATGATACGACGGAAAGGAATACGTTTCTCCACGTCAGCGGCACAAGTCTGGGCAACAATGGAAGCTGATAAAGCTGGAGATTTCACTTCTTTGATATTCAATTTAACTTTGAGTGACATTTGTAAAAATTTTCTTTCAATTTCTTTTCGTAAATCATCCAAAGACTTACCACCACGACCGATTATAAAACCTGGCTTACCAGCAAATACTGTAACGGTCATATTCTTTGGTCCACGTTCTACACCAATTGAATCAATATGGGCATCTTTAAATTTTTTTGTCAAAAATTCACGAATACTAATATCCTGTTCTGCCATTTTTGGATAATTGTTTTTTCCAAACCACTTTGAATCCCAAGTATAAATAACTTGTGTTCTATGTGCTCTTGGATGTACTTTATGACCCATATAAATTAATTTCCAATTAACTAAAATTACTTATTTTCTGTTTTTTTATCAACTTTTTCTTCATTCTTTACAGCCTTGTCTTCTTTTTTATCTTCTTTAGCAACTTTTTTATTTTCTTTCTTTACTTTTTTACCCTCATTAGCTTCCCCTTCCAAAACAACTGTCACATGAGAACCACGCTTTTTTAGTGGTGAAGCTGAACCCATAGCTCTTGGCATCCAACGATGTAAGGCTGGAGCTTCGTCTACAAAAGCAGTCTTAACAACCAAAGTTTCTTCTTTTAAATTATTATTTTCTCTAGCATTGGCCACAGCAGACAACAAAAGCTTCAAAACTGGACGAGAAGCATGCTTTTGATTATTTTCCAATTGGGAAACAGCTTCATCCACTTTTAAACCACGAATAAGACCAATAAGCAAACGAACTTTTCGTGGGCTCATTCTCAAATGTCTTAATTTTGCTGTGACTTGCTCTTTCATATATTATTATTCAGATTTCTTTTGTTCTTTGGCCATTTTTCCACCATGACCAAGGAATTTTCTAGTTGGAGAAAATTCTCCCAACTTATGTCCAACCATATTCTCTTCTACAAAGACATTGATAAAATCTTTTCCATTGTGGACTAAAAAAGTCAAACCAATAAATTCTGGTGCAATTGTACAGGCTCGTGCCCAAGTCTTGATTGGTGTATTGTCTTTTGTTTCTCTGGCCTTGACTGCTTTTTTCATCAATTTTTCATCAATATAAGGCCCTTTTTTTAAACTTCTTGACATAGTCCACAAAAATTATTTTCTTTTTTAGTTATATAATCGTTTTTTTAATTTACTATTTTATTATAAAGTTTATTTGCTTTTCTTTCGTCTCTGTACAATAAACTTATTACTCCATTTACTTCTCTTTCTTGTCTTAACACCCAAAGCTTTCTTGCCCCATGGAGTTTTTGGACCACCACGTAAACCGATCGGACTGTGGCCCTCTCCACCACCATGTGGGTGATCAATTGGGTTCATATTCTTACCTTTTACGATTGGTCTCCAACCAAGCATTCTTCTGCGACCGGCCTTACCCCATCTTACCAAAGATTTGTCTTGATTGCTAATTGTTCCAACAGTCGCAGCACACTCTTTCTTTATCATTCGCACTTCTCCAGAAGGCAATTTCAATTGAGCATATTTACCTTCCATAACTTGTAATTGAGCACAATTACCAGCTCCTCTTACCAATTGTCCACCTTTGCCAGGAGTCATTTCTACATTGTAAACAAATAAACCAATTGGGATAAATTCTAATGGCATTCTGTTGCCAACTTTGGCTTCAATTTTATTCTTACTAGACATTACTTTATCACCAACTGTAATTCCTTTTGGAGCAATAAAGTAAGCTTTTTCACCACCAGTATATTCTACAAGCATAATCCGAGCGCCACGATTTGGATCATATTCAATCGTCTTTACTTCGGCTTCAATATCAAATTTAGTACATTTAAAATCAACAACTCTATAAAGTCTCTTTACCCCACCACCACGATGGCGGACGGTAATCTTACCAGTATTATTTCTTCCGGAATGTTTTTTAAGAGTCGTCACCAAAGATTTTTCTGGTACAATATTTGTTATATCAGAAAAATCCTGCACGCTTGATTTGCGTCTACCTGGTGTAGTTGGTTTGTAGACTTTAATTCCCATATTTTATAACACAGATTTCACAGATTATTTAGAATGATTCCACAGATTTGATAGATTTGGCTCGTTTACATTCAGTGAAATCTATTTTAATCCGTGTAATCAATGTTTTAAACCCCTTCATGGACATTGACTGTCTCACCTTTTGCCAAGGTGACAATCGCTTTTTTCCAATCACTGGTTCTACCTTTTTTTCCTCTGGTATTTTTAGCTTTACCTTCTCGATTCATTATTCTTACTTTTAGTACCTTTACATTATAAATTTGTTTTATAATATTTCTTACATCCACTTTGGTCGCAGCTTTTTCTACAGAAAAAGTATAAGAATTATGACTTTCAGCAATCGCAGCTTTTTCACTTATCACAGAAGAAAGTAAAACCTTATAAGCCTGTCCATTTATTTTTTTTGTTAAATCACTTTTTTTAACTTTGTTTACTGTTTCAGTAGCATTATTATCAACTACAGCCTCAACTTTTTTCTCAACCTTAACTTTAGCAGTCGCTTGTTTAGGAGCAACGGCTTTGGCTTCAGCAGTACTTTTCTTTTTAAATTTATCTAATAAACCCATATTATTTTGCTAATCTTTTTTCTAACTGTTCAATACCTTTTTTTGTAGTAATAACAAATTGGTGATGTAATAAATCTACGACATTTACATCCTTAGCCTGTTGCATATCAAATCTCTTGATATTTCTAGTAGCCAAATTCACTTTTTCATCATTTACATGAGCTAACAATAAGGTGGTTTTACCAAATCCTGGTAAACTCTTGCGCAACTTGGACATACCACTGGTTTTACCATCACTTTGTAAATCTTCTAACACTACCAACAAACCATTTTTTGCCTTGTCAGTCAAACACATCCGCACAGCAGTTTGGTTCATTTTTTTATTAATTTTTTGTTTATAATTTCTTACGTTAAGAGGTCCGAATGTCACACCACCGCCCACCCACAATGGTGAACGAATAGAACCATGACGAGCGCGACCAGTCCCTTTTTGTTTCCATGGCTTTCTACCACCACCGCGCACTTCACCTTTATTTTTGGTGTGAGCCCAAGGTTCTCTGGCATTGGCCATAATAGCATTGTAAACTTGGTACAAAACAGAAGATTTAGCTTTGACACCAAAAACTTTGTCATTCAATTCCAAATCACCCACTTCTTTACCTTCTTGATTGTACAATTTAACTTTTGCCATACTTATTTAGTTTCTTCTACTTTAATTTCTTCTGCAACAGCAACCTCGGCTGGAGCTGAATCAACGGCTGTTTTTTCTTCAGAAGCATTTTCCACAACTTCAACAACTTCTGGCTTTACTTCTTCTTTTTTATTATTAATAATTGTCACTTCACCCGCATCAGTTGAAATCAACAAAAGTCCACCGCGTGCGCCAGGAACAGCCCCTTTAATCAAAATTTCATTTAAATCTGAATCAATTTTCATTATTTCTAAATTTTTAACTGTCACTTGATCATCACCCATATGTCCGCCCATTCTCTTACCTTTAAAAACTCTTTGAGGACCAGTAGCACCAATACTACCAGGCATGCGTAATTGATCTTTGTTACCATGTGAAGCATGACCACCATGAAAACCATGTCTCTTGACTACACCTTGGAAACCTCTTCCTTTGGAAGTACCAATCACTTTTACCTTTTCACCCAAAGAAAAACTGCTGGCATCAAAAACATCACCACGATTAAATTCTACACCTTCGCCAGTTTTGAATTCGCGTAAAAAACGCACAGTCAAACCATTATCATTATTAACACTAATATTATTCAAATGTCCGGCTTTGGCCTTATTCAAACGAAATTTCTTTTGGACACCAAAACCAATTTGAATGGCATTAACATTTTTTTCTTTTCTTACTTGGGTTATAACACATGGTCCTACCTGAATTCGGGTAACAGGAACAACAGTGCCATCCTCTCGGAAAACCTGTGTCATATTTTGCTTTGTACCTAATATAAATTTCATATCTATTTTGGTAACAAAAAACTAGAAGTGATATCTCAAAACAAGATTTAAAATATCGCTTCTAGCCTTTATAAAAAAATGATTATATTGGCTTGTAAATTATAATTTTTAATATTCACCTCACTGTACACCATTTGCCTTCTTGCAGATGTTTTCTTTCTTGAAAGTTCACGGAAAATTATTTTACAATTATAATCCGTAACCCTTAGTAAAATCCGTAATCATAGATCTTATCTGCTCGAATTTTTGGTGTTGTTCCTAATACTTTAGGAAGTGGCCATATTTTACCTCAAAACAAAAACAATGTCAAGGGGTTTTATACAACCGTTATCCACATGTAAATATGATTTACAAGATTCAAACCCCTAACCAAATTTTATGACAAAACCATTGTCAAATTGTCTCATTGACACATTGTTATTGCTACACATATATAACAACTTTTCAAAAAAACAATGGCAACAATTTAACAATGTGACAATAATATTTAAAAGGCATTAACCAAATATCTACACAAAATATTTTTTTATCTCAAAAAACCTACTTTTTTACCTTAATTCATTTTAATTTCTATATCCACACCAGCTGGCAAACTCAAATTCATAAGAGCATCAATCGCTTTTGGGGTTGGATTTAAGATATCAATCAAACGTTTGTGAGTACGCATTTCAAACTGTTCCGAAGATGTCTTGTGTACAAAAGTAGAACGATTGACAGAAAACTTATTCTTCTCAGTTGGCAATGGTACTGGACCTACGACTTTGGCGCCATTTCTCTCAGCCGTGTCAATAATTGTCTTAGCAGCTTGATCAATAATCTTACTATCATAAGCTCTAATTTTGATTCTAACTTTTGGGCCAGCAGTTTGAGCAATATCAGCTGTTTTATCGGCTACTTTGTCTGTTGTCTTGTCAGTTGTTTTGTTTATTGTTGTCATAAAATATTTAAAAGAACAAAGGGAGAGGACACTTGTCTGTCCCCTCCCCATTATTAAAGTTAGTTGATAATCTTGGTTACAACACCAGAAGCGACTGTTCTACCACCCTCGCGGATAGCAAAACGGACTTTTTCTTCCATGGCAACTGGTACGATAAGCTTAATTTTTAGATTAAGAGTATCACCAGGCATTACCATTTCAGTACCTTCTGGCAAAGTGACTTCACCAGTCACATCGGTAGTACGGATATAAAATTGTGGCTTATAACCATTGAAAAATGGTTTATGACGGCCACCTTCTTCTTTGGTAAGAGTATAAACTTCAGCTTCAAACTCTGTATGAGGAGTAATCGAACCAGTTTTAGCCAAAACCATACCACGTTCAACATCTTCTTTCTTTGTACCACGAAGCAAAATACCAGCATTGTCACCAGCCTCACCTTGGTTAAGAGATTTGTTAAACATTTCTACGCCTGTAACGGTAGTTTTGCTAGTTTCTGGTCTAATACCAACGATTTGAACCTCGTCACCAATCTTGACAATACCTCTTTCAATACGACCAGTTACTACAGTACCACGGCCTTCAATTGAGAAAACGTCTTCAATTGGCATCAAGAAATCCTTGTCCAAATCACGTTGTGGCTGAGGAATGTATTCATCCAAAGTGTTCAAAAGTTTCATAATGGCTTCACTGTATTCACCATTTGGATCTTCTAGAGCTTTTAGAGCTGAACCACGGATAATTGGAGTAGTATCTCCAGGGAAATCATATTTCTTTAGTAAATCTTTGATTTCTTCTTCTACCAAGTCAATCAATTCTGGATCTGTCACTTGGTCAACCTTATTTAAGAAAACAATGATATAAGGCACACCTACCTGGCGAGCCAACAAGATGTGTTCGCGAGTCTGAGGCATAGGACCATCAGCAGCAGACACTACCAAAATAGCACCGTCCATTTGAGCAGCACCAGTAATCATGTTCTTGACATAATCAGCATGGCCTGGACAATCAACGTGAGCATAGTGACGTTTTTCGGTTGCATACTCCACATGAGCTGTGGCAATAGTAATACCACGAGCTTTTTCTTCTGGAGCAGAATCGATTTCGTCAACGCTTTTGGTTTGAGCGATCAAACCTCTAGCTGCAGCTACCTTCAAAATAGCAGCTGTAAGTGTAGTTTTACCATGATCAACGTGACCAATAGTACCTACGTTTAAGTGTGGCTTGGACCTATCAAAGTCTACCATACTTCTAAAATTTACCGCACTGTCTCCGAGTGGTCAGGACAGATTTTTAATCCAGCGGACTTGATTATAATTTTAGGCTATATTTAGCCAAATTTTTGATTAACAAAAATGCGTACTTTTACGCGTGATAATTATATACAAATCTTAAGTATAAGTCAAGGGGATATGGTGGGGACAAACCCTAATCCTGAGCGTAGTGAAGCGAAGCGAAACGGAGCCGAAGGATCCCCTTTTTCTCTGCACTAAAAAAGTCTTAAATTTCTAATATCTAATTTCTAATTAACCTAATAAAATACCAAATAACAAAATCCAAATTCCAAATCAATTTTAAACTTAAGATTACTAAATTAATATCCACACCACTTACATTGACAACTCTCTCTCTCTGTTTGTTAGGATAAGATGTCGTGCATCGAACGCACGAAGATGAAGGAGGCAGACATGGCGATTGTCACCATCCGGTTGTACCGGAAAAATGGCAAAAGGGGGGTTGAGGTAATCAAAAAAAAGCATTACCCGCGCCTCCAACGGTCACTTACCCGCTACATGGCCTCGGTCGATGGAGAACACCTCGCCCGCTCATGGAACACAGCAGGGCTGGCCGAGGTAGACGGTGAATGGTTTGTCACCGTCGATGGAGATGGTAAGGCCAGCATGCCGGAAAAACTGAGAAGCCATCTCTGGATCTACTATGGCTTCAACAGGTTCCTAGCAAGGATCTACAAGGGCCTAACCAGTGACGATGAACACCTTCCCGCCTTTCGCCCCTCCTAGCGTTCGCTTCGCCCCGGTTCAGGGGCAACATGCCGGTTGCGCGTCAGCCGATGACCGAGAGGGAAAACCCTCCGGGTGTCGGAGGGTGTGAGCATGCGGACAATACAACGAAAGAATCGTCCACCACAGCTAGATTTTCATTATTGAAAATTTAACTAAGGAGTTTGGGACGATTTTTTTGTTTACACAAGCAATCCTATCCCCTAACCCCTTTCCCCTACAAAAGGGCAAGGGGAATTAAAGCCCCTCCACTTTTTAAGGGGAGGGGTTGGGGTGGGGTTTTATTCCTTATTCTTTATTCCTTATTCCTTTTTTACACCGGTTCCTCATAAAACACCGGCTCTTCATTTTCTCCCAAAGGTTCTTCTAGCCAATCAGCTGTGTTTTCTTCAGTTTTTTTATAAGGAATATTTTGTGGTCCAGTAATACTCTCTTCACCAATGTCATTATAATTAAAATCAAAATCTGGTATGTCCTCTACTTTAATTTCATCAGCATCTTTTTTTGAAAAAAATTCACTTGGTATCTCCACACCCTCATCGTCTTCATCTTCATTATCAAAATCAAAAGAATCATCTTCATCATCTAACCAATTTGGTGTATTGTATTTATTTTCCAAAACAGCACCGGCACTATGCCAATCAGCTGGATGATAATCATGTTCGCCAAATGGATCAAATGGTCCTTCTTCATCTACCTCATCTTCCATAATCATTTCCTTTTCCCATTTTTCTTCCATATCTTTGTCTGCCCGCCAGATCGCAATATCACGATTGATCTGATCCAAGAGCTCACGCTCTGACATACTTCGGACATCACGTCTGGAAGAATAATTATCAAAATTGTAATCATGACCACAGTCACACTCACATTCATCTGAGCCGTAAATTTTATCATAATTCAATTTTTCAAATTCATCAATACTAAGCAAGACTACATCACGTCCTTCAATTGGATCATGGACTATTAATTTACTACCAGTTTTTTTGGCCAAGTCAATTAGCCTGTCATATGAATAACACATAGATTTTATTATTAAGTTTAAATTATCTAAATTATATAGGTTAAAAAACAACTGGTCAAGGGGATAAATAAAAAATTAATCCAAACAAAAAATCCTCAGCCTTTAACTGAAGATTTAATTTAAGTTTACAACATGAATGTGGTAAAAAACACTCGTTTCTTTTTGTCCGAAGACAGAAAGAACAAAGACAGTTTATAGACATGAAGATAACATGTCTTGTAAGTAGTGAATCAGTATTACTACTGATTAACTCCAGAAAGGAGGTGATCCATCCACAGCTTCCGCTACGGATGCCTTGTTACGACTTCACCCTGATCACTGACCTTACCTTAGTCCCCTTGCGGAGCCTTCGGGTACTGCCAACTTTCGTGGTGTGACGGGCGGTGAGTACAAGACCCGAGAACGTATTCAACGCGCCGTGGCTGAT
>DOMK01000004.1:0-9170 GCA_003510435.1 Candidatus Magasanikiibacteriota bacterium
GCTGGCACCACTAACATTGATGACATCACTTCTTGGAACGTAGGGGATTGGATTGTCTTTAGTAGTAACAATGTCTGGGAAAAAATTGCATCAACTAACAATATTGCCAGTGTCTTTGGTCGCACCGGAATTATCACAGCTCGATCTGACGATTATACCGCTTCACAAATTACCAATGTTGCTTCTGGGACAATCACCGCTGTCACTATCCAAGCCGCCATTGATGAATTGGCCACTGAAAAAGAAAATTCTTTGGTTGCTGGTACTACTGGTCAATATTTCCGGGGTGACAAAACTTGGCAAACTTTAGACACAGCTGCTGTTACAGAAAATCCAGCTTATTTATATTACACCGATGAACGCGTGTGGAATTCTTTATCAAGCACAGTTACTGGTCTAACTTTTAATCAAGCTACCGGAGACTTCTCTCTCACCCCTGGCTACATCATTCCTACCACTGCTTCTGCCACCAACTGGAATACAGCCTTTGGTTGGGGTAATCATGCTACAGCGGGGTATTTAACTACGTCCACAAATCTTACTATAGCTAATTTTGCTACTGATACTATCTCCCAATGGGTCAATGATGCTGGTTATCTCACTAGTTATATAGAAACTGATCCAATTTGGTTAGCCGTTTCTTCTTCTTATATTCGTTTTGATAATTCTGTCACTTCCACTTGGAACATAGCATACTCTTGGGGTAATCATGCATTGGCAGGGTATTTAATCACTTCTACTGATTTAACCGTGGCTAACTTCGTTACTAATACAGTTTCACAATGGATTAATAATGTTGGCTATATTACCACTTCTACTGGTTTGACAGTAACTAATTTTGCTACTGATACTATCTCCCAATGGGTCAATGATGCTGGTTATCTCACTAGTTATATAGAAATTGATCCAATCTGGTTAGCTTCATCTTCTGATTATCTTACCATTGATAGCGCGTCTAGTACGTATGCCAAACTTTCATTGAATAATATTTTTAGTGGTGAGAATAGTTTTACAGCAACAACGACTTTTGCAACCACAACTCAAACTGCTTTTCAATTAGGTGATGCTACTGTTAGTGGTTATGTTTTGACAGCTGATGCTAATGGTTTTGGTACTTGGCAAGAAGCGACTGGGGCTGGTTTGTCTGGTGGTCTGGCTAATACCTTGTCTTACTGGACAAGTGGTAATGATATAGGAACTACTAGTTTATTTTGGGATAACACAAATGGCAGACTAGGTGTTGGTTCTAGCACTCCATATTATAACTTAGCTATCAATGGTACATTGGGAATACTTGGGACCTCCACTTTAGGACTTATTGATGGGGGAATCTGGCATGGTAGTGTTATTGATTTGGCCTATGGTGGTACCGGCACTTCAACAGTTGGTAATGCAGGAACAATTGTTTACAGCAATGGTTCATCTTATGCTTTTACTGACAATCCTGATACTGGAGATGTTTTGCAATACACTGGTGGGGTGCCACAGTGGGTGACGACTTCATCACTTGGTATTGTAGGTGGGGGAACGATTGATGGCACTGGTGTTGCTAATCAATTAGCTTTTTGGTCTGACACAGATACTCTTACGTCTTCATCTAGTCTCTATTGGGACAACACTACTGGTAGGCTTGGTGTAGGCACCAATACCCCAGCCTATACTTTGGATGTAAATGGGGATATTAATATTAAAAATAGTGCTAATGTTTTAAGAATTAATCACTCTCAAATACTATCAGCGAGTGGTACAGATAATATATTGATTGGAGAATATGCAGGTTATAATAATATTGGTTCAAATGTTACTTTGATTGGTAATGACACTGGTAGAAATAATAGTGGTGATTATAATACTTATGCTGGTAGTCGTGCTGGTTTTGGAAGTACTGGTAATTCAACGGGCGGTTATAATTCTTTCTTTGGTTCTTTTTCAGGATATGAAAATACATCAGGAGAAAACAATGTTTTTCTTGGTTATGAAGCTGGTTATTTCAATAATACTGGAAGAAATAACATATATTTAGGTGTAAATGCTGGTAAAAACGCAACCTCTTCACAAGGCAATGTTTTTCTTGGTTACGAAGCTGGTTTATTGGAAACCCGTTCAAACAAACTTTATATAGAAAATTCTGATTCTGTTACCCCATTGATTTATGGTGAATTTGATAGTGATTTAGTGAGAATCAATGGCCAATTAGTTGTGACAGCGACTTCAAGTTTCTCCACAACTACTATAACAAATCTACTTGCCACTCGTGGTTCACTCTCTGGTATGTCTGGTAATATTTCCATGTGGACCAATGATCTTGGTTATGTCACCTCATCTGGTTCTATCCTGGCATTATCATCCACTGCCGAAGGTCTAACTTACACTTCTAGTACTGGTATATTTTCTCTCACCTCTGGTTATGTTATCCCGACTACCACGGTAGTAGCCAACTGGAATACTGCTTATTCTTGGGGTGATCATGCTTTGTTTAATTATATTACTACTTCTACAGAAGCTGATCAGATCTGGCTTACAGCTTCTACTAGTTATGCCAAACTTTCATTGAATAATATTTTCTCTGGTGAGAATAGTTTTACTGGTACAACGACTTTATCTACTACTACAGTCTCCAGTTTAACAGTTTCCGAATTATCTAGTGGTTCTGTTATTTTTGCAGGAGCCAGTAGTTTACTTTCTTCTACATCTAGTCTGTATTGGGATAACACAACTGGCCGTTTAGGAATTGGCACCAACACACCAGCTTATACTTTGGATGTGAATGGAGATATTAATATACAAAATTCAACTAATGTTTTGAGAGTTAATGGTTTTCAGATTTTGTCAGCCAATGGTACAGAAAATATAATGATTGGGGGGGCTGGTAATTTTAATGTTGGATCTCAACTGGTGGCTGTTGGGTCATCTGCTGGTAGTTATAATTCTGGTAATTTCAATACTTATTTGGGTGTTTTGTCTGGTTCAGGGGTTTTGGGAAATTCTACAGGTGGTTATAATTCATTTTTTGGTGCTAGCTCTGGGGAAAATATAACATCCGGACAAAATAATGTATTAATTGGAACATTAACTGGTAATAATATTGGTACTGGAAGTTATAATACTTTTTTGGGTAAAGGTGCTGGTCAGTTAGCCACTTCTTCTCAAGGTAATGTTTTTCTCGGTTATCAAGCTGGCTACAATGAAACTGGTTCAAACAAACTTTATATAGAAAATTCCAATTCTGCCACTCCACTTATTTATGGTGAATTTGATAATGATCTGGTTAGAATATATGGACAGTTGAATGTAACAGCCAGTTCTAGTTTTGGTGTTATTACTTCTGGTACTTGGCAAGGTACGAAGATTAGTTATCTCTATGGCGGTACTAATACCACTACTCTTGGTGCGACTGGAACATTTGCCTTTAGTAATGGTACTTCGTATGCTTTTACACCTTCCTCAAGTTTATTCTGGGACAGTACTAATAACAGACTAGGCATTGGTTCTAGTACCCCTTACTACAGCCTAACAGTTAATGGTACTTCTAGTCTTGGTGTTATTGCCACTGGTGTTTGGCAAGGCACAAAAATTGGTTATCTCTATGGTGGTACCAATACTACAACCTTGGGTGCTACTGGAACATTTGCTTTTAGTAATGGTACTTCATATGCTTTTACTCCTTCCTCAAGTTTATTTTGGGACAGTACTAATAACAGACTCGGGATTGGTTCTAGTACTCCTAATTCTAGTTTAACAGTGGTTGGTACTTCAAGTCTTGGTATTATTGCTTCTGGTACTTGGCGAGGTTCAGTTATTAGTTATTTATACGGTGGTACCAACACATCCACGATTGGTGTAACCGGTACTTTTGCTTATAGCAATGGTAGTCAATACGCCTTTACTCCTTCTACTAGTTTATTCTGGGATAGTACTAATAACAGACTCGGGATTGGAAGTAGTTCTCCACAGCACAATTTAACCGTTAGTGGTACCGCTATGTTTACTGACCATATTGATGTGACGGGTGTAGTTAATACTTCTACGATTGCTGGTCCAGTTAATGTAGGTGAGGGAGCTTTGGTTTATGATTATAATAATGAGTTAGTCAGCATACCAAATCTTGAACTTGGTGCTCTGGCTTTCCCAGATGACGCTGGAATGGTGAGCTGGGTAGATTTGGCTGTCACGGCTTCTTCTACCGTGGGTGTGACATCTAGTTATAGCGCTCAAATAGATGGTAATGCCATGCTAACAGTCTATGGAGTTAGTGATGGTAATGGTGGGGTGTCTTCAACTGGTGTCTTAATAAATACTACTACTATTTCGTCTTACAAACTTGACGTGGATGGTAGTTTCCGCGCCACTGGCACCACAACGCTCGGCAGTACTTTGACAGTGTCAGCTACTAGTACTTTGGCCACGACTACGATTAGTGGTTGGTTGGGGATTGGTACCACCACACCACAATATAGTCTAGATGTAAATGGGACATTTAGAGTAGTAAATACTTCTACTTTGGCTACCACCACTATTACTGCTCTCATAGCTAACACGGCTTCAATTGGTACAATTACTGGTGATAGCATTTGGCAAGGTACAGTGATTGGTACAGGTTATGGTGGTACTGGAACCACCACCTTAGGTGAATCAGGTTCATTTGTTTTTAGTAATGGATTAACCCAGGCCTATACATCTACATCTAGCTTATTCTGGGATAATACGACAGGCAGACTGGGGATTGCTTCTACTTCACCAAGTTATAATTTATCAATCAACGGTACTCTGGGAGTAATTGGTACTTCTACTCTTGATATTGCCAATGCCTCTTCTCTGTCTGTTTCTAGTTTATCCAATAATGGATCATTGATTTTTGCTGGGGCTAATGGTTTGCTTTCTTCTACTACTAGTTTATTCTGGGATAATACCAATGGAAGATTGGGGATTGGTACTAGTACCCCAAGTGAAAAATTAACCATCAATGGGGGTAATATTTTGCATAAAGCTTCTGGTAATCCGACTTTAGAAGGTAGTTTTAATACCGTCGGTACATCTTATGATGTCTATATTTTGGGTAAATATGCTTATGTGGCTGATTATAGTAATGGGTTAAGGATAATTGACATAAATGATCCGGCTAATCCAATCGAAATTGGTTCATATAATACAGGTGGTGATGTTGAAGATGTCGTTGTGGCAGGTAATTATGCTTATATAGTTGATCGTGATAAGTTGTATGCGATTGATGTACGTGATCCTAGCTCACCAACTCTATTTAAAAATTCAGTAAGCTGGTTTATTAATGATGTTTTTGTTTCAGGTAAAATGGCATATGTGTTATCGCCTATTGGTAAGGCACTGTACGGTCTTGATATCACTCCCGAATCAGAAAATTTTGTGTCTCTTGGAACTAAACAATTTGATGTTGCACCAAAAGACTTTTATGTTTCTGGTAAATATGCTTATGTGGCCGGTGGTTCTGAAGGTTTGTATATAGCAGATATTAGTGATTTTAGCGTTACATCAAGTGTGGGTTTTTATCACACTACTGGCACAGTTAATAGTGTTTATGTTTCTGGTAAATATGCTTATGTCACTATTGATAGTGAAGGTTTGCAGGTTTTTGATGTTAGTAACCCTTCTTTACCTGTGCCAACTGGTTCATCATATGTTACTGGCGGTGATGCTAATGATGTTTATATTTCAGGTAAAAATGCTTATGTGGCTGATGGTACTAATGGTTTGGTAGTTATTGACATTAGTGATGTAAATAATTTGACTCAGGTTGGTTGGTATAATACAACTGGTACTGCCAATAGTGTTTTTGTGTCAGGTAAATATGCTTATGTGGCCGATGGTAATAATGGTTTGGTAGTAATTGATATTAATGGTATAGAAACACCATCGTTGTATGCTGGTAATATTTTGACAAATAATTTTAATATTACCGATAATGTAGACGTTGGTAATAATTTGTATGTGGGAAATAGTTTAAATATAGGTGGTGGAGGTCTGCTTGTCGATGGTGCGTTAACCGTAGCAGGTTATACTGAATTTACTAATAATTTAAAAGTTAATGGTTTATTAAATGTAGTATCAGAGGCTGGTGCAAGTGGAGATGTACAAATTACATCTGGAACAGTGGTTATCGGTAACACTCTTGCAAATGTTTCCTCCACTAATATTTTTCAATTATATGTTGATTCTGGTACTTCTACTACTGGTGCAATTTATGCTAATGGTTACATTCAGGCTAGTGGCTATATTACCGGTTCCACTACTTTAGACTTGGCAGAAACTTATCCAATTAATGCAAGTTGTAATGATAATAACACTTGCCCAGAGCCAGGTGATGCCGTGTGTTTAGTAGAATTTTCTGATACTATGCAAATAGAAAAATGTACTACTAAATATAGTAATTTGGCATTGGGTGTAATTTCTACCAATCCGGGTTTATTGCTGGGTGGTAATGTTATGTATGATCAAACACAGAAAGAAAATTATCGGTCAGTAGCCTTGTCTGGTAGAGTGCCAGTAAAAGTATCTTTGAACAATGGTGACATAAAAATAGGGGATTTATTAACAGTGTCAGATGAAACTGGGTTAGTAATGAAAGCGACTGAACCAGGATTTGTAGTTGGTATGGCATTGGAAGGTTCTGATAGACAGAGTGAAGATGGAAAAATAACTATGTTTGTCAATCCTCATTGGACAGTAGGGAATTTGGAATTGGAAAAAGATCCAAGTGATACAAGTTTTGCCGATGATAATAATACTTGGCTAGAAAAGTTTGCTGGGTCAATTCAGTATGTATTGAAAAAATTAGGTTTGTTTATCAAGAGTGGAGTGGCGACTTTGCAATCAGTTATTACCGATGATATTACTACCAAAAATATCCAGACTGATACATTATGTGTGGGTGAGACTTGTGTGTCAGAACAACAATTGATAGAGTTGTTGCAGAATAATGGAACTCAACCAGTGATCCAGACCCCTGACTCCAATAACCAAACATCACCAGTGGATAACCTAGATACTCCAGCGCCAGATGTCCAAACCCCGAGTACCGACCCGTCTGCCGACGAGGCAGGTAACCTGGATCCAGAGACAGACAGTGGTGAAACAATACCAACACCAGAGGAGCCAGCGCCAACACCAGATGTCCAAACTCTAGATACCGACCCGTCTGCCGACGAGGCAGGTAATCTGACTCCAACGACAGACAGTGGTGAAATAACACCAACACCAGAACCAACATCAGCACCAGAAACACTTCCAGCTGAATAAAAATGTATTAAAGAATTTAGCAAAATATGGAAGAAACTAAAATTGCAATTTTTCAAAAAAAGGAAATACGCAAAACATTATTTCAAAAAGAATGGTGGTTTTCGGTTGTAGATGTGGTTAGAGTTTTAACTGATAGTTTGGATGCTGGGGCTTATTGGCGTAAATTGAAACAACGTTTAATTGAAGAAGGAAGTGAGGTCGTGACATTTTGTCACGGACTGAAATTGATTGCGTCCGATGGTAAAAAATATGAAACTGACTGTGCTAATACAGAAGGTATCTTTCGTATTATTCAATCCATTCCCTCACCCAAAGCTGAACCATTTAAACGTTGGTTGGCCAAAGTGGGGTATGAGAGGATACAAGAAATTGAAAATCCAGAATTAGCTACCAAACGTACGCGAATGTTATACAAATTAAAAGGCTATCCAGATAGTTGGATTCACCCCGTTAGATATTTATTTGAAAAATATGTTTTATGTTTATGTATTGCATAGTTTAAAAGATGGTAATTTTTATGTTGGTTATACGAATAATTTAAAAAAGAGAAAACAAGATCATGATGATGGTTTGGTAATTTCAACTAAAGACAGAAGACCTATGAGATTAGTATATTATGAGGCAAGTCTTAATCAGCAGGATGCAACACATAGAGAAAAGTATCTAAAAAGTTCTTGGGGAAAAAGGTGTTTAAAACAAAGAATGAAGAATTATCTAACGGGGTAAAAAAACGAATGCGGGGGATTGAAATTCGTGAGACATTAACTGATGAATGGCAAAAACACGGTGTTAAAGAAAAAAAAGAATATGAAATTTTGACGGCTGAAATTGCTCAGGCTACTTTTGGTCTTACTCCCAGTCAACATAAAAAGGTAAAGGGATTAAAAAGAGAAAATTTACGTGACCATATGAATGATTTGGAATTAATATTTTCTATGCTTGGTGAAGCCGCAACTACTGAAATAACTAAAACTGAACATCCAATTGGATTTGTAGATAATAAAAAAGTAGCCAAACGTGGCGGTGGGGTCGCTGGTATAGCTCGGCATAAAATGGAAAAAGAAACTGGTAAAAAAATCGTTAATAAAGAAAATTATTTGCCAATTATTAAAAAGAAAAAATTGAAATAATTTTGATAAAATTTATACACTAGTGCTTCAATCTTTTTAAAACAAAAATCTCCTACATAGCTTTAGCGAAGTAGGAGATTTTTGTTTTCCTCTCACTACTATATATAATAATGAAAGGGTGGGCGCGTGCGTCGTGTTCAAGAATGGTGAGTTCAAGAACACGACGCACAGGCCGAGAGACGTCTTCGTCGGGCTCGAGCCACAGGGTGGCGAGCCACACGACGGAGAAAGTACGGAGAGATCAGAAGAAGTAGAGAGCAGGTTCGATTTGCAGGCAGTCATTCCAGGGCTCTGGTGCCCCGGGGAAAATGACGCCTTCAGGGTCGCCGCTTTGAGGGTCATCAGGGTCTGGCCCATCGACGCAGTCGATGAGAGAGCCCGGTATAAACCCTTCAAGTATATCTACAACAGAGGACTTACAATCTTTGCTATCCTCACAGGTTTTGTTGAAGTCAAGACCCTCAGGGATAGGGAACCACGAGTCCCCGTCTTTATCCTCCATCTTGAAATAGTACAAGAGGAGGTTTTTGCTTTGACAGTGGGAACCACCACCGAGTGCATCTGCGTCTTCAACGCAGAAGTCGGCGCTGTGACCGTTGCCGTCGTCGCAATCGTCGGCGAACGGCTCACACCACCGGACAGGGTCCGGCGGGACGACGACCACTTCGGGTTCGACGACCTCGTCCTCAGCTTCGACAGCCTCGGGCGTGGTCTCGGGGTCGTTGGTCTCGGTCTCGGCGACCTCGGAGGGGGCGGCGTCGACACTATCGG
>DOMK01000004.1:9463-53518 GCA_003510435.1 Candidatus Magasanikiibacteriota bacterium
CTATCGGCGCCGGGAGTGACCTCGTCCGTGACCTCGGCGGTCTCGGGCGTGGTCGTGTCGGTCAACGGGACCTCCCCGTAGACCGACTCATCGTTGTCGACGACGTCCGGGGTGGACGTGCTGTCGACGGCGACGGTGTCGGACTCGGGGGAGTCCGGATTGTTGTTGCTGGGGCCACATGCCACCAGCGTCAGAGCGACGAGCGCGAGCATTGTTGCCTTCATGGCAACCTCCTTCTGGTGGCGAAGTTTGAGACCCACCAATCAATAATTAAAATATTTTATTACTGGTTGGCAGGCTCAAACTTTGCTCTATGTTTGTTTCTGATCTTTCCAATTGTAAAGAACAATCCAAAATAATATGTACTGAAAACAAAAATTTTTTATGCCATAGCAAAAAACTATAGCAAAAATACATTGTTTTCACACACATCATTTTCAGCCATTTTTAGTGCTTTTTTCAAGCAACATCTGGCTCATATATAGTATAACATAATTTTTTTATGTTAACTACATAGTGTAGTCTGTTTTAGGGGTTTTGTCAATATCCACGGATTTTTGCCACAGATAGCACAGATGTGATTGAAAAAATGTTTAGATACTTATATTTTGTTTAATCTTAGCCAAAAAATATGTGTTTTGATTGTGATAAAATAGAGTTATTGGGTGTAGAATTTTTAAAAAAAGTCTGTGGATAAACTGTTTGTGTTTTTTACATATAACTGCTAGTAATTTGCTTATTTTTGTATAAATAAGAAAGATGGACAATCATAGTTTTCTATGATATAATCCCAAAGCTTAAAAAGTTCGTAAATTGAAAATTGTAGTCTTTTAAGCATTTTAGGCCTTTAAAGCCTTTTAAGCTTTTTATATATGAGTCTATTAACTAAAATTTTTGGAGATCCAAATCTGAAGGTGTTGAAAGAAATCAAACCAATTGTTGATAAAATAAATAGTCTGGAAAATGACTGGGCGATTTTGAGTGAGGAAGAATTAAAAGGCAAGACCAAACATTTCAAAGAACGCCTAGCTAAAGGCGAAACATTGGATGATATTTTACCCGAAGCTTTTGCTACCGTGCGCGAAGTTTCCAAACGTGTCACTGGCATGCGCCACTATGATGTCCAAATGATCGGTGGCATTGTTTTACATCGGGGTACAATCGCGGAAATGCGTACCGGTGAAGGAAAAACTCTTGTGGCCACTTTGCCAGTTTATCTTAATGCCTTAGAAGGCAAAGGTGTTCACCTAGTCACAGTCAATGATTATTTGGCCAAGCGTGATGCGGTGTGGATGGGTCAGATCTATGATTATCTTGGACTCTCTGTTGGTATAGTGCAAAACATGCGCGTGTCTTATGTTTATGATGCCTCATTTAATGGCGGAGCAGAAGATGAGAGTGGTGATGCCAAGCGGGATGAATTGGGAAGTTTTAAAGTGGAAGATGAATTTTTGCGACCAGCTTCACGTCAAGAAGTTTATCGGTGTGATATTACCTATGGAACAAATAATGAATTTGGTTTTGATTATTTGCGCGACAATATGGTGCAGAGTATCACTGAGATGGTAATGCGTCCTGGTAATGAAATGCATTATGCGATTATTGATGAAGTGGACTCTATTTTAGTAGATGAGGCGAGAACTCCTCTTATTATTTCTGCTCCAGCCGAAGAAGCCGCGGATAAATATTATCAATTTGCCAAATTAGTCCGAGGATTGAAAGAAGCCAAGACTACCAAAGATGGTGTAGTGTTAGAAAGTGGCGATTATAATCTGGATGAAAAAATGCGTAGTGCCAATTTAACAGAAGAGGGCATTGCCAAATTTGAAAAAATGTTGGGGGTGGAAAATATTTATGCCGAAGGTGGTATTAGATTGGTTCATCATATAGAGCAAGCCCTAAAAGCCGAAGTATTGTTCAAGCGTGATAAAGATTATATCGTAGAAAATGATGAGGTGATTATTATTGATGAATTTACTGGAAGAAAAATGCCGGGTCGAAGATTTTCCGAAGGCTTGCATCAAGCTCTAGAAGCCAAAGAAAATGTTAAAATTCAACGCGAGAGTCAAACTTTGGCGACTGTCACATTTCAAAATTTATTCCGCATGTATGATAAATTATCTGGTATGACGGGTACTGCTTCGACCGAGTCGGAAGAGTTTAGTCAGATATATAATTTGGAAGTCGTAATTATTCCGACCAATCGACCAGATGCCAGAGTAGATAATTCTGATAGAATTTATAAAAATGAAAAAGGTAAAAATAAAGCAATTTTGGAAAAAATAAAAGCCTGTCGAGCCAAAGAGCAACCAGCTTTGGTGGGTACAATTTCGGTAGAAAAAAATGAACAATTATCTGAATATCTCACCCTTAATGGTATTGAGCATGAAATTTTGAATGCCAAGAATCATGAACGAGAAGGTGAAATTATTGCTCAGGCTGGCCGACCAGGGGCAGTCACTTTGGCAACCAATATGGCTGGTCGTGGGGTGGATATTAAGCTTGGTGGTGTGCCAGCGGAGGTTGGAGCCGAAGAAAAAGTTAAAACTGCCGGTGGTTTATTTGTCCTCGGCACCGAGCGTCATGAATCCAGAAGAATCGATAATCAATTGCGTGGTCGGAGTGCGCGCCAAGGTGATCCAGGTGAAACGCAATTTTTTGTGTCTACCGAAGATGAACTCATGCGGATTTTTGCGGGCGATAGACTCAAAAATGTCATGACCACTTTGAAAGTGCCAGAAGACATGCCAATTGAACAAAAAATGATTACCAAAATGCTTGAGGGCGCCCAGAAAAAAGTAGAAGGTTATCATTTTGATGTGCGTAAACATTTGTTGGAATATGACGATGTTCTAAACAAGCACAGAGAAGTAATTTACAAAAAACGTCGACAGATTTTATTTTTGGGTGCCAAAGCCTCTGGTCAAGAAATATCTGATGATTTCTTGCGCGCCAAAGTAAGAAAAACCGAAGATGGTGAAGTGGTTGGATCTTCATATGACGAAAAGTATCAATCATTAAAAGCCATGATTTTGGATTTGATAGAACAAGAAATAGAATTTGTTGTGTCTTTTCATACCAATACAGAAGATAAGAAAGAGTGGAACATGAATGAAGTTTGTGAAACAGTGAGAACAATTTTTTCTCTGAGTCCAGAAGAAAAAGAAAAAATCTTAACTTTCAATCAAACTCATGGCACCAAAATGGATGATGTAGAAGTGCGGGATGAATTAATGAAATTTTTATTAGAAAAAGCTAATAAAGAATATGAAAAAATTGAAGCTCATGTTTTGGCCATGGCGCCAACACCAGAAGAAGGAAATAAAATGATGCGTGAGGTGGAAAAAAATATTTTATTGCGTTCCATTGATACTTTTTGGGTAGATCATTTGGTAGCGGTTGATTATCTTCGTACTGGGATTGGTCTGCGTGGTTATGCTCAACGTGATCCTTTAGTAGAATACAAAAAAGAAACTTACAGCATGTTTAACACTCTGTTATCTGATATTCAAAAAGAAGTGGTGTATGCATTTTATAAAGTTGGTGTGGGGTTGCAATTGGCTCCATCTGTTATGGCCAATGATAAGTTAGTCTTGACTGGTGCCCAAAAATCAGTCAATGAATCTGGTAGAGCGCTAAGTAAACCAAAAAATGAAGAGGGGAATAAGATTGGGAGAAATGATCCGTGTCATTGTGGTTCAGGGAAGAAATATAAGAAGTGTCATGGGGCCTAAATAATTACAAAATAAACCAGTAGAGACGTGTCGCGGCACGTCTCTACTGGTTTATTTGCCTGTGCAAAAGCACCTTGACGGTTATTTTGTTATGAGGTAAAATACTCATCACTTAATCCGTCTATACAGGAGATATTTAAAATATATTATGGCAGTACAACACAAAACTAAAGTAAACGTTCGATCAAAAATTCGTTGGGGGATTACTGGCTTATTGGCTTTGTTGTTATTAGCTGGTTCTTATGATGCGCCAGTTTATCTCAATAAAGTAATAAACAAGGCCAATGACACTATTCATCTCGGTCTACCTCTAATGCCAGAAAAAGGTTTTAATCTGGGTTTGGATTTGCAAGGTGGTGCTCATTTAGTTTACCAAGCCGATGTGAGTAATATTGTCGATAGTGAAAGAGGGACTGCGGTCGAAGGGGTTAGAGACGTGATTGAAAGACGGGTTAATGGTTTTGGTGTAAGTGAACCAATTGTTCAAACCAATAAAGTTGGAGCTGATTATCGTATTATCGTAGAATTACCTGGTATAACAGATGTAAAAGAAGCCATAAAAATGATTGGTGGTACACCAATTTTGGAATTTAAAGAACAAAATACTGAACCAGCTCGGGAATTAACTGCGGAAGAAAAAAAAGATTTAGATACTTTTAATATTGAAGCTAAGAAAAAAGCCGAAGAAGCTTTGAAAAAAGTAAAACAAGGCACTGATTTTGCTTCAGTTGTCGCAGAATATAGTGAAGACACTCTAAGCAAGAATAATGGCGGTTATATGAATTTCGTGGGTAAGAATTCTCCTTATCCAGAATTGTATGACTGGGTGACTAGTGGCTACACAGGCGACATTTCGCCACAATTATTAAAATCAGCCGAAGGTTATAATATTTTGAAACGTGGTGGAGAAAGAGACGGAGAAAAGGAAGTTAAGGCTAGTCATATTTTAATTTGTTATCTAGGTGCACAAAATTGTGATGCCCCAGTTTATAATAAAGAAGAAGCTAAGGCTAAAGCACAAGAAATATATAATCAAGCCAATGCGAATAATTTTGCTGATTTGGCCAAACAATATTCCTCTGATCCAGGTTCAAAAGATAAAGGTGGCGACCTCGGGTCATTTATCAAGGGTATGATGATAACAGAATTTGAAGATGCTGTTTTTAATGCTCAAGTTGGACAAATTGTTGGACCAGTCGAAACCGCCTTTGGCTTTCATGTAATTTATAAAACTGGCGAAGATACAACCAAAGAATATGAAATTTCTCGAATTTTGGTTAGAACAAAAACTGAAGCCGATATTATACCACCCCAAGATCAGTGGAAAAGTACTGGTTTGTCTGGTAAACAATTAGATCGTTCCGAAGTAGTTAGTGATCCCCAAACTGGTGCTGTCCAAGTGTCTTTGCAATTTGATAACGAAGGTAAAGAATTGTTTGCTCAAATTACTGAGAGAAATGTTGGTAATCCGGTGGCAATTTTCCTAGATGGTCAACCAATTTCTGTCCCAAATGTAAATGAACCAATTCGTGATGGTCGAGCCGTTATTTCCGGATCATTTGATTTGGTAGAAGCCAAATTATTATCGCAACGTCTTAATGCCGGGGCTTTGCCTGTGCCAGTAGAATTAGTTTCTCAACAAACTGTTGGGGCTACTCTAGGAGCTGAATCTTTGGCCAAGAGTTTGAAAGCCGGTTTGATTGGGATTATGATTGTTATGATTTTTATGATTATTTATTATCGCTTGCCGGGATTATTAGCTGTTTTAGCTCTGGCTCTATATGCGTCTCTAACCTTAGCAATTTCCAAATTAATCGGCGTGACTTTAACCTTGTCTGGTATTGCTGGTGTGGTAATGTCCATTGGTATGGCGGTGGATGCAAATGTTCTTATATTTGAACGGATGAAAGAAGAATTGCGCTCTGGTAAGAGCTTAAAAGCTGCTGGTGAAGAAGGTTTTTTGCGCGCTTGGCCATCAATTCGTGATTCAAATTTATCTACTTTGTTAAGTTGTGTAGTGTTAATAATGTTTGGTACCAGTTTTGTTCAGGGGTTTGCGATTACTCTAACGATTGGTGTGTTGGTGAGTATGTTTACTGCCATTATGGCGACTAGGACTATGATGCGCTTTGTGGTGCCATGGTTTAGAGAAAATGGCAATTGGTTATTTTTAGGCTACAAGAAAGGAGAGAATAATTAATATGATAAATATTATTGGACATAGAAAAATTAATTTGTTTGTTTCTGGACTCTTGTTTGTGGTAAGTGTGGTTGCTTTGTTAACTTTTGGTTTGAAACCAGGTAATGATTTTGTTAGTGGTTCACTTTTGGAAGTTGGGTTTAATAATGGTATCTTGCCAGTTAATCAAGAAGTAAAAGATACTCTATCATCATTAGATTTGGGAAATGTTTCTATTCAACCTACTGATAGCAAATCTTTGATTATAAAAATGAAATTTTTGACTGAAGAAGAACATCAGGCAGTTTTGTCAACTTTAAGACAAAAATATGAGGTAAATGAAAATAAAGTATTGGAAAACCGATTTGAAACTGTTGGTCCAGCTGTTAGTGCCACTTTAAAACAACGTTCAGCTCAAGCAGTGATAGTGGTGATAATTGGAATTATTATTTATGTAGCTTATGCTTTTAGACGAGTGTCAAAGCCGATTGCTTCGTGGAAGTATGGTGTGGTAGCAGTAGTAGCTTTGTTTCATGATGTGACCATTACTATGGGTGTGTTTGCTTTTCTTGGCCATTATTTTGGTATAGAAGTTGATATCCCATTTGTTGTGGCTTGTTTGACGATTTTGGGTTATTCTGTCAATGATACAATTGTTATTTTTGATCGGATTAGAGAAAATCTTATTAGACATAGTGCAGAGAATTTTCCTGCAACTGTAAATAAAGCAATTAATGAAACTTTTGCTAGATCTTTAAACACTACTTTCACCACTTTATTTACTTTGGCAGCCTTGTTCATCTTTGGTGGAGAAAGTATTAAGTATTTTTCTCTAGCCTTGTTAGTCGGTATTTTCCTTGGAGCATATTCTTCTATCTTTGTAGCCAGTCCTTTGTTAGTAGAATGGCACAATTGGATGGAACGTAGGCGAGAAGAATAATTAAAAATTATTATAGTAAAGCCATCCAAATTTGGGTGGTTTTTTATTTTGTGGTATAATAAACTACGGATATCCTGATAATCCGGATCAACTGATATTTTTATCCGTAGATCCGGATTATTCGTAATCCGTAGTTTATGTCAGAAAATTTTATTCGTCATTTTGTGGCCTTGTGTGGAGCGATTATTGTGTTGCTCGCTTTTTTGTCTGGCTATTTTGCTGGACAAGCTGGTTGGTGGTGGATCGCTTTCGGAGCAATCGTCGTGTATGTGTCAGTTTATAAATTAATTAATCCCGGTGGACATCATTAATTATATTTTTTAGGAGACCATTATGAATTTTGATGCGGAAATTATTTTTGCATGGTTTGGACAAATATCAGAATTTGTTAAGGATAATTTTATTAATCAGCCAAATATTACAATTGTGTTGAACATTTTTGTTGTTTTTGGTTGGATAATTCTGGTAAATTTGTTGCTTTATGCTGGTATTCATATGTATAGGCATTATCGTCAGCATCTTTTTGTCCACACTTGGAAATGGGTAGTTTTGGCGATTGATATCCCGGCTATGAATGTTCAGACCCCACTCGCGGTGGAACAAATGTTTTCTCATCTGGCTGGTTGTCTTAATAATCCCAATATTGCTGAAGCTTTTTATCATGGTTACAAACAAAAATTTTTTAGTTTAGAAATTATTGGGATTGAAGGTTATATCCAGTTTATTATTCGCACGGAAGCAGGTTTACGAGACTTGGTAGAAGCGTCTGTCTATGCTCAGTACCCTGATGCTGAGATAACTGAGATTGAGGATTATGTCACTAATGCGCCCAACCATTTTCCTAATGACGAGTATGAAATGTGGGCAGTGGATTTTGGTTTAGTAGAAAATGAGGCTTTTCCCATTCGAACTTATCGCGAATTTGAACACGCGATTTCCAAGGACACAGTTTTGAAAGATCCAATGGGAACTTTTTTGGAAAGTTTTACTCGTTTGGGTCCAGGCGAACAAATGTGGTTTCAGATTATAATTGAACCAGTTTCCAATGCTTGGAAAGAACATGCCATTGAAAAAATAAAAGAATTTATTGGTGAAGAAGCTGGGCATGGGCATGGTGGCGGGGGAATCAAAGCTTTGTTTGGTTTGTCTTCTGGTGAAGCTACTGCTAGTTGGGGTGAGCTTATGAGTCAACTGACTGGTGCTCCTCCAGGAGAAGCTCATCATGTAGAAGAAACAAAAGAACTAAATAATCTAAAGTACATGACACCAGGTCAAAAGGTGATTTTGGAAAACATGGAAAATAAAATTTCTAAAATTGGTTTTAAGACAAAAATTCGTGCGATTTACTTGGCCAAAAAAGAACGGTTTGATATGAATCGGAGTGTACGCGCTTTAATCGGCGCGATTAATCAATTTAATGTGCCATCAAGTAATTCCCTTGTGCCAAAAATGGGAGTAATTTTAAATTATTTTTTTAAAAATTCTCGCATGAAGCATCGGAAAAATTTGTTTATGCAAGCTTACAAGAAAAGAAAAATCAAAACGGGGGGCAATTCATTTGTTTTAAATATAGAAGAATTGGCCACAATTTGGCATTTCCCTATGTCTCATGTCAAGACACCTTTGGTACAAAAAGCTTCTCTCAAAACCGCGGAGCCACCATCTGGCTTGCCAATTGAAACTTGGAATAATATGGCTAATTTACCACCACAAGGTGATGAAGAAAAGAAAGATGAACATGAAGTTGAACACTCTGAAATATCTGATAAAAATAAAAAGCTGACTGATTCTGGGGATGTTATGCATGGTGGCGATTATAATTTGGGCTAATCTCACACTAGAGCACTTTACCACCTTACCACCTTACCACCCAACCACTTGCGTTGGGTTTTTGGACTATTGATTTATGATTAAAAATAGGGTAGTATTTAGATAATATGAGCGATATTGATGATATTAAAAATAAACTCAGCGTGGAAGAGCTGATTGGTGAGTATGTTCAGCTCAAGCCAGCGGGGAGTAATAAGAAGGGGTTATGTCCGTTTCATAATGAAAAAACCCCATCTTTTATGGTCAATCCAGAACGGCAGAGCTGGCATTGTTTTGGTTGTGCCAAGGGTGGTGATATTTTTACTTTTGTAGAAGAAATGGAAGGCATGGAATTTAAAGAAGCTTTGCGTTATTTGGCTGATAAAGCTGGAATACAATTATCTAATAATTTTCGTAATGAAATTAGTTCCAATGAAAAAAATCGGATTAAGGAAATTAATACTGAAGCCACAAGATTTTTTCATAGTTTTTTGCTAAAAATGTCTGGAGCAAAATTAGCTTTGGATTACTTGCATAATCGTGGTTTGCAAGATGACACAATTGAAGAATGGAAAATTGGTTATATTCCAGAACAATGGGATCTTCTCACTCAATATTTAATGAAAAAGGGTTTTGGTTTGGAAGATTTAGTGGGAGCTGGTTTAACAATAAAAAAAGACAATGCCAATGCTAATTCTGGTCAAGGATTTTATGATCGCTTTCGTGGTCGAGTGATGTTTCCGATTTGGAATGTGCATGACGAAGTCGTGGGATTTACGGGTAGAATTTTGGTAGAAAAAGCCAACTCTGGTGGAAAATATGTGAATACTCCCCAGACTTTAGTCTATGACAAATCAAGAGTTATTTTTGGTTTAAACAAAGCCAAGAAAGAAATTAAAACCAATGATTTGGCAGTGATAGTAGAAGGGCAAATGGATGTAATTGCCTGTCATCAAGCGGGCATGAAAAATGTGGTGGCTTCATCTGGTACCGCTTTGACCGAAGAACAAATCAAACTGCTAAAACGTTATTCACAAAATATAAATATGTCATTTGATATGGATGAAGCGGGACAAAATGCAGCCAAGCGGGGGATTGGAATTGCTGTAGCCGAAGGGATGAATATAAAGGTGATTAGAATTCCAGATGGAAAAGGTAAAGATCCAGATGAATGTATAAAACAAAATAAAAATATTTGGTTTGAATCAGTTGAGAGTGCCCAGAGTGTAATGGAATGGTATTTGGAAAAAGTTTTGCGAAATAAAGATATTCATGACCCCAAACAAAAACAAAAAATTGTGAATGATTTTTTGCCCGAAGTGGCTTTGATTCCTTATGCAGTTGAGCGTGATCATTGGTTAAAAGAATTGGGAAATAAGATTGGGGTTGATTTGGAGATTTTGCGTGATGATTTGAAGACAGTACAGAGTAGAAAGCCTGCCCACAATGCAAGTCCCGATAAAATCGGGATTACAGACGGGGAAAAAGTAAAAAGTGCTGATAATCTAAAAGAAGAACATGAAATAAAAATAGAAAAAAGCCGGTTGGAAGTTTTGTTAGATAGAATGTTTGCTTTGCTTATAAAATTTCCTAATTTGCTTTCAAATTTACCAGAAGATTTTGCCAAATACTTATCAACAGCTATTTATGAGGCTATTTACCAAGGGCTAAAACAAGAGTATAATGTGGATAAGCTACGAGAAGTAGCCAATTTTGCTGATAAAGAAAATCCAATTGATATTTTGCAAATGAAAGGGGAGTGGGAATTTGCCAATTTGAGTGATAAAGAGATAAAGGAAGAAATGGAAAAATTATTTGTTTTGATAAATACTGAATGGCAAAAAAATCGACGAAAACAATTGCAACTTGAAATTGAACAAGCAGAAAAAATAGGGGATAAGAATAAAATTGGAATTTTATTAAAAGAATTTGGTGAACTATAAAATTAAAATTTTTCTGTTTTATTCTGTTAATTTTGTTTATTCCGTTGTAAATTTAACAACAGAAAAAACAGAATTGAAACAGAGATAAACAGAATTATATAAATATTATTTAATTATTAACTTTTCTCATGAAAAAGAAAGTTAACAAAATTCATCGGGTTGTCAAAAAGGCCAAGACAACCAAAAAATCAAAAGCAGTCCGCAAGACTGTAAAAAAGGCGAAAGCCCAAATCAAAACACGTAAAATTGCATCGCAAAAACGTGTAAAAAAAATCGCGAAAAAAATTGTATCCAAGAAAAAAAATATTGGGACTAAAACAACTCGCACCCCTCGACATAGTTCAAGGCAAGTCAAAAAGTCAGTAAAAAAAGTTGTCGCAAAAGTCAAAACTAAATTTTTTAAAAAAAGTTTTGATAAAAAAAATTCATTTCATAAAAATAACAAACCGGTTCAAAAACCGGTATTTGAAGTTAGAATTGAAGACGTGAAAGAGCCAAATGAAACTCAGATTTGGCATTTGGTTAATAAAGGTAGAAGTCGGGGATTTGTGACAGAAATAGAAATTTTGAGTACCTTTCCTTATGTAGAACATTATTTGGAATTGTTTGAATCTTTTTTGGATTTGGCCGATAGAAATGGCGTTAATCTAATGGAAGTTAAGGAAGGTTTATTAGGTTCAGCTCAGGCCAAAGAACGATCAGAAAAATTACAAGAATTTCAAGGTGATCAACCAGATTTGGAAGATGGTGTGTCTTTTGATCTTGGGTCTATTTCCCAGGATTCAATCCAAATGTATTTGCGAGAAATTGGTAAGATTCCACTTTTGACAGCTGATGAAGAAGTTTCTCTGGCCAAGAGAAAAGAAAAAGGCGAAAAGGAAGCAGAGAAAAAATTAATTGAAGCCAACTTACGTTTGGTAGTGTCAATTGCGAAAAAATTTGTTGGTAAACAATTGTCATTATTAGACTTGATTCAAGAGGGAAATATTGGCTTATTTAGAGCGGTCAAGAAATTTGATTATCGTAAAGGTTATAAATTTTCTACTTATGCTACTTGGTGGATTAGACAAGCCATTACCCGGGCGCTAGCTGATCAATCTAGAACCATCCGCATTCCCGTGCATATGGTGGAGACAATCAATCGTTTCCAACAAATGCATCGCCGGTTATTGCAAGACTTGGGTCGTGATCCAACTCCAGAAGAAATGGCCGCCGAGATGGGTGAAGATTTGGAAAAAGTAAAACATATTATAAAAATTTCTCAAGACACAGTTTCACTCGAGACTTCGGTTGGCGATGATGACGACGAAGATTCATCTTTGTCTGATTTTATAGAAGATGTAAAGACCATCAGTCCTTCCCAAGCCGCTGGTAGAGAATTGTTATCTGATTATATTAAAGAAGCTTTGAAAGATTTATCTCCTCGTGAACAAAAAATCTTGGAAATGAGGTTTGGTTTGACAGACGGCGTTACTCATACTTTGGAAGAAGTCGGGCGAGAATTTGATGTCACTCGCGAGCGTATTCGTCAAATTGAAGCCAAGTCTTTGGAAAAGATTCAGACTTTTGGGGTGGTGGGAAAGTTGAGGGACTACTAATGAAGGAATAAAGAATAAGGAATAAAGAATAAAAAAATTAGTCAATTTTTAATTTTAAATTATGATTAATAATTCACATATTAAACAAAATATTGTAAAAAATATTTTAGTTTTGTTGTTAGCTATTTGTTCTTATCCAATTATTTTAAATTCATTAACACAAATTAAATTTGAACAAACCAATGACTTTCTTTTGACAATAAGTATGATTTTAGTCACGGTTTGTTTTGCTAATTTTGCTTTTACATACGAAAAAAGTAAATTGCAAACAAGGGGGGGGGCTTTACTTGCCCATTGTGCGACTGGAGTATTTATGTTGCTCACTGCGCTCTTACTGGAAAGTATATCAATAGCGTTTAAGGTGGTTTACCCGACATTTTATTTTATAATTTCTGGATTTTCTATTTTACTTTATATCGGGGTGATTTTGTATGATTTTTGGGATTTGATGAGAGGATAGTAAAGAATAGGGAATAAGGAATAAATAAAATCCGACCTCAAGGTCGGATTTTAATCTGTGAAATCAGTTATTAATCAGTTTAAATCAATGTTACGGTATTCCACCACGCATTTATATAATCAGCACGTTTATTTTGATATTTGATGTAATAAGCATGTTCCCAAACATCTAGAGCCAAAATTGGTTTGTGTCCTAATGTAAGAGGGGAATCTTGATTTGGTAATTGATATATATTCAATTTACCGTTTGGTTCTTCTACGAGCCAGACCCAGCCAGAGCCAAACAAAGTCGTGGCTAGACTAGTAAATTGTTCTTTAAATTTTTCTAGTGACCCAAATTCAGTATTAATTTTTTGGACTAGGTTTTCATCTATTTCTTTATTTGGTCCAAGGTTTGACCAATAAATATTATGATTAACAAAGCCTCCACCCATATTTTTTAATTTAATCCAATCAGCATCATCTATATTGATCTGTTCCAAATTGGTTAGAATTTCTTCAGCTGTCATGTCGGCGAGTTCAGGGTATTTGTCCACCACAGCTTGAAAATTGTTTAAATATATTTGGTGGTGTTTGGCATAGTGGATTTCCACAGTTTCCGCATCAATGTGTGGTTCAAGGGCGTCGTAGCTATATTCTAGTTTAGGTAATTCAAATTTCATAAAATAAAGATTAAGGAATAAAGAGTAAGGAGTAATTAAATTTTTCCTACCAAATCTAATCCAGGCTTGAGAGTGTTAGCCCCTGGTTTCCAAGAAGCGGGGCAGACCAAGCCTTCGTGTTCATTTACAAATTGAGCGGCTTCGATTTTTCTGATTAATTCTTCTACACTTCTACCTATACTATTGTCATGCATTTCATAGGCCTTAATAATGCCTTTAGGATCAATAATAAAAGTGGCGCGCCAAGATAGACCTTCCTCTGGGATATATGTACCGAGCGATTGGCAAAGTTTTCCTGTTGGGTCAGCTACCATGGGAAATTGGATTTTTTTAATTGCTGGCGATTGATCATGCCAGGCTTTGTGCACAAAAGCGGTGTCAGTACTAACACTAGCAATTTCTACATTTAGACTTTTAAATTTTTCATAATTGTCAGCTAATTCTTCTAGTTCAGTTGGACAGACAAAGGTAAAATCAGCAGGATAGAAAAATAACACTAGCCATTTACCACTATAGTCGGCAGTATTAAATTTTACAATTTGGTTATTTTGAAAAGCATCTAGTTGAAGAGCTTCTAATTTTGAGCTGATTAGGCTGAAGGGTTTGCAAATGTTGTCTTGCATAGATTATTAAATTAATATTAAATCATACCTATATTGTATTATATAGAAAATAATTAGTCAATGTGGATAATTTTTAGGAGTAGGGAATTGGGATTTGGAGGCGGGATTTTTTCTCGCTTCTTATTCCTTATTCCTAATTCCTTTTTCATCAACATCTTGACCTTTGTTTTTTAGTTATCTATACTATACCTCACCTAATCCTTAATCTCAAATTTATGAAACCAGAAAATCTTAACACAAAAATATTTTTAGATAGTGGTGATCCGGCTGAGACTAAGCTGGTTTTAGAAAAACTAGGCTTTTTAGATGGACAAACTACCAATCCGTCATTATTTGCCAAAAATCCTGAAGTCCAAGCCAGAATTACTAGTGGTAATAAATATAGTAAAGGGGAAGTCTATGAAGTTTATAAAAGTATAGTGCAAGAAGTGTCAGGTTTATTGCCAAATGGTTCAGTTTCAATTGAAGTTTATGCTGATACCAATACTCCAGTTGAAGAAATTTTATCTCAAGCTAGAGAAATGAATACTTGGATTCCTAATGCGCATATAAAATTACCAGTGACAAAAACTGGTTTAGAAGCCGCCGAAATTCTAGCAAAAGAGGGTATGAGACTAAACATGACCTTAGTTTTTAGTCAGGAACAAGCGGCCGCAGTTTATTCCGCGACTTTTAGGGCAAACAAAGGCCAAATATATTTATCGCCTTTTATTGGTCGGTTGGATGATAGGGGAGAAGATGGGATGAGTTTTATAAAAAATGTTTTGGAAATGCACAAAGCTGGCGACGGTCATGTAGAAGTTTTGTCAGCCAGTGTGCGGACATATAGTCATTTTATGCAATGTTTAAAATTAAATTGTGATATTGCGACTGTACCAGCCAAAGTTTTGTTAGAATGGGCAGAAAAAGGTTGTGAAATGTCAGAGGAAAATTGGCAATATGATAAGGGTGAACTAAAAACACTTGAGTATGAACAAGTAGATCTAAATAAAAATTGGCGAGAATATAATATTCAACATGATCTGACCGATCAGGGTCTAGAAAAATTTGCTAAAGATTGGAATAATTTGGTACAATAATGTCATCGTTAAAAATAGATTTCAACATTTTATCCACAGGTGAACCATTGATAATTTTTTTGCCGT
The DNA here is from genome assembly GCA_003510435.1 of Candidatus Magasanikiibacteriota bacterium. GTDB lineage: Bacteria > Patescibacteriota > Patescibacteriia > Magasanikbacterales > UBA922 > UBA11710. Next base: position 24,556 of record DOMK01000004.1, read on the forward strand.
GTGGTTAAGTATAGGCAGACAATTCGTTAATCCAATTTAGTTAATCCATTTTTATGTCAATAGAAATTTTTAACTTTAGTGATCTAGCTCAATACGGTAGAGACGTACGAGAATTGGATTGTATCATTGTATAGGTAAAACATATCCCCTCACAAAAGGGGATTTTTTGTACAAAATTTTTATAAAAATATTATTTTTAATCATTTTATATGAAAAACATAAGAGGTCTCAAAACATTTTTAGCCATTCTTGTTAGTTTACAATTTGGCATTTTTTTACCATTAGCTCCAGTTTTGGCTCAAGCTGCTCAGGATATACCTATTCAAGATCAAGTTGTTATTGAGGAGAGTGTCGAAGAGACAGAGAGTCCTGTGTCTACAGAGATTCCTGTACTTAATGATGTAGTAGTGCCAGAAGTAACACCACTGGTTGAATTACCTCCACCGGCAATAGATGTGCCCATAGAAACAGTGGTTGATGTTTCTACTACTACAGCAGATGTTTTGCCTGGTACAGATGTTGTCACTACTACTGAACCAACTGTTTTGTTGCCAATTATAAATTCTAGCACAGAGATTGTGGAAGAGATAATAGAAAAAGTCGATAAAAAAATATCTTATACTGGTTTAATGAGAAGTTTGAAAGAAGCGAGAATTAATAAAGATTTGGAAAAGCAAAACAGTATCTTGCTAGATTTTGAATCATTTATTACGGCTGAAAAAGAACGATTGGATAATTTAGATATTTCTAGTGATAAAAAAGATAATTATATTAGTCGTTTGGAAGGACAATTAAAAAGTATTGATACTAGAGAATTATCTGGTTTTTCAAAAGTTTGGGAAACACTCAAGACTTGGGTAGGTTTGGAAACAAAAGAATTATTTTTTGATGAAGAAAATATTGAACAAGGTGAATTACCAGAAATAAAAACAGTTGATAATCCAGCTGAGTTTTCTTTTAATCAAGAAGTACCAGAAGTGCAAGGTTTGGATAATTTAGAAATTGGTTCTGGCCAAAAAATTGATAACACCCTCAAAGCTTTTATTTCTATAGACAAAGCCCAAGCGGGAGTAGGCGATATACCAGTCTTGGCCGATGTGCAGGGTGATAATGGAGAAATAATAATTAATTCTACAATTAGAGATTTAGCCAATGATTTGAATAATAATCCAGTAGAAATTTATAATTTTGTGCGCGCCAATATTAATTACGAACCATATTATGGTGCCAAAAAAGGTAATCTTGGTTGTTTGGAAGAAAAATTATGTAATGATGTTGACGCAGCTTCCCTTACTATTTCTTTGCTTCGCGCATCTGGTATCCCAGCTAATTATAAAAAAAGTATCATGGTAGTGTCTATAGATGAGTTGCAAGAAATGCTAGGATTGGATAAAACAGTAGAAGGTAGGAGAACAGTTTATGGGGTGTTTGGCTGGAACAAAGTACCAATTTTTACTATTACAAATAATCCAACCGTAGGACAGAACTTGGATGATGGTGATTTTACCAATGAAACTCATTTTGCTTTGGAGTGGGTTTTTCCAGAAATTTATTATGATTATGATGAACGTGGTGGCAATATAGACAATTTGTTAGATTTATCTATTGTTAGTACGACCGAAGATTTGCAAGCTTTGCTTCAAGATCAATATAAAAAACAATGGATCCCTTTAGACGTGATTTTTAAAGATTATAATCGAGTACAACACGAAATTGTGGCTGAGACGGCTGGTTTTAATTCAGAAAATTTCTGGTATGGTTTTTATCAATATCAGGGTGCTTTATCACCATTGAATAAATATGTAGCTGATTTACAAACAGCCACTGGTAAAAATGTTAGTACCACTGCTTATCATTCTTACAATGAACCAGGTAATAAGGCTTATGAAATTTTACCACCAGCTCTACCTTATGCTCTAGGTAGTGGGGTGGATAGTAATGGTAATCAAATTTTGCCAGAAGTCTGGTCTAATTTTCCTGATACCAGAAAACAGCAAGTAAAAATTCAATTATTAAGATCTGATAATAATGAAGTGGTTTTGGAAAACACTTTTTTTGGTAGTGAAATAAATAATAAAGAATTAAATTTGTATTATGAAGGTGCGACCGAAGCTGATCAAACAATAATTGATTCTTATGGTGGTATTCATGCCACTCCAGCTGAGTTGGTTGATATCAAACCATATTTAGCTAGTGATTATGAACGTTATGATGCTACAACTAATGTTAGTATAGGAGATTCATTAAAATTACGATTTGAATATTATGTCAATGGCATAATGAAAACTGACAGTGAGAAGTTTTCTACAGCTGGTAATCAAGAAGGCATATACATAGTTTTATCCAAAGTGCAGACTGATCCATATTTGGCAACCAATTCAGAAATTCTTTTACGTGGTAATGTGGGTTTGGCGCGTGAATATTTGAAACGAATACAAGATGCTGGTGAACTCTATGAAAAAAGCATGGATTATAATTATAATGTAACTTTTGCTCGTGCGGTTGTCACTCAAAATAGAATTTTAAACACGGTTAATGGTACACCAACGACGTTTGATTTCAAAGGCCTAACTTTGGATGCTAGCACTGCGATCAATGATTGGTCTAATCGTGGTAATTATAAAGCGCATAGAAAAGATTTTCGTTTGCTTTGGGGTCTGGAAGCGTCTTATCAAGAAGGGCAAATATTTACTGATGTGGCTGGTTTAGAAGGAATTTCTACAGTTAAAGGTTTGCAATATGCCTATGCTCATCCAGCTGATTATACTGTACATACTATCAACACTAGCAATGAAAATGTAATTGATACTTTAGCATTATCAGCTAATACTAAGGCGAACATGCATGCCGACGTACAAGATGGTAATACCATTGTCACGCCAGATAAATTTGTTGGCACAGGTAATTGGAATGGAATTTTCTATGTGTCATTAGATCCAGAGTGGACTGGTACTTATGCGATTGGTGAACAGACCCAGAGTAATGGGGGATGGACAGTTGATGGTGTGTTGGTTGCTAGTTATAATAATGAATTTGGTTTTTCAATGGAATATTATTATAAAATGATAGATGATTTAGTATTTTCATTTAGTGATAAACCAGAATATACTGATAGTGTTTATTGTAATATATTGCAAAGTGATTTTAATAGTATACAAAGTGCTAGTAATTGGTCTGGTTGGTATGGTGTTCCATGTGCCAAAATGACAAAACAATTTGGTATGGTCCAGCATACATTTGTGTTGACAGACAATGCTGTTCGTTTTGAGGCTCCTGGTAAATATACACAACATTGGGTATTAAAAAATATTGCAAAAAATTATATAAAAAACAAAGTAGATAATTTCAGAGAGGATAGATTTAAATTTAATCCTGTGGCTGGAACCTATTCCTATAATGGTAATTTTGCTGTTTATTATCAACCGATTAGTGCTACGGTTGGTCAAGCTTGGAAAGTAGATGACGACATTTTGTCAAAATTATCTGAACCAAGTTATCGTAAAGATCCAGGTTCTTATTCAATTAAAGATGATTATAAATATAAATATGATTGGGTATTAAATAAGTTGGGTTATCCTACTGGACAAGAAAGTGATGCGGCTGAAAGTTTGTCTGGTACAAATGGTTATTACCAGAATTTTATTGGAGGACAAGTTTATGTTGAGACCGAATGGTTTGATGAAACTTTTTATGTGCCAGGACAAATTGCGGAAACTTTTAATAGTTGGGAATATGAGATTGATAATAAAATAGGTACTGGTGGAGAATTTGGTTTTCCTCTAGAAGATCCTGTGGAAGAAGGTGGGGTTTTATATCAAGAATTTGAAAACGGTTATAGATTGACTGCTTCTGGAAATGTTAATGACACTGCTTTTAAAGTAACTGTACAACAAGATTACAGTGAGGGCGAATACAAGAATCTCATGATAGACGGGTTTGCAGATTCTTTTAGAGAATTTGGATTCTATTCTTTTGCTGTTGATTTTGGTACTGGTGTTGTTTTAAATAAGGTAATACAACAAATTGTAAAAAAATTTGGTAAAAAAGTTGCTGTTCGCGCAGCCGTGAGATTTGTACCTATTCTGGGTTGGGCTATTGCAGGAGTAACTGTTACGGCTTCAGCAATCCAAAATAAGCCTCTTTTTGATGCTTGCAATTCTAGTCCGTATTCAACAATAGAGGGGGTAAAGCCTGCATATTATTGCGGAAAACTAGGTGCTGCAGCAACACTAGCAGGACTTGGTTTTGCTTTTGACCTTGCGTCTGGAAAACTAAACAAATTATTCGCTGGGACATTGAAAGCGAGGATGGGGAAGGATAAAATTTTTAATAAGATAGTGTCGGAAACAGATGGGCAAGCATTGAAAAAAATATTACAGGATAATCCAAAAAGTAGAGACGGGTTTTTGGAAATGGCTGACCGTTTGGATGGGGATAGCTTAAGTGTTTTGCCATCTAAAAATCAAGTATCAAAGCGATTGCTGGAAGAACCAATTTATCAGCCTACTTTTGACGGTTTTCATAATGGTCAAGTCAAGAGACGTTTTGATCCTAAATATAATTCGGAAAGTGCTAATTACAGCAAGGAAATTGCTTTTGATATGCAAAAATTAATAGATAAAGGTATTGGTAGAACTAGTTTTTATCGAACCAATGATATTGATAGTTTATTGCAAATGTATAAAAGTAGAGGTTTTAAAAATGTTGTAAATGGTAAAAAAGGTGAAATAATGTTTGTAAAAAAATTAGATGGAACAACAGTTTTGTCTCCGCGTGAATACGATGATAGTATACCTCATCCATTTTTATCAAAAGGTGAAGATGTTATTAGTGCTGGAACTATTGAACCAAAACTTGATAGTAACGACAATATCGTTCCGAATTATTTAATTCTTAGAAACAAGACAGGACATTTTAAGTTTCATAAAGATGAGATGTTGCCAATTATTAATGAATTAAAAGGTTTGGGTTTTACTGTAGAGTTTATACCTGAGTCAGTTATATAATTATTATGATAGTATTACCAACACAAAATTTTAAAAAGGAAGATTTGTTAAGGATTATTAAAAAAAATGATAATCTTTGGCAAATAGAAATTGGTCCTTGGTATGAAAATGGTAAACCTTGGACAGATACTCAAAATTTTTTAACCAAGGAAAAAATTATTATGTCTAAGGATGATTTATTTAGTTTGATTGAAGAAATTAAAATGATTTTGAGAGAGAATATTTCTAAAGAAACAAAGTTAAATCTTTCTTTTAGAGAAAATTTACCCCAATTAGAAATAAGTGTGTGTGTAATTGATCACGATTATCCTCTTTTTTCCGAAGATTTGTTAGGTATGGTTCAATTTACCCCATCAATAAATATAAAATATTTGATTCGTGGTTATGGAAGAGAAGAAGATCAGTATTTATATGAAAATGGTGGAAGACATGAGGGGATGGTGCAGTATTATAGTATTGAAGAGATTACTAAATTTATAAATGATATTGAAAAAGAAATTGCGTAATTTAATTTTTCACTACTGCCTTCAAAATGTGGAGGCAGTGAACGAAAAATTAATAATTAATAATTTATTTATATGAAACACATTCGCAGAATTTTCTCCGTTGCCATGATTACTTGCGTGGTATTTTTGGAGATTGCGCCGGCTTTGCCTGCGTACGCATTTACTAATCCTGTAGTTGCCAATAAAGAAGAAGTAAAACTTGATAACCCAGTAGAAAATATTCAATCAAATGAGACTGAAAAATTGATTGACTGGTCACAGACAGATTGGGATAGTGAAGTTGTTTTGCTTTCTGATATGAATGTTTATAAACAGAAAATGGAAGCAATAGCTAAAGGAAATAATAATGAAGAAGCCAAAAATATTCAACCAAAAAAAGTAAAGATGAATATTGATGAAGCGATGGAATATTTTAATGTGCCAAATGATGTGAGAGAAACTGTTAGACAATATCGTGATAGTGTGGGTATGTTTGCAAAAAAGAATGTGGCTAGTAAAGATTTTTTGCAAAGTTATATCCAGTCATTATTACCAATTGAATCTTTGGCAATAACAAAAGCAGAAGATAATCTAGGAGAGAATTTTGTAGATATTAGAACTGCAACAAAATTGAATATAAAAAATAATAAAGCTGAAGATAATACTATTAAACCAGTAGAATTTACAATTACTAATCGTGAATTTAAAGTAGAAAAACATTCTTTACAAAAAGTGACAATTAAAGGAATTGCAGAAAAAGTAAAACAAAGAGGTTTACCTGGAGAAAAAATCAATAAAAAAGATGTTGGTTTGTTTAAAAAAATAAATAATTTTGTATCGGATTTATTTAAAATTGAAACGGTTGATGCTGAAGTAGCGACTGATTTGATTGCTTATTATAATGGTATAGAAAATAATACTTTGGACAATGCTTTGTATTATATTTCTCGCTCACAAACAGAAGGTGGATCTTTTGCTCAGGTGGCAACCTATGAAGAAACCGCAGAAACCGCTCTGGCTTTGTCTAGTGTTGGTCGGACTGGCAGTACTCAGTTTAATGATGCTCTTAATTATTTAATAAACACTGAACCACAGAATACTAGAGAAAAGGCGATCAAGGCCAGACTAATGGAAGGTTTAGGTCAACCTTATCAAACTTATTTAGACGAATTTATTGCTAATGAAAATAGTGACCATGGTTATGGTCTAGATGTTGGGTATGAGAGTGATATCTTGACCACTATGGAAGGCGCTCTGGCTATGTACTCGGCCAACTATTCCATTCAAGATAAACTGCCTTTGGCTTTATATTATGTTTTAAATCATATTCCAGCTGATGGGGCTTTGAAATATGAAAATAATGGTCCAGTGAGTTATTATCTTATAAATAAAATTGTTCAGTATTTACAGCCATTCAAAGCTATGACTGTAGCTAATGATCAAGGGGTAAATATTTCTGTTCAGAGTAAAATTGATGCTTTACTTGGCTATCTTAGTTCCCAATATGATGATGAGAATGAAAAATTATTAGGTACGACTGATGTTATAGATGAGGTGATGACTTTGCAGACTTGGAAGACTTATAATGTAGAACAGTCAAGACAAAAAGTTTTGGAAAGTAAATTAATTCAAAATCAATATGTTGATGGTAGTTTTGGAAATTCTTTACGTGCGACTGCATATTCTTTGCAGACTTTGGATAAACCTGATTTAGTTTTAACTAATTTGCAAAGTACTGGAGCCCTAGAGAGTCGAGTGGCCTCTCCATTTACTTTGTCTATATCCAATCAAGGTTATGCAGCATCGAGCAACACAATTATTTATGTATTTGCCGACAATGTGTATACTGGTTTGTCATTAAATTTGGGTGGAGCTGGTATTACTATAGAACCAAATGAGTCTGTTAATATTAATTTTACTATTCCTACTTCGGTGACAAATAAATTTACTGGAGTCATGGATTTGAAATTTTATATTGAACCAAGTGAAGATATTAATTTTGATAATAATTGGTTTTATAGTACATTCACTTTTTCTTCAGCCAGTGATGGTACACCAGCTTTACCAATGTATTATGTAGCCATGAAACATGAAATAAGTAGTGTGGCTAATTTGAACATTCGTTGGCAAGTAAAGGCCGATGCTCTGCGTCTCAATTATGTGGTAATGTGGAGAGAAAAAGGTACTACGGAGTGGAATTATCAAGGAATTTCAAATACTTGGAATGGCGCATTTTTAGGTGGAGCTTTTGAAGAAGGAAAAACTTATGAAATTACAGCTGGGGTTTTACATCAGAATGGTACTAGTGTAACTTATTTTAATCAATTGACTGATGTAAAAATGAGTGGCGTTAATAATCTGTATCTTGGTGGAGTTACAGGGACAGTGACTGTTGATAATGCACCAAGTACAGAACAGATTGGTTTGTCTGGTTATAATGTAAATGGTAAAACTGATACCAGTGGTAACTACACCCAAAGTGGTTTGGAAAATGGTATCACGGCTGGTTGGCCATCAACTGATCAATATGAAAAGTTTGTTAGTAAATTTGCTGTACCAGTGGGTGCTACCACAACTGGTGTTAGATTTTTTACTCATTTAAAACCAGATACCCAAGCGCCAGTTTTGACCCAAACAGAATTGAGATATGCATCTAATTATGTTGTTAAAACCGGGTTGGAGTATACTTTACTTTCCTGGGGGTCTGATAACATATCAATAAAAAGTGGTGATTTTTATCTTTGGAATCCAACAGAAAATTATTGGAGTTATATTGGGACAGGGAAAAGAACTAACAGCACCTATGTTGAATTAAAATGGACAGTACCACAGGATTTACCACTTAGTACTGGTTATAAGATCAAGGGTGTGCTTTATGATTATCGGGGTAATGTTTCTAATGAATCAGAATGGGGACCATTTGAAATTATTGATGGCACGCCACCTACTCTTACTTTATATAGTCCAAATGGTGGTGAGAAATTTTTGTCAGATACTACCACCACGATTACTTGGTCTACACAATCAGTCAATCCTATCAATACAGTTAAATTATATATTTATTACCCCACAACCAATCGTTATATTAGTAACAGTGTACCTAATACTGGTAGTTATGATTGGAAAATACCAATAAGTTCATCTTATCTAGGTGATAAATTAAAAGTTAGAGTTTATGGGACTGATCCGGTGAATTTACAATCTAATTATGATGAAAGTGATGATTATTTTAGTATCTTGGATGGTTCACCTAATTTGAGTGAGCCCTGGTCTAATCCAATTAAATTGACTACTAGTACAGAAACTAATATATCCAGTCGTTTTGTTAATCCAGTGGTTAATAAATATGACAGCCAGGGTAATTTACATTTGATTTATTTGTATAATAAAGATGTTTATAACAATGGTCAGCGTATTATTACAGATCAGCTATATTATAGAACAAAGAATACAACTGGAGTTTGGAGTGATCCACAACTAGTATATAATCGTGATTTTGTCACTGATAATAATGCTACTGGTTATCAACCATTGAATGATTTCACTTCATCTTTTGACAGTTTGAATCATCTTCATTTGGCTTGGCAATATGGTTCTTATGGTGGTTGTGATAGTTTTAATGCTCAGGAAATTGGTTATATGTATTTTGATGGCACAATTTGGTCAGGGCCACAAAATATTTCCAATAATAGCAGTACCTCTCAGAGTCCAAGTTTAACTGTAAATGGTAATAATGTCTATGTAGCCTGGATGGATGGTAGAAGCTGGGATGTTGATTGTAGTGTGACTGGTACAGCCAAAATAAATTTGATAAATAAAAATGTAAGTGGTGGTTCGTGGTCAAATGCAGAATTATTAAGTCCAGATCAATATACTTCCTACCCAAAGTTAATGACTACAAAAGATGGAAAATTGCATCTTGTCTATTCTGCGGGTGGTCAGGATAAAGTTCAGCATATTTACAAAGTTGGTTCTAGCTGGTCTCAGCCAATTGATGTGGTGTCGGATAGTGTGGATTATCCTGATTTAACTACTGGCCCTACCAATACTTTACATTTTGTCTCTCGGCAGAATTTTCAAGATCCAATAACTAGCCAATATCGTTCTCGGATAATTTATAATTATTACAATGGAATAAATTGGTCAACCACAACCGAAGTCTCACCAATTTTGGAAAATTTTAGTGCTGATTATCCAAAAATAGCCGTGGATGAAAATGATAAACCACAGATTATATTCCAGCATTACAATCAGACTGATAATAAGAAAAAAATAGTTTGGATAACTCAAACTAATAGCGGAAATTGGTTAAGCCCAGTTGGAGTTAGTTATGATAGCCAATATCCTTCAGAGAGTTTAATGCTAGTAGCTACTTCAAGAAATAAAGTATCAGTTGTTTATTCAGCTTATTATTCATTTTTGCCAGAAATTTATTATAATGAAGCTGATCTAGGTATTAATTATCTTGCCCCTCAGCCGACTACAAACTTTGTTGGTCAGTCAGCGACCAATTCTATTCGTTTGAGTTGGGATAAATATTCTAATGTAGATAATGATTTTGATCATTTTAGTCTTCGTCGTACTAGTAGTACTGGTGCTTTGTTAGAAGAGTATGAAGAAGTTGCTTCATTGAACGATGTTAACGCAGTAGAATATTTTGATCAGAGTGCTACCAATGATATTGATTATTATTATGTGATGGCTGTTTATGATAATGGCGGAAAAGTAGCCTACACATATTTTGGACCAGTAAAACCAAATATGGTTTATCCCGAGATTGCCGTAAAATTAGATGGCGTTGATATTGTCAATAGTTCAACATATAATTTTGGTGAATGGCAGACAGGAATAGATAAAACTGCACAAATCATAGTAGAAAATAACAGTGAAGTTAATTTAAATCTTAATCCTTACTTTGTGTCAGGTGGTAGTGATTGTGCTTTGGGCTATGATAATAATCCAATTGTCATACCACCGTTTACTTCCGCATCATATACTATGAAAATGTATGGTTTGGAAGATGGAAATAAGTTATGTGTTTTGGCCTTTGAAAATAATGATCAAGATGAAAATCCGTTTGTAATTAATTTTGTAGGCAGTCCAATTTTACCCCCAGCAATTTCTGGTTTTACTGGCCAGTCGGCCACGAATTCTGTTTATTTAAGTTGGGATAAATATTCTAATGTTGGTAATGATTTTGATCATTTTGAAATTTGGAGTGGTACTCTGCCTGTTGGTCAGGGAGATTACGGCATGATAATATCAATTACAGATGTCAATCAGAATTCTTATCTTGATAATAGTAATTCACTTTATCTTGGTGATAGATACTATGTAGTACGAGTGCATGATGCTGCTGGTCACATAACAGCGAGTGAAAATATTGGACCAGTCAGAATTAATTCAGCCCAACCTAGGATGGAAGTTGTTTTAGGTGGCGCCAATGTTGATACAGAGACTAATTACAATTTTGGCAGTTTAAGAATTGGACAAGAAGGAACTGTTAGTTTGAAGTTGGTGAATGATGGTAATAGCGAATTAATTATTCAACCGTTTGAAATTAGTGATAGCTCACTGTGTTCAGTTGCTTATACGCCAGAGATGTTAAACATCCAACCAGGTTCAAGTAGTACCTTCAATTTAAAGTATAATCCGACCAATACTACTAGTATAGCCTGTTCAATTTCTATCCATCACAATGTCAACATTGAAACTGAAAATCCATTTGTTATTAATCTCTCAGCTGTGGTTTTACCATTAGTTCAAAATGTTATCACCCTACCTCTTAATGAAGTTCAAGGGAGTTCAATATTCAATGATACTTCTGGATTCAATCAAAAAGCCACCTGTAGTACTGTTAGTTCCACTTGTCCACTCGCTGGTCTCACTGGTGTCAATGGTACAGCCATCAAGTTTGACGGTCTAAAAAATATGCTTCTGACTCCTGATTCTGCCTATACTGATATTACCGAACAAATTACTCTAGAAGCTTGGATTAAACCAGAAGTAAATAGCAACTACACCTCTGGTATGCAAACCATAGTTAGTAAAGGTACTAATTATGAATTAGATCTTTACAATTCTGGAGTTCTGCGTGGTGGCATTACTAACAAAACTGGTCAAAGAATTACAGTCAATTCTCCTACCAATGCTGTTAAAATGAATGATTGGAATCATGTCGCCATGACCTATGATGGACAATTGATTAAACTCTATGTTAATGGTATCAAAGTCGCAGAAAAAGTCCAAACTGGTTTAATTAGCCTTAACAATTATGAAGTGACAATTGGTAATCTACGTAAAGATTTAGCTATCTATTACCAAGGCGTAATGGATCAGGTAAAGATTTACAAGACAGCTTTAACTCCAACCGAAGTGTTGACGAATTATCAGGAGTATCCAAAGCCATAGAGTTGAAGTAAATAAGAAAAAACCCAGGCAGAACCTGGGTTTTTGACTTATTTTTTTATATCATATATAATGGGTATGACTTACTAAGTTTACCAAGTTAGTTAAGTCTTCTAAATTCTCTAAGTTTATTATGAAGAAAATTTTATTTAGTTTTTTAATTATCATTTTAGCAATTGGTTTTTTTGTACCAAATTTTTCTTTGGCCCAAACTGCTAGTAGTACTACCCAAACAGGAAAAATAGAATATGTTTTGTTTCATTTGGAAACTTGTCCGCATTGCAAAGATGAAATAAAGTTTATTAATAAAGAAATCATGCCAAAGTATGGCGAATTTATTGATTTGAAAATGTACGAAGTGAGTATACAAGAGAATCAAAAAATCTTTGAGCAATATGGTTATTTTTATAAAGTAAATACCAAAGGTGTACCCATGGCTTTTATTGATGGGCAAGTAGTCAATGGCTATTTGAATGATAAAACTACTGGTAAGCAGATTTTGGCTATTGTAGAAGCCAAATTACAGGGCAAGGGCTTGATTGTCCCGATTGAAACTAGCGCACCAACCTGTGATTTGTCCGACAGCTCTTGTATCCAAGTGCCGGTTTTGGGAAGAATTGATCCAAAAACTTTTTCTTTGCCAATTTTGACAGTTGTTATTGGTTTGCTTGATGGTTTTAATCCTTGCGCCATGTGGGTGCTTTTGTTCCTAATCTCTTTGCTTCTTGGTATGGAAGATAAGAAACGGATGTGGCTCTTGGGCTCAATCTTTATTGTAGCGTCTGGGTTAGTATATTTTGTATTTATGGCTGCCTGGCTTCAATTCCTTATGTTTATTGGTATGATTTTGTTTGTACGGATTGGGATTGGGATTGTGGCGGTGATAGTGGGTGGAAAAAATCTAAAAGATTATTGGGATAATAGAAAATCTGATGGTGTGGTGTGCAAGGTTTCTAATCAAGAGGGAACAAAGAAAACTTTTGAGAAAATAAAAGATATTGTTTATCGCAAAAGTCTGTGGTGGTCTATTATTGGGATTTTGATTTTGGGTTTCTCGGTCAATCTAGTTGAACTCGCTTGTAGTGCTGGTTTTCCCGCTGTCTATACCCAAGTTTTGGCTCTAAGTGGTCTGCCAATGTGGGAGCGTTATTTGTACATGGCTGGTTATATTATTTTTTACATGCTGGATGATATGGTGGTATTTGTTTTGGCCATGATGACACTAAAATCAAAAGTTATTGGGACTAAGTATGCTAAGTATGCCAATCTAGTTGGTGGAGCCTTGATATTTATTTTAGGTTTATTGCTTATTTTCAAACCAGAGTGGTTGATGTTCACTTAACATTGATTTCGCAGATTAATAAATGATTACACTGATTCAAAAAACATTCAAACAGAACAACACAAAAACATTTAAACCTGCCTGCGCAGGTAGGCAAAAAAACACCGGTGAGAGGTGTTTTTTGAATAATAAAGTATTAATTAATCTATATTGTTGGTTTATTATTTAAACAAAATTTCTTGTAGATACATTGAGTGGGGAAGAATAAAGATGTGGACAATCAACCAAACCACAGAAAGAAATCTAGCAGGCCATATAAGAAATGAATATTTTTTTGCTATTATATATCCTAAAACTAGCATGAGTGGGTCTGTAATTAGTCTGTTTGGCCAAAATTCTACTCCTTGGAACCAATATTCTACATGAGAACCAGCGAGTCCTGTTTCAAGATAATGTTCTAATGTTTCCCAGGCGTATGCAATAAAAAGAACTCCACTTATGTCGAACCACCATGAATGATGATTGTGTTCAACGACATTTAATATTTTTTGAAAGACCTTGTGGTTCTTTTTTTTAACGGCAGATCCAACCGAAAGGCCACTTAGTAAGTGTTCGATTGTCCAGACATCAAGGATTGCGTGCGTTTTTAGTCCAAATAAAATTTCTAGCATATTTATTTAAGGAGTAGAGGTAATTAATAGATCTTTTAATATAAATAAGGTATAATTTAAGTATATTTTACCAATATTTATGCAAAAAGACAATATGTTTACATCAAAACAACAAAATCATCTTTTGGCTTTAGCTCGGAAGAGCTTAAACCATTATTTTACTACTGGAGACGTTCTATTTATTGATGAGAGTTTGGTGGACGCAGACTTGACGCAGAAGAGGGGAACATTTGTCACTTTAACTAAGAATGGCGAGTTGCGTGGGTGCATTGGTCATATAGAGCCAGCACAAGAGATTTATAAAGATATTATTGAGAATGCTTTGTCCGCTGGTTTGGAAGATAATCGGTTTGTGCCAGTTAGACAAGAAGAATTAAGTGAATTGAAAATAGAAATCTCTATTTTAACTGAACCAGAAAAATTAATTTATAATTCTCCAGAAGATTTATTAAATAAATTACGTCCCTTGGTTGACGGAGTAATAATAGAAAAGGGGAGACAGGGTGCGACCTATTTACCCCAGGTCTGGGAAGGTTGGGAAGGGAAGAATGTGAAGGCTGAATTTTTAAGTTCTCTGTGTCAAAAAGCTGGCTTGCCAGAAGATGAGTGGAGGACTGGCAGTTTAAAAGTATGCATTTATCAGGCAGAAGTCTTTGGTAAAAAATAGAATTCTGTTTTATTCCGTTATTTCTGTTTGTTCTGTTGTAAATTTAACAACAGAGACAACAGAATTGAACAGAAAAGAACAGAAATTTTATTATTGTGAATTTTAAATTTTATTAGAAATTAGATCAATTAGGAATTAGAAATTTGTAAAACATTGTTTTCGTATCAATTTTTTGTTATAATATATATGTTTCATGCTATATGATACATGTTTCATGTTTTTATGCCTCAAGCGATTTTAACAAGAAAAGAAGGTGAAGAACAAATCCCCGAACCGATTTGTTATTTTGGTCAAACAAATTTTCGTGGACAACTGCGTAAATTTGGGATCAAAGTAGATGACCGTCGCCGTCATATGTATGTGATCGGCAAGACTGGTATGGGAAAAACGACTATGATGGAAAACATGGTGCTTCATGATATTTATGCTGGCCATGGCGTTGGTGTAGTAGACCCTCATGGCGACTTTGCCGAAAAGATTATCAATTATATTCCCTCCAATCGGATTAATGACGTGGTATATTTCAATCCAGCTGATTTGGAAAACCCAATTGGTTTTAATATTTTGGAGGTTCATTCAGAAGAACAAAAACATTTGGTCGCCGCTGGCCTGATGGCGATTTTTAAGAAGATTTGGCCTGATGTGTGGAGTTCGAGAATGGAATATATCTTAAACAACACTTTGTTAGCCTTGTTAGATTATCCCGGTTCTACTTTATTGGGGATCAACCGTCTTTTGTCAGACAAATCTTATAGAAGAAAAGTAATTTCAAAATTAAGAGATCCAGTGGTAAAAGCGTTTTGGCAAACAGAATTTGCAAGTTATAATGAACGTTATGCCCAGGAAGCAGTGGCACCTATCCAAAACAAGATTGGTCAGTTTTTGTCTGCGTCTGTGATCCGCAATATGGTCGCTCAGGTCAAATCCACGATTAATATTCGTGAATTAATGGATAACAAAAAAATTCTGATTATGAATTTGTCCAAGGGTCGGATTGGTGAGGATAATAGTCGGCTCTTGGGTGGTATGCTTATTACTGAGATTCAATTGGCAGCCATGGCGCGGGTAGATGTGCCAGAATCAGAACGACAAGATTTCTTTTTGTATGTGGATGAATTTCAAAATTTTGCGACTCCATCTTTTGCTAACATTTTGTCTGAAGCCAGAAAATATCGTTTGAGTTTGATTATGGCACACCAATATGTGGCTCAATTGGACGAAATAGTGGCTGATGCTGTCTTTGGTAACGTGGGTACTATTGTCACTTTTAGAGTGGGTGGAGCCGATGCTGAAGCTTTGGAAAAAGAATTTGAACCCACTTTTATGGCTTTGGATGTAGTTAATCTGCCCAAGTTTCAAGTATTTTTAAAATTAATGATTGATGGCGTGGCTTCACAACCATTTTCCGCCATGACCATGGCGCCAATTGGTTATCCAACTGGTAGTGCAGAAAAAGTTATCAAGGTTTCTCGGGAACGTTATGGCAAAGCCCGGGAAGTTATCGAAGATAAGATTTTACGTTGGAGTGGTATGGGAGAAATGACTGATGATGAGGGTGGTGATGAAGATAATGGAGATAGTGATTTGGATAATAAAGAAAATAATGATTTAAAAACTGACAAAAGTGTTGGTGAAGGCGAACAAAAATTTAAACAAAATTTAACTAAAATTGAACCAGATGAAACACCGACCGAAGTAATTTCATTGCAAGATTTATTGCCAAAAATAAGTATGACTAGTGGTAATAATACAAATGGTGTGGAAAAAATTAATGAAAATAAGGTAAATGGAGATAAGGAGATAAATAGAGATAATAATTTTGCAAATAAACCAAATAATTTTGGTCAGAATAATAATGGTTCAAATCAGCCGTCTAGAAATAAAAAAAGGAAGAAGAAAAGGAAACCACAGATGTCCACAGATTTAAAACCACAGATTTCACAGATACCTGGTAACCACATAGATAATAAGACAGAATTTGTTGATGAAAAAAAACATTTTGATGAATCTCAATCAGTTATTAATCCACCACAAAAAATAAAACCAGATCAGGTGGTTAAGTTTGAAGACAATCCAATTGTAAAACAACCGTCTGTTGTAGATGATACTAAAAAAGTTGATGATTTGTGGGATGATGATTTTAGGAAAGACATTTAAACCCCCAAACAGAACAACAGCACAACACAAATATATTTTAATCAGAATGATATGAAAGAATAAGTGTTTAAGTGTTGCTCTGTTTTTTTGTTTAAGTGTTTCAGGTTGACAAAAATGCTTAAAATAAGCTAAAATATAGTTATGCAAGAAGTTAATCAAGAAATTTTAAAAGGCTTAACTAAGCCAAAAAAAGACAGCCATAAAGGACAAAATGGCCGGGTTTTGATTATTGCTGGGTCAGAAAAGTATCACGGGGCTCTTCTTATGACTTTACAAACCGCTTCTAGGATAGTAGACATGGTTTATGTTTATTCTCCGACTAACCAAAAATTGATTGAACAGTTGAAAAGTGATATTGCAGTTTTTATTAATGTTTTTCCTGATGAACTCTGGAGTACAGTTGATCTAGTTGACAGTGTTTTAATTGGTCCTGGTTTGGAAGAAAATAAAGAAACTAAAAAAATTACTGAGAAATTATTAAAAAAATATCCAGAAAAAAAAGTGATTGTTGATGCAACCGCTTTATGGCATGTGGATCCACTCTTGTTACATTCTAATTGTATTGTGACACCACATTCGCGTGAGTTTGAGAATGTTTTTCAATGTGAACCAACCTCAGACAATGTTTTAAAAATGGCGAAGTATTATCAGTGTAAAATAATTTTGAAAGGTACTAGTGATTATATTAGTGATGGTAAAGAGCTGTGGGAAAATACAACTGGTAATGTGGGGATGACAAAGGGTGGAACTGGTGACGTCTTGGCTGGCACTGTGGTTGGTTTATCCGCCAAAAATGATCTATTAACTTCAGCTCTAGCTGGTACTTATCTAACTGGTTTGGCTGGTGATAAACTCTACAAAGAAAAAGGCACTTTTTATAATGCGGAGGATGTGATTGAGAGTTTGGGGGAAGTTTGGGGTAAAGTAATTAACAACTAATTATGAAAAAAATAAATTGGGTAAAATTTCATACACGTGATTTTAGTTTGTTTAGATATTATGTGTATGTAGAATCAAATAAGTTACCATTTTATAAAAAACATTTTGGTAAAGTTTTTGATTATACTATCACTGTACCCGATGGAAAATTGATTGGTTATTTTCATGATCAAGTAGAGTTGGATGATATGATGGGTCGTTATTATAATGTTGCTTGTGAAGATTTTATAACTTTTGAAAAATATGCTAAACAAATTTTTGGCTGGATGAATGAATTTATTGATTTTAATAAAAAGTTTAAGTCAAATCAGCTTTTGCAGTACAATAATAAAAAAATGCTTAGCCTATTTGATCTTTGGTATAAAAAATATTTAAACTGGCAAGTGGGAATTTATTTTTATTTCACTTTGGAATCTATTGTTACTGATAATTTCTCTAGTCAGCTTGAAAATTATTTGAGAAATAATAATCAACTGGACAGGTTGGTTGATTGGTCAAACATAGTAATGTCTCCAGAAAAGATGAATACTGTAGCTGAAGAAAATAAATTCGCTTTGCAAACAGCCATAAAAATTAAACAGCAACTTAAGGATAAACAAAAGTTAATAAAAAAATATTATAAAAAGTTTCTTTGGATTCCATGTTATGATATAAAAGATAATGAATATGATATAGAATATTTTGAAAAAAGGATTGAAGAATTATTGAATTTTTCTGAAGTACATTTGAATAAACAATTGAAAGAATTAGTTTTTGATTTTAAACAAAGAAAAACTAAATTTAAATCTTATTTAAAAGAGATTAATGATAAAGAATTAAAAGAGTTAAGTCAAGTCATGCATTGGTTAGTATTTTATAAAGACCATAGAGATGATCTGAGACGCCAAGCCGGTTATGTTGGAAAAAAAATTATGAAAGTTTTAGCTACTAACTTCGGATTAAGTTTAACAGAGGTTAACTATCTGACTCCGGATGAAATTAGAGAATGGTTAAATGGTAAACCAATCTCGATCTCAGATATTAAAAAGAGAATACCAGCAAATTATGTATTGTTGAGTACTCCTGATAAAATTGATTTGTATATTGGTGAAGATTTTAAAAAGGTATTAAATAGGGAATTTCCAGCGAAGAAAATTGATGATAAAGTGGTTAAGGGTTTAATTGGTTGCAAAGGTATGGTGTCGGGGAAAGTTGTTATTGTGCGTCATTCAATTAATTGTATTAAAGTAAACGAGGGCGATATATTAGTAGCAGTAACTACACATCCAGAATATGTGCCAGCTATGAAAAAAGCTGCGGCTTTTGTGACAGATGAAGGTGGAATTACTTCACATGCGGCTATTGTGGCTAGAGAAATGAATAAACCCTGTATTGTGGGTACTAAAATTGCTACTAAAATTTTTAAAGATGGTGATATAGTGGAGGTCGACGCAGATAGTGGAATTATAAGAAAAATTTGAAATAATTTAAATTTATGAAAGACAAAATCTTAAAAATAGTTAGCGAATTTATAAAATTTAAAAGTATTGATGATGAAGAACACAGGCCTGAATTATTTAAAATAATTAGTTGGACAGAGAATCGTTTAAAAAAATTGTCCAATGTTTATATAAAAAAGCTGATGGTGAATGGAAAACCAGCATTGGTTATAACTTTTAAACCAAATTACAAACAACCAAAATTATTTATTAATGGTCATTTGGATGTGGTTCCAGCCGAAGACAATGAATTTAAAACACGACAGGTTGGTAATAAACTTTTTGGTCGTGGAGTGCAGGATATGAAAGGCGCTTGTGCTGTAATGATTGCCTTGGTTGAATTTTTTTCTAGACAAAAAAATAAACCGGATGTTGGTTTTATGTTTGTGACAGATGAAGAGTGGTATGGTGATCAGTCCAAGTACATGCAAAAAATTGGTTATAAACCGCAATTAATGATTACACTAGAACCAACAGATTTAGATTTAGTTATTGAAACCAAGGGGATGATTTGGCTCAGAGGAACAATTACTGGCAAAGCCGCCCATGGTTCACGACCTTGGTTAGGCAAAAGTGCATTAGAATTATTTCAAACAGATTTGAAAAAGTTTTATTCTATTTGTCCGCCACTTAAAAAAGAACACTGGCAAACTACTTACAGCATTGGTACAGTCCAATGTGGTGATAGCTTCAACACTATTCCTTCACAATTATCATTTACAATGGACATTCGTTATGTTGCCAAAGATAATCCGCAAATGATAATCAAAAAACTTAAAAAATGTTTTTTTAATACTATTTGGGAAATAGTTCGTTTAGATCCTCCTCATACCAAAGCAAAAGATCAACATTTGATTAAACAGTTATACCAAGAAGTTAAAAAAGTTGAATCACGCGCTAAGTATACCAAAGCAACTTTTTGTACAGATGCACGATTTTTTGCTATCAAGGGTATTAGTAGCGCAGTTTTGGGTGTTTGTGGGGGAAATATGCATAGTCAAGGGGAATGGGTTGATATAAAAAGTCTGGATAAATTATTTTTAATAATGAAAAATTTTTGTAATAAATTGTGATTTTTTTGCTTTGTTTAATGATGTAATAGACAACTTGGAAATAAATATGTCTAAAAAGGAAAGTTTAAAAATATTAGAAGAATCTATAAGAAAATACGCACCAGTGGTAGCAGAGTTTTTTGATTGTAATGATAGTATTTATGATTATTCAAAGAAAATATATCAATTTGAATCAGATCCAGTTTACTTAGAAAGACAAAAATATTTTAGGCGTGCTTTAGGTGATGAAGTTCAACGTCTATTTAAGAAAAATATAGTTCTACCAGAAAATTTAGCTTTAAATATTGTTGATCATCATGCTATTTTAAATCATCCTCTTTTAATGGCTACGAATATTGTGTCTAATATGTACCGTTTGTTAGGTCGTGAGGGGGAATCTCCCAATCCGATTGTTGTATTAACTAGTTCCATTGTTCCGCCAAATAATTTTTTTAATAAAAAGGGTATCCTTTTTCATGATAAAAAAATTTCATTGTTTCCGAATAAGATGATACATCAAGCAGCCTGTTTTATGCAGACTCACGATTTTAAGTTTGTTGATAAATTAAAGGCACTAGGTAAATGGGGAGAATTTGATGAGGAAGAACAGTTTTTTTTATCCAAAATTGAAGATGGAATTACAAAAGAACAATTTTCATCAGCTGATAATTTTTGTGATCAAGTAAGTCTGATTGATCAACATTTGTGGAAGTTGCTTTTTTCATCAGATATTAGAGAAAAAATACCAGAGCTTTTGTATATTCCAGAAGAGAAAATTTTTACAAAAATTTTTACTGATATTATTAATAGTGATAA
The DNA here is from genome assembly GCA_003510435.1 of Candidatus Magasanikiibacteriota bacterium. Lineage (GTDB taxonomy): Bacteria > Patescibacteriota > Patescibacteriia > Magasanikbacterales > UBA922 > UBA11710. Next base: position 45,517 of record DOMK01000004.1, read on the forward strand.
TTTTGTTAGTCGAGTAATTTTTGATAAAGTTTTTCAAAAATTAATTTTAGCTAAATTCGATGGTTTAATTGGTTGTTGGGATACAAAAAATAATAAAGGTACACATTTTTTTTGGTTTAAAAATGAAAATTTAGAGCCAGTAAGATTATTGCTACAAGGTGATTTTTTGTGTACAGTTGACAATGTTAAAAAAATACCTTTGCAAAAAAATTCTTTGATTGAAGAAATGAATAAAGGAAATATTGTGGCAGATATGTTTTTGATATATAGTTATATATTATTTTGGTGTGGAGTAGAACCTTTGGTCGGACATGGTTCTTGCAATTATCTTACTAATATGAAAAATGCCTGGCTTGAAGTTGTCCAAGAAATTGGTGATACAGCCGAATATGAAAGATTATTAAAAATTAACACAAAAAAATTGATTGCTGGTGCGATAATGACTTATGCTCGTGATAAAGAAAATAAAATTGTCAATCAATATGCCATGGATGTAATTTGTTCTGGTGGGTTAAATAATCAATATTTGAATAATTTGTCACAAATGAGTTACAAAGATTTGTTGCGTCCCGCTTTATTAGAAATTTATGACAGCTATGTTCCAATAGACAAAAAAGTTAATTTGGATCTTTCAGCTTCTGATATGATCAATCAACCATTTGATTGGATATAAAATTATGAAATCAAAACAAATTAAATGGCATTCATTATTTACTAGAAATGGCTATCCTTATTTCATGCTTGATTTGGCTTTGTCTGCTTATCTGTACGACATGAAGAAGGTCGTTGGTTGGGGCTACAAGGATCAATTATTTATTTCAAAAAATGATTTAGTTACTTCTTATTATTCTGAAAGTGATATCGAGTCATTTTTGAAATTTATTTCCAATAAAAAGGCAAGTTTTATAAAAAAGACAAATAAAATATTAGAAAATAAAATATTAAAAGCCAAACATGATTTTATTTTAATTGAAAAAGATATTTTAAATAGTGATAATAAAAAAAAGTTAATAAGTGTGGTCCAAAATTTTTACTCCATTTTGAGAGATGCTTATGGTGTTTATAGATTTCCTTCTTTAGTAGATTTATCTGGTGGAGACAAGATTTTTAAACAAGAGGTTTTGGATGATTGTGCCCAAACAAAATATGTTTGGGGAGAATTTTCTAATTATGAAATTACTCGGTTAATTAAAAAAATTAAAAGAAAATTATCATTAGAATTGGCCATACCAGAAGGATTGATTTTGTATATGAATTGCCAAGAAATATGTGATAGTTTGAAAAAAGGGGACACGATAATTTCTGTTTCTGATTTGAAAAAGCGTTGTCAGTTTAATGTATTAATGTCTATAAATGGAAAAGTTAATTTTTATATTGGTAAACAAGCGATTGAAATTTCAAATAATTTAGTAAATAAAAATAATGAGAAAGAAATTATTCTTGGGCGAGCGTCATTTTTAGGTAAGGTTAGGGGAGTGGTGAGAATCGCCTATACAGTTAATGATTTAAAAAATTTATCAAAAAATACAATCTTAGTTACCCCTATGACGGCTGTAAGTTTTGTCTCATATCTAAACAATGTGATTGGCATAATTACAGATGAAGGGGGATTGACCTGTCATGCTTCTATAATTTCCAGAGAATTAAAAATTCCTTGTGTGGTTGGTACAAGGATAGCAACAAAAGTTTTGAAAAATGGTGATAAAATAGAATTAGATGCCAATAATGGAAAAATTAATTTTGTTTAGGCTTATAGTCTTCAATTAATTTTTTAAATTTTTCCATATCAATTGTGAATGTTTTACCTCGCTCGGGAAAATTAACATTCATTGGTTCAACTAGTTGTCCTTTTTCATCTCTTCTAATATCAATTTCAATTTCTTCACCGTAATTTATAGCCCCACCAATTTCTTCTATTTTGTTAAAAATGCCTACCCGGTGGAGAAAAATTTCAATACCAGGAGAATGAGAAAAATTTGCAACCACCATATCTAATTCAGGATAAATATTTCTTGAAATATTAATACCAGAATTTACTGAATGGGCTATTCTGGATGCCACGGTTGTTGGTTTTTCTATGCCATTTTCTTCAAATATTTGTTCCGGTGTTTCCAAAAGACCTTGTACTACATAATCATAGGGAACTTTAGTTATATCACCACCTGGATTTTCCACTAGCCATCTTTCTCTAACTAAATTGCCGACTTTTTTTCCTTTAGCAATTTCGTCTAAATCTGTAGTGCCATATATGCCAAATTCATTTAAATCCGGGGTATATTTACCTCCAGATTTATTTATAACCTCAATTTGTCTCTTTTGGTCAGTATCTGAATATTGTGACGCATCTTCTTTGGCCAATGCTTCTGCCCATATTTGAGCAGAATGTCTAGCTCTTTTAGTATCTTTACCACCCTTTATTAAAATATATTGTTTAATTTCTTCTCCAGGAGGAACATTTCTTAGTTGATCAATTTTTCTTTCAGCTTTAGACTCAATTCTTTTTTTACCTTCTTCACCAACAATGTCAGTTTTACCTTCTCTTTCTTCATGTCTAACTAGCATAACTTTAACATGAGTGTTTTTGCCACGTTCTTTATTTTCACGAGCATCATCTGCCTTTGTTTTTTGTTCAATTCTTGATATAAATTCATTCATATTTACATTAATTTAATAATTATATATAATATATCATATTAGGTATATTATACACAATAGTTTGTTTTATGCATATAAAATTTTTCAAAAATATAAATAAAAACAATGTTAATCAGGCCGGGGGCAAAGGTGCGTCTCTGGGTGAAATGACCCGCCTCTTCGGCGGGCAGGCCTATAATTCGGTGCCATCAGGTTTTGTGGTTTTAGCGAGTGCGTTTGATAGATTCTTAGAAGAAACAAATTTGAATGTAGAAATAAAAGCTAGACTAGATGAAGTCAATATCGAGGACACAAATTCTATTGATAGAGCGAGTGCAATTATTAGAGATGTGATTCATGACCATGAGATGCCAAAGGATTTAACTGATGAGATTTTGCAATCTTTTGACGAGCTTGATGCAGAATATGTAGCTGTGCGTTCTAGTGCGACAGCTGAAGATGGAGCAGTAGCGAGTTGGGCAGGGGAATTGGAAACATATTTAAATACCACACGCGAAAATGTAATTGAAAAGGTAAAGAATTGTTGGTCATCACTTTTTACGCCTCGAGCAATATTTTATCGTCATGAACAAAAATTAATTGATCATTATGTATCAGTCGCTGTGGTTGTACAAAAAATGATTCAATCAGAAATATCTGGGATTGCTTTTACTGTTCACCCTGTGACCGAGGATTATAATCAAATGATTATTGAAGCGGGGTATGGTCTTGGTGAGGCGATTGTGTCGGGACAAATTACTCCGGATTCGTATGTTGTTAGTAAGAACGATATGAGTATAATGGATATTAATGTGGGAGTTCAGACGCGTAAGCTAATTAAAAGATTTAAAGATTTAAAGATTAAAAAATTAAAAAATGGTGAAGATGATGATGTTTCTAATGAGTGGTTAGAATTAGGTGATGAAGGTGAAAAGCAAAAATTAAGTGGAAAACAAATTATTGAATTAGCTGAACTTTGTAAAAAAATTGAAGATCATTATGGATTTCCCTGCGATATTGAGTGGGCATTTGCCGAAGGAAAGTTTTATATTACACAATCAAGACCTATTACTACTTTGAAAAAATAGGGAATTAGGAGTTGGGGCTGGAAGCGTGAATAATAAATTCTCGCATCTTACTCCTAATTCCCAATACCATTTTTGGAAAATAATTTATTTTTAAAATATAGACTATGAATATAAAAAGAATGATTGGCTATGCAATATTATTTTGGGTCATCGCTTTTGTGGTGTTGTCCATCATAATGTTCTTACCATGGCTAGTGGGTAAAAGTTTAACAGTCAATATAATTTGGTGGATTTTGGAAATTCCAATTGTTTTGCTTTGGGCCAAAGCTTATTTCAAAACTGACACACCAACCACTAAAAAAGGTTTTTTTCTTGGTATTTTTGCATTAGTAATTGGTACGGTTTTGGATATGGTTTTTACTATACCTTTGTTTGTTAAGTCATATGCAGTGTATTATAGTGCTTGGACTTTGTATGTTGGTTATGCTTGGCTCTTGTTATTGTCTGTCTATGCTGGCTATGAGTTTGATAGTACTTATACTAAACCAAATGATGAAGTATTTACTGATAAAAAGTAAATTTGAATTTAAATTGAGAAAAATGTATAATATTACAGCTATAAGTTATAAGCTGTAAGCTTTAAGTGGTGTTTGAATAATTTATAGCTTACCTCTTAAGGCTTATAGCTTTTATTATTTTATGAATAATCAAAAATCTAGGTTTGGTCTGTATCTGGGTATTACATCATATATTTTAGTGTTGGCTTTTGGCTTATTTATTGGCCGGACATGGAAAATAAAAGAACAGGTCGTAGATGATACTGGTCAAGTAGAAATCGGCAAAGTTTTAAATCTATATTCCAAAAGCCATTCTGGAGAAGCTGACTTTTCTCAATTTTGGAATATTTGGGATTTACTCAAAGAAAAGTATGTTAATCAGCCAATTAGTGAAAAAGATTTGTATTATGGAGCTATCAAAGGTTTGGTCTCTGGATTAAATGATCCTTATTCAGTTTATTTTCCACCAAAAGAAGCTGAAGAGTTTGCCAAAGATTTGTCCGGAGAATTTGAAGGGATTGGTGCAGAAATTGGTTTGCGTGATGGACAATTGATTGTTGTGGCACCTTTAAAAGGTTCTCCCGCAGAAAAGGCTGGTCTAAAACCAGGTGACAAGATTTTTGCGATTGATGGTGAAGAAGCAATAAATTTGAGTGTGGATGAGGCCGTAAAAAAGATTCGTGGCCCAAAAGACACCTCAGTCAAATTAACTATTTTGCATGTTGGGGTTGAAACTTTCGAAGATATTAATATTATGCGTAATGTTATTACTGTTCCTTCAGTGGATTGGAGTATGAAAGAGAATAATATTGTTTATTTGAGAATTTCATTTTTTAATCAAGATACTTGGCAAGAGTTTGATAAAGCAGTTAAAGAATTTACTACCCAGTCTCCCAAAGGTTTGGTTTTGGATATGCGGAGTAATCCAGGTGGTTATTTAGACAGCGCGGTAGCTATTACTAGTGAATGGATAAAAGAGGGAGCAGTTGTTAGTGAAAAATTTAATAATCAAGAAGAAAATAAATATCCCACTGAAGGAAAACATCGGTTAGCAGGTATTAAAACAATTGTTCTGGTAGATGAAGGTACAGCGTCTGGTTCAGAAATTTTGGCTGGGGCTTTGCAAGATTATGGTTTGGCTACAATCGTTGGTAAAAAAACTTTTGGTAAAGGTTCTGTGCAGGATTTTCAAGCTTTGCCAGATGGCTCAGCCATAAAAATAACTGTGGCTAAGTGGTTTACACCAAAAGGCCGACAAATTGATAAAGATGGTATTATGCCCGATGTGGTTTTGGAAGAAATGTTTACTAATGTTGGTAAAGATGAAAAAACTGGAGAAATAAAATATACTGATAAGGGCTTGGAGAAGGCGATGGAACTTTTAAAAACATAAAGGCTCACAATGCTTACAAATCTGCCTGCCGACAGGCAGGGCTGATAAGGCTAACAAAGCCTGTGTAAGCCTCGTAAGCCTGTGTAAGCCTCGTAAGCTTTGTTTATATGTTAAAAGGTATTGTAATTCATGGTGATGGTATTGGTAAAAAGCTTGGTTTTCCAACTGCTAATCTTGATATTGAGAAAAAAAAATGTAAATTTAATTCTGGTGTCTATGCAGCTAAAGTGACTCTAAATAAAAAAGAATACCAGGGAGCCCTAGCAATTCAAGAAAAAAACTGGAAAGTTGAAGTTCACTTTTTGGATTATGTGGGTGAAGATTTTTATGGTAGTTTTATTGAAGTTGAGCCAATTCAGAAAGTGAGTGAAATGGAAAGATTTGATAGTTTTGAAGAGTTGCAGACAAAGATTAAAAAAGATATGTTAGTAGTAAGAAGTTTTTTTAATTCTTAAACTAGTGAAAAATGAAAAAAATTATTCTTCAAATTATCTTGATTGTTTTGTCCTTTGGTTTATCTTTTGTAAGTACATCAATCAAAGGAAGTCAATTGGAAGAAAGATGTGAAATGCAATGTGTAGATTTTGCTATGGTTCAGGTTGCTGGCTGGCCAATTTCATTCAAAGAAAAGGCTGTGACCTATGAAGGAACAGAAAATTATAAACTAGAAGATTTTAACAAATTTGATGCTGGACTACATATGTTGAATGTATTATTTTTATTTATTTTTCTTAACGGTTTAGTGAACATAAGTAATGAGATTTATAAAGTATTGTGGATAAAAAAATAAAACCCAAATTTTTATTTATAATTTGAGCTTTATTTGGAATTTAGTTTTTGTTATTTGTAAATTTATAACTATATTCTTTCAACCCAATGTGGATCAACTTCTACTTCTAATTCGAGGTAGATTTTTTTATTTATAGCTTGTTCCAATTCTCTACGAGCCATTTTACCAATTTCTTTTATTTTCAAACCACCTCGGCCAATAATAATTTTTTTGTAACGTTCCTCATTGGTTAAAATTCTAGCAGAAATTACCATAACATCAGGCTTGTCTTCTACATTGTCTACTTCAACTGCCATTGAATAAGGGACTTCTTTTTCAAAAACAGAAAATATTTTTTCTCGAATAATTTCTGCCATCCAAAAGTAGTTATCAATATTAGTTAATTGACCATCAGTATAGAGTTGTTCACCTTCGGGTAATAATTCGATTACTTTTTCTCGCAAAGGTTGAATATGGCTGGCATTGATAGCTGACAATTGAAAACAAGCATCAAAATCTTTGGCCCAGGATTCATATTCTGGTAAGTGTTCTTTTTCATTTTTTGGCAAATCACTTTTGTTTATAACCAAAATTTTTGGAATATTTAAATGTCGAATCATACCAAATGAAGCCCGTTCTTCGTCACCAACTTCTCGGCTTGGATCCACTACATAAATAACCACATCAATTTCTTGTTCCAAGATTGTTTTTACTTTATTGGTAAGTTTGGCAGTCAAAGGATTTTTTTTGTCTTTAAAAACACCAGGTGTATCAATAAAAATTGCCTGTCCGCCAGGATGCAGATCTGTACCTGGCATATTCATTACCCCATGAATTTCGTTTCTTGTCATTTGGGCACGAAAAGATGTGGCAGCAATTTTTGTTCCAACCAAGGTATTTAAAAGAGTTGATTTTCCCACATTAGACCGACCGACGAGAACAACAAACCCACTTTTGAATGATTTTTTTTCTGATTCTGTCATATTTATTAAGCAAAAAGGAATAAGGAATTAGGTCTAGATGCGGGATAAAATTTTCTCGCTTCTCACTCCCAATTCCCAACTCCCTTATTTTAGCCTATTTTACCACATCTTGCACAAAAATCAAGGGTCTGATAATATATGTATATATGAAAGTCCTATTTTTAAAAGATGTCCCTGGTACAGGTAAAAGGGGAGAAATCAAAGAAGTGGCCGATGGCTATGCCCAAAATTTTTTATTTAGACAAAAATTGGCTAGACAGGTGACGCAAGCAGTTTTGAAACAGGAGACTGAAAGACAAGAAAAAGAAATAAAGAAAAATAGTAATGAATTGAAACAATCACAAAAATATGCCGCTAGACTAGATGGTAGTGAATTACTTATACAAGAAAAAGCTAGTGACGCCGGTACACTGTATCAGACTGTAAATGCAAAAAAATTGGCCGAAGAAATAAAAAAACAGTCAGGCGTGACAGTGACAGCTGATCAAATAGAAATAGAAAAATCTATAAAAGAAATTGGTGAACATAGAGTCCTGGTAAAATTTCCGCAAGGGCTAGAAGCCGAAGTGAGTGTTATTGTCAGTGAAAAGTAAATCCACCCGCCGTATTATAGGCGGGGTTTTTTTTTTTTTTTAAAA
>DOMK01000004.1:53643-78111 GCA_003510435.1 Candidatus Magasanikiibacteriota bacterium
AAAAAAAAAACCCCCCCCGCCGTATTATAGGCGGGTTTTGTTTTTAGTTTAAGTATGGTATAATTATCGGCGTTAAGTTGGCGTGATACTAATCAACGAATACGTACTAATGCAACTAATTCCAACTAATATTTATTAAAAGGGGGATATGCAAAATAATAACACCCATTTAATTTATCCTGAACTTTCTTATAAAATTAATGGAGCATTATTTAAAACTCATAATGAGATAGGCAGGTATGGCAGAGAAAAACAATATGGAGATTTGTTGGAGAAAATTTTTAAAGAATTGGGAATTCAGTATAAACAGGAAGTCAGAGTTGGTGATACAGGTAATATAGTTGATTTTGTTGTAGAAGGAAAAATAATTTTAGAGTTAAAGACAGTTCGTATTATAACAAAAGATGATTATTATCAAGTGCAGAGATATTTGCAGGCCTTAAATATTAAATTAGGTATTTTAATAAATTTTCGTTCAGAATATTTACAACCTAAAAGAGTTATATTGATTGACAAGTTTTTTAAGAAAAACACGAAAGAAAAAATTAGTAGATATTAGTTGCATTAGTATAAATTTGTATATTAGTATTATATAATTAACATCAAATAATTATGTCAAATAAAAAAAAGTTGAGAAAATACATCTTCATCGTAGGAGGAGTTTTGTCTGGTGTTGGTAAGGGCGTTTCTTCTGCATCAATTGGTGCGATTATGAAAGCCAAGGGTTTGCGAGTGACATCATTAAAGATTGACCCCTATATCAACGTTGACGCCGGAACTATGAATCCAACTGAACATGGTGAAGTGTTTGTAACTGATGATGGTGATGAAACTGATCAAGACATGGGTAATTATGAAAGATTTTTGGATGAAGATTTGAACTCAGAAAATTACATGACCACTGGTCGAGTGTATTTGACGGTGATTGAAAATGAACGCACCATGAAATATAAGGGCAAATGCGTGGAAGTCGTTCCTCATATTCCCGAAGAAGTAATCCGCAGAATTAAAGATGCGAGTGAAAAGCATGATGCAGATATTACAATTATTGAAGTCGGTGGTACATTGGGTGAATATCAAAATTTGTTATTTTTGGAAGCCGCGAGAATGATGAAATTAAAAGATCCAACTGGTGTGGCTTTTGTTCTTGTAAGTTATTTACCAATTCCATCACACCTTGGTGAAATGAAAACCAAGCCAACTCAACATGCATCACGGTCTTTGAATAGCGCCGGTATTAATGCTGATTTTATTATTGCTCGTGGTAAAGAAGCTTTGGATAAACCCAGACGAGAAAAGTTGGCAATATTTTGTAATGTACCAGCGGATCATTGTATCTCGGCTCCAGACGTACCATCGATTTATGAAATTCCCTTACTTCTAGATAAAGAAGATATTGGTAACAAAATTTTAAAAGTTTTAGCTTTAAAATCTAGACCAAGCAATCTAACGGCTTGGAAAAATTTGAATAAAAAAATTGCTGATGGCAAAAAAGAAGTAAAAATTGCGGTCGTGGGAAAATATTTTGGTACTGGTAATTTTACTTTGGCTGATTCATATATTTCAGTAATTGAATCAATTAAACATGCTTGTTGGTGGAATGGTGTAAAGCCAGTTTTAGATTGGGTAGACAGTGAAGAATTCGAGAAGAATAAAAGTAAGATAAAAGATCTAAAAAAATATGATGGCATTTTAGTCCCAGGTGGATTTGGAACACGCGGAGTAGAGGGGATTATTTCAGCCATTAATTTCGCTAGAGTTAATAAAGTGCCATATTTTGGTTTGTGTTATGGAATGCAGTTGGCAAGTATTGAATTTGTCCGTAATGTTCTAGGTAAAAAAGATGCTCATACTGTTGAAGTGAATGCTGAAACTAAGAACCCCGTGATTCATATCAATCCTAAACAGGCTGATAACGTGCGTAAGAACCGCTATGGTGGTACTATGCGCCTTGGGGCTTATGATTGTATCCTCAAAAAGGGGAGTAAGACGCAAAAAGCTTATGGGGTGGATAAAGTGTCAGAACGCCATCGCCATCGCTATGAGTTTAATAATGATTATCGTGAAGCTTGTGATAAAGCTGGTTTAAAAGTTGTGGGAGTTAATCCAGAATCAGATTTGGTAGAAATTGTTGAATTGAGTAATCATCCATTTTTTGTTGGTGTACAATTTCATCCCGAGTTTAAATCCCGTCCGATGAGGCCACAGCCATTGTTTAGAGAGTTTATTCGAGTCGCGGCGAAGTAGAACACGGAAGTACGGAATAAAAGGAAATACGGAAAAAATCATCTGCGGGTGGTTTTTATAAAAACAAAAACACCCCATCTCCTTAGTTTATTTCCCAGTAATGTGAAACAAACTATGGTTGGGGTGTTTTTATCTAAACACCACCGACTTCCTGCCCCGGATCCTGCGGGGCAGTTCATTTCGCTTTGCCATTGTCAACGCCGCTGGTTCGCCTCGTAGATTTGCCGGCCAGCTATTTCTAGCCAGCTCACGAATCTATGAGGGAGTGTATCGCCGCCTTCTTCGATCACCGCGAAGTTGGCAGCCTGGTCGAAGCGAACGACCACCCTCGAGGTTTTGTCTCCCGCGATCACGAATAACGCGATACGTGTCGCGAGACCTGTTAAGGTCTCTAAAGGGACGACGGGTAGATGAAAGGTCATCATCCTATTTTCGATCGTGAACACGTCAACCATCGGTTCTCCTTGCCCAGTTTAGGGCTGTTTTTGAGTCCAAAATTAACATATCATATTATTATTATGTCAATAATTCAAAGACAAAAAATCCCCCGACGTTACGTCGGGGGATTTTTTAATCTTTCAATTTTATAATTTTAAATCTGTGTTTTCAAAAGGGATTCCTCAGTCGCTCGACTCCTTCGGAATAAAATTGCTTCATATCCACCCACTAACACCCCAACATAAAATAAATCACCTAACAAACTATTTTTAAAGAAAGGAATAGCCATAATATAACTTTGCATTAAACCAGTGAAGTTGTGAATATACATAGTGCCAAAAGCCCAGACAGCGAAGTTGGTGATAATAAAGAATAACACGGAGGAAAGGAGAGTAATGGAGAGTACGGAGGCGAATTTGATGTTTTTGCGAATTGTTAATCCAAGTATGCCGGCTAAAATAAAGCTGCCATAGACCGCTACCATTATTTGCCAGGAATAAAAACCAATAAAAATATCAGAAATAAACATGGCGAGCAGAGGAATTATTAAAGCGTATTTTTTGGGCAAATATAAGGCACCAAACAAGGCAATGGCACCAATTGGGGCGAAATTGGCTGGATGAGGGAGGAACCTGGTGGCAACACCTAATATAATTAGTAAAATTGGGGTAATGATTTTGGTAATATTTTTTAACATAATTTAAAAATTTCTAATTTCTAATTAATCTAATTTCTAATAGAATGTCTAATGTCAAATTTTTAATTTAAAATTTTATTAGGTGAACTAGTAATTAAGTTAATTTTGTTATTTTCTTACTTCGTATTTCCATTCAATTTTACCTTGTGAATTAATTGGTGTGTTAAAATCAATTTTTGTATCATTTACATACAGGTTCCAATTTTTTGAAAGAGTACTAATTACCTTATCAAGAGCCGTGATTTCTTCGCCAGACATTTCATAATTAACTCCAGACTGAGCAAGTAATTCTTTGCCTGTACTGTTTTGCTTAGCTTTAAATTCTGGAGTGTTTCTGTTTGTCTCAGACTTTATAATTTCCATTTTGTAATCAACCGGCGCGGATGAAAGACTGGGGTTTGTACTGGATGATACACTGCACCCAGTTAAAATAATGGTTCCTAGAAATAAGAAAAATATTATTTGTTTCATATTTGATTAATCAGTGAAATCCACCTAAATCAGTGGAATCAATGTTCATTATAGCAGAGTTTGTAAAAATTTCCAACCAAGGTATAAACCTAATCCAGAAGCCATGGCTGTAGCTGTTGCAAAGACGCCTTTGGCAGTGTTTGGGTAGGGAATTGATGTTGTTGCTGTTGATGGTGATATTGTGTCATTGGTTGTTATAGGTGTTGATGTTAGATTGTAGTTTACAGGTTCTAGGTTTTGATATTTGTTTTGAGTTGTTGTCTTGTTATTTGTTAAATTTCTGCCCGCCTGCGCAGGCAGGTTCAATTTCTGTCCAATTTCTGTTTTATCTACTATATCATTATCTTTTTCTGTTGTCGTTGTAATATTTTCAGTCGTCGTTGTCAGTTCTAATGTGGTAGTAGCAACATCCAATGTCGTTGTGTTAATATCTAGTGTTGTCGTACTAATATCCAAAGTTGTGGTAACTATATCAAGAGTAGAAGTGGGTGTAGTAGTTGGTGTTTCTGGTAATATTTCACTGTGGCTATGTCTACCATAAGTAAAAGTGGCATTTTCAGAAAAATTTTCTATTTTGGCAGGTAAAATAATTGGCCAAGATTTTCCCGCTAGAGCTGGCACAATATGCTTCATAGCAAACCAATCAACTGTACCTGGGACCCAAGCTGATTCGTAAAAACCATCATCATTTAATTGATTTATTAGTGGATACCAGGGGTTAGTTCCAGCTTTACTAAACCATTCATTTTGGCTTTCATTTAAACTGTTTATACCCATCAAAACCCAGCTAGTGGTCATTATATCAGAGCTACCATAACCCCAACCACCATCAGTTTGTTGAGTAGTTTTTAGATAATTTTTTGCATTAGTAAATATTTGTTCATCTATATCTGCCCCACTTGTTTGGGCATATTTTAAAGCATTTATACTAGCACCAGTAATATCATCACCAGCAGTTTTTTGAGTGGGGTCAAACCAGTCTGGCCAAGAAAAAGCACCGTTTGATAGTTGCCAATCTTCAATTGTAGAAATAATATCTTGGATAATTGGTTCATCTGAATTTGTATTAACAGCTAATAAAGCAATTAGTCCAAAAACATCATCATTTATTCCATATAGACCATAGGAATTATTCTGATAACATATGGTAGTCATCTTATCTTTTAGACCTTGAATGGCTGGATCATCAATATTTACTCCAGCGGAGAGCAGAGCTAATATATGGCGCGGATAAGTCGCACAAGAATTCATGTCGCTTGGATCGTCTAGATTGTATTTTTTTTCATAATCCAAAAGCGTTTGGGATTCATCACTAGATTTTATTTCGTCAGCATATTCATTATTGGCGCCAAAAGAAATTATAGACCAGTCAGTAATAGTGCCATCAATAATTTTTCCAGTCTCATCTTGCTGTGATTTTAAATAAGACAGGATTTTATTTATAGCCTCATTTATTTGTGACTGAGTAATTAAAATTTGTGCTGTGCTGGTATTGGTGTTATTACTTTGTTCATTACTATCATCAGAATTTTCTTCCGTAGAAGTTGGAGTGTCAATGGTAGAAGTAGGTGTTTCAATAGTTGTGGTAGGAGTTTCTATATCATCGGGAATTTCTTCAGTAGAAGTAGGTGTTGTTTCATCATTTATTGGTTCAGTGTTGTCTTCCGTTGACGTATTGGTATTATTATTGTCATCTGGAATTTGGATATTATCCTCTGTCGTAGTGGGAGTTTCCTCAGCTTGTACAGGAGAAAAAAATAAAATTCCAAAAATTATTATTAATATTCCAAAAAGTATTTTGTTCATAGATTGGTGTTGATTAGTGCCTGCCTGCGCAGGCAGGTTAAAAATTAGTGGATTCGTATTTCCATTCAATTTTATCGCCTGGTTGAATAATATAATTTAAAATTCCAGTTGAAGCAGGTTCATTGTTTATATAATAAATCCAATATTTACCAGTTTGTTTATCATTTTTAATACCATTTATACTTTCTACAAAATATCCTAAACCGGGGAAATTTTTTGTTTCAAAAATAAAAGGTTTTTTGGAATCAGCCGAGAGCGCTTGCATAAATTCATAGACACTTTGATTTTCTCGGTATTCAAGTAAATATTCTTCGTTGCCTAGTGTAAAAGTAATTGGATTTTGGAATTCTGGTTCGGGGTGGGGGATGACGGGCGTATTTGTTACAGTTATTGGTGGTGTGATTGTTGTGTTTGTAATATTAATGATGAATGTTGATGATGTTGAATCTTTGGCGCTTGCAGTACTTGTAACTTGTAACTTGTAACTTGTAATATTTGAGTCATCTTTTACTTCTGTTCCATTTGTATTCTGTTCTATTAGAGTTTGGGTATTGGTGATTGGTGCATGGAAGTTGTAATATCCACTCACTCCAGCAACAATAATTAATAATATTAAAATCGTCAGTTGCCATTTGTGTTTTTTAAAAAAGTCTTTCATAAAATAAATTTAGGTAGATTTGGTTAATTTTGGATATTTGTGTGCTATTTAATTTTAACAGAACACAAATTATCACAATGACCATAATTAACAAAAATAAAAAAATTTCTGTCTGAGCAGAAATTGAGATAGCGTGTTGATAAAAAATCAACAAGATTTCCTGCTCGGGCTTGCCTCGCCGAAGCTTGAAAAGCAAAGGCGGGTTTATCTGAAGATCGGGCTCCCACCTGCGCTAAAGCTTCGTTGGGCAGGCTCTCTAAATTAGAGAACTTGTCCTTCCGAAGCCCAAAGGGCGTAGGAGGATTACCGTTGCGGCACAGCGGAGGAATCAAACCTCACTTCCACAGATAATTTAAATTGTAATTAGATTTTAGCAGTCTTATTTAAAAGGGTCAAATTTAGTTATCCACAAGTTCCATTTTAAATTTACCTAGGGAATTACTAATATAGTTTTCAATATTTTTTATTTGCTTATTTTGTATGTCAGTTTTAGCTTGTTTATATAATTCTTCGGAAACTGAATAGCCGGTGTGAGTAAAATTAGTCTCATCCAGATTTCCCCGATGAGATTCTTGATACAGAGCAATTCCTTGAAAATTACAATTTTTGCAAATTATGGTTTGTAATTTAGCTTCATCATTATATTCATCTGGTTCAATGTCATGAGATAATTCAATTGTAAGTTGTTTTTGTCTGCATTCTGGACAGAGAAAGTTTTGTGGATTATTCATATGTTTTTAGTTTGGCTATAGACATTATAACAAAAAACATAAAAAAGGGCTATTTATTGCTTTAATATAACTACCATTGACAAAAAGGTCAAAATTAGGTAAGCTTGTGTCCAACGATTTTTTGGACGGAGTATCACAACATGGAAAAGAAGCTTGAGGTGTTTGGGAATCTGGTCACAAACCAGGTGCGACCGGGTGTTCACGTGTGGGCGGGCATCAACGTAGTGTTGATGTTCCACAACCACTTCGGCGATGCGCCCAAGGGCCTGCGCCGGAGGTTGAGGAAGTTCGTTCGCGAGCACCGGGGTGGCTCGGTCGCCAACAGGTTGATCACGGCGTAGGGAGGACATCGTGAGAAGGAGGTGGGCTCGTTCGGAGGTATGGCAAACGCCAGCTTCGAACGAGCCCTGGATGTGTTCTAAGATTAAACACCTATGATAGGTGCTTTTTATTTTGTAATTTTATTAAAGCAAAAAAAGCAACTAGAGCAAAAAAGTAGGCAAAAATTGTTCCACCAAAAATACCAAAAGCTGGATATGTCCAGTGACTAGCAATAATAAATGGAATATAAACAAGAGAACCAATTGGCATGGTTTTGGCTACTTTAAAAAGCATATGAGAACCATAATACCAATGTAAAATAAGAAAGGTAGAAGAAAAGGCTGCCGGGAAACCACTAAATATTCCTCCCCAAAAAGGGTTTATTATTTTTGATAAAAAAACAGACAAAGAAATAATTAAACCAGCAATTATGGCTCGACCGATTTTTTGGCTAGTAGTATATGTGAGTAGGTCAGAAGATTTTTGTTCTTGATTTTTTATAGTAAGAAAGTAGTAGGCAATACAGATGGTAATAAAATAAAGAAGAAAACCAATTATAATATTATCCAATTTGTATACTGCCAGGGGAACTGATAGCAAAAACCAAACTAATAAAGCGCCAATTAAACTAAGACAAATAGATTTTATTTTTGATAATTTTATTTTTGCCAAATAAATATAAACAGTGGTAAAAATTATAGTTGAACCACAAGTGGCGAGTGATGCTGGAGCAATGGCGCCGACAGCCTCGGGACTAATGGTCCAGGCAATAAAAATGTAACTTATAACTGCGGTTGAAGGAAGAGATAAAATAATGCCAGCGATTTTTTTGTCAGCACGTTCAACCAGAAAACTTAAAAGAGCGATAACTATACCACCCACAAGAAATGAGGTTAAAAGTTGGATGTAAAAGAGGTTGGACATTTGGTATGTGATTTATGATCTGTGTCTTGTGATTTTTTGTCCTTCACTCGTATCTTCCACATTAAACCCAAGTTTTGCAATCTCATCACGCAATCTATCAGATTCTGCCCAGTTTTTATTTTTTCTGGCTTCAGCACGTTCGTCTAAAAGTCTCTGTACTTCGTCTGGTATTATTGTTGTTCTGTTGTTCTGTTGTTCTGTTGCATTATTTAGGTTTAATCCTAGTATCTGGTCAAATTTTAACAATGTTTTATAGTCAATTATATTGTTGTTAATTCCTTCCCAAACTAATGCCAACGCTTGGGGTGTATTTAAATCGTCGTCTACCGCTGCCTCAAATCGTTCACTAATCTTTAAATCTTTTAATCTTTTAATCTTTAAATCTTTTAACCTCGCTGTTTCATCATATAATCGCTTTAACCCGTTTTCCGCAGCTTGTAGTGCCTCCCAACTAAAACTCAATTGTTTTCTATAATGTGTCTGCAGCAATAAATAACGATAGGCGAGTGGCGAGATACCTTTTTCTTTGAGAGTGTCTAAAGTGACGAAATTATTACCAGATTTGGCCATTTTATCATTGCCCATGTTTAAAAATTCGCCATGCAACCAATATTTTACCCAAGGTTTTTTACCTGTCACCGCTTCAGATTGAGCAATTTCATTGGTATGATGAATAGAAACATGATCAATACCACCACAATGAATATCAAATTGCTCGCCCAAATACTTCATACTCATGGCACTGCACTCAATGTGCCAGCCAGGAAAACCTTTACGACCGAAAGCATCCCATTCCATTTGTCTTTTTTCATTAGTAGGAGAGAACTTCCAAAGTGCGAAATCATGGGGATTTTTCTTTTCACCCATTTCAATTCTGGCGCCAGCTTTTAATTCTTGATTTTGAAGATTGGCTAGTTTGCCATAGTCAGATACTTTAGTCGTGTCAAAATATATACCATCACTAGTTTCATAAGTATAGCCTTTGTCAGTCAGGGTCTGTACAAGTTTTATTTGTTCTGGAATGTGATCAGTGGCTTTGCACCAAATGTCTGGTGGTAAAATATTTAAATCCTGAACATTTTCTTGAAATTTTTTAGTATAAAAGTCAGCAATTTCCCAAACGGTCTTGTTTTCTCGTTTGGCACCCTTTTCTAGTTTATCTTCGCCTTCATCAGCATCCGAAGTAAGATGGCCTACATCTGTAATATTCATTACATGTTTTACTTTATATTTATTGTACTTCAAAACTCGTTTTAAAATGTCTTCAAAAACATAAGTCCGCAAATTGCCAATATGCGCATAATTGTAAACCGTGGGGCCACAGGTATATAAGCCGACTGTTTTATTAAACCAACCTTTTTTTATAGGCTCGAATGGTTCTGTTTTGCGAGTGAGAGTGTTGTAGAGGTTTAACATATATTATTGTTTAGTTGGGAGTATTATAAAAGAAAATGTTAAAAATTACAATAAAGATACTTTATCACTCAACCACCTGACCACTCAACCACTTGGCGAATAGTGTGATTTATTGTCTTGGTGGTGGAGTGGTCTGGTGGTAAAGTGTTTGAGTGAAGTGTGGATAAATATACATCACTCAAAAAATATGCTATAATATATCAATAATAAAAACTATGGGTTTATTCTCCAAACCAGAAGCATATTTAGGAGTCGATATTGGTGCACACGGCATCAAGGTTGTTGAGTTACATAAAAACAAAGGTAGACCACAACTTTGGACTTATGGATTATTAGACGAAGAATTGGATATTCATATTGATGAAATGCACGAAAAGACTCCAGAAGAATTGCTTACAAAAAATCCAATCAAGGGCGAAAAAGCTAATCCAGTTGGTTTTGCCGTGGATGAAGCGAAAATAAATTATTACGCTGATTTATTAAAAAATCTTCTTAAACAAACAAAAGTGACAACCAAAAAAGTGACGGCCAGTTTACCGGTTTCTTATGTTTTTCATTCTGTAGTCACTTTGCCCAGAGTCGAGGACAAAGAAATTGAACATATGGTAATGGCAGAGGTAAAGAAGATGCTACCTAGGCCAATTGAAGAAATGCAAATCGTATGGCAAAAAATTCCTGAAACTAAAGAAGATTTAGAGAGTAAATACTTACGAATTTTGGTTACAGCCGCGCCAAAAGAATTGGTAAGGTTTTATAGCTATATTTTTCAAAAAGCTGGCTTGGAACTTCAAGAACTGGAAACAGAGGCTTTTGCCTTAGAAAGATCATTGGTTGGTCATGATAAAGCTATTATGATGGTCGTGGATATTGGTGCCGAGAGAACAAATTTTTTCATTATTGATCAAAGCCTACCTTTAATTCACCGGAGTATAAATTTAGGAGGAAGAAATTTGGATAATATTTTGAAAAACACTCTAGATGTGGATGAAAGTTTAGTAGGTCAAATAAAAAAAGATCTTTCCAAAATTAATAGTGGCATAGACTATAGTCTGTTTTCATCTTTCATTGATCCAATTATAAAAGAAATTGAATACAGTTTTGATTTGTTTTTAAATCAAACTGGCAACCAAGGTAAAAAACCAGAAAAAATCGTTTTGACTGGTGGGCCATCAGTTTTACCTTTTATAAAAGCCAGATTGGCTAAGGAATTTCCTATAAAAGTTTTTGTAGGTGATCCTTGGGCCAGAGTGGTTTATCAAGACGGAATTAAGACTTTGTTGGATACTTTGGGTCCAAGAATGTCGGTAGCGATCGGTTTGGCTCTGCGTAATATAAACGATTAGGATTTTGTTTTTTCTTTTGTTTATAGTATAATATTACTTATATCATTAAATAAAATAATTAAATATGGCAGATAAAAAAATAATAAGTGTGCATTTGGTGGAGGACGATACATTTTTGGCCAATATTTATAAGACCAAATTTGAAATGGAGGGATTTAAGATTACCCATTCAGAAAATGGTGAAGCTGGTCTAAATGATATAAAAAAGAAAAAACCAGATATAGTTCTTTTGGATATTCTTTTGCCCAAGATGGACGGTTTTGTGGTTTTGCAAGAAATTAAAAAAGACCCGGATACAAAAGATATTCCAGTTATTTTATTAACCAATTTGGGACAAAAAGATGATGTAGAAAAGGGTTTGGAAATGGGTGCGTCCGATTATCTCATCAAGGCTCATTTTAAGCCATCAGAAGTAGTAGAAAAAGTCAGAGAAATTTTGAAATTGAAGGGTGAATAAATTTTTTATGTCAAAAACAAATTTATTAGGAGAGGGGGTGAAAACATGAATAAAAAAGGTTTTACTTTGATTGAACTTTTGGTGGTTATTGCTATTATTGGTTTATTGTCAACATTGGCAGTAGTTGCTTTGGGTTCTGCTCGTGAAAAAGCGAGAGATTCAAAACGTTTGTCAGATCTTAAACAAGTTCAGACTGCTCTAGAATTAAATTATACTGATAATGGTTCTTACCCAGATGGTACCGGTTTAGTATTGGGTGGTACAGGCGCTGCTTGTTTGGACGTAGACGGATTTGCTGATACTTGTACTGATCCATATATGGGTTTAGTGCCATCTGATCCAAGTGATTTTGCTTATACTTATACAGCTGCTAGCTCGACTTATACTATTACTGCCACTTTAGAAGGCGATGTTAATGGTTTGACTGGTGCTATTGAAGCTTCACCATCGGGCATTCAGAATGCTCCATAATAATTAGATCGTGAATTTACGATTGCCCCCTACTTCGCTAAAGCTACGTAGGACAAGCCCACATTTTTTAGAAATAAAAAATTAAGCAAGCTTGTCGTATGGAGTAAAACGAAATTGGGGGTTTTTGTTATAAACAAAATACAACATACATGCCTGCTTGACGGTAGGCAGGGATTAAAATACAAATTGTATGTTGTTTCCATGTATATTGTATATTTTAATGCTTGTGTAGTACAT
Source organism: Candidatus Magasanikiibacteriota bacterium (assembly GCA_003510435.1). Classification (GTDB taxonomy): domain Bacteria; phylum Patescibacteriota; class Patescibacteriia; order Magasanikbacterales; family UBA922; genus UBA11710. The sequence continues at coordinate 65,861 of DOMK01000004.1, forward strand.
TGATTTTTGTTATAATGTCTGTGTGTATGGATTATTTTTTTTACTTTTTTGTTGTAGTTATAGGTCTCATTTTTGGCTCATTTTTGAATGCCTTGGTTTATCGTTTTCATGAAAAAAAGTCATTGTGGGAACGGTCAGAATGTCCAAATTGTCACAAGCAAATTAAATGGTATGATAATGTACCAATTTTGAGTTTTTTCATTTTAAAAGGCAGATGTCGAAATTGCAAACAAAAGATTTCTTGGCAATATCCAATTGTAGAATTGTGGATGGGGATTGCTAGTGTTTGTATCTTATACACCTGGATGCCGATTTATTTTGATAATAAATTTCCTTTATTATTTTTTTTATTAGATATTGTACGACAAGGAATTATCATATGGGTGCTAACATTTACTTTTGTTTATGACCTTGTTTATATGGAAGTTTCTGATCTTGTGGTATGGAGTGGAGTAGTAAGTGTATTTTTGCTGAATGTGTTATTAAGCCAAACAGGTATAACTAATATGTTTGTTGGGGTAGGTATTGGTGGTGGTTTTTTTCTTTTACAATATTTGATTTCCAAAGGTAAATGGATTGGTGGGGGAGATATTCGTCTGGGTGTTTTGATGGGAATAATCTTAGGCTGGCAAAATACGATTTTAGCGTTATTTATTTCTTATTTACTCGGTGCAATTGTCGGAGTTTATTTATTATTAACTAAAAAGAAAGAAAAAAATAGCGAAATACCATTTGGAACATTTTTAACAGTTGGAACATTGGTGGCGATGTGGTGGGGGGAGAGAATTGTTGGGTGGTATTTGGGGTTTTTGTCGTAATCCCGAGTGGGGGCGAGGGATCCCTTGTTTTAAAGATGTAAGACATAGGACATAAGACCTAAGAAATAATTTGAGATAAATTGAGATAATAAAATATAAATTTTATGTCAGAAAAAGACACACCAAATAGTTCCGAATTTTTAGCACAAGAGTGGGTATCAAATCAAGAAAAATATATACAAAAATATATTGCTTTTGGTTTGGATATTTTGAAGAAAAATGGCTTAGATTTATCTAGTCCTGATTTTGCTAATCTTAAACCAGCACCACTAGAAGCACTTAGAGAATGCTCACAGAAAATTGTTAGCGATACAGTTGCTTGTTTTCAAGGGAAGTTATCATCTGACAAAATTGGTTCGGAAGAGGAATTGTTGGTGCATTTTGCTACTTATTATGGTGTTTATGGTATAACAAAGTATGAGGAATTAGCCGAGGCATTAAAAAAAGTATTTCAAGGAAGATTGCCCACTCTTGTCGTTACTGAAGACTTAAAAATACCATCTGTAATTAGTCGTTTAGATCCACGTCATATTCCGGAAATATACAGATCAGCAGAAACAGATCTTTTGGTAATTTTTACTTGGTGTGCAGATCGGGTATATCAGGCCTCATCTTTTCAGGTTGATGTTAGTAAATTGCTTTCAAGAGCACAAGCACTAAAGGAAAAATTAGCAAAATTACCAATTGATCAAGAGAATTTGTATGGGCCAATTTACAATGAAATTGCCGAAGCTCAAAGTGAATATGAAAGGTTAAAAAAAATTTATGTGCCTGATTGAATAGTATGTCTCACATTGAACAAACCAAAATCCAAAAACTGCGTTTACAAATTGATGACTTGCGTTATCAAATTATTTTTATTGTATGAATAAAAAATTTATCTTATTTATTTGTCTGTTTCTTTTTTGTTTTTTAGCTGTGCCAGTGTATGCCAATATGCCTAGTCCCACTTATTTTGCTGTTAACAAACAAGTTTTTTTGTTTGAAAAAGGTTTTGTCTGGCTTTCTTTCTTCAGGGATTTATTGGTTTCCTTAATTAATTTTTTTTTAGAATTTATAATTTTGGGTTTTTTATTATTTAAAAACAATATTTTTAAAATTAAAAATTTGTTTTCAGTATTTATTACCAACATGTTTACTTGGTTTTTTTTCTTAGGGTCCACAGTACTTTCTGTTTGGTATATATTTTATTTATTTGCTCCTTCTGTATTGTATTGGAACCCAACAGCAACTAAAAATCCTTTTACTCTAGTTATGGTTGAAATAATTATTTTTTTGATTGAGGCAAAAATTTATGTTTTTTTATTTAAAAATGATTATCCTAAAAAAAGAATAATATTATCTACTTTGGTGGCTAATCTAATAAGTTTAATTGTGCCATTTATTATTTTTTGAAGAAATTATGGTAGACAAAAATTTACAAACTAAAATCCAAAAACTCCGTTCCCAGATTGATGATCTGCGTTATCGTTACCATGTGTTAAATGATCCAGAAGTGACGGATGCAATGTATGATGAACTCATGAATGAACTGCGTCATATTGAAGATGAGTATCCTGAATTGGTGACTTCCGATTCACCAACCCAGCGCGTAGCAGGTAAGGTTTTGGAAAAGTTTGAAAAAATTGTACATAGTGTGCCACAGTGGTCTTTTAATGATGCTTTCTCAGAAGAAGAAATGACTGATTGGCAAGAACGGATAATGAATTATCTAGGTAAAGAAATTGGACAGAGACCAAAAGATTTGGATTATTGTTGTGAATTAAAAATTGATGGCTTACACATGGTTTTGACTTATGAAAATGGAATTTTAAAAACTGCAGCGACAAGAGGAGATGGAAAAGTGGGGGAAGATGTGACGAATAATATTAAGACGATTCATTCAGTTCCACTTCGTCTTCGCGAACCGATGAGTATGGTAGCCGAAGGTGAAGTTTGGTTGGGGAGTAAAATGTTATCAGTGATCAATGATCAGCGATCAAAAAATAACGAACCACTTTTTGCGAATCCAAGGAATGCCGCCGCGGGAACGATTAGACAACTTGACCCGAGTGTGGTGCGAGCACGAAAACTTTCTTTGACAGCTTACGATATTTCGGACGTAGGACATAAGACAGAGGACATAAGAATTGAGACACAGAAAGATGAGTTGGAAACATTAGAAAAATTGGGCTTTTTAACAGACAAACATTGGAAAATTTGTAAAAATTTAGGTGATATTTTTGCATTTTATAAACAAGTAGAAAAAATGCGGAGTAAGTTTGAATTTTGGATTGACGGGATTGTGATAAAAGTAAATCAAAAAAAATATCAGGATGCTTTGGGTTTTACAGGCAAGGCACCAAGATGGGCCATTGCTTATAAGTTTCCCGCTGAACAAGGTAAAACAAGAATAAAAGATATTTATGTGCAAGTTGGAAGAACTGGTGCTCTTACTCCAGTTGCACTTATGGAACCAGTTAAACTCGCAGGAACAACTGTCACTCATGCAACTTTGCATAATTTTGACGAAATAAAAAGATTGGGAGTAAAAATTGGGGATTATGTAATAGTAGAAAAAGCTGGCGATATTATTCCAAAAGTTATTCGGGTCTTGGATAAGTTGCGTGATGGTAGTGAAAAAACATTTGGTCAGCCACGAAAGTGTCCAATTTGTGGTGGTAATGTGGAAAGAAGAAAAATTGGTAGTGCAAAAGCAGGGGATCCTTCGACTCCGCTCCGCTCCGCTCAGGATGACAGTGCAGCCTTGTTTTGTACTAATAAAAAATGTTTTGCTAAAGAACTAGAAAATATTCGCCATTTTGTTTCCAAGGATGCGTTTGATATTGATGGTTTGGGAGAAAAAATTGTAGAGCAATTGATGAATGAAGGCTTGGTAAAAAATCCGGCTGATTTATTCACTCTCACCAAAGGAGATTTGGAACCACTAGAGCGATTTGCCGAAAAATCTGCTGACAATTTGATAGTAGGCATTGCCGATGCAAAAGAACAACCACTAAATAGATTTATTTATGGTCTTGGTATTCGTCATGTGGGTGAGGAAACAGCAATTCGTTTAGCAAAGCATTACACAAAATTAGAAAATATAATGTCAGCGAGTTTTGAAGATCTGCAAAATGTAAATGATATAGGTCCTCGCGTCGCTGAAGAAATTTATGCGTGGTTTAGGGAGAATGATAATATTAAGTTGATTGAAGAGTTGAGAGAGAATGGGGTGAAAATAAAAGACATAAGACATAAGACTGAAGACTTGAGATTGAGTGGACAGACATTTGTTTTGACAGGAAGTTTGGAAAGTATGAGTCGGGATGAAGCGGAAGAAAAAATTAGGGAATTGGGTGGAAGTATTTCTTCGTCTGTTTCTAAAAAAACAAGTTATGTAGTTGTTGGCACTGAGCCGGGGAGTAAATATCAAAAAGCACAAGAATTGGGTGTGAAGATTTTGGATGAGAAAGAGTTTTTGACTTTATTGAATGGTTAGATAGAACACGGATTTAACGGATTAAACAGATTCGTACGGATCTGTTTTTGTTTGCAATAAGTTATAAAATATAGTAAAATACATATCAAGTTGGCGAAGACTACCATTATTATTTTCGTTTTGTGGGCTTTGTTAACCTTGTAGGCCTTGTAAGCTTTGTTTATGAAACTAAACACAGATCAAATCCAACAAATTGCCACTTTGGCAAGATTGGAATTAAATGAAAAAGAAAAAGCAATGTATGCCGAGCAACTCTCGGTAGTTTTGGATTATATTGAGATGCTAAATGAAGTGAATACAGATGGGGTAGTAGAAACTTGCCAAGTGACTGGTTTGGAAGATGTAGTACGGGAAGATAAGGTGCAAGAAGCGAGTGAAGAAATAAAACAAAAATTAATAAATAGTTTTCCAGAAAAAATGGGAAAATTATTAAAAGTAAAAGCGGTATTTGATAGCATTGATGAAGACTGATTAAAATGGATTTAGACAGAAATTTAAATTCAGTCTAAATCAATGCTATGGAATTAAATAAACTAACAATCAAACAAGCTTACGACGGTCTTAAGGCTGGTGATTTTACATCTGTAGAACTTACCAAGGCCTGTCTAAAGCAAATAAAAAAACGCAATCCTGATTTAAATGCGTTTATTTCGGTTTTTGAAGATGAAGCATTGGCAGAAGCTAAGGAAGCTGACAAAAAAATAAAGGCAGGCAAGCAAGAAATGTTGACAGGAATTCCTTTTGCTGTCAAAGATGCAATTTGTACGGCTGACAGACGCTCAACTGCAGCGGCTAAAATTTTGGATAATTATGTCCCGAGTTATGACGCGACTGTGATTAAAAAAATTCGTGAGCAGGGTGCAGTTTTAATTGGCAAAAATAATTGTGATAGTTTTGGTCATGGGGCGAGTAATGAAAATAGTATGTATGGACCAGTTAAAAATCCGCATGATTTAACCCGTGTGGCTGGTGGATCTTCTGGTGGTACGGCGGTGGCAGTAGCTGATCATATGTGTATTTTTGGTATTGCTGAGGATACTGGTGGTTCTATCCGTTATCCGGCTAGTTTTTGTGGTATCGTCGGCCTACGTCCTAGTTATGGACGAAACTCTCGTTTTGGAATAATGCCTATGGCCTCGTCTCTAGATACAGTAGGGCCAATGGGAAAAACAGTTGAAGATTGTGCACTTTTGCAGGAAATAATTGCTGGACATGATCCACTTGACGCAACGACAGCAGACGTCGAAGTTTCAAAATATACTAATAATTTAAAGATTAAAAGATTAAAAAATTTAAAGATTGGTGTACCAAAAGAATATTTTAGTTTGGAAGGGATGGATAGAGAAACAAGAGATATTGTTAATTCAAAAATTGAAAGATTAAAAGATTTAAAAATTGATATTGTGCCCGTGTCACTACCTATGACAAAATATGCCATCGCGGTTTATTATATTATAGTCCCGTGTGAAGATAGTTCAAATTTGAGTAGAATGGATGGAATTAGATATGGGGTGAGAAAAAATTCCAAAGATTTATATAATACTTATGCCACAACCAGAGCTCGGGGTTTTCCTGAAGAAGTAAAACGTCGCATTATGATTGGTACTTACGCTTTGTCAGCTGGTTATTATGATGCTTATTATAAAAAAGCGCAAAAAGTTAGAACATTAATTATACAAGATTTTGAAAAAGTTTTTCAAAAAGTAGATTTATTAGTTACACCAACTTCACCTTTTCCAGCTTTTAAAATAGGCGAAAAAGTTAGTAATCCACTGGCCATGTATTTAACTGATGTTTTTGTTGGACCAGCAGCTGTGGCTGGTTTGCCAGCAATTTCAGTGCCAGCTGGAAAAACGAAGGCTGGATTACCAGTGGGATTGCAGATTATTGGGCCAAGAATGGGTGAGGAAAAAATATTTCAATTAGCAAAACTAGTTAGTTGATTGTTTATGATTAGAGAATTATCAAAAGAAAGTAGAATGGTCATAGATGTTTTAAATGGTAACAAACACTTACATGAGCCCGTAGATTTGTTAGGTGGTGAAGAAGATGAGGATTTAGAATTTGATTTGCTGGGTGATGAAGTGGCGAATTTTATTTTGACTGCTTATTTATGTGGAAGGGCTTCGGAAGATAGGACAAATGCTATTATTGACATGTTTAACGAACGAGTTAAGGTAAGAGTTGGAGAAAATTATGAAGAATTAACCCCATTAGAAAAATTAAGATTAGCTTTTGATGAAATGCTAAAAGATACTGGTACTGCAATATTGCCAGAAAATTAAGATTTATCAAATTATTTTTATGGAAAGAAAATTTTCATTACAACCAGAATTTGGTAAAGAAATCAACAAAAGACAAACAGATTTGGAATTAAATTTGGCCATGATGGAAACCATGGGTGGAGCACAAATTTATGGTGACAAACCAAATGTAGACCCTGATGATGTTTTTATTGATAAGATTCTTGAACAAGTGGATAGACCAGAAAGATTAGGTCCAACAAATTAAAAATATTAATTATAAATATTTAATATGGCAGAATTACATAAGGAACATAATATAGCCGAGGCTTTGGATGTATTACCAACCCCCCCAAGGATCTAAATGAATTTGTAAAATATTTACAAAAAATTTGGCATTTAGATGAGGTGAAAGCCAGTGAAAAATTAGTTGAGATTTTGAGAGTGTCAAAAGAAGGATGTTTAAAAGAACATAAAAAAATAATAAACAAAGAAGATTTTGAACGTCTAAAGTATCACCTTGATCATCTTTCACAAGAGGAAATTATAAACTGGTTATTTTGGCCTATAGCCCGAGCACAAGAAGAGACGAGAACTGAAAATATTGAAAATGATGAAGCTTTGGTAAGAAATATAATAGATAGCGTGGCTGCAGAAAATTTGCTTGATTTAAAAATAACTGGTATTAGCGAAGATAGCCCAGTTGACCCTGAGATTGAGGCGACTAGTTTAGAAGAATTGAAAGAAGCAGTAAATAAATTGTTGAATAATGTTGACAATGTTGTTGATGATAAAGATAAATTACCAAATTAAAAAATATAATCGTAAAAAAATAAGATTTAATAAAATTAATTAATCCAGAGTGGAAAGACTTGATGATTGATTGGTGTGATAATTTAGATGTTATTGTACCGTTCATCTACAGGAAAGGGATCTCTCGTCGTTCCTCCTCGGGATTGTGAAACAAATATGCGCGAAGACGAAATAAAAAAAATGCAAGAATCATCTAGTAAGGATTTTTCTTTTTCTGCTTCCCAAAATTTGCAGGATTTTCGTGAGCCTTGGCGCGTGTTTAGAATCATGGCTGAATTTGTAGAAGGTTATGAGTTTTTGAGTAAGTTTAAAAATGAAGTGACAGTCTTGGGTTCAGCTCGTTTACCTGAAGGATCAAAATATTATAATATTGCGGTAGAATTGGGAAAACTGCTTGGGCAAAATGGTTTTACTACTATTACTGGTGGTGGTCCTGGAATTATGGAAGCAGCTAATAAAGGTGCTTATGAAGTGGGTGGGGAATCAGTGGGTATCAATATTCAACTACCATTTGAACAACGGATCAACCCTTATGTAAAAAAAGCCGCTGGGTTTTATTATTTTTTTACGCGCAAAGTAATGCTCACTTCACCAGCCAATGCGTTTGTCTATTTTCCCGGTGGCTTTGGTACCATGGATGAATTTTTTGAAGTTGTTGACCTGATGGAATTACACAAAATGCAAAAAGTTCCGATTGTGCTGGTAGGTAAAGAATTTTGGCAACCATTAATAGATTTTTTGCAAGCAAAAGCCGTAAAACTCGGGGCTGTTCCACAGCATGATATTAATAATTGGCATGTAGTAGACACAGCCGAGGAAGCTTATGAATTTATAAAAGATACCAAGGACAAAGAAAATATTTGCGAATTAAATCCAAAAAGTTTTCAATGCCAGACCAATTTGGATTGGAAAATATTTAAGATTATGGCCGAGGTAGTAGAAGGTTTTGAATTTGTTTCCACTCTAGGGGATAATGTAACTGTTTTGGGAACAAAAGCAGTAAAAGTAGATAATCGATATTATGAGGCAGCTTATGATTTGGGTAAGAGATTGGCCACTGCTAAAATGGCGACTGTGACTGGTGGGGGACCAGGAACAATGGAGGCGGTAAATAAAGGTGCGTTTGAAGCGGGTGGACAATCGGTTGGGGTAAATATGAAATATGGTTTTAAAGAAAGAATTAATCCCTATGTGACAAAATCAATTGGTTTCCAATTTCCATTTACGCGTAAGTTAATTATTACCACCCCATCCAATGCGTTTGTATTTTTTCCTGGTGGTTTTGGAACTTTGCATCAAATGTTTGAAATTTTGACTTTGATAGAGACCAAGAAAATGAAACCAATGCCAATTATTTTGTTTGATCATGAATATTGGGAACCATTACACAAGTTTATTAAACAAACTATGGTGCATGATTTGGAAACAGTTAGTGATGAAGATGATGAATTGTATCAAATTGTAGATAGTGTGGATGCGATGATGACACTAATAAAAGAATAACAGTATTTAAAAAATATTTTTTATCCACATTGAGTCTTGACAAAGAGACTAACAAGTAGTAAAGTAGGAATGTATTACTTTATTACTTACTAACTTAAATATATGAATACAATTGTAAAAGCTACTACCAAAGGACAAATTACTATTCCTATGGCTTGGAGAAAACGTTTTAATACTGATCGTTTTTTGATAGATGTTAAAGATTCACATTTGGAAATTAAACCATTTGATATCAATAAAATAGCTCAGGAAGAATATACAGTCTTTGATGCTATTAGAGATAATAACGGCAAAGGAATTAAAGCAAAAGATTTGTTAAAAATTATCAAAAAAACTTTGTAGTTTTACTCTATGGACAAGATAGAGAAATTGTTAAAAAAAATTAGCCTGAATGACAGGCAACGTCTTATTGAGATAATGGAAAAATTAATTCTTGGTAAAAAGGCTGGATTGGATATAAAAAAGTTAAAAAATTCAGATTTTTACCGATTGCGTTCCGGCAGGTTTAGAATAATTTTTCATAAGGTTTCAAAAGAGATTATAGTTGATAGTATTAAATTGAGAAATGATAATACTTATAAAATTTAAAATCACCCCAAAGAGGTGATTTATTTTAAGAAGTTGAAATATGCTATAATCAAGCTATGGCGGAAGAGGGGGAATTTCCTTCTTCGCCCTTCGGGCTACGCCGGACAGGCTTCTCATCCCGAGATGCAAACCAATTATATTAACAGTCTCACAATCTAATATGCGTAGATTGTATTGGCGGAAGAGGGGGGATTCGAACCCCCGAGGGCTTTCACCCTGCCGCCTTTCCAAGGCGGTGCACTAAACCACTATGCGACCCTTCCATTTTGTAGATTTTGACCTCAATAGAATATCAAAAAATAATTTTTTAGTCAATATTATGAAAAAAACTAACTTTTTAATTATACCAGCACTCTTGATTATTTTGTCTGGTTGTGGTACAAATATTGCGACTAATAATGTAGTAAATGAAATACCGGACAATTTTGCACCAGTAAAAAAATTGGAAATTAATCAGGTGCCAACCGAAGAAAAAAAACCAGAAAATTTAAATCTTAATAAACAAAATACCACTACTATGGACATAGAGAAAAAACCAGTGAGCTATACAGCCGTATTACACACGACTGAAGGGGACATTACAATAAAATTAAATGATAATCAAACGCCAAAGACAGTACAAAATTTTGTAGATTTATCAAAAAAAGATTTTTATAATGGCACAATTTTTCATCGCGTGATTGAAGGCTTTATGATTCAAGGTGGAGATCCAACGGGAACAGGAAGAGGGGATCCAGGCTACAGGTTTGCTGATGAATTATTTACTGGTGAATATAATCGTGGCACAGTGGCGATGGCCAATTCTGGTCCAGATACCAATGGGAGTCAGTTTTTTATTATGCACGCCAGTGTAGGTTTACCAAAAAATTATACAATATTTGGTCAGGTGACAGATGGTATGGATGCAGTGGATAAAATTGCTACTGCTGAGGTGCTTCCTGGTGGCGAGGGTTCAAAGCCTGTCAATCCAGTAAAAATTAATACGATTGATATTGTTGAAAATTAAAATAAAAGAATAGATCTAAAAACGGCTTACTCGGCCGTTTTTTTATTTACTTAAATAATTAGATAGATACACGGATTTAACGGATCCAACGGATTAAAACTGATATTATTTAAAAACAAATACAAAAATCCGTTCCTATCAGTTCAATCTGTTGAATCCGTGTATCTATCTACCCTTTTTTAAAGGATATAAAAATATCGCAGACAAAATAAAATGAAGTAAAGAAATTAATAATGCATAAGTAAATATAGCAGTGAAGATACCAAGATATTGATTAATTTTTAAAATATAATTTGTAATATCAAAATGGAATAGTAGGGTAATGAGATTGATAATAATTAAAAGCAAAACAATCCAAAAAAATCCACCCCACATGCCTTTGCGATCTGGTTTGCTTGGTGCCAAGTGTGAAGCCACACAAAAAGAAACATACAAGAATAACCAAAAGTTCCAAGCTTTTAAATTTTCTAGAGAAAATAAATTCAGTAAAGTTTGTTTTAGACTAACAAAAAATGCCGGAGCGATAGAAGTGTTATGGGTAAGTGGAGAAAAAATTTCTTTGCCATTGGGTAAGAGTAAATAAAGCATAATAACTAAAAAGAGTGAACCAAAGATCATTGGTCCAGCGCCAATAAAAAAATTTCCCAGTCTTTGATATAGACTATATTTTTTATAACTATGATCCACACAACCCAGTTCGCCTGTTTCTTCATTTGGTTCAAAAATCGCAATCCGATTTATCTTGTGGCGAAATAATTTCGCAAAAAAGATATGACCAAATTCATGAATTGGTGTACCCATCCACGCGGTCCACAAGATTCCTTTCCAGCCCACAGATCGGCGGTAGTTGGTTTGCGTCCATTCTTGGAGTTTGGATAAAACAAAACCAAACGCGAAAAATATTCCCAGAACGCCAATAAGTTGTAAAGAAGTTGTTTTTATTAGAGTGAAAATGAAATTCATATTTTATTTATGAATAAAGAATAATGAATTAAGAATTATGCTTGCCTGTCCGAAGCTTGAGCATTAGCGAAAGCATCGGTTGGAATTTATTAATTATAGCATATTTTAAGTTTTGTGTATTGACATTATTAGGTTTTTCATAGTAAGATTAAATTAATCAATTGTGCCACGGAGGTGATATGGCACAGCAGAGAAGACGGCTGGAAAGTCCAGCTAAGGTCCGAGTCGGACGCAATAAGTATGGGTGGGTGTGCGTTGTGAACGCCCGTCGTACGTTGCGGAAGAGAGGGCCGAACGCTAAGGTCATTCTCTGGACGACCGAAGCGGGGAACACGCGGGTGGGCCAGGTCTCACTCACAGTCATCCGACAACAACTCGGGATATAAGGGAGGGTATGGAATGCCTTGGGGGCAACTCGGGACTGATGTTCCACCGGAGCCAGTGCGTAGTGTGTATTCGACCAGTCTGATGGTTCAGAATGTACAGAACGCACAGGACACTCGTTCTGGTTTGGTTCTGAAGTGTCGGTTCACTGGTCGGGATATAAAGTACCCGCCCGGCCAGATCGCGCACGTCAATGACGAAGTCATCCGTCTTCACGACGGCACGGAACTTCGTTTCGGGTTTTACACCCAAGTCGATGTGGAAGTGAAGTAACCCACCTCGGGTTCTACACCTCCATTCGAAGAAGCTCCAATCCTCACGGTACGGAGCACGAGAGTCGACATTCTGGAGGTTTCCCAACCGCCTGCGACTCGCTGTGAATTTAAACACGGATTATACGGAATTAAAGGAAATACTGAAAGTGATTGAATTTATAGCGAGTAGGCGGTTGA
>DOMK01000014.1:0-19831 GCA_003510435.1 Candidatus Magasanikiibacteriota bacterium
CTCCCTTTTAAGGAGAAGGTCCTGGGTCCGAATCCCAGCCGGATCACACATCTTCGCTAAAGCTACGATGTGCAAGCAAGATGGAATCTCGAATCATGTTCGAGGTTCTTTTGTTTTTATCTCAACATAGAGCCAAAATAAATTTTCCTAAACCAAGCGGTGTGGGTGGTTTTTGGTTGAGGGTGCCTGCCCGCAATGTCTGCATGGCAGGCGGGATTAGGATTTGGACTATCCATCCTTGTCAAATGAAATTTTTAAGATAGTATTAAATCTTTTTATTCCTAGAGGCTTGCCTCGAGGTTTCCTTGCAGGGAAGAGTTTGAGAAACCGTAGGTTTTTCAAAAAACACTTCCTTGATGGATACCCCGTCAGCTTGCTGCGGGGTAGTTCATTTACACATCAACACTTTGGGGTGGTGAACATGCTGTCAACAACCAGTTCGGTCATGTCCTGGATTTCGGTTTTGTTCTGGATTGTGCTCATCATTGTCTGTGCAGTTACTTGTTTCTTCGTCTGGATTAACGACGACGGACCCATGTGGGGTCGAGGTGCGGAAGAGTGGGGTACAAAACATATAGTCCTGTGGAGTACTGCACTATGTTGCCTAGAAGGATTTCTATTGGGGATCCTAAGAGATTACTCATTTAGTCAGAAATTTTCTTTCTGGAGTATGGCTTTGGGTATCGTCCTACCCCTTTGTATGTTGGGGCTTATAAAGTGGGATGAGGCCTTGCAAAAAAAGAAGCCCAGACGAACATAACAAAGGGAGGGTACATCATGAACGTTCACGGACCGCCTTCGAACGTTGCGGGACGAGAACAGACTCGCCACAACGTTTTTTCTTAACTTGGTTTGAGAACAAACGTTGGAGGTCAGCCCTAGGCTGATATATTTGCGAGTCTGTTTTTGTTTACAAAAAATCCACTTTCTACAGTGGAATTTTTTATTCAAAATTTACAATTCATTATTCATAAATATCATGATCACCCACAGAATGAAAGTAAACAACATTTTTATCTTTAGTAAATTCAAAAATTATCCTGTATTTATAACCAATTGAAAAAGACAAAAACCCGTTTAATCTGCCCTTTAGTTTGTGAGTTTTAAGTCTGGGGTCAAAAGGATCCTCTCTAAATATTTCTTCTTGTTCCTCGGCAATATCTTTAACATTATTTGGCAATTTTTTATATTCTCGAGCAAATTTTGAACTGTAAATTATCTCCATAAAAGCCAGATTATCTTAAAGCTTTTAAAGATTTTAAAACTTTACCTTTTTCCGAAGCTATTTCTTGTCGGCTTTCATTAAGTTCAAGCAAGAGCCTGCCGGCCTGCCATTCTCGTAATAAATAACGAAAAAACTCACTGGTAGAAGAGTAAGAACCGGTTTTAACTTCTTTTTTTACGGTTTTAACCATAGTGGCTGGCAAAGAGATATTAATTATTGAACGCATATATTATAAATTAATTGTAATAATTTGTATTACAATTTTATCACAAGCTAAAAATTCTGTCAAATCCTTTTATGATGTTTATCCACACCCTTTATTTTTGAGTGAATATAGAGGTCGGGTTGTCTTGATATATTATATATATTATGTTATCATAATTTATCAATAAAATTATGAAAAAAGCTATTTTAATCACAATTATTTCTATTATCGGGGTTGCTTCGTCTTTGGTTGTTTATGCTGTTTCTTGGCCAGCCAATTTGATTCGACACAATGATATTATATTAACACCCAGTACTTACCAACCTAGTGGTTTGGCTTGGAATTCTGTTACTAATAAATTATTTACTGTTTGTAATACTGGACAAGTGACCACGATGAATTTCGATGGCACAGCTCAAGAAACAACCGTAATGCCATATTATATGGATTTTGAAGCGATTACGATCGTGGATCCAAATTCAACCAAAGTGTATATTGGTGATGAAAATCCCGATTCAATTCTAGAATATGATTGGCAAACAAAAGCTTTGACTGGAAAAAGTTGGGACCTGACTAGTGTAATGACTGGCGCTGATAATCAAGGTTTGGAAGGCCTAACTTTTGTGCCGAATGGTTATCATCCTTTTTCTGCCAGTGCTTCGGGTGGAGTTTTTTATGCTGGTATTCAACGCACCCCAGTTTCTGGTGGCGATATCACTGATGATTATTTGATTTATGTTTTTGATATAGATCTAAATACTAGTGGCAAAATTGTAAAATGGTGGGGGATTCCCGTAGCGCCAAATACGCCAACTTATGATATTGCGGATATGTATTTTAATCAGGATACTGGGATTCTTTATGTACTTTATGATGGCGCAAATCGTTTGATAGAAATGAAAACTGACGGCACAGTAATAAAAGATTATAGTAATGTGCCCATAAATGAACAAGAGGGTTTGGTAATTAAAACTAATTATCCAAGTCTCACCGCTGATATTTATTTAGGATCTGACACAGACAAACTAATTGGTTGGTATTCTGGTTATCCAGTGGATTTTGATTTTGACAAAGATAATGTAAAGACTTCGGTGGATTGTAATGATAAAGATAAAACCGTCTCTACTAATAAAATATATTATCAAGATCTAGACGGCGATAAACTTGGTTTTGGTGTGGGAAAAAGTTTTTGTTTAGCCACTCCACCAACTGGCTATGTAAATAATACCAGTGATTTGAATGATAATGACTTTGACAATGATGGAACAATCACAGCCAATGATTGTAATGATAAAGATTCCACTATTTTTCAAAAGAAAAAATATTTTCAAGATTTGGATCAAGATGGATTGGGTGGAGATGCGTATCAAGAAATTTGTTCCCTAGTTATTCCAAATGGTTATGTAAATAATGCTAGTGATTTGAATGATTATGATTTTGATAATGATAATGTTATTATGACTGTGGATTGCAATGATAAAGATAAAACTGTTTGGGAAAAGAAAAATTATTATAAAGATGTAGATGGGGATAATTATGGTAAGGGTATTCCCGAAAGTATTTGTTCTCTAGTAGCACCAGTTGGTTATGTGGTTAGTTCCACTCCTGACTGTAATGATAATGATAAAAATATTTTTGCTAATCAGACTTATTACCAAGATCTGGATGGTGATCAATTAGGTTCAGATATTTTTCAAACAATTTGTTCTCTCACTGCACCAACTGGCTATGTGAATAATTCTAATGATATTAATGACAATGACTTTGATAATGATGGCGCGAGTACCCAAATTGATTGTAATGATAATGACGTTACTATTTTTCAGACCAAAAGATATTTTTTGGATTCAGACCGTGATGGTTTTGGCTCAACTGTTTTTCAAACTGTCTGTTCTCTTACTCCACCCACTAACTATGTAGCTAATTCTAATGATGGCAATGACAATGACCATGACAATGATGGGATTATTACTTTTTATGATTGTAATGATAGTAATAATACTGTGTTTGGCAAAGAAAATTTTTATAAAGATTTAGATGCCGATGGTTTGGGTTTTGGTACAGCTGTAGTCTCTTGTTTGGCGCCCACAGCTCAATATGTAAAAAATAATAATGATAAGAATGATAGTGATTTTGATAATGATGGAATTATTACAATAAATGATTGTAATGATAAAAATAATATTATATTAGGTAAGCAAAAATATTATAGCGATTTTGATTTGGATGGCTTGGGATCAAACACCACGACTATTCTAGCTTGCACTCTACCAAAAGGTTATGTAATAAATTCTAGTGATATTAATGATAATGATTTTGATAATGACAGTGTAGAAACAAATTTTGATTGTGACGATAAAAATAAATTAGTCTTCGGTCCAAAATTATATTATAAAGATTTTGATCAGGATGGTTTGGGCATAATTAGTGCAAAAGTTTTGTCATGTACCAAGCCAACTGGTTATGTAACAAATTCTAGTGATATCAATGATAATGACTATGACAACGACGGAGTGTATATGCGAACTGATTGTGATGATAAAAATTCGCGTTATTCCATTATAAAAACTTATTATCTTGATGCTGACCACGATGGTTTTGGTTATTATGGTAAATATAATAGTACTAATATGTTTACTGGGTGTGTACCGCCAAATTGGTTTGTGACAAATAGTAGTGATAAGAATGACAGTGATCCAAATGTATTTTAAACAAAAAATTCCGAGCTAATCGGAATTTTTTGTTTGTCCTCCTTGCCACGCCGAAGCTGAAAGCGTAGGCGGGCGGTGTGTCCTCCAAAAGATCGATTGCCCCGATAAGATTTACCGGGGGTGAATTAAGGAGTAATTCACCAACCCACGCTAGTCTCTAAAAGGCAGGGGAGACCAGCGATTACACTCAGCACGTGTAGCCGTGGGGGATACGAGTGAGTGTTGTTCGAGATGAGAGATCTAGAAGGCCTCTAGCTCCTTGCCACAACTGGGGCACGTCTTTCGCCCCGTGTCGTAGACGCGTCGGAGCACTCCTCCGCAGTCACTGTGCGGGCACCTTACCTCGTGGTAGTAGGTGTCCAATCGTGCCTTGAGGAGTTTTGGCTTGGCCGACGGCAGGGGCAGGCTACTGGTCGGTGCCTTGATGGTGCGCCAGTTCATACTGACGTACCGTTCGGGACAGCGGGTGTGAGCACCCGTCTGGTTGCACCGGAATCGGCCACGGTGCAGTGGTGTGAAGGTGAGGATACCTCCCTTGACTGGCACGAGGCGCGGCACCTTCTTCTTGTCGTCGAGCTTCCGTTGGCCGACAGGCTTGGATCGCATGGAAACCTCCCCGTGTTGTGGCCTATGCCACGTTGGTCGTTCGTATTTAATTTAACAACAACAACAACAACTCTTTGTCAAGAAAAACACTAAAGCACCTAAGCACCCTAACACCTAAGTATTTGGCCAATCACGTGTTTTAGTGTTTAAGTGTTGAAGTGTTTATATAATATTATTTTGACTTTTTTGCTATTTTTTGAGATAATATTGAAATATTAAATCATTATTTTAAATTATTTTATGTCCAAAATAGACCAGAAGTATTTAAATCAACTAAAGAAAAATTTACATGATTATCATGAAAAGCGGATAGAGATTATCCAGGCCTCCAACAATGCCTTGCATCATGCCAAGCGTGTGATTTTTGCCTTACATCGTGATGAATTTAAAGAAGCCGAAGAAAAATTAGTTTTAGTTGAAAAAATGTTAGGGGCGATGAGAAAAAAATATAAAGCAGATTTACATATTTTTGATGAAGGGGCTTTTAAAGCAGCTAATGAAGAATATGTTGAAGCCAGATTGTTTTATAATTTTTTAAAGATCGGAAAAATTGGTAAAATTATTCAAGTGGAAATGAATGGCGAAGTCTATTTGGCTGGACTGTGTGATGTGCCAGGAGAGCTCTATCGTTATGCGATCAAATGCGCGACCAATCATGATTTGAAAAAAATTAAAGAATGTAATGATTTGGCTCAGGATATTTTAGGGGCTTTGATTGAATTTAATTTGACCAGTTATTTGCGTAATAAATTTGATCAAGCTAAACAAGCAGTACATAAATTGGAGATTGTGGTTTATGAATTGTCGTTAAGGAATAAGGAATAAGGAATAAGGAAAAATTTAATTTATAGATTATAAAATATGTCATTTTTTTTTAAACTATTCAAAAATACTGAAACAATTGAAACACCTCAACCTACTGTGGTTGATAACTTTTCCGAGACTGAAGGTGTGTTGCTGGTAGAAGATATTTTTTCTATTATGGGTAAAGGGGTGGTGTTGTCGGGAAAAGTTTTGAGTGGGGGAATTACGGTTGGTTTTTCTCACCCTGATGGAGTGGAAGTAAGAGGAATTGAACAATTTAATAAAGGCTTTAATACTGCAATGCAGGGTGATCAGGTTGGAGTTTTGATAAATTTAAAAGACAAAGAATTAGCACAAATTTTTGTTGAAGAAAATAATAATCAAGTTAAATTTAATAAGGCTTAAAAATATTACCAAACCCCAAACTCCAATAACCTTTCACCCCGTTGTGGGGTTTGGTTATTGGTTAAAGGATATTGGATTATTATGTCTATTAAACATTTAATTAAAAAAATACTTCCTAGTTTTATTTTTAATATCCGTCACCTTTTTTACGCGTGGTATGGCAGTGTTAGGTATAACCATCCTTCAGAAGATTTATTAGTCATTGGCATTACTGGCACGACTGGTAAGTCTAGCGTGATTCATTTTTTACGTCAGGTTTTGGAATATGCGGGATTTAAAGTTGGTTCACTTTCTACAGTGGATTTTTGTATTAATGGTAAGTGTGAATTGAATGATAAAAAAATGACCATGGTGGGAAAGATGTTTATCCAAGAAAAATTGCGCGCCATGGTAGATGCAGGTTGCAATGTTGCAATCGTGGAAACAACTTCCGAAGGCCGAGTACAAAATCGTCATCGGTTTATAAATTATGATATGATGCTTTTGAATAATTTGTATCCCGAGCATATAGAATCTCATGGTAGTTTTGAGAATTATAAACAAGCCAAGCTTGATTTGTTTGCCTATACTGCCAAATGCAAAGAAAAAAAATCTGGCAAGATTGCCATTGTAAATGGTGAAAATAAATATGCCGATGAATTTTTGCAATTTAATTTTGACCAAAAAATAAAGTTTTCTTTGGCCGATAAAAATATTACCTCATACAAAGAGGGTATACATTTTGGTATGCATGGTTATAATTTTTCGGCTCCGCTCTATGGCAAACACAATGCAGAAAATTTAATCGCGGTGGTTGAAATTGGTCGAGCTTTAGATATTGATTGGCAAGTATTACAAGAAGCTATCGCGCAAATAAAATCTCCGCCAGGTAGAATTGAATTTATTACTGAGGCAAAAGAAAAAGGTTTTCAAGTTATTGTGGATTATGCCTTTGAACCAGTGGCTTTGCAAAAACTTTATGATGTTGTGGACATGTTAGAAATAAAGGGTCGAATTATCCATGTTTGTGGCTCTACTGGTGGAGGAAGAGATAAGGCTAGACGCGAGCCGATTGGTAAGTTGGTCGGAGAAAAATCTGATATTTTTATTATCACAGACGAAGATCCATATGACGAGGATCCATTAGAAATTATGGAAGCAGTAAAAAAAGGTGCTTTGAGTGCAAGTAAGGAAGAAGGAAAAAATTTATTTATGATTTTGAATAGAGAAGAAGCGATTAAAAAAGCTTTGAGCCTCGCAGAAAATGAAGATTTAGTTTTAATCACTGGTAAGGGAAGTGAACAAAAGATGTGTGTGGCTGGTGGTAAGATGATTGATTGGGATGACAGGGAGATAGTCCACAGATATTTAGATATTAAATAGAACACAAATTACTAAAATTACCACAAATTTTCGCAAATTTTATTTGTGTCAATTTGTCTAATTTGTAAAATTTGAGTTCTATAAAACATTTTAGTATGAGTTTTGAAAGTAAAATAAAATTGAAAGACAACGAACAAATTATAGATGTTATTCATCGCTACGGCCTCACATTCTTTTGGTCATGGTTGATTATATTTATATTGATTGTCGCGCCATTCTTTTTTATGTTTTGGTTGTTTAACAATGGTTTGTGGGGACAAATTTTATTTGTTGGATCACTAGTTTTAGGATTATTTGTATTGTTTAGAACGATTTTTATTTGGCAGAAAAATGTTTTGTTAATTACTACACACAGAATTGTAGATTTTGATCGGCAAGGATTTTTTGAAGAAATTGTTTCCAATGTCGCTTATGATCAAATGGAAGATGTGATGGGTAAGATCTCTGGTTTGTTTGGCACAATTTTTCGTTATGGTAATGTGACTATCCAATCGGGTAATGGCAAAGTCCAAATAATAATTAATAAAGTAAAATATCCGACTGATATTCAACAAGAAATTACAGAGGTGCGTGATGAGTATATGACCAAGCATGCCCATGATTTTAGTGGCAATGTGGCTGATGCGATTATTGATAAATTGTATGAGCTAGAACAACAAGATTTGCTACGAGTAAAAAATACAATAGAAAAAAGATTGACTTCCATACAAAATGAAGATGCAGACGAAGAATAATAATGAAAAATAAATCCACCCCGAGCACTCGGGGTGGATTTTTTTAGGGGTCGACGTCGTTTGGGGCGCGGGGTACGACGCAGACCCCGTTGGCGACTTGATCATACAGCCTCCACTGTCATCGTGATGTCCTCTTGCAGTCTGTTGCGCAAGGTCCTCACGATCGCTGCCCACTCGCAGAGTCGAGTGACACGTAGGTGTCCTTCGACAAGTTCGAGCAGGCGTTTTGGGGAGCGTGGCTCCCTCTTCAGCTCCAACGAACCGTGGAGACGGATCGTGTGAACCCATTTGGGTTCATCGATGGGGCTGAGAGTCACCAGGACCCGATACCCTACCATTTTGGTCGCTCTCACGGCGTCCTCCAGGTAAGATTGCCTAATTAATATTTTATCATTTCTTTCAAAATATCACAATACTTTAATCCACATATTCTATAGTTTTTTGTTTTGTGCTATAATAAGCATTGATTAAAACTGATTTATACTGAATTGAATTACTAAATATTCTATATGCAGTTTAATCTGTTTTAATCCGTCTAAATCAATGCTATGACTACACGCCAAGAACAATCCTTTGTCAGGCGATTTTTTGCATCACGTATGTTTTTGATAGTCGCTTTTGTCATTGCTGTGCTTGTGGCCTTAGGTTATGCTCGCGCTTATTATCAAGATTACAAAATCAATCAAGAAATTGAGGCTTTGCAGACCCAAGTAAAATCTTTGGAACACAAAAAACTAGAATCAATGGAGATTTTAAAGTATGTAACCAGTCCAGAATTTGTTGAAGAAAAGGCTAGAAATGAACTAAATATGAAAAAGCCCGGTGAAAATGTGCTCGTAATTGATGGCTTGGTAGAAAGCAATAAAACTAAACAAACAGGACCTGTGGAAAACAATGACTTGAATAATCAGACCAAATGGTGGTATTATTTTATACACCGACAGCCCAATGCGCCTTAAATTTTTTAAATTTTAAAAATATAGCATTTTTGCTAAGAAATCCCGCACCAATGATTTATGTCTGTGGTATGGATTCACTTCGTTTGTGGTGAATTAACATTTATTCCATAGTAATATTATGTGGTGCTGGATAAATTATTAATCATTTAATTATTAAAATAAAATATGGTAGAAGAAAAAAAAGTAGAGGAGAAGACACAAGTTTCTCCACAGTCCAATCTAAAGATGTTTGTCTATGGGTTGGTAGGTATATTAGTTTTGGCAGTTTTAATTATTGGAGGGGTGGCAGTGAAAAGTGTAAATAGTCTTTCACAAAATAGTTATATTTTGAAAGTGGCCAAGGTTTTGGATTTACCAGCCGCCAAGATCAATGGTATGAAAGTATCATATACAGATTATGTAGATGATTTGAATACTTTAAATAAATTCTATAGTAATACTCCAGATACACCAGCCCCAACTCCAGAACAAGTTTCTGATCAAGTATTGAGCCGTTTGTTGGCTAATAAATTGATTGGCAAAATTGCTAAAGAATATGAAGTGGAAATAAAAGATGAAGATACGACAGAATTTAAAAATAATTTGATTGCTCAGTTTGAAACTGAAGCTAAAGCTGAAGAAGAATTGATGACTAAATATGGCTGGAGTTTGGATAAATATATGGAAAGAGTTGTTCAGCCAATTTTAGTAGAACAAAAATTACAAAAAGCTTTTATGGAAAAAGAGGCTCAAACTGATGACAAATTTAAACAAGAACAAGTTCAGGCTAAACATATTTTGTTTGCGGTAAAAGATGAAGCAGAAAGAGCCAAAGTAAAAGTTGAGGCAGAAAAAGTTTTACAAGAATTAAAAGATGGTGGTGATTTTGCCAAGTTGGCCACTCAATATAGCGCTGATACTGCTAACAAAGACAATGGTGGCGATCTAGGTTGGTTTGGAAAAGGCCAAATGGTGCCAGAGTTTGAAAATGCTGTCTTTGCTTTGGAACCAGGTAGTATGTCTCAGGAATTAGTGGAGACTTCTTATGGTTTTCATATCGTAAAAGTAGAAGCTAAGAGAACAGTCAAAGATTATTTTGCTTTTATGGATGATCAATTCAAAACTGCTGATATAAAAATTGTGATCAAAGCTCATAACCCATTTGAACAATTGCAACAACAAGCTGTTGCTCCAGAACAAGCAACTGTACAAACTGGTACTGAAGTCGTTGATGATACTCCGGTAGTAGAAGTAAATACTGCTGGACCAGAAGAAGTAAAAAATTAAAAAATAAAAACCCCGGCTTAGTCGGGGTTTTAAAACGCGGGTATAGTATAATGGTAATATGTAACCTTCCCAAGGTTGAGCCACGGGTTCGATTCCCGTTACCCGCTCGGTATTTAAGATAAGTTCTCCGCCAGAGGCGGACCTGTGCCAGAGGACACATCAGTCCTATGGCTGAAGCCTTGGGCTGGGATTCTCGTCACTCGCTCAAAATTATAAAATTAATTTAATTTTGTATGACAAATGATTCAAAGTTAGTAAATTTTATAAAGAATTATTATCTATATGTTGATAATTCCCAATTAGATGATCTATTAGATCTTTTTTCACATGACAGTTATTATAAAAGGTGTAAACTAGAAATTAGAGGAAAAGCTGAGCTAGAAAAATTTTATAAACAGGGTAGAAGTATTAGTGGTAAACATTCAATTTTTAAAATAACAGAAGTATCAGGGAATTCTATTATAGTTGAAGGTAGTTTTGATGGTCAATGGAAAGATGGTACACCATTGTCTATACATTTTTCTGATTTTTTCTTTTTTAATCAGGAAGACAAAATTTGTGAACGTCATACCTATACTGATCAAGGGAGTGTATAAATAATATATATATTATGTTAAAAATTAATTATCAATTAAAAAAAGAACATAATAAAGATTTTGAAAAAGTAAGAGGAAATAAACCACTTGGTTTTGGAGTTTTGCGAACTGATCATATGTTTATGATGAATTATTCTAATAGTAAATGGTATGATCCAAGAATAATTCCATATCAAGATATCAAAGTAGCTCCAGGGGCAATTGGTCTAAATTATTCTCAAACTATTTTTGAAGGTATAAAAGCTTTTAAACATAAAGATGGTAAAAAATATTTATTTCGAGCGGATGAACATGTTAATAGATTTAATCATTCTGCAGAAATAATGTGCACACCATCAATTCCTGTTAATGATCAACTTCAAGCTATCAAAAGCTTAATTAAAGTTGAGGAGGCGTGGTTTCCAGAACAAAGTGGCGCTTCAATCTATGTTCGTCCCTTATTATTTTCTAATGAAGATTGTTTGGGTGTTCGTCCAGGTAATTCTTTTATCTATTGTATATTTTTATCTCCAAGCGGAGAATATTATTCCCAAGGTTTGAATGGTATTTCTCTTTTGACAACTAAAAAATTTCAACGAGTATTATCTTGGGGTATAGGGACTGCCAAAACTGGAGTAAACTATGGATCGTCTTTGTATATTTTACAAAAAGCCAAGTCACTAGGCGCACAGCAAGTTTTATTTTTGGATAAAAATGGTGAATATCTTGAAGAAGCTGGTACAATGAATCATTTTTATGTTAATAATAAGAATGAAATTATTATTCCCAAATTTAATAGTTCAATACTTAGGTCTATTACTAGTTTGTCTTTTTTGGATTTAACAAAAAAATTAGGATATAAAATTAGACAAAAGAATATTTTATTTGCAGATTTTATAAAAGATCTTAAGAACGGTTATATTACAGAAGCTGGTGGCCTCGGTACAGCAGCGGTTGTTACCCCAGTGGTTGAATATATATTGGATAATGGTAAAAAAATAAAAGTTGGCAATGGACAGGTTGGTCCAGTTGCAAAAAAGATGTACTCTTTGTTTACTGGAATACAATCGGGTGAAATAAAATCACCAAAAGGATGGTTGTTAAAAGTGTAATATTTTATTAGATTTATATTAATATGTACGAATCAAATTATTTTAAAATTAAAGTGACTGTGCCAAAAGACAATGTGGAAGAAGTCAGAAATGCTTTAGGCAGGGCTGGAGCAGGTCAAATGGGAAATTATGAATATTGTTCCTATTCCTACCCTGTAATGGGCAAATTTAGGCCTATAGAAGGTGCTAATCCGACGATTGGTAAGATTGGGGAGCTAGAAACAGTAGAAGAGGAGTGTATAGAGTGTATTTGTCATAAAGATATCTTGGAAAGTGCCATTGCCGAGTTGAAGCGAGTTCATCCTTATGAAGAGCCGGCGATTGACATAATGCCAAGGTTTGAATTATAAATTTGAAAATTGTAAATTTTTTATGCCCCTTTAGTTAAATGGTAGAACAGTGGTATCGTAAACCACGGATATCAGTTCGATTCTGATAGGGGGCTCATAACACACTTAAAAACTTGGTCACTCAATCGCTTAATTACTGTTTTAACTGTGGTTTAGTGGTGAGGTGGTCAGGTGTTTTTTTTGTTTCGTGTTATCTGTTATCTGCCACATGTTTCGTGTTTCACAATTTTATGGTATAATATTTTCGTTCACATTAGTGTAGATTAGTGCTAAAGATTAGTGGTCTATGATTAACCTCAAAGGCGTGTCAAAAAAATATTCAAAAGACAGTGTTGGTTTGGACAACATTGATCTTTGTATTGAAGCCGGTGAATTTGTTTCCATTGTCGGACAGAGTGGAACGGGTAAAACTACTTTGGTAAAATTATTAATTGCTGAAGAAAAACCAACCAGCGGTACAATTGAAGTGGGGGATTGGGACATTACCAATATTCCTCATCGCCATATTCCATTTTTACGTCGGCAGATTGGCGTGGTGTTTCAGGATTTCAAATTATTACCAACCAAAACCGTGCGCGAAAATGTGGCCTTTGCTTTGCAAGTGGCGGGGGAGAGTAGACACAGAATTTTTGATGTGGTGCCAAAAGTTTTAGACATTGTCGGTTTGAGTCAAAAGCATGATCGTTATCCTCATCAATTGTCTGGCGGAGAACAACAACGGGTGGTGATTGCTCGTTCTCTTGTGCATCGACCAAAGATCTTGATCGGGGATGAACCAACCGGAAATTTGGATTCTATAAATACCCAAGAAATTATTGAAATTTTGAAAAAAATAAATGAATTTGGTACCACAGTTTTACTCGTCACGCACAATCGAGAAATTGTTAATCAATTGCGCGACCGAGTGGTTACTTTGCATGATGGCAAGATTATTGCGGATGAGAAGGAAGGAAAATACAGACTGTAAACTACTGATATCCTGATAATCCGGATCTACTGATTATAATATCCGTTGATCCGGATTATCCGTAATCCGTAATTTATGTTAAGTTTACTCCGTATAATTAAATTTGCTCTCCAGGACATGTTCCGGAATTTTAGTTTGTCTTTTATGACAGTCCTGATTTTGGTTTTGATGCTTTTGTCAGTCAATACTTTTGTGATTGTAAATGTCATTACTAGTCAGGCGGTGCAGACAGTCAAAGATCAGATTGATGTGAGTGTATATTTTGCCCCAGATGCCCCAGATGCCAAGATTGAAGAAGTAAAAACTTTTATTGATTCTTTTCCCGAAGTGACCGAGATTGTTTATCAAGATCGTGCACAAGTTTTGGCACAATTTAAAGAACAACACAAAGACAATGCCGAGATTATGGCGTCAATTGATGAACTAGGTAATAATCCGCTTGGACCAACGATGATTATTAAGACACGCGAACCACAAGATTATGAAAAAGTGATTATGGCACTAACAATTCCCGAATATGAAAATATTATAGAAGCCAAAACTTTTGGTGATACCCAAAAAGCTATTGATCGCATTCATGTTATTACTACGCAAGTAGAACGGTTTACCATGGTGATCAGTGTTTTGTTTGCGATTATTGCTTTCTTAATTATTTTTAATACCATTCGCGTGGCAATTTATACTCAACGGATTGAGATTAGTATCAAGAAGCTCGTGGGTGCCACCAATTGGTTTGTACGTGGACCATATTTGGTAGAGTCATTCATATTTAGTATTTTTAGTTTGGTGTTTGGTCTTATTCTAACTCGGTTGTCGCTCTACATCGTTGACCCCTATATTACTATAATATTTCAAAAGCCAAATATTTTGACTGATTATTATACTACCAATTTATTATATTTAATCTTGGTTCAATTTTTTGTTGTTCTATTCCTAACTCTTATTTCTAGCTTGTTTGCCATGAGAAGGCATTTGAAGGTTTAGGAAAAATTTTGGGAAAACAATCAATTATAATTTAGAATATTAAACATATAATACTATGGATCAAAAATCAAAATTACCTTCCTATGAAGTAGGTGGTGTTAAAGGGGGCTGGTCTGAAATTACGACTGTATTAGATGAGGATGGTAAATTAATACCTGAAATTGAAGATGCACTTTGGGGCTTGTGGGGATTGCGTGCAATAAGTTATCAACAAGTTGATCGAATTATAAATGAAATTGGCTTAGTAGTTCAAAATTCAAAAGATGGAAATGTTGATTGGGAAAGTGCACCAACATTAAATATGGCATTTGATGAGTACTCTTCTAGGTTGCGTGGGTTGGAGAAAATAAAAGAATGGTCAGTAGAGAAATTACGACAATTACACACAAGACTTTTAGAAAGCCAAAAAGGTGCCTTAGAAATGCATTCAAAAGCTGAAGAGGCCTTAAGAAAAAAAACAGAAGAAAAGAGAAAAGAAGCAAAAGAAAAGAAAGATCGATTGGTTGGATTTACTTATATTTCACGAACTAATTTTGAAGGAATGGGTTCTGAAAACACGGTAACTTATATTGGGAATGGTGAAAGAGTTTGGGTTCGTAATCTGAATGCCAAAGAAATGGGTAAAATAAATATTTCTGGCTTTGATGCCGATGATTTTGTGGCTGTTGTAGATAAAGATGCTAACACTGTTTTGGTTAATATCAAAGATTTAGATAGTAATTTTAGCAAAGAGTAGTAAGCAAAAATATAATAAATATAATAAAAAACAATCATCTAGATTGTTTTTTGTTTGCTCGGGGACCTAGATTCGAACTAGGATAAACAGCTTCAAAGGCTGCTGTCCTACCATTAGACGATCCCCGAATCAGCCTTCGCTAAGGCTATGGCTGACAAGTTGCTAATTAACCAAGTTAGAGGTTTATTGTAGCTTGTCCGCCGTAACTTTAGTGTAGGTGGAATCCCCGAATTACAGCAACATAATATCACAAAAATATTTTCTAGTCAATATTTTGTAAAAAATATTAGATAGAACACAGATCTAACTGATCTAACGGATTAGAACTGATCAGATCTGTTAAAATCAGTTCAATCCGTTCAATCAGTGTTCTATTTAATTTACTAAACACGACAAAAATTATTCAATCATCACAATCTTATATTCCACTATTTTGTCTGCTAGTTTGACTTGGATAATATCACCAACTTTTTTATTCATCATGGCAGAACCAAGCGGGGATTGGTAAGAAATTGTGCCTTTACTTGGGTTGGTCTCTGCTGAACCAAGAATCTGATAAGACTTAACACTGTCGTCGTGTTCTAACGTAACAATGTGACCAATTTGAACAGTATTATTATTTTTATTAGGTTTTATAATCTGGGCGTTTTTGAGTGTGTGCTCCAATTCCAAAATTCGCTGGTTCATACCACGCAGTTTGCCTTTGGCCATTTGATAAGCATGGTTTTCGGAAAAATCACCAGTCAGAGACAGTCGTCTCACTTCTTCTATTTGAGCTGGACAGCTAGCTTTTAATTTGGCTAATTTGGTGGTTAGTTCGTCAATTTTTTTTTGGGTAATACAGGGGTCTTCTTTGGTGAGCATGTATTTACCTGGTTTTCTAAATGGGATTTGCATAGATTAGTATTCTATCACCATTATTGACTTTTTCAAAGTTTTAGTTTAGTTTAAAGATAGAAATGTGGTAGAATATAGACAATTAAGTTACTTTGGTTCAAAAATTTAATGCAATGATTTTGTCCCGTAGGGACAAACTTATATTAGCCAGGCATTTTAATGCCTGGAAAAACAAATTCAGTATTTATATAGTCCCGTAGGGACGACATAATACAACATTTTTTCTGTCGTCCCTACGGGACTACGATATTGTTGATTAATTTTACAGGCACTAAAGTGCCTGCCTAATATCTTTCACCCCTACGGGGTTTAGTGACGTGTTGCGTTAAAAAATTGAATCCAAGTTATTTAAAATTACAAAATAATAAGGAATTTGAACAAATGTTTTATTTAAAAAAATAATTATTGTAATTAAGAATAATAAATATGGATTTAGTTAAATTAAAATCAGTTTTACAGGGTGAACCAAAGTTTCGCTACAAACAAGTATGGCAAGCTATGTTTAGAGATTTTATTAGTACTTGGCAAGAGAATACGACTTTGCCAATTACTCTTCGAGAAAAATTAGATGAAGAAGTACCCCTTGACATTGACGCGCAAATGTTTGGTTCCAAAGATAATGACACAATTAAAGCCCTGATTACTCTAGAAGATAAAAATAAGATAGAAACAGTTTTGCTCACTCATATTGATGGTCGACATACAGTCTGTGTATCTTCGCAAGTGGGTTGTCCTTTGGCCTGTGAATTTTGTGCTACAGGCAAGCTTGGGTTCAAACGTAATTTGACCGCGGGTGAAATTGTTGATCAGATTTTATTTTTCAATCGTCATTTGTTAAAAACCAAAGGCAAGGATCATAAAACAAACAATGTGGTTTTTATGGGAATGGGAGAGCCGTTTTTGAATTATGATAATGTGATGGAAGCCGTGCGGATTATTAATGATAAAGATGGACTAAATATTGGCGCTCGCCATATTTCTATTTCCACTAGCGGAATTATTGATGGTATAAATAAATTTGCTAAAGAAGATTTGCAAGTTAATTTGGCCATTTCTTTACACGCAGCCAATGATAAATTACGCGCCAAGCTCATGCCGATTGATAAAAAATATCCATTGGGAAAAATGCTTAGAGCAGTAAAAAATTATGTAGAAAAAACTGATCGCCAAGTAATGTTTGAATATTTAATGATTGATGGTGTTAATGATACTGATAAAGATGTCAAAGATCTGATTGCCATAATGGATCAGCCTTTGTATATGGTGAATTTGATTCGCTATAATCCAACGGGTGGGTCATTTCAGCCGTCTACCAATGAGAAAATAAAAAAGTTTAAAAATGCTTTGCTTCGCGCGGGAGTAAAGGCGACGCAACGTTATAGCATGGGCGATGATATTGATGCGGCTTGTGGGCAATTGTCTGCTAGAAATGCTAAATAAAATTTTGTTTGGCAAGTTCTGTTTAAATCCGTTTCTTCTGTTCTTTCTGTTGTAAAATTAACAACGGAAATAGCAGAATTGAACAGAGAAAAACAGAAAATATTTAGTTTGGTCTGATTTAAAATTATGAATAAAAAAGAAATTATCATTATTATTAGCGGATTTCTTATTCTACTTTTTGGTTTAGGTTTTTTCTTTTTTCTTTACGAAGCCAAGTCCACAATTTCAAATACAACCGTAACAGAATTATTGCCTAAAATAGAACCAATAGACATGACAATAGAGCCAATGGCTAGGCAAGTGGCGACACCAGAAACCAAGCCTGTAGAACAGGTTAATTTGCTTTTTACGGGCGATATTATGTTAGACCGTTCAGTCTTGTTAAAAACTCAGGCTAATGGCGATTTTTCTTTTCCTTTTAAAAATTTAGATTATTTTAATAGTTATGATTTTAAAATTGGCAATCTAGAAGGACCAATCACTGATTTCAAATCTGTGGCCAATGGCACGGGCGGAAATCGGTTGACTTTTACTTTTTCTCCACAATTTTTAGAACCATTAAAAAATTATTTTGACGTGGTGAGTTTGGCCAATAATCATACAAATAATTTTGGGAAAAAAGGTTTAACACAGACTTATGCAAATTTGGAAAAAGTGGGGATAAAATATTTCGGCGATCCAGATAATAAAAATAATCTGTCAGTAATAATCGAAAAAAATAATATAAAAATTGGTTTGGTTGGTTTTCATGAATTGGTTGGTTATGGTTTTGATAGAGTGCTGGTGGAAATAAAAAAGATTAGACCAGAGATGGATTATATTATTGTTATGCCACACTGGGGTACAGAATATATTACCAATAAGCCCAATCGTGCGCAGGTGAGTGAAGCACACAAAATGATTGATGCCGGAGCAGATTTAATTATCGGCACTCATCCCCATGTAATTCAACCAATTGAAAAATATAATGACAAAATAATTTTTTATAGTTTGGGTAATTTTATTTTTGATCAATACTTTTCTCCGGAAACTCAACAAGGATTAAATATTGGCGTAAATTTAAAAAGAGAGTATAATAATATAAAATCAGAATTAACGATTTTACCAATTGTTGTTTCTCCTGAATCTCAACCAAGCTTGGCCGAGGGTGATGTAAAACAACAAATTTTGGATGGACTTTTTAAAGTCTCAAATGTTTCGTCAACTCTGTTTAAGTTGTAGATTTTCTTAATATTATCATATAAATCATATTAATCTTTGCTAAAAGTTAAAGGGCAAAGATTTATAAGATTAATAAGATATTTTTATAAAGATTAAAATAGTGTAATAAAATAATTTTTCTTACGTTATAAAGTTATGGAGGTAAATACTCCACAAAATCATCAAACAGAAATAGAGTTAGTAAAGCGCGCCAAGACTGATGACGAGGCTTTTGGTATTCTCTACAATCAATATTTCCCTAAAATATACGGTTTTGTAGCCAAAAGAATTGGACAAAGGGAAACAGCAGAGGATATTGTGTCAGTCGTATTTACTGAGGCTTTTGTACATTTAGACGGTTATGAATACAAAAATTGCTCTTTTGGCGCTTGGCTCTATAAGATAGCGACTAACAAACTAATTGACCACTATCGTAAAGAAGGCAAGCGAAAAAGTGTGTCGATTGATGGGGAATTTGAAATAGAAGTAATTGATGAAAGTGCGGACCAGATTGTAGATACTGACAGGATTTTATCAGCCAAAACAGTTAAAGTGGCTTTGTCTGAAGTGCCAGCCAAATATCAAAAAATCTTATCATTGAAGTTTTTTTCTGAATTGTCTAATAATGAAATTGCCGAAGTTTTGGGAGTTTCTTCCAATAATGTCGGCGTTCTATTGTATCGGTCACTCAAAAAATTCAAAACCCATTACGAAAAATATGTTTAATAAAAAACCAAAACAATTTATTGATTGCCTAGAGCAGGGTGGGGAAAAGTGTAATAACCCAGAGTTTGGGGCGTTATTAAGTATGGCAGACAAAATTAAAGCGTCTAGCCAACTTAATTCAAACACGGCTCGACCTGGATTTCAAGAAGCTTTGCAAGCGAGAATTCGGCAAGAGCGTGCGCAAACCACGAAAACTATGCCAAACTTTTTCTCAAATCTTAAGTTGATCGCAAGACCAAAGTTTTTAGTGCCAGCTTCAATTTCGGCTCTAATTGTGTTGATTCTTTTAACCAGCAGTTATGTTTTGCCAATTTTTCAGCATGAGAATCCTGATCTATTTTCTGGTTTTTCCAAATTAATGATTAGCACAGCCAATGCTCAGGATAATTTTTCTCTAGAACCAAGCAGTCTAGATAGCTTGGGTGTGGAGACAAATTCAGTTTATACTCTAAAGAGTAAAGAACCGGTCAAAGATATTGAATTAATAAAAAAGAATCTTAAACTGGATCCAGCTGTAGATTATGATTTAGAAACAATTTCTGATACAGAATGGAAGATTGTACCAAA
>DOMK01000014.1:20006-20486 GCA_003510435.1 Candidatus Magasanikiibacteriota bacterium
TCAACAAGAGCGTGATTATTCTTGGGCTTATCAAGTTAAGGATACTTTTAAAATTTTGCATACTTTGCCGGGAGATAAATCAAGTGGTGTCCCAGAAAATACTGGTATAGAAATTACTTTTAGTCATGATAATTTTACTAATTTTGAAAAATATTTTAGCATCCAGCCAAAAGTAGGGGGTAGTTTTGAAAAGCATGGCCGAACTTTGGTGTTTGTGCCAAAAGAAGTTTTGAAAATAAAAACTATTTATACTATCACTATTAAAAAAGGTTTACCTCTAGAAAATTCTGATGAAGTCTTAGCAACTGATCATTTATTTGCTTTTGAAACACAGAATCCTGTTTCCCAAGCTGATAACGAAAGTTTGTATATTTACAAAAGATTTTACGAAGTTCCTTCTCAAGAAAAACCAATTGTGCAGATTGCGAATTATAATATTCCCCAATCACCAATTGATGTTAAAGTTTATCGTTATTCAAG
>DOMK01000014.1:20693-54611 GCA_003510435.1 Candidatus Magasanikiibacteriota bacterium
ACTGACCAGATGATGCAGATTGTGTCTTTCCCTGCAGAAATCAAAACTGAAGATAATGTAAAATATATTGAATTCCCACAAAATTTGGAAAAAGGTTTTTATGTGGTTGATTTTCTAAATAATAATAAAATTAGTCAAGTTTACATTCAAGTGACAGATTTATTATCTTATGTAAATATTACGAAGACTGATACTTTGGTGTGGATCAATGATTTGTCTACTGGTTTACCAGCTAGTGATGCCAATGTATCTTTTGTGGGTAAAGAGGGAAATTATACTACCAATGAAAAAGGTTTGTCGGTCTTGCCCACGCCAGATAATTTTTATCCAGAAATTTCTGAGAAAGATAAAGAACGTGATAAATTAAGTGTTTATTTAAAATTAGCCAAAGGTGATGATCAAATATTTTTGAATGCGCAAGAATTAATGAATTTTGAAAAGGATGCCAAAACTGGTGATGATTATTGGCGTTATGTGTATACTGATCGCCCGATGTACCAACCGACTGATGCGATTAAGTTTTGGGGTATGATAAAGACTAGAAACGGTGAAAAAATAAAAGAAAAAGTCAGTGTCACTTTGTACAAGCAAGGTTATGTAGATTATTATTATCAACCAGTTAAGATTGCTTATCAAGAATTAGAATTGGATGAAGCGGATAATTTTATGGGTGAAATAAAATTGGATAACCTTCGTCCTGATTATTATACTTTGGAAATAAAAGTTGGTGATGTCTTTGTTACTAACAAATATATTACTATAGAAAAATATACCAAACCCGCTTATCAATTGAGTCTAGAATCAGACAAGGATATGGCTTATGTAGGTGAAGAAATTAAATTTAAAGTTAAGGCGAGCTTTTTTGAAGGGACACCTGTTTCCAATATAAAATTAATTGGTAAGAATCCAGTAGGTGATCTTGATTTTGTGACTAATGAAGATGGTGAGGTAAACTTTAGTTATGTAGAAAAAGATACCAAATGTAACAACGAAGAATATGGCGGACGCTGTTGGCCAAAATACCAGCAATTTTATGTTTCTCCAAAAGATAGTGAAATTGCTGATATAGTAGCAAGCCAGTATGTGCAAATATATGGACCAGATGTGTATTTGAAAACAAATAATGATTATTATCCAAAAACCGGTAAAGGTAGAGTGGCTTTCCAAACTAAATTGATTGATTTTGATGCGATTCAAGATACTGATTGGTGGGAAAATAGTCTGGGTAAAGAACCAGCCCCGGCAACTAGATTGCAAATTGAAGTCAAAAAAATTAGTTATGTAAAAACTGAAACTGGTACAGTTTATGATTTTATTAGTAAACGTTCTTACAAAAGTTATGAATGGAATAGAAAAGAAGAAGTCGTAGAAAATATTTCTACTGCCACAGATAGAGATGGTAATTATGCTTATGAAAGAGATGTAGAGCCAGAAACTTCTTATCAAGTAAAAGTAAAATATTTTGGTCGCAATGGTAATTATGACGTAGCAAATTTTTATTTATATTATTATGACGGTATTGCTTACAATAGCTATGAGCGGGGGGGTTATAAATATTATCATTTAGATATTGGTGACGTAGGCAAAAATTATAAAGATAGATATGCCATTGGTGATGATGTTAAGGCTAAGTTTATGGAAGACGATAATTTGTTGCCAACTGGAGCTAATAAATTTTTGTACACACAAATGCAAAATGGTTTGCAAGAATATACTGTATCCAATGAACCTACTTATAATTTTTCTTTTGAAAAGCGCGATGTGCCCAATGTGAATGTGTCAGCAGTATATTTTAATGGTCGGTCTTATGACACAGTTTATGGTGATTATGGCAGTGTCGTGCGCTATGATTATAGTGAGAAAAATTTAAAAATAAAATTTAAAACAGACAAAGATTTGTACAAGCCAGGTGAAGAAGTAAAACTAGCAGTAGAAGTGACTGATAAAAATGATGGACCAGTAAGAGCGGAAGTCAATCTTAATCTAGTAGACGAAGCTTTTTATGCCCTGCAAGATGAACAGGTGAGTCCAATTGATAGTATTTATTATCAACTTTCCGGAGGAACAATTTTAAACATCCAATCTCACCGCGCCGTGGAAGATTATTTTGGCGGAGCGGAAAAAGGTGGCTGTTTCTTGTCTGGCACGACGATTGATATGGCTGATGGTACGAAAAAACCAATTGAACAAATTGTTGTCGGTGATGAGATTCAAACTTTCTCTAATCCAGTGGAACATCATTTATCTATTGGAAAAGTATCTGAAGTGTATAAGCACATGGTGTCATTCTATTTGGTTATTAATAATCATTTAAAAGTGACTCCAGAACATTTAATTTTCCGTCAAGGTAGTTTTGTGGAAGCTGGTCAATTAAAGATTGGTGATTATCTTACAAATGATAAAGGTCAGTTAGTAAAAATTGAGTCAATTGAACGGATAAATAAAATCGTGAATGTTTATAACTTCCGCGTAGATCCACAACATACATTTTTTGCTAATGGTATCTATGTTCACAATGAAAAAGGTGGGGGACCAAGAGAATTCTTTACTGATGCGGCTTTGTTTACTGTAGTCAAGACCAATGGTTCTGGTAAAGCGGACGTGAAATTCAAACTGCCAGATAATATTACTTCTTGGCGCGTCACAGCTCAGGCAATTAATGATGATCTTTATGCCGGAGTAAATACGACCAAGATTCCAGTATCTTTGCCAGTCTTTGCCGAAGTCAATGTGGCGAGTGAATATTTACTGGCTGATAAACCAATTGCCAAAGTGCGGGCTTATGGTACAGCCTTAAGAAAAGATGACGCCGTGAGATTTGGTTTTGCTAGTGAAGGTTTTGTGGCTGACGAAGTTTTGTCACAAGCTTTTACGTCGGTGTATTTCCCATTACCAAAATTAAAATTAGGCAAGCAAAATGTTCTCTTTACTCTAAAGACAGACAAGGGTAATGATTCTATAAAACTACCAATCAATGTTATCAAGAGTAGATTACAAGCCAAAACCGCTACGCACGAAGTTTTGACCGCTGAGACAAAATTAAATTTGTCTGGCCAAGATCCAGTGATGGTAGTTCTAAGTGATGAAGGTCAAAATCAATTGTATAATCCATTACAAGATCTGAGTTGGAGTTGGGGCGATCGCATTGATCAAATTGTGGCTGAGAGTGAAGCCAGAAAATTATTAAAACAATACTATAATGAAGAAGTAGTTGATTTAACTGTGCCAGGAGTAAATTATCAATTGAGTAGTGGGGGAATTGCCCTCTTGCCCTATGCTGGTGAAGATGTAGAATTATCTGCCCGCATAGCTCAGGTTGGTGCCAATGGTTTTGATCGTGAATCTTTACGACAATTCTTGTTTAGCATTTTAGAAAGTAGAACTTCCAATCCAGAAGAAGTTTCACTCGCTTTGTATGGCTTGGCAGAACTCCATGAACCAGTTTTATCTAGATTAAATGTTTGGTTAGATGCTAGAAAAGATTTAACTGTCACTAGTAAATTATATTTGGCTCAAGCTCTATCTGATCTAGGTGACAAAGAACATGCTAGAAAAATATTTGTAGAGATTTTGAGTCAGTATGGTGAGAGCAAAGATAATTTCATTATTTTAAAAGTTAGCGAAAAACCAGATGAAGTCTTCAAAGCCACTGCTTTGTCGGCTGTTCTTGCGTCCAGTCTTAGTATGTCAGAGCATGTCGGTTTGTGGAATTATATTGAAAACGGCCAAGTTTTATGGGGTGATAATAAAAATAGTGAGAATCTATTTAACTTGGAAAAAATAAATTATATTCGTCAAGTCTTACCACAATTGAAACCTAGTCCAGCCGAAGTGACTTATACTTTGTTTGGTAATAAACAAAAAGTAGATATTACTGGCGGTTCAGTACATTCTTTCCAAATTTATCCTAACCAAACTGATGAATTAGAATTTGATAGTATTAAGGGTCAGGTTGGTTTATCAGTTGTGTCTATAAAATCTTTGGAAGATATGGATATAGAACGTGATAAATCTATTAGTATAGAAAGACAATATTTTGTGAATGGCAAACCCACAACTGATTTTAAAGAAGATGATATGGTAGAAGTCAGATTGAAGCCAAATATTAATACTGGCATGCTTGATCCAAATATTTATCAATTTCAAGTGACTGATGTCTTGCCGAGTGGTCTTATGCCAATTTCTAGATACAGTAGTAGATTGGATAACAATGGTTATGAAGAACAATGTTATCGCTACCCTTATGATATTAATGGTCAAGAAGTTAAGTTTGCGGTTTACAAATATTCTTATAATTATTGTAATAATGGTTGGCATTACTTTGCCCGAGTCAAAACGATTGGTGAATATTTGGCCGAGCCAGCTTTGATTCAAGCTTATCTTTATCCAGAAGTAATAAATTATTCTGATTCTGACACAATAAACATTACCAGATGAAATTAAAAATCATTGCCATGACGGCGGTTCTCATTTTGATTACCGCCGTCATTTATTTCTTAACTCAACCTTTACAAAAACAGGGAACAGACTCTGCGGTAGTTTCTGTTTTGCCAAAAATAGAATTACAACCTATGTTTTTTGAAAAGAATAATTTTTTTTCGGCAATAGAAAAAGCTAAAGATATAAAAAAAGAAAAAAATATTCAAGCTATCGTTGTTCCTCACCATTTGTTGGTTTCCGAATATATTACTGGCTTGATCAAGCGAGCGAGTGGACGCCAGATTGATACGGTCGTAATCATCGGGCCGAATCATGAAAATATTAGCCAAGAAATTTTGGCTACCACTTTGGCCGAGTGGCAGACACTAGAGGGTAGTGTGTCGGTAGATGAAACTTTGGTAAATATATTTTTAGCTGATTTTAAAGAACAGTCAAATTATGAGGCCTTTATTCATGAACATTCTATTGGCGCGATTGTGCCGTTTGTAAAGCATTATTTTCCCAAAGCGAAAATCATGCCCGTGATTATCAATTCTTATGCCAATCTTCAGGATGGACAAAAACTAGCGACTTGGCTAGATAAGAATTTAGGAGACAATTCACTCGTGATTGTGTCAACAGACTTTTCGCATTATTTAGAAAAACCTATGGCCGAGAAGAATGATTTACAAACTAGACAGTGGATTATGACGCGTGATACTGGGTCGATTTCTCGTTTGAATAACGATTATGTAGATTCACCAATCAGCTTAGCTACCATTTTGCTTTTGGCCGAGAAAAGGGGATGGGGCACAGAGGAAATTTATCATGGCAACTCTTTTGATTTTAGCTTGCAAAAGCCTGTTCAGACTACAAGTTATTTTGGGTTGGGGTTTACTGAATAAGGCACTTGACGATTTTTTTTAGTTTTGCTATAATATTTCCACTAATCTTATATGGTTAACTGTACTTTATAAACTTTTAACTTTATAACTTTAAAAACTATCGATCGGGAGTAGCTCAGCGGCAGAGCAGCACGCTGTTAACGTGACGGTCGTGGGTTCGATCCCCACCTCCCGAGCCATAAGGCGACCTTTTTGGTCCCACGCGTCCTAAAAAACAAACGAGGTTGCTCTCGTTTGTTTTTTATTAATAAAAATAATCAAAGTAATTTATGAATTTCACATTAGATCATCAGACAACAAATATCTTTATGTTAGGAGCCGGTGCATCAGTTGATTATGGACTTCCAACATGGGAAAAATTAAATAATTTAATTAAAGACACAATTGAAAATGACAAAATTAATCAATATGAATATAAAAAGGAAATCCTAGAGTGGCTAAATAAGGTAGGTGATAATAAATTATATAAAACGATAGATGAATGTATAAAATCTGAATCAAGATTGCAAGATTATCATGATAATGGAGACAAGATAGAAAATGAAATTTTTAGAGTGATCAGCGAAATTTTTGGAAAAATGTATAAAAATAGTGATGTGGGATGGATAAAGCTGTTAAATAACAAGATTAAAAATAATGAACACATGGAATTGGAAAACAAGATTGCCTTTATTAATTATAATTATGACAATGTTTTGGACACAAACTTTCTTAATTTTGGCAGTCTCTGTAGTAAAGACAAACTCTTCTATGAAAAAAGACTGGGGCAATTATCTAATGTAAAAATTAGATGTCTTTATCCACATGGTTTTTTTTCAGAATTTGAACCAAATAACCTATATAGGGAAACTGACACATACAAAACTAATAAAAAAGAATATCTAAATGCCGTATCTTGTTATGACAGCCTAACGCATAGGATAGAGTTAGAAAACTTAGCTAAAGATATAACTTTATATATATTGGGGTTAGGTGGTGGTTTGGAAATTAATTTAAACAATATTAATTTTGGGAATAATATATCTAAAATACACATAACAATCAAAAATAAACAAAAGATAGATGATATTGAAAATTTTTTGATTAACAAATTTAAGATTGACCCAACAGAAATAAAAGTATATGAGGATTGTAATGATCTAATTAATAATTGTTTTAATTAAAATTTTTATTTAATTGATTTTAAAATTATTCTCTAATCCGTTCCTGTCACAAAAGCGTTAACAAATTACATGTCCCCAAAAGAACAAAAACTAAAAAATAAGGATATGAATAAATCAAAAAATTTAATACCAAAAAAGTCTAATTTTCTGCTTTACACCACACCAGAAGGTAGCGTAAAAATTGAGGTATTTTTTCAAGATGAAACAGTTTGGCTAACTCAAAAAAGGATGGCTGAGTTATTTGGGGTTTCTATTGCCACTATTAATGAGCATCTGACAAATATTTATAAAAGCAATGAATTAAGTGAAAATTCAACTATTAGGAATTTCCGAATAGTTCAAAAAGAAGGTGCTCGAACAGTGGAACGAGAAGTTAATTTTTATAACTTAGACGCAATCACAAGAACAAAAACTATAAGTAATTTTTAATATGACTAATGAAATTATAACAACTTCTCTTAATAAAGATTTTGAGAGCATAAAAAAAGTTGATGAAAATGGGATTGAATATTGGCACGCGCGCGAATTGATGTCACTTTTAG
The DNA here is from genome assembly GCA_003510435.1 of Candidatus Magasanikiibacteriota bacterium. Taxonomy (GTDB): domain Bacteria; phylum Patescibacteriota; class Patescibacteriia; order Magasanikbacterales; family UBA922; genus UBA11710. The sequence continues at coordinate 27,723 of DOMK01000014.1, forward strand.
GCTACCCAAATTGGGAAAAGGCGGAAGAAGTGATAGCTAGAGCCGCTAGGGCTTGTATTAATAGCGGACAGGTTGTGGATAACCATTTTCACCAAACGGTGAAAATGGTTGAAATTGGTTCAAATACAATGCGAGAGATAAGGGACTGGAAATTAGACCGTTTTGCCTGTTATTTGGTAGCTCAAAATGGCGACCCCAACAAACAAGAAATTGCTTTGGCTCAAACCTATTTTGCCATTCAAACCAGAAAGCAGGAAGTTTTTGAACAGCTGTCTGCCTCTGACAAAAGATTATTTATTCGCGATGAAGTATCTGCTGAAAATAAAAAACTTTTTAGCACTGCCAAAAAAGCCGGCGTTACGAAGTTTGGTTCATTTAATGATGCTGGATATCGTGGCCTTTATGGAATGCCCTTGAATGAAATTGAAATAAAGAAGGGTATTAAGAAAGGTGAATTATTGGACAGGGCAGGTACTACTGAGTTGGCAGCTAATTTATTCCGCATTACACAGACTGATGAAAAAATTAAGAAAGATAATATCCAAGGTGATTATGATGCTTCACAAACGCATTTTATGGTTGGCGGCAAGGTTAGGCAAACTATTAAAGATATTGGTGGAACTACACCAGAAAATTTACCGCCCGAAAGGCATATTAAAGAATTAAAAAGCGAGAAGAAAAAACTTTTAAAAAAGAAATCTAAGAAAAAATAACAAAAATATGCTCCCACAAGAACAAAAACTAGAAATAATTTATAAAGGTGAAAAGCAGATTTTAACCTACTTTTTTCGTCCTGGAGAATTAGGAACAGTGTTATGGCTACATGCCTATTGTTGTGGTAAAGAAGATTTTGAACCAGCTTTTTCAAATCATCTTTTGGATGGTTATACTTTGGCAGGCTTTGATTTTCCTGGTAGCTCAAATTCACCATACCCAGAAAATAAATCTTTTGATTTTGATGATTTGGTGGAAATGACAAAAATATTTATAGAAAATTTAAAATTAAAAAACGTTATTGTTATTGGTCATAGTACTGGCAGTCTGGTGGCGAGTTTGTTGGCCGAACGCTATCCAGATTTAGCCAAAGCCGTGGTAAGTGTAGAAGGGAATATGGATTTGGGAGATTGTTGGCTAACCAAAAAAATTGCTGGGAATTCTTATGAAAAATTTATTCAGGAAATTTTGCCCGAGTATTTAAAAAGTTTAGAGGGTGGGCCAATTGAAGTTTATGGAGCACATCTAAGGCGCGCTAACCCAAGAAGTTGTTATGATTATGCTGGTAGTGTTCTCAAATATTCAGAAAAAGGTTTGGAAACTTTTTTGGGTTTAAAAGTGCCAAAGTTATTTATTTATTGCAAAGAAAATTCGTCTCTGTCTTATTTACCAATTTTGAAAAAAGAAATTAATGTGGTTGAAATTCAAGACAGCAATCACTGGCCAATTTATGATAATCCAGACGCTTTTTTTAAAGCTTTGTCAGAATTTTTGAAGAGTAATATTTATTAAAAAATATAATCGTCAAATCAGGCGATTTTTGGTATACTGTGTAATATACATTTATTCAACTTAAACCTTATGACAAAAAATAAAATACTTATCTATCTCTGTGTGGTGGCTGGGGTGACAATTGGACTGTATACTTTGACTCATACTTTGGGATTTTTGGGATCAAAATATTTTGCAGAACATCAAAAACAGTTGACAATGACAGAAGATTTTTATGGAGCCGGGGTAACAAATTATTATTATCTAAAAACTCCATATGATTATTTTGTGCCATGGGTAGGCTTGGTATCATTATTAGCGCCAATTATTTTGGTATTGGTTTTGAGTATAAAATTGATGTTGCAAAAATATACTAAAAAACAATATTTGTTTGCTTTACTTTTACCAATAATTTATGGCATGATTAATACTGTTTTCTTTTTTGCCACTATGAACAAGTCGTTGGGTTGGGAATATGAAATCGGTATGGTGTTAACGTTTTTTGAAAGTTGTTTTGTATTTGTTTTAGTGGTTATTATAAATAGTATAATTTTTTGGAAACACAAAAAGTTTGAAAATGTAGAAAAAATTGATAAATTTTTATGAACGGACAAAATCGTGCAGATATAAAAATTGGCGCTAAAGTAGAAATTGTTTTGAAAGCTGACCAAAGAACTGGTAAATTAACTCGCGGAATTGTCGCGGATATTTTGACTAGTTCAAGTTTTCATCCTCATGGTATAAAAGTTAGATTAGAGAGTGGGGCAGTGGGCAGAGTGGCAAAGATAATTAAATAATAAATATGGAATATAAAAAAGCTCTTAATATTTTATTAAAAATGTTAAACAAGTATTCTTTTACTACTGAAGAAAAAGACGCAATGATAACAGCAGTTGGCACTTTGGATTGTGGCTCCCTAATGGATAATCGTTTTAAGGGTATTATAAAATCTAGAAAGAAAAAACAAGCGAAAGATCTTGAGTTGTAATTTATTTAGTATTGACTATGAAAAAAATATTGATAACTGCTATTATTTTATTAATTGGAATTTGGTTGATAATTTTATTGTTTACTTCTTTTGAAATGAATTGTCGTGGTGATATTTGTATGGGACCAAAAATATTAGTACACACATTAGCAACAAACAAATTTTTTTGTTCTATTGTGGGTGGTAATTACAACACTGAAATTATTTCTATGAAACAAAATAATATAGGGTGCTATATAACTAATAAATTATTTTGTAAACTAAAGGGTGGCGAATTAAAAGATCAAAATTTTGGTCGTAGTGGAGCCTTCATTTTACCTGAACCATCTTTTTACTGTGGAAAAGATTAAAAAATATTTTAAACATCGTTTGCAACTTTGAATAAATAATCGCCAAACCAGGCGATTTTTGTTTAGGTTGAATTTATTGAAGCATTTACACTGAGACCATTGAAGTGATATACTATGGTCGTTAATATTTAATTAATAAAACATATGAAGAATAATATCAACACAAAAATTTTATTCATGGCTTTGTTAGCTTTTTTATTTATTGGTGGAGGTTGCAGTGAAGTGCCAGGTGATGAAGAAATAAATTATGAAGATGATGTAAAACCATTAATTGAAACTAAGACCGAGGCCAAAGTGCGTGGGAGTTGCAGTTTTATTGAAGGTCAGAGTACGTGTATTGATTTTATTGGTGAAGTTTTTACTGAAGACAGAATGAGAATGTCCTGTACTGAAGGTAAATTTTCTTTGGATGCTTGTCCTTATTCAGATTTAGGTGGTTGTCAGGCTACACCTGGTACAGTTTCAGAAAGTATCATCTGGTCATATGATTACGGTGGACAACCTATATCAGCCGAAGAAGCTGGCTACGCTGCCCAGGCTTGTAACGCTATGAGTATTAGTAAATGGGTTTTACCTAGTGATTTGTTAAAGAAGTAATTTAATCAATAAAAACTATGAAAAATATTTTATTATGTATATTAGTTCTTTTATTTTTGGGATTTGGTTGTAGTAATTTTGATAATGGTACAAACGATAAAGAGGTTGAAAAGTATTTGGCAGATAAAAGTATTTTTCTTACCGAAACAACTATAGCACAGATAAATGGATATTCAGTTGGAAGTGGAAATTATTATTTAAGAAAAAACGATAGTGGGGAAGAAAAAATGAGTATCCAATTAAGTATATGGAAGGAAAACCAAACAGAAGAAATTCTTATTAGACAGATAGTTTTTTTGGATGATATCGTAAAAATTGGTGATGAGGAATATAAACTCGTTTTGGTAGAAAAAAATAAAATAGAAAGAAGTAAAGCCTTACTAATTCAGACAGAAATTAAAAAATAAAACTATGATTATTATAATAGGGATTATAGTTGTCATCGCCGTAATTTGTTTTTCTTGGTTTTTATCAGAATAAATTATAATTATTTAATAAATATGACAATATGAAAAAACTAATAAACATTTTGGCAATATGTTCTTTGATAATATTTCTGTTTTCAATTTTTTCTTTGACTATGGCCTTGGGGCAGACAATTAGAGTGACACCACAATTTTTGTTGATTAATTTATTAGTTCTCTTGTCTGTCATAGTTTTAGATATTTTGATAATTGTATATTTAAGAAAAAAATAATTTATGTCCATTATAATTCTCGACACCGAAACTACAGACAAAGATCCAAATAATCGTCTAGTCCAGCTCGCATATAAAAATTTGACTACTGATGAAGTGGTGAATGAATATTTCAAACCACCAGTGCCCATTACTTTTGGCGCTATGGCTGTGCATCACATTACTAGTAAAATGGTAGAGGACAAACAACCGTTTGCTGACAGTCAACATAGAGCTGATTTAATCGAACTTTTGAAAAATAATATTCTCGTGGCTCATAATGCACCATTTGATATTCAAGTTTTGAAAAATGAAGGCGTAGCCATTGGGCAGAGTTTGGATACATTGAGAATTGCTCGACACTTGCTTGATAGTGAGCAATACAGTCTGCAATATCTTAGATATTTTTTGGATCTAAATATAGAAGCGGATGCGCACGATGCCTTGGGTGATATTTTAGTTTTGGAAAAATTATTTGTATATTTACAAAATCATGTTAAAGCCAAATTTAATTATTCTAGTGAGGAAGAGATTTTAAATAAATTATTAGAACTAAACGCTCAACCAGTTTTATTAGATGTTATTAATTTTGGTAAATATCGGGGGAAAACTTTTGCCGAAATTGCAAAGACAGACAAGTCGTATTTGCAGTGGCTCTTTGGTAGTGAAACAGAAAAAGCAGGAGCTGATCAGAATGAGGAATTGGTGTATACGTTGAAGCATTATCTGTAAATGCTAGGTTTTAGTGGTTAGGTTATAGGTAAAAATGCTCTAGTGATTAGGGTGTTTTTTTGTTTTAAAAAATATTGACTTGTATTTATTTGTATTATATACTTATTAGGTATGAATTATAAAATTTTTAGTAAAACAAAAATATTTATTCCAATTATTATCTTAGTTTTGGGTTTTATATTATATTTGCCTAGCAACACTTTGGCTGTATCTTGTGGTTTAGCTACAAAACAAGCTTATAAAACCAATGCTAATAATGCAATATATTATATTACACCCGAATGTACCAAACGGCCTTTCAAAAGTTCAATTATTTTTTATACTTATTTCAATTCATTTTCTGACGTAAAAATAACCACAGACAATCTTTTAAATAAAATAGCTAATGATAAACTGGGCTTTATGCCTTGGGGACCAAAATATGATCCCAAATATGGTGCTCTGGTAAAAATTCCTTCTGACCCAAAAGTGTATTTATTATTAAATAATAAAAAATATTGGATAAAATCTGAGACTGTTTTTAATGCTTTATTATATCCTTGGAACTGGATAGAAGATGTGGATGCTGATTTATTAAATAAATATATTGAGGCTAGCGAAATTACTTATAAAGATCATCATCCCGAGTTTACAATTATAAAATATAAAAATAGTAATAAAGTTTATCGTTTGGAATATAACCAGACTGGAGTTTTAGTAAAAAATCATATTAAGGATGAAACTGCTTTTAAAAAATTACAATATCGCTGGGATAGAATATTAACTATAAATGATTTAGAAGTCTATCCAGACAGTAAACCTTTTGTGTCTGAAATTGTAAATAATATTTTAATACCCACTACTACCAAGCCAGTTGTTGTGGAAGAAACAAATGAATCAGCATCTGGCGGCGGAGGAGGGGGCGGTGGAGGTGGTGGCGGAGGTTCACATAATGATGATCCAGTTGATGATCCAGTGATTTTTGAAGTGACAGATAATTCTATTGGTTTGATTACAAATAAAATAATTGAAATAACTTTGGATGGTATTGTGGATTTGAGTTTTGTTATGAATGCCAATAATTGGAATATTATGTCTGATACTGATTTGGGTTTTGCCAGTTCAACTCATCCTACACAAATCAGTCGATATACCACTGTTTTAGATGCTGATGATAGAGATTATAATGGCCAGGATCAAACCGATGTGGTGGTGCGTAATACTTTATATTTAACTTTGCCGTTAGAATTAGATAATGAAGAAAATTATGTGGTCAGTCTAACCAGTTCTACAGGAAATAAATATATTTATGATGGCACAGCTGGCAGTTTTTCTAATGAAAATTTTTCTTCTTGGAATTTGATTCCCGGTAAAGGTTTACAAGCTGTCAAAGCCATAAAAATTAATCAGCATGGCTATTCTTTCGCATCAGAAGAGCGATATGCTTATGTGGGCTATTGGCTTGGGTCTGGTGGCGCTCTTAGTTTGTCCAATCAATTAAATTATACTGTCTATAATGCTAATACAAAACAAGTTGTAAAAACCGGTGTATCAGAAAATTTGGGTTTGGATAGTTTGAGTGGAGAAAATTTACACCAGTTAGATCTGAGTGATTTAGCCGAAGGAAAATATTATCTAGAAGTTGATGGCGTGGGTCGGTCATTTATTTTTAGAGTCGGAGAAGACACGGCTTTTGAAATTTTTTATACTGCGATTCGTGGTTTGTATCATGAGCGGGCTGGGACTGCTCTTGATTCCAATTATACTTATTGGGATCATCTCATGTGTATGAATCAAGTTTATAAAACTGATGTATTAGAAAATTTTGGTGAGAAATTTGAGGAAAATACTTCCAAAGCTAATTCAATCGAAATTAGCGGTGGTTGGTTTGACGCGGGTGATTTTGATTTACGGCCAATGCATTTGTTAATTGTAGAAGATTTAATAACTTTGCAAGAAATGTTTCCTGATAAATTTAATGACAATCAATTAAACTTGCCCGAGAGTGGTAATAGTATTCCCGATGTTTTGGATGAGGCTTTGTGGGGGTTAAAATTATGGGAAAACCTACAAGAACCAGATGGGGGAGTAAGAGCCGGTGTAGAGAGCTACGCTCATCCGGGAGCCTCTACTTGTGAGAATGATACTCTGCCGTATTGGACCTATGCCCCAAATAGATGGACATCATACAAGTTTGCTGGCACAGCGGCTCATATGGCGCGAATTTTGGCTAATTATCCCGTTGGAGTGAGTAAGGCATTAGAATTGAGAGCAAAGGCATTATTAGCTTGGAATTGGGCACAAGCCCAGACTAGTTTGGGTACAACTGCACCAGTTGATCGGAGTGAAGAAGATAAATTAAATGAATTGGAAAGAGAAAAAATGTATGCGGCTGGAGAATTATTTGCTCTAACAGATGAAATAGAATATCAAGATATTTTTAAAGCTCTATATCCGACTTATCGTGGACCGACCTGGTCAACCAATGTTTATTCTTTTTGGGGTTATGCCAATGCTATGGGTACAAATGTTGATACAGTTTTCCAAACTGAAGTCCAGGCTAGAATTGTAAATATTGGCGACGAAGAGTTAGAAAAATTGGCAGATAATAATTATAAAAATTCTACTAATTTTAATTATGCCATTGCCTGGGGCTCGGGTTCAAATCCGATGAGAAATATTGTTGGTACAGCCATGGCCTATTACTTTAGTCCCGAACAAAAATATATTGATGCCATTTCCTTAAATGCTGATTATCAGTTGGGTGAAAATCCTCTAGGTTTATCTTGGATAACTGGTTTAGGAATTTTGAATCCTGAGTTTCCTTTGCATCTAAATTCTATGTATGATGACCAGGCTAAGCCTGTGCCAGGTCTACCCATCTACGGTCCTCATGCCCAAGATTATGATGGTGATTGTAGCCCGGCTGATGCTTGGATGTGTTTGGTTTATAATAATTATTATCCCACACCAATAAATATTCCTGGATTGCGTCAATATGCACAGTGGAGTCGTATGGCCGATATGAACGAATTTACTGTTTGGCAAGACATGTCTTATACATCACTTGGTTATGGATTTTTGTATGCGATTTCAAATGAAAATGAGACAGATGTTAGTAGTATTGAACCAGATGATTATCCATTGAATGGGGGATTGCTTTGATTGTTATTAAAAAAACATTTTTAAATAATCTCAATTTTGACTGAGATTATTTTTTTTATTCATTAATTTTAGTTTGTATATTTAATAATAGATTTCGCTAAGATCTGGTCTTATATTGTCCAAATAAATAGTTATGCACTGTTTTATATTTTGGCTATATACAAGTTATTGGATAGGGTATATAGTTAAGTAGTTAAACAATTGTTTAATTAATTAATCATTTAATTAAAATCCATATGATGCTTAGCAAAAAAGAAATTCTAAAAACGCGTCAAATCCTTGGGGAAAACGACAAAAGTATGGCAACAACCTTTAAGGTGTTGAGTGACGTAAATCGTTACCGAATTTTTCGTATCTTAGTTGAACAACCAAAACTTTCCGTAAGTACGATTGCTCAAATTTTAGATATTTCTCTTCCTTTGGCATCACAGCATATCAAAATTTTAGTTCAAGCTAATTTGTTGCAAAAAGTGCGAGATGGTAAAAAGGTTTTTCCTAAAATTAAACAGGACAATCCCTTTGTTCCCGCCATTCTAAAAACAATTAAGCAGGCTTATAAATTACGGGTTAAATAAATTTTTTAAATAATCTACACAGCCTTGATATGTGAAAATTCCTCGGAATAGATAATTAATCATATGTACACGAAAAAGAAACCACTACCACCAATTGTGATTGCTGAAGATAAAAGGGGTATGTTTAATACTAACTAAAATAATAATTTTTTCTTTTTTATTCTTAAAAATTCTACTCCTTGTCTAGAGCATCTAGGATAATGAACAGTAGATTATACTGCAAGCTGGGCGATTGAAAAAATCGCAAAGAAAGAACCAGTCAATTAATTTATTTATAATATAAAATTTATGTTTTACGCAACCAATGGTAATCCTACAGACGATAAAGATGATACAAAAAATGTTACTGACGATGATTTTAAAACTGGATTGGAAATGGGAGAAGAAGATGGTGAAGCTTTGAAAGAGGCCGACGAAAAAAGTGCTGACAAAGATGGAGAAAATGATAAATAATTTAAAACATCTTGTCTTTAATCAGATTAATATAATAATTATATGTTGTGGACTATTGCTGTCATCCTAATCATTTTGTGGTTACTTGGTCTGGTCACTTCTTATACCCTTGGGGGTTTTATTCATATTTTACTTGTGATTGCTGTTATTGTCGTGCTTGTAAGAGTGATTAAAGGACAAAAAGTGTTGTAAAATCTTATTAAACACTAACTCATCATATTACTAGAATAAGTCATCCCGACACATAACGTCGGGATGACTAGTGTGGGCAAAATTTTCTAATTGATTATTCAAAATATCGTCAGTATTAGGTCGTAGTATATATTAATTTCTAATCTAAATTATATGGATTCATACAATTCTCCGAGCACAAAAACTTTATATCACGGCACCCAGATTGTTTGGTATTTGGTTGTTCTAGTTGAAGTTTTGCTTACATTTCGTTTTTTATTCAAATTATTTAATGCTTATTCCGGAGCGGGATTTACCAATTTTATTTATATTGTTTCCAAACCATTTGTTATACCGTTTACCAGTGTTTTTAGTGTGAGCAGATTAGATAATAATTTGTTTGAATGGACTACTCTTTTGGCTATGCTTGTTTATTTACTCGTTGGCTGGGGGATTGTAAGATTTTTCTTTATGACAAAAACAGTATCTATTCCTGAGGCAGCTAGCAAGCTTAATTAAAAAATAATTACTATATATGAAAAATAAATTTAAAAAAGGTCTTATCTTAGGTGGTTTATTGGCTGTCGGTGCGACAGTCGGATTTGTGATGAGTAAAGAAGGAAAAAAGCTTTCTATAGAATTAGAAAAAGATTTTAAATTTTTAGCCAAACAATTAAAAAGAGATCTTCATAAATTGGAAGATGTGACAAAGGAAAATTTTGACAAATTAGTCATTACTGTAGTGGAAGGATATGCCAAAAAGGAAGTAATTGTTAGTGATAACAAACGATCGCTTATAAAAACACTTCAGGAAAAGTGGCAGGAAATGGAAAAAGAATATTTGGCTGAGAAAGATGAAGAAAAAATAAAAAATTAATTCAATAAAATGCTAAAAACTACAAAAAATTTAATCGGGGCAGTGATTATTTTTGTAATTATTATAATTGCACTTTTGACATTAAAATATTCTACGGTCGAAAATTATTGGATTTGTAAAGACGGACAATGGTTTAAACATGGCAATCCATCAACCCTTACCCCCACAACAAGTTGTGGAATTTATACAATTACCACATCCATAGCCACAACGACAGATAATATTAAAAACGACACGATGATTATTTTTGTTTATTTTCCCAACAAATTGTTTGATTCAAACATGGTTGATTGTTCTAAGGTCTTTACAACCGAACGATCAATCATCAAAACATCAGCCGTGGGTAGGTCAGCTCTAGAAGAGTTATTTAAAGGACCCACAGACCAAGAAAAAGAAGCCGGTTATTTTACTACTATACCAGAGGGGGTAAAAATTCAAAAATTAACTATAGAAAATGGTGTGGCCAAAGTTGATTTGAGTAAAGAACTTGAATATCAGGTCGGTGGATCATGTCGGGTTGGTTCCATTATCGCGGAAATTACTGAGACACTCAAACAATTTTCTACTGTAAAAAGCGTTATTATTTCTATCGATGGTAGAACTGAAGATATTTTACAACCATAAAAATTAATAATTTAAATTTAATTTATTAACAAAAATATATGAACAAAAAACTTTTAATTATATTGGCCGTGATTGTTTCAACATTAACAATTGGGGCTGGCTGTGCGAAGCAGAAAATTATTAACCTAACAAATTTACCACTAGTAGCATCAAGCACTGTAACCACTTATTACACTTATAATCAGCCAGTTGATGGTATTAGTTATTGTGATGGCGCTAATATGGATAGTGGTGGTTATAAAGCTGCTCTAGTAAAATATATAACCCTGACTTTACCAGGCAATTTAACTACTGAAGAAAGAATTAAGTCTGTCTTGGATGTAGCGGCTGATAATGAACAGTTTAACAGAGTATATACCCGCACTGTCAGTACCACTTTTGAAAATGGTATAATTACGATGCATTCTGCAGATGGCTGGGCAGGTTCATCAATTTTTTATTGCCGTTGGAAACCATTTGTGGAAAAGAATTTGGAGCAGTTTTCAGAAGTAAAGAAGATTGAGTGGGGTAAGGAATTTGAATCAGAAAAAGCTATGGGTTATATAAAATATATTTATGAAAAAGACAAAAAAAATTATCTTAGTATCGATTATATTCAATGGCTTAATAAATCAGAATGTATGGCAAAAAATATTGAAGCTCCAGGTGGATTTTGTATTTTGAACCAAACTAAAGATATTAGAACATTTGAAATTTCTAAAAATGTAGAAATTCGTATGCAAACTTTAAGTCATACGGTGGATGGCAATTATAATTGGAATGAAGAAATAAATTATCAAAAATTCAAAAATATTTTTACTTCTTCATCAAGCCAAAAAAATATTCCTTATAATATAGGAATTGAAAATAATAAAGTTGTGGAAATAACTGAACAATATGTGCCCTAGTAAATTTAGTTGTACAAAATTTTAAATTTTGTAGTATGAAGAAAAAAATATTTATTCTAATTCTAATTATAGTTTTCTTTAGTCTTGGTACCTGGGGATTGGTTAAGGCTGTGTCTTTGTATAAAATTGTTTCAGTGGAAAAGGCACAGAGTGAAATTATTAATCAAGTTATAAGTTCTCACCAAGTGGAAGAAATTAAAAAAGAAGCTGTTGTCGATCCATTTGGTGACGATAATATAACAAAGATTCTTCTGATTGGATTAGATAGTAGAGCTGGTCAAACTCAGGGACATTGTGATGTAATTCAATTTGTCACTATTGATAAAATAAAGCAGAGTGTAGTTATTACTGCAGTTCCGCGTGGTACTTATTCATCTCTGCCATTTGGAAAGGGTACAACTTCTTCTGATTATTATGTATCAAATGCTTGCGGTCTAGGTGGCCTAGAGTATGGGATAGAACAAATTGAAAAAATTCTTGGTGAACCAGCGGATTATTTGGTGGTGGTTGGTTTTTCTCAGACGTTGGGAATTTTGCGCAATTTAAAATTGCCCACAACTGAGACATTGCAATGGCTACGACAACGTCATGTTTATGCCATTGGCGAGCCACAGCGAGCGCGTGATCATTCTACTTTTTTGAAATATTTGTTACTGAATTTTGTGCCTAAGGAAAATTCTTCAATCAATAAGGCCTTACAATACATTACATACAAGACAATAAATACAGATTTATCTTTTGCTGAAGCCCAAGTATTGTTAGAGTCATTGTCTCTCATGGACCTCTCTAATAATCCAGACAGAATTCAACTGACTATGCGACCAGCCTATATTGTACAGGATATACAATATATACCAGAAAATTTAAAAGAGTCTCTGGATAATACGTCTGGTACACTAAGAACTATTCTTTCTAGTAGTACTTATACTAATCTTTCTTTGGCCGAGACTCAGGCTAAATTATTTAATATAATTGAGAGTAAGAAAACAGATCCAGATTTTATTGCTTGGGCGATCAAAAATAATTTTTGGTTGCAAATTGAAGATAAGGAAAAAAGGCTGGCCATTCAATTTTATTTTTTAGAAAATTATATTCCGTTTGTTTCTTCTACCGAAGAACGTGGTAGTTTAATTTCTGATTATGTTTTGGAAATGGAAAATAGGGGAGAGAGTGAGTGGGCCAAAAAAGGCAGAGAATTATTAGCCAAAGAAATTCAACAATAATATTAATAATCAAATTATATGAAAAAACAAGTAATTATTTTAGCTAGGGAATTATTCAAAATTAGAATTTCGTCTTCTCGAGAAGGCTATGCTCAGGATGATGGTACCCATAAATTGAAAATAACTGGTATTACTTTTTATAATCGTGAAACTATAGAAAAATGGTATCAAGAAGCCATTGAAACAGCCGAAGTAATTATTGCGGTTGAAGATAAATATTTGAATAGTGTAAGTTCAGTCTAATTTTGTTATCAAATAAAAAATGACCTCACATTACGTCGGGGTCATTTTTAGTAAATTATTTATTTTGTCAGGATCGTAGCTGGCACATAGACCCGTGCACTCAATTCTCGATCTAACAAGTATAGAGCCTCACCTTTACCACCCAAAATTTTTACTTTATCAATTAGTTCTTGGGCATTAGCTTCTTCTTCCACTTGTTCATCTACATACCATTTTAGAAAAGATTGTAAAGCAAAATCTTTTTCGGTGGTACTAAGTTCATAGAGTTCGTGAATTTTTTTCGTAATATTTTGTTCATGAATTAAAGTTTCTTCAAAAATGTTTAAGATGTCCTTAAAATCAGTACTGGGTTTCTTTATCTCTCCTAATTCAACTTTTCCGCCCCGTTCCAAAAGATGATTGTACAGTCCCATGGCATGATCATTTTCTTCCTTGGCCTGCACACGCATCCAATTGGCAAAACCTTTTAGATTTTGATTTTCAAAAAAAGCGGCCATGGATAAATATAAGTATGAAGAAAAAAATTCTTTATTAATTTGTTGATTCAGAGCCGTGCAAATAGTATTGTTCATAGTTTAATAGTTAATTAATTATTTTGTTTATAAAGTTTGTGTTAATTTATTGTGTTCTGTCTTTTTTTGTGAAAGGGAAAATATTATTCTGTATACAATAAACAAAGAAATAGTTATGGCTGACCCCCAATAAATAATCAGCATTGGCAGAGTATGGGTGTCTGTGCCGAGATAAACACTATGAACAAATGCGCCTACAAACATGGGGAATGATAAATAGTGGATAAAGCGCCATAATTTATATTTGGTTTGGATAACAAATAATGAAGTGGAAATAAGAATAATAAAAAAATAAAAACTGATTATGCCTAGAGCCATAAAAAATGGTTGATAATGAGAGGTAAAAGGCACAAGTAATTCAATAATTGTAAAATTTATATATTTATCAAACAAAAGGGCAGAGACATGGGTGACTAGACTGAGAATCATAAAAATTCCAATCCATTGATGCAATCTCCAGCCCCACACTTGACCAAAAAATTTGTACATTAGACCGGTAGATAGAGAAATTCCAGAAATGGTAATTAAAAATAATAAAATATAACTAATAATGCCAGCGGCTCGAGTACTGTACCAAGCCCAGGGAGTATCTTGAATTTTTTTAGCTTGCTGTTGACTGACTTCGGCCATTGTACCGGGACTATAATAATCAACTGGGTCAGATTTTGATAAAACTTCGGCTCCATCAAGATAGCCATCACCGTCTGTATCGGCTACTGTTGGGTCAGTGCCAAAAATATTTATTTCACCTTGATCAGTTAGGCCATCCACATCCGTATCAACCGGTGGCGAATCTTCGGTATACAATTCTGGAGTGGGTACATTGGCACTGAAGACTTTATTTGGTACAGCAAAAATATTAACTAGAATTGTTAGAGTTAAAATACCTAGAATTGAATACAATTTAATCTTTGACATAAGCCATTGTTAAATTTTCAGAATGGAATACCTTTTTTTCTTTATTTATTAATATATATTCGCAACCAACTGTTTCACGAAGAAATCTTTCTGCTTGTTGTGAACCAAGAATAATAGCTGTTTTGGCATAAACATCCGCCTCTGTGGTATTTTTTGCCAATACTGTGGCTGATAATAAATCAGTTTTGGCTGATAAACCAGTTTGAGGGTTTATTATGTGGTGCCAGTCTTTACCATTTCGTCTGCCTTGGCGCTTGGCTATGCCAGAGGTGGCCACACCAAATTCTTCCAAATCAATTATACACGATAAAAGGTTTTTTGCTAAATTGGTTGGATCTTGAATTAAAATTTTTCCAAAATTATTTGTTTCATTTGACCCTCGGATATAAATATCACCTCCAGCCGAAAGCCAAGCGCTTTTATAACTAACCAAAATTGTTTTCATCATTTTATCCACCCAAAAGCCTTTGGCAATACCACCCAAATCAATTTGCATGTTTGGGGGCAGATAAATTTGAGAATTATCTTTATCAATAATTAATTCAGAAAATTTTGGTCGAGATTTATAATCTGATAAATTTATAGAATTTTTTTCATTAATAATTTCACTAATTGATTGCATTTGGCTAAATGATTTATTGTAGCCAATATTTTCTAGAGCTTTTATAATAGTCGGATCAAATATTTCATTAGTATTAGTATAAGCTTCTTTTGCCAAAGTTAATAATTCTAATAGAGTATCACTAATAGAACAATAGCCAAAATTTTTATTAAGTTTATTAAGTTCACTCTCAGGATCAAACCGGCTACAGACTTTTTCAAATTTTTTGGCTTCTTCTTGTAAAAGATTTTCCAAGTTAGTCAAATTTGTATTAGCAAAATTATCGCCCACATCTACTGTGCCGGAAATTGTACCGTCGAAGGCATCAAATGAAAAAACATGGTACATATTATTTTACCAAGATTTCAAATTCATCCACAATTCCATTATTATTAATATCATGAACAATGTAGGGATTTTTTTTGGTGTATTCGGTCACATAATATGTCTCATACTTTTTTGTCATTATGGTAATAGGTTTTTGTACAACCTCTTGAATTGTTTTTGTGACAATTTGTACTGGAGCTGGTACTTCAATTAATGGTTCTTCGGGAACAATAACCTCTTCTTCAGGTATTATCTCTTCCTCAATTATTTCTTCTTCTGGTTCAATATATTCTTCATCTTCATATTCGTTTTTGTTTTCATACTCCTCATCTTCATCCCTTTCTTCATCCTCATACTTATTTTTTTCTTCTTCACGTTCCCTTTCATATTCTTGTTTTTGTTGCTCACGAATTTGTTTTAGTTCATCATCGTCATCCTCGGCATGAATGTTTGAAAAAGGCATCAAGATTGCAAGAGAAAAGATAAATATTAATGCTCCTGTTTTTAATAAGTATTTATTTTTCATATGATTTTAGTTATAAGAGTTAACAACATTATTTATATTTTAATATTTGACAGACAAACAAATATTATATTTATTTTCTGTTTCAATCTGCTTTAATTAGTTTCAATCTGCTGTTAAATTATATAAAACAGCAGATTAAACAGATTGTAACGGATTTGAGCAGATAATTATATTTATAAGTTGGAAATATGTAAAACGTTCACCAATCTTAGATTTTAGTTAATATTAAATAATATTTAAGAAACTGTGGTAACTGGGGGTGGTGGTTTTGGAGTCACAGTTGGGGCTGGAGTAGGAGTTGGCGCGGGCTTAGGTTTAACAGTTGTTGTTGGCTTAACTGTAGTTGTTGGTTTGGGTGTACTAGCCGATACAGTCGGTTTGGAAACTACTGGTGGTTTGGTCACGGGAATTTGGGTTTGACTTGGGGTGGTGGCATTACTGGCAACTTGAACTGGTATTTCTTTAGTCACAATGATTGACTCAGTGGTCTGAGTTGGGACTAATACAATTTTTTCCATTGGTACTTGCGTGGTGTCATATACATCTGTTAGGAGAGTATTTCTTTGCTGAATAAATGAAGCATTAATACTAGTGGCCCCCAAAATATTATCAAGTTTGCTCAAAGATTTTCCATTATTAATAGCCATGTTATTAGCACTAGCAATCATGGCAAACAAAAACACTGAAACCGCCACAGTCCCAAAGCCAAGTGCTAGGGTAATTGGTTCCTCAAAAATCATGTCAGGAGAGGGGATAAAGCTCTCATCAAAAATGTTTCGTCGGCTAACGCTCATTTTTCTAAGTAATGTTTTTGTACTTTTTAGAAATGGCGCTGGGCCACAAATATAAAATCTAGTATTATCAATTGAATTGGGAATAATTGATAAGATGTGTTCTTTACTAATTCTGCCTGATAAAAAGCCAGTAGGTATATTTTGTTCTCCTGTGACCGTAAACAGAGCTTTTATTTTTGGATTATTATTTGTAATCGCTTTTATTTCATTATAATAGGGGATATCATTGGTCGATTTTACACTATAAAGCAAACCAATGTTATTTGGCTGGTGTGTCGCCTCAGCATACGAGAGCATACTAATAAATGGCGTAATGCCAATGCCAGCGGCCAAAAACACATGGTCTTTTTTGTCGTTTTTCTTTGGTACAAATGAACCAAAAGGACCACGGACAGAAATAATTTCTCCAGGTTTTAAATTGGTTAGGCCTTGAGTAAAATTACCGCCAATTTTTATGGCAAATTCTAAATGTTCAGTAGTTGGACTACTGACTACACTGAAGCTGTGGAATTTTTGATTTTGTCCAAGGGCATTATCACCAATATATGAGATCATCATATATTGACCAGGTTTAAAATTAATTCTGTTTTCTGGTATGGTTGGTAAGGCCAAAATCCGTAAAATTCCATTAGAATCAGTTGTTAAATTTTGAATGGTGTATTTTTTAGTTTTCATATGGTATTATCATACTATTTTAGTATATATTATTCATGAGGGGATGTCAAACAATTTATGACTTATTATATATAATACTAAATTTGTATAGATTTTCTTTCAAAAATGTAATTGATTTTGACGTTAACTAAATTATTTTTATACTGCAGACGGCGGTTGCAAAAAAGTCTAATATTTGTTATAATTTTTTAATGCAAAACTAGTAGTTTTACTAAGTTCTAATAACCTATTTTTCAAAAAAAGAAAAAATGGGAATTTTTATATATAGGGATGGAAAATATATTATTAAAAATTAAGTATCTATTCAAAAGCCGTTTTTTTCAACTTGGTTCTGTTGTTTTGTTAGGTTCTTTTTTGGTAAATATTTTAAATTATGTTTTCAATTTGGTCATGGGGCGAATGCTCTCGCCGGCTGAATTTGGTGAAGTGGCCAGTCTAATGGGGCTAGCCATGATAGTGGGTGTGCCTTCGGCTTCGCTCACTAGGCTCATGGCCAAATACTCGGCTGATTTTAAAGAAAAAAATAAGTTTAATCTTATTGCCAATCTATTTCGTTTGGTAGAGAAGCGTAGTTTTCAACTTGGTTTGTTGATGATAATTATTTTTTTGCTTTTAATTCCACTCTTGGTTTGGTTTTTGCAGATTGATTTGTGGCCATTAGTGGTTTTTTCTTTAATTTTGCCTTTATCTTTGCTTTTGGCAGTGAATCAAGGATTGCTCCAAGGTTTGCAAAAATTTATTTATTCTTCTTCCACATCATTTTTAATGGCTTTTTTCAAATTATTTTTAGCTGTCCTGTTTGTTTGGCTAGGATTTTCCGTGGTTGGGGTCATGTTGGCCTTGGTAATTGGTTGTTTATTTTCTTATTTTTATAGTTTGTGGCAAATCAAACCAGTGGTTGGTGTAAAATTTGAGCTTGACACTAATACTATAGAAGAAGAGATAAATAAAAAAGAGATTATTTTATATGCCAAAACTATGTTTTGGGCATCTTTGTTATTGGTTTTATTAACTAATACTGATGTTATTTTGGCCAAACATTATTTATCAGCTGATTTGGCTGGACAATATGCCGCCTTGTCTTTAACTGGAAAGATTATTTTTTATGGCTCTGGGGCTTTTTTGACTGTTATGTTTCCCATGATCTCAGCTTCCTTATCAAACAGAGATGGAAAAGAAAAAGATTTACTGAAAATGGCCTTTGTTTTGAATGGTTTATTAGCTGGAGGAATTTTGGTTTTATTTTTGTTTTTTCCAGTATTATCCATAAAATTATTATTTGGAGTAAAATATTTAATTGTGGCGCCATATTTAGTTTGGTTTTCTTTGGCCATGTTTTGTTCAGCCTTTTCTCAGGTATTTATTACCTATTTTATGGCGGTTCATACAAAAAATTATCTTTGGCCTTTGGCCGGAGCGATTTTTTTACAAATTATCTTAATTATCTTGTTTCATACCAATCTTTTGCAGATTACCCTAGCTATTTTAGCTTCCAATTTGGTACTTTTAATTTTAATGATTTTGGTGTATATTAAAACGAGTAAAAAGTTATAAAGTAGAAAGTATAAAGTAAAAAATTATGCTAATTTCGATTATTATCCCAATTTACAACGAGGAAGAGAATATTCCTTTATTAATGACAGAATTTAAAAAGGTTTTTTTGGCATTGCCCAATTATCAGGCAGAGTTTATTTTTGTGGATGATGGTAGTACAGATAATTCAGGCAAGATTATAAAAGATCTAGCTGAAACTGATCCAGCTATAAAATATTTGGAATTGTCTAGAAATTTTGGCAAGGAAATTGCCACTACGGCCGGGTTTAATTTTGCCACGGGTGAAGCAGTCATTATGATAGATGCTGACTTACAACATCCTCCTCGCCTGATTCCAGAGTTTTTAAAAAAATGGGAAGCTGGTGCCGAAGTGGTAATTGGTATTAAAACTAGTAACAAAGGTCATAATTTCATTCAAAGATTTTGTTCTTATTTATTTTATAAATTTATCAATACGGTTGCCAATATTAAAATTGTTCCTCATGCTGCGGATTTTAGGTTGCTAGACAAAAAAGTGGTGATTGAATTCAATCGTTTTACTGAAAAAACTAGAATGACTCGCGCTCTTATTAATTGGCTAGGTTTTAAACGTGATTTTGTTTATTTTGATGCAGAAGAAAGAAGGTCGGGGAAAGCTAAATATAGTTTTTTTAAATTATTACACTTAGCCATGAGTAGTTTTGTGGCCTTAAGCATTTTACCATTAAGATTGGCCGGCTATTTGGGTCTTTTTACGATTTTTATTTTTGGTTCATTTGGGTTTTATATCTTTTTGGGAAAATATTTTTTTCACACCCAATTTGCTTCCAGTTTTTCTGGTACAGCCCAATTAGCTATTTTGCTTATTTTTTTGGTCGGTGTTATTTTGTCATGTTTAGGTTTAATTGCGCTTTACATTGCCAATGTTCATAATGAGGTCACCAACCGTCCGCTTTACGTCATAAGAAATAAAAAAATATAACTTTATTCGTAGCATTCGGATTACTCTCACCATTCGGCTTTGTATTCGTGGCATTCGGATTTATCTTTTTTATTCGGATTATCATTCACTATTCGTAGCATTCGGATTCGTCATTCGGGGAATTCGGATCGGTCACCCTTATTCGGATTATATAACTTTTATGAATTTATTGTGGCTAACTTGGAAAGATAAAAAAAATCCCTTGGCTGGCGGAGCAGAAGTAGTAAATGAAGAACTGGCAAAAAGATTAGTAGCAGATGGACACCAAGTAATATTTTTAGTTGGGGGTTTTGCAAAGGGAATGCCAGAAGAAATTATCAATGGTTATAAAGTTGTTCGTTTAGGCAATCGTTGGAGTGTTTATTGGCAAGTGTATAAATACTATAAAAAAAATTTTATTGGCTGGGCAGATCTGGTTATTGACGAGATTAATACTATCCCATTTTTTGCAAAGTATTATATTAAAGAGAAAAATATTCTTTTTGTCCACCAGCTTTGTCGTAAGATTTGGTTTTATCAGATATTTTTTCCTTTAAATGTGTTGGGCTATATCTTGGAACCATTTTATCTTTGGCTATTGCGTGACAGAAAAGTAATTACTGTTTCCCAAAGTACAAAAAATGATTTATTAAAATATGGCTTTAAAAAAGAAAATGTAAATATTATTAGTGAGGGTATAGAAATTGAATCAGTTGGGGATTTGAAAGCTACAAAATATCCAAATCCAACAATACTTAGTTTGGGAGCGATTAGGGCGATGAAACGTACAGATAATATTATCAAAGCGTTTGAAATGGCTAAAGAAAAAATTAAAGATTTGGAATTGGTGGTTGCCGGCACTAGTGAGGGAGAGTATGGAAAAAAAATCTTAAAAATGATAGAATATAGCAAATTTAAAGATTCTATAAAATATTTAGGAAAAGTGAGTAATGAAGAAAAATTGGAAAAATTGCAAAAAGCCCATTTGTTTGTCTCTACCTCAATAAAAGAGGGTTGGGGATTGGTAGTGACAGAAGCCAATAGCCAGGGTACGCCAGCTATAGTGTATAATGTAGATGGTCTGAGAGATGCAGTGAAAAATCATGAAACTGGAATTATTTGTGAGAGAAATACACCAGAAAATTTGGCGAAAAATATAGTTGAATTATTGGAAGATAAAATAGAATATGAAAAATTGAGGATGAGTGCTTGGGAGTGGAGTAAAGAAATAAATTTTGAAAATAGTTATCAGGATTTTGTAAAAAATTTAAATTAATTTATGAGTGACGCGCTGGTTTCAGTAATAGTTCCAACAAAAAATTCTGCTAAATTTTTAGAGAATTGTTTATTATCAATAAAAAATCAGACTTATAAAAATATTGAATTAATTGTGGTTGACAATAATTCTACAGATAAGACAAAGGAAATTGCTAAAAAATACACAGATAAAGTTTTCAATTTTGGTCCAGAAAGGAGTGCACAAGTTAACTTCGGAGTTGGGCAAGCTGGCGGGGAGTATTTCTATAAAGTTGATTCAGATTTTATTTTAGACACAAAAGTTATTGAAGAGTGTATTGATAAAATGAATAATGGATTTGATGCTGTGGTTGTTCATAATTCACCTGATGTTTCTGTTTCGTGGATAGCTAAAGTGCGTAAATTTGAGGTAGATATGTATAAATACGATATTACACATTCATCAGCACGATTTTTTAAAAAGGAAATATACCAAAGTATTAATGGCTTTAATGAAAATATCACAGCAGGGGAGGATTATGATTTTCAAAATAGATTAAATTTGGGTGGGTATAAAACAGGATTTATTGAAGCTGAGGCATTACATTTAGGAGAGCCAACAAATTTTTGGAAACATATGAAAAAGTATTATGATTATGGAAAAGATTTTGTAAATTATAAAAAAGAAAATAACAATGAATCAAAAGAACAGCTTAGTTTTGTGAGAAAAGTATATTTGAAAAATTGGAAAAAGTTTATACAGCATCCCTTATTGGGAATTGGATTCGTCGTCTATAACTTTTTTAAGTTTGGATTTGGAGGGGCGGGGTATATTGTAGAGGAAATAAAAAAAATATGAAGATAGCGTATATTGTTGGAACTAGACCTGAAATAATAAAATTATATTCTTTAATAAAAGAATCCAAAATTAGTAATTTAGATTTTTTTATAATTCACACAAATCAACATTATGACGAAAAAATGGATAAAATTTTTTTTGATGAATTAGAATTACCACAGCCGAAGTATAATTTAAATATAGGGTCAGGTCCTCATGGTGATCAAACTGGCAGAATGCTTATAAAAATTGAAAAAATATTAAAAGAAGAAAGACCTGGTATTGTCTTTGTCCAAGGTGATACAAACACAGTGTTATCTGGGGCATTAGCAGCTTCAAAATTATTTATTAAAATTGGACATGTGGAAGCTGGACTTAGGAGTTATGACAAAACAATGCCAGAAGAAATTAATAGAATAATTACAGATCATATATCTGATTATTTGTTTTGTCCTACAAAAAAACAAAAACAAATATTGCTGAAAGAAGGCATAGACAAAAATAAAATAATAATAACAGGAAATACAATTGTTGATGCCGTTTATGATTGCGTAAATTTAGCGGAAAGTAAATCCAAAATATTAAGTTTATTAAACATAGAAAAGAACAACTATTTCTTTTTAACTTGCCACAGGCCATCTAATACTGATGACAAAAATAATATTAATGAAATAATGTCAGCAATTTCTAGTATCTGTGTTGTGGAAAAAATAAAATGTATTTTTCCTGTACATCCAAGACTAAAAAATAAAATTGAATTTTTAAAATCAAACGATAATTTTATTATGACTGAACCTTTGTGTTACACAGACTCATTATTACTACAAAAAAATTCAAAAATGATTTTTACAGACAGTGGCGGAATTCAAGAAGAATCATGTATATTACAAAAAAAATGTATTATTTTGAGGTTAAATACTGAAAGACCGGAAACTGTTGATGTTGGCGGTGCCGTATTGTTAAATAAAATGAGTAAAAATAATATTGTTGAAAAATATAATTATTTGATTAATAAAAACATTTTTTGGTATAATCCGTTTGGTGACGGTTTTGCCTATAAAAATATTTTAAATTCAATACAATCATGAAATCTATCCTATTTATTTTTAATGGACTGACAAAAAGTAATGGTAATGTTGGAATATCAGGTGGTGATATTAGAGTTGCCGAAATTGTAAAAAATCTAGATAATTCTAAGTACGATATTAATATATTGACTACATCTAACGGTGAAGAATTGTTAAATAAATTTAATATTCCTTATACGAACAAATATATTATTAATTATTCTGTAACTAGTGGAATATTTTCCAATTTAATAATATCTATAAAATCATTTTTTGAGTTACCCGAAGAATTAAAAAAATATAAAAAAGGCATTGTTTATAGTTCTTGTGAGCATTTATATGACGTCCTGCCTGCATTAAAATTAAAATTATTAAATAATTGTGAATGGTTTGCTGTGTATCATTGGGTTGAAAATTATCCTTGGAGAGAAAAAAGGGGTAATACTCCATTTTTGAGAAGATATGTTTATTGGTTAAACAGAGCTTTTTCCGGTTGGCTTATAAAAAAATTTTCTGACAAGGTGTTGGCTGTATCAGAACAAACAAAAGAAAAATTGATAGATATAAAAAAAATAAATATAAATAAAATAAAAGTTGTTTATTGCGGTGTTGATTATAAAACAATAATTGGTATTGGTAAAAAATTTTTAACAGAAAAAGAATCCAAATATGATGCCGTTTATATGAAAAGATTAAATAACGGAAAAGGAATATTTGATTTATTGGAGATTTGGAAATTAGTTTGTGTCAAAAATAAAAATGCAAAGTTGGCTGTAGTAGGTGATGGACCAGAGAGTGTTGTTATTGATATTAGAAATTTTATAAATAAAAATAATTTAAATGATAATATTTTTTTACTAGGGGTTATATATGATATAGAAAAAAAATTTAGGATTTTGAATTCCTCAAAGTTGTTTATTTTACCGTCTCATGAGGAAAATTGGGCTATATCTATAGGTGAGGCTATGGCTATAAAATTACCAGTTTTGTGCTATAATTTAAAAGAAATAAGACCAATATGGAGAGATAATGTTGAATGGATTAAGTTTGGAGCTATAAATGATTTTTCTAATAAAATTATAAATTATTTAGATAATAGTGAATTAAGAAATAATATATCTGGCAAGGCCTTTAATTTTATAAAGAGGTATAATTGGGAAAAAATTTCTAAAGAAGAATTTAATTAATTTGATAAATATGAATAATGAATTTAATGAAAAAACATATTCAAAAAAAATGCCAGTTGATGGTGTAGATTTTTTTAGATTTAATTTTATTTTGTCAAATATTGAAGATAATAATAAGGATATATTGGATTTGGGGTGTTGGGATGGATCTTATGCTAAACGTTATTCAAAAACAACAAATAAAGTGTATGGAATAGAAAGTTCTATCACCGCAGCCAGAAAGGCAAAGGAAAATGGTATTATGGTTGAACATGGTTATTTTCCAAGTAGCAACCTGTTTCCTGATAGAAAATTTGATTATATAATTGCCGGAGAAATAATAGAACATGTTTTTGACACAGATTTATTTTTGAATTCTATAAAAGACAAACTAAAGGATGATGGTTTGTTAATTATAACCACTCCAAATGTTGCATCATTACCAAGAAGAATTTTATTGTTGTTAGGTATAAATCCAATTTTAGATTTTAGAGCAATTGACAACGTGGCTGGACATATTAGATATTTTACTTTTAAAAATTTAAAGATGTTACTAGAAGAGAATGGGTTTAAAGTCACTAAACAAAAATCTGATGTTTTGAACTTTAATAATAAGGGAACTTTTTATTCTAGATTTGTTCCGAAATTTCATAAAGAATTCGGCAGATCAATAATGATGTGTGCTAAAAAAATATCTAATTAAAAATTTATGTATAGTATTTTATATTTTATTTATAAAAAGATTGGGAAAATTAGGGTATTTTTTTGGAAAATGTTAGGTTTAAAAATTGGTAAAAATGCTTATTTTGGTAAAGGTATTAAGATAGCTGATCCTAAAAGAGTTGTAATTGGTGATAATGTAATAATTACAGATTTTACTATAATACACGGTGCAAAAATGGGAACGTTTATTGGAAATAATGTACAAATTAATAGAAATTCTTGGTTTGGTGGTGATGGAAAGATTGAAATTAGAGATTATGTGCAAATGGGTCCTAATTGTAGTATATTTTCGTCAAATCACAATACCAGAAAGAACGATTTAATTTTTAATCAAAGTAGTGTTGATAAACCAGTTCTTATAGAAGAAGGGGTGTGGCTCGGGGTTAATGTTGTTGTGTTACCTGGAGTAATTATTGGTAAGGGTGCTGTCATTGGGGCTGGATCTGTGGTTACAAAAAACGTAGAGCCTTATAGTATTGTTGGGGGTGTTCCCGCAAAGTTTATAAAATATAGAGAATGAAATATAAAAAAATGTGAAATTTATGAAAATTAAAAAAAATCATGAAAAATTTACAATTGTTCCAAAATTATTTAGTCTAACTACAAATGTGGACATATTACCCCATTTTATTTTAGGTCCTTTTATGTACGATTTTTATCCGAAAGGGGAAACAAAATTAAATTTTAGTTATATAGTTAAAAAAGATATAGAGAAGCCACCGGAATTGGATACAAAATTAGAATATTTTTGGGGTAAAAATGGTGACAATAGAATTTATTATGAGCATCCTTTTTTAGGAAAAATAAAATTAAAAATGTTGGTTGAGAGACAGGGTGACAATTATCATTTTTTAGTTAATGGTCCTTATCATAAATATATAAAGGATGTAATGGGTAGAATAAGAAAACCGGAATTATATTTACAAGACGCTGCCGTTTTAAGTTTTTCAAATATCGGTTTTACCATACTGCATGGGGCTTGCGTTGCTAAAGATGAAAAAGGAACATTAATTTTTGGAAGTCCAAAAAGTGGAAAAAGTTCAATCTCCTATTCATTATTAAAAAAAGGATACAATCTTTTATGTGATGACTCTGTTGTCTTAGGTCCTATCAATTCATATGCTACTTCTTCTAGGTCTCCATATTTTGTAAAGCGTTTTACTGGAAAGGAAAAGAACAATAAATGGAGCCAAAAATATTATAATTTGTTTCATACAATTCCTATTATAAGTTCATTGTTTTCTTTATTTGGTTCACAGACAACTTCATTTTTTAATTCATTTCGTGAGGCTTCAAATAGTATTGGTGTTATTGATAAAGTAAAAGTCAACAGAATTTTTATTCTTGAAAAAGGTGAAAAAGAGATAATTAAAATATCATCCGTGGATGCATTGAGAAAAATAATAATTTTAACTCGGCCGTCTTCTTTTTACTTTAACGATGCTTTTTTGCAGGCTTTTTTTTATTTTAATCCAGAGATAGACATAAACTTAATAATTAGAAAGGAAGAAGAAATTATATTGTCATTAGTCAATAGATCGGAGTGTTATTTGTTAAAAGCAAATAGTCCTTCAGATTATATTAATCTTTTAGATCAAATAATTAATATTTAAATAATAATTTAAAAAACTATGAAAAATGAATCTAGAGAAATTGGTGCTGTTGAATTTTTTAGTAACACCTCGAGTGTTTACGAAGAAACAGTTCATTGTAGAAGCTTGGGTTTAAAATATTTAAGTAAAATTGAGACAGATTTTGTTGAAAAGACAATACACGATTTATGTAATGGATTTCGATGTCTGGAAATTGGGGCTGGTACAGGTAGATTTACAGAAATATTATTAAAAAATAAATGTGAGGTTGAAATTATTGAAGCAGCCCCAGGTATGGTTAGAATTCTTAAGGATAAATTTATAAATGATAATAT
>DOMK01000014.1:54672-54907 GCA_003510435.1 Candidatus Magasanikiibacteriota bacterium
AATTTATAAATGATAATATTAATATAAAAAATATTGATGCAGGGGAAATCTTTCCTTATCCTTCAAGTTTTTTTAATTATGTTTTGGCAATGAGGGTATTAAAATATATTCCAAAATGGAAGGCTACAATAGCAGAAGTGTATCGAGTTCTTGTGACAGGTGGCTATTTTGTTTTTTCTATATCAAATATTTATTCAGTTGCTTATTTTAAAGGAGATGCAAAATATTTTTTGTT
>DOMK01000001.1 GCA_003510435.1 Candidatus Magasanikiibacteriota bacterium
CTTTCGTTCCGAGACTTGGAGTCGAACCAAGATAAACAGATTCAGAGTCTGTTGTCCTACCATTAGACGATCTCGGAGTTTTTGAAATAATTATCTAGTTTGCCCTTTAATATTTCTCTGCCATATCCTGATTTGTAAAATAATTCCATTTTTCTTGCATCATTTTCGTTAATATGTGCCTCATAAAAAATTAATTTCCATGGACCATTATTTTTTGTAAATTCACCACCTAAACCATTATTGTGTTCTAAAAATCTTCTCTTTAGATTATTAGTGAAGCCAATATATAATTTTTTGTTTTTAATACTTTCTAAACAATAAGTGTAATACATAGATTAGACTGCACCTCTTCGGCGCACCAGCCGAAGAGGCTGGGATCTCGGAGTCCTTATAACTTCTCAAATTTTTTCGTTGGTGAAAAACCATTTTTTACTTCATCGCCGTCGGAAAAAGTGTCGCCATCACTGTCCTTTAACCACGTTATTGAGCCATATTTCATTTCCTCTACTTTTATCAATCCATCACTATCACCATCATAACTCTTGCTTTCGTCAAGCGTTGGACTGGTAAAAATAGCAATTTTTTCGCCATTTTTTGTTTTAAATCCAGGCAAAAAATCATGAATAGCGTTTAATATAGTATCATATTTATAGTGAAAGTCAAGGCCAAAACGGGTACCTGGTTCTTGAGTTATAAATTCTTTTTTGTCTTCGTTGTAACCAGAAATAACCAGGACATGGTAGACTGGACCACCATTTTTGAAATGAGGATTTTTTAAATCTTTTCCATACACCGGAATAATGACTGGACGGGAATTGTCTATTTCATTTTTAATTTGTTCTAAAGTCGGGTTAGAAATAGTCTTGGCTTCCCAAGGTAAAAATAGATTAACTAATTCAGTAATTTTTTTGGCGTTTTCATCAAAACTTTTTCCATATTTATTTTCTTTTATCCTGTTAATTCTTAGTAGTTCTGTTTTAGCGGTTGGTTGGTCTAGATTTTTTTTTGCATAATAAGAATCCACCATTAGTATACTAGCTTCTTCACAAAAATTTTGCCAAGGCTCGTACCAATTCCCAAAAGGTGACTGAGAAGTAAAAGGCACGGCGAGATTGGTTTCAGCTCGTACAATTTGTGGTAAAAATAGCAAGACAATTAAAAATATTATTTTTTTCACAGTTATATTTTTAAGAATTTAATTTTGAAATATAGTAATCTACGGGGGCGTAATTATCTGTTAGGGTTGGTAAGTTTAATTCTACTATTTCGGTGTATTCATTATTTAACATTTCCATTATATCAGCCTCTATTTTTTTGGTATTATCTGTGTTTGGATTTAATTTTGTCTTACCGGCTATCATTATAATATTCTGGGGTAATTCAAAAGAAAATTCTTTTACTTGAAATAATTTAATATTGGCAAATATTTCTTTATAAGTTTTTAATTCAGCTTGTAAAAAAGAATTTTTTTCTCCAGTAAAAGAAGAAATAATATTTATTATTACCACGCCATTTTTATCTAGACTATTATAAAGTTTTTGAACAGCTTCTTTGGTGGTTAGTTGATAGGGGATAGAGAGATGAGAATTAAAAGCATCAATATAAATAGTGTCAAATTTTTCTGTTGAATTATTTAAAAAAGTTCTGGCATCTTCATGATTTATTTCTAAATTTTTGTTATCTACAGGTAAATGAAAATATTTTTGCGCAATTTTTGTCATACCTGGGTCAATTTCTACCACAGTTAATTTTGCATCAGGATGGGTAGACAAAAAAAATTTTGGAAAAGAATAACCGGCTCCGCCAATCATTAGGGCATTTTTTATATTAGGAACAAAGTAATCACCAAGATTATAAAATTTTGTATAGTCAAAAACTAGTTCATTTGGATTGTCCAAATACATGGCCGATTGAGTGGAGAGTGGGTCAATTTGGACTTTCATTACTGGTCTGTCATTTTCTGTACCTTGATAAACCCAAACCCGGTTATATTCAGTATCAATATCATTAAAATTCTTAGTTTGGACAAAATTATTTTGCGCGACCAAAAAACTCATTACAATCAGACATAAAAATAAAATTTTTGTTTTATAATTATTCTTGACACATAATAAAAGTGAAACTGTAAACAAAGTTATAGCAATGATAAATAGTATTTTAGTCGTGCCAAAAAAGGGGATTAAGACAAAGCCCGTTAAAAAAGTGCCAAAAATACTTCCCACTGTAGAAATAGCATAGAGTCGGCCAATAATTTTACCAGAGTTTTCCAAATCTTGCATTTTTAATTTGGCGGCATAGGGAGCGATAATACCAAACATAAAACTAGGGAATGCAAAAAATAATACCGACGAAATTGTGCTCATGACATAAATATTCATTTTTAATCCGAGTAAAAGAAAAAGCAAAGGGAAATTAATGAAAATTATAAACAACACAAACAGAGCATTAAATAATATTGTTTTGGCAAGAAATTTGTGGGTCGGTTGTTTGTCAGCGAGTTTTCCACCCCACCAATAGCCCAAACTTAAAAAGCCCATTATCACTCCGATAATGGCTGTCCAAACAATGGTGGATGTCCCGACAAAGGGAGCGAGAATTCTAGAAGCAATGATTTCCAAAATCATTAGACAGGCTCCACAAATGAAGACGACAATTTCTAATAAATATTTTTTCATTTTTAAGTAATAATTTCTCCACCCAAGGAAGAAGCAATTTCTTTAAGATCATCAGAGTTTTGTGGTTGTTCACTTTCTTCCACTACACAATTCAGTCTGACTTTGGTTGACATTATTTCACCCAAAGCACTTTCCAAACTGTCTTTGCACTTATGCTCCATGAGTTTGTCTTTGTGAAAACTAAAACCAACCGAAATATGTAGAGTATTTTCATCAACATGCTTTAGCTCAGCCATTTTGAGAATAAAAACTAGAGAAGGGAAGTCAGTCTCAATTTTTCTAATGAAAGTATTCCAGTGTTTTTTTACATCATCCATGGTAAAAGTTGGTGATGGTTTGCAAACCAAATTAATAACTTTTTCTTTTATGGTGGTTTTCTGGGTAGTATCCTCGTTGATTGATTTTTTTTCTATAGATAAAGATTCAATTTTTTCTGTTTTAATTTTATCTGTGTAATCTGTGTTTTTTTCATCTGTGGTCGAACACCATTCTATTATTAACATTTCCAAAGGCAGTTGAGATAAAAGACAGGTTTTCATTTGATTTATTCTCTCTAGGGCTAGATCAATTAGTTTTATTAATTCTGGATGAGTAATTTCTTTGGTTAGTTTGTTGATTTGCTTTTTGGCTTCATCACTTAGATCTATTTCCAAATTTTCATTTTGACCACTGGCTTTTGTTACCATGATCGTTCGTAATAATTGGATAGTATCCAAAGCAAATTGATCCAGATTGATTCCGTCATTAGCCAAATTATTAATCAAATCAATACTAGTCTTGGTATCGCGATTAAATAGCGCTTGGATTAATTCTAGAGTTTTTTCTACATTAGTACTGGGCAAAACCAAAGAAGCAATTTCTGGAGTAATATTTTTTTCACCAGTGGCCATGATTTGATCCAAGAGACTCACAGCATCACGCACACAGCCGTCGCTCTTGTTAATAATTCTGTCTACTACTTCCTTATCAATTTTGGTATTTTCGGCCTTAGCAATATTATTGATTTGTTTTTTCATTACTTCATAGCCGACTTTGTGGAAAGCAAAGCGTTGACAGCGGGAAATAATAGTTTCAGGTAATTTTTGGAGTTCAGTCGTGGCCAAAATAAAAATAACATGAGTAGGTGGTTCTTCCAAAGTTTTTAAGAGAGCGTTGAAAGCACTAGTAGAAAGCATGTGGACTTCGTCTATAATAAAGACTTTGTATTTTGATTTGGTTGGTTTGAAGCGAGCATTATCAATAATGTTTTCCCGCACATTGTCTACACCAGTATGTGAGGCAGCATCAATTTCAATTACATCAATGGAACGAGAGCCACTAATTTCTTCACATGAACCACAAGAATTACAAGGTTCAAAATCATTTTTTTTGTGTTTATCACAGTTTATCGCTTTGGCCAAGATTCTGGCTAGAGTGGTTTTGCCTACACCGCGTGGTCCAGAAAACAAATAAGCGTGAGCGACATTATCGCTATTTACTTGGTTAGAAAGAGTTTTTACAATATGATCCTGGCCAATAACGTCAGAAAATATTTGTGGCCGATGTTTGTGATAGAGAGCCATAATAATTAGGATTTGGGAGTGAGGATAAGATGCCAGAAAATTTCACGCTTCTTAACCCAATGACCAATTACTTATAAATAAATTTAACGTTGTTATTATACAAAAATTGTAGTTTAAAGTAAACCATTGTTTATTGCCCCAACAGCAAGATATCCCCACCCTTAGCCTATAGGGTTGCTCTAGAAGTGTGCTTATGCTATAATATACAAGTTAATTAACTAAGACTTGATTTATACAAGTTTTAAATTTTAATCTATATCTATATGGTAAGAAAAGTAAATCCAGCTTTGCTAAAGCCAATGACGCTTACAGCCGAGCTAGAAGCCGTAACTGGCAAGGGTCCAATGCCACGTTCTCAAGTGGTAAAGAAACTATGGGAATACATCAAGAAACATAATTTACAAAATCCAGCTAACAAGAGAAATATTTTCGCTGATGAAAAATTATTACCAGTATTCGGTGGCAAGAAAGAAGTAAATATGTTTGAAATGACAAAATTGGTTTCAAAACACTTGAGCTAATTTCAACACTTAAAAAGAACAATAAAACATCCCGATTAAAATCGGGATGTTTTATTTATCTCTCTTTTATTTACTAAAAATAATGGTTTAAATAATAAACAAAAGAAGGGTGAGGATACTGCACGAAGCAATCCCCACATTGTTCGCTGTTCACGTCTTGCGCATTGACGCGAACGGCATCACCGCACCCTTCTTTTGGTCTTTGTTCACTACTCGTTCACGAGATTCTCAATCCGGGCTTCGAGGTCCTCGAAGCGCGTTCGGCCTTGTTCGGTCGTGACTTCGTCGCTGTCGAGATTGTAGGCTAGGTCCTTGAGCTCATCGAGCAATATCTCGATCTTGGCGATTCGGCTATGTGCTGTTGTGGCCAAGACTTCGATCTCGGGCAGGTTCGTGCGGCGGGCGTGTTCTACGGCCCAACGCTCGAGGTCGTCGCGCAGATCGTTGAGGATTCGTTCGTGTGAATCCTCTCTGACCCACGTGTACACGAGCATGTTGAGGCGGTAGAGGTACGCGCCTTCCTCGTGGCAGTCGTCGGCCCACTGGGGGGCCAACCATTCCTTCACGGCGTTCTCGGCCGTGGCCCAGTAGCCCGCCTTGACGAACGAGTTGATGTCGTCGATCAACTTCGTTCGTTCCGTACGCAAACGGTCCAGCTCACGGAA
Source organism: Candidatus Magasanikiibacteriota bacterium (assembly GCA_003510435.1). Taxonomy (GTDB): domain Bacteria; phylum Patescibacteriota; class Patescibacteriia; order Magasanikbacterales; family UBA922; genus UBA11710. The sequence goes on from DOMK01000001.1 coordinate 5,424, forward strand.
GGCGGGTGGGACGGCGAAGGCCAGGATGAGCAGGCCAGCCGCGATCACGAGGTGCGTGGTCGTGAGCCACGCGGGCCGTTTCCAGCCCCGAGGATCCAGACGATGCATTGGAATTCCTTTCCATTGTGCTAGTTGCATTTTGCCCTTTGCCTTAGGGCGTTTCCCTTTCTTGAAGGTTGGGTGATGTTTTGTAACGAACGCTTGGGGGTGGTTCGTAAACATCACAGTTAAAGGATGCGTTGAACACACACAACAAGACAGATTAATATATCATAATTTGGTAGATTTGTCAAGTTAGTGAGTGAATAAAAAACACCCGTTTTAGGGGTGTTTAAATGTTGTTCTGTTTATGTGTTTAAATGCCAGGTGTTTATTTGTTAATCACATTATCCACCGCTGCCCAATCGCTCTCTCCGTCTTTTGGCACAAGAATAACAGCTTCATCGCCAGTTTTGCCTTTATAAAAAGTAATAGAAGCCGTAATAACTTTGTAAGAACGTCCATTAACCAAGACAGAATATTGTTCGCCATTAGAAACAATTTCGCCGATTAAACTTTTTCTCTCAATCGGACCAATTTGTTTAAAAATGAATGAGCCGTTATTGGTAATAGTTAATTTTAACATGTCGCCTTCAACCAATTTTGATTTGCTCGCATAATTTGGGGGAATGGAATATTCTTTGCCATCAGCGCCAATCATTTTTTCGCCATTAAATACGCCCTCAATAATTCTTTCTCCAGTATTTAATATATCAGTATCAGGATTATTTTGTTTATGATCTTTAACTTGTTTACCATCCAGAATTCGTAAAATACTATCTAGTTGATCTTTTATTTGGTAGACTGTAGCTTTTAATTTTTGGACATCAATATCATTGTCAGTTTTAGTGGTTTCTTCAATTGGTGTTAAAATTGTGTCCACAACAGTATCTGTTGTTATATTATCATCTTGAAAAAGATCGTCGGCTTTGTCATTTAAAATATCGTTGATAGAGTTCATATATTTGTTTTGGCATTGATTTAGACTGATTAATATGGATTAAGACTGATATTGTGAATTGTAAGTTCAGTGAAATCAGTTTAAATCTGTCTAAATCAATGTTTATTTTTGTATTAGTTTTAATATTGTATCAGGTTTTTATTTTTGTGTCAGATTTTGTTGTGGGGTGGGGGTGGAAACATTGTTAATAAAATTTGATATGCTTTTTAAATTTATTCCTTACTCCTTATTCCTTTCAATTACAACGACGCCTCAATCATATCATCTTTACTCTCGCTGGTTCCTTGGTCAAGCTTGGTTCTTTCCATGATTTCGGCTTCGACAATGGATTTATCACGACCGTATTTTAGACGAGATAATTCTTTGATAGCATTAGCAAGTTCGCGATTGCCTTTTAATGGAGGATAGGTTTGCATATTAAAAGGTTTGGCCGCAGTATTGTCAATTAATAATTTGGTATAAGCCGTAAATTGTTCTACGTTAATAAGGTCATAAGCCCCAAAAGTGGGGGCAAATTCTTTGGCCATTATCTCTGCATCTTCCGGACCAATTCTAAATGTACAAATCGTACCCGCATTACCAAGTACTGCATCTTTGATAGCAGATTTGCCTTTATCATCCATTAGTTGACCTAAATATTGGTGAGCAATAATTAAATCTAATTTATATTTACGCGCCTCAGAAAGAATAGTAGAAATTGAATCAGTGACGAAGTTTTGGAACTCATCAATATATAAATAAAAATCTTCACGTTGGTCTTCGGGTATGTCAGCCCGGGCCATGGCTGCCATTTGTAGTTTAGCGACAATTATCATACCCAAGAGTTTAGCATTAACTTCGCCTGTAGTACCTTTGGCCAAATTTATTAATAGGATTTTTTTCTTATCCATGACCTCGCGGAAATTAAAACTAGAGTGTTGTTGACCCATGATATTGCGCATCATTTCATTACCGACAAAGCGACCGACTTTAGAAATTAAATAACCCAACATTTCTGATTTGTGAAAATCTGATGTTTTAGCCATTTCTTTTTCCCAAAAAGCGCGGACCACTGGATCTTTTAATCTTTTCAAATAAATTTTTACATAATCATCATCAGTAAACATGCGGGGGATATCAATAATTGTGCCTGGATCACTTAGGTCGGCCATAAGAGTGAGCATCACGTTTCTCATATTATGTTCAAACATCGGACCAATCATTTCTGGGGGAAAGAGTTTATAAAAAATTCCAATCATTTCTTGAACTGCAAAATCTTTTTGATCTTCACTTTTTGCTTCTAACATATTCAAACCCACTGGTCGTTCTAGATCAGACGGATTAAAAATAATCACATCATCAGCCCGTTCTTTGGGAATGTGTTCCAAAACATATTCTACAAAATCTCCATGTGGGTCAACTACGCATACGCCTTTGCCATTTTTTATATCTTGGACTGCTAGGTTTTCAATAAACACTGATTTACCACCACCGGATTTTCCAATCACATACAAGTGTCGGCGTCTGTCCGCATCTTTCATAAAGACTTTTACATCTGTGCCACGATAATTCACATGACCCAAGAGTAATCCGGCTTTTGGTAAATTGGCTGGAGGTTGGGCTTTTCTGGCTGACAACCATTTGATATTTGGTGCTTCGGTAGAGTGAAGAGGTAGATGCCACATGCTGGCCATTTCTTCAGTATTTAAAACTGTTTTTCGTTTTTCATTAAATGAGCGATAAATAAAATCACTAATTAATAAACTTTGTTTAGTTGGTACCATGACCAGAAATTCATTACCATAACGATACAAGTTGTATTGGGAAAAAGTATTGGATAAATTGTCCAAATTCATTTTGGCCATTTCTGGATTGTCGGACGAGCTAAGTAATCTAACACAAACATCCAATCCACCTTTGCTTAATTTTTCTTCTATACCTTTTAGCATTTCTTCTTCCATGGCCGACAATTGATATTTTTCGTGTTGCATGGAAGCATCTTTTTTTTCATAACTTTTTCTAAATTCTTTGAAAAATTTGTGCATAAAACGACCAAAAGAACTGCGATGAGCAATGCTTTCAAATTTTTCACCTTTCTTAACATCACGGACAATCTGAACACCTTTTCTTCGCCATCGGTGATGAGCCGGTCGAATTATATATTGGATAGCCAGAGAAGAATTTTCCACATGAGATTTTGCCAAGACATTTAAAAGTGGGGACAGGGGATCAGAATCTGCTTTTTTGTAAGTTTTAAAAGGAAAAATATCTTTTCTTTTGTTATCTAAATAAGCCCCAACAATGGTACTTTTTTCTGTAAAAATATTATAATCAATCATTTCTTCTATTTCGGCATAAGGGTATTGAGCATGAATTTGTTGTTCCACAAATTGTTGCATTTTTTTAGGAACGGCTATATAAAAAGAAATTAAATTGTTATGAGCAATAATTTCAAAAGCAAAATGGTCATTGCGACCTCTGAGCCAGTGCATAAAGCCGTGTTGAGGATGAAGACCGGCAATCGTGGCAAATATAGTTTCAGTTAGCCCGACTTCTTCTCTTACTTGTTCCAAGCGATCTTCGGTAGAAGAATTTTGGGTGGCACCTTCGGTTTTCTTTTCTTTTGGTACCAAAATTTGTAAGACTACGCGATGAAAAGCTTTGCTCTGTCTATGTTTGGAACGAACAAAAGCGCGTAATAAAAAAATTCCGCCCATTAATATTAGGACTAAAATAGCCCCCATTGTTAGAGCAAAAAAAACCGGGTCATCAAGAAAACCAGTCGAGCCAGGAAAATTTTCATTGGTAGTTACAGAAAATTGAAATAAGAAAAGCATAGTCTATTGTTTGTGTTTTTCTATTTCGTGCATGTTAAGGATTTTATCAGTTTTGATTTTGGCTTCTTGTTCCAAGAAAAAGCGATTGATACCCGGAAGCATTTTTAACCATTCCAAAAGTAATCTAAAAATTGATTTTACTTTAATATGGGCAAGTTTGACCATATTTCTAATTTCCCAAGCCACGGCTTCACCTTTGATTTTAAATTCTTGTTTTTGGATAGGAGTGAGCTCTTTGTAAGCATCACCCAGGCCTTCTTCCATAATTTTTTCAATTTGCACGGTTATTTCATCTTTAACTTGGGGGATTTGGGTTGGTTTCTTTTTTGAGGATTTTAATTTTCCTTTTAAATTATTAATTGTTTCTTCCAAAAAGTTTTCACTATTTTCTGGAACAGATTTTGGTATTTCTGCGGTACTTTCAATTACACCTTCGGGAAGAGATGTTTGTGATTCTGTTTTAGAATTTTCAGTAACAGAAAATTGTTCTGGCTGGATAGCCTGACGCTCATTATAATTTTGATTTTGGTTTGGTCTAATTTTTTGTTCCAAACTTTCATCTTCTTCTTTGTATTGGTTTTGGCCAGAAGGCATATTTATCAAATTATAAATCAAAATTCCTAAATGTAAAATATTTCAAATTTAGGATTTATCTTTAATTGATAAACACATTATACCAAATAATCGCTTTTTTTACTATTATTTGATGTTAATTGTTGATAAGTTTTGTTTTTTGTAACAATTACAACATTTTGCTTTAGAATTTAGTTTGTGTTAAAATATTCGTTGTTAGGAGCGCTTCCGTTCAATACGGGGCTGAGAAGTATCCTTATAACTTGATCTAGGTAATGCTAGCGCAAGGAAACGAACCACTGATTTTTTGTGACACAGATTTCACAGATATTGATTTATGGTATTGTTTCCTTACGTGGAAACTTTTTTGTTTATATGAAGATTTTGATAGTTGCCAATGGGGAAATCAAAAATTTTGGTTTTTATAAAGACTTAATAGATAAGTTTGATTTGGTAATTTGTGCTGATGGCGGAGCCAATTTTTGTCATGGTTTAAAAATAATTCCGGATTATATAATTGGAGATTTTGACTCAGTAGATAAAATTTTATTGGAAGAATTAAAAAATAATTATAAAACAAAAGTAATTTATGATCCTGATCAAGACAAGACTGATTTGGAATTAGCCATTAAACTAGCAGAATCATTCAATCCAGATGAAATTAATATTATCGGCGCGATTGGTGATAGAATGGATCACACTTTGGCCAATATTATTTGTCTGGATCAAGTAAATAGAAAAATAAAAACTAAAATTATTAATGAAAAAAATGAAATTGAATTGATCGAAGATTTTTGTGAGATAAAAGGGGAAAGAGGGGAGATTGTTTCTGTTATTCCATTAAATTTAGTGACAGGTCTTACTTATACAGGTTTGAAATATGGAGTGAAAGATAAACAAGTTAATTTGGGTTGGTTGGGAGTGTGTAATAGACTTTCGGATGAAAAAGCTAGCATTAATTTGCAGAGTGGTAAAGTATTAATTATTCGTTCTAAAAATTTAAAATAGAACTCAAATTACCAGAATGACCAAAATATACCAAAATAAATTTGTGAAAATTTAGGTAATTTTGGAGATTTGTGTTCTATCAAAATAATAAAAATTATGCTCAACATCTCATCAATCGATTATTCAATTATTATAATATATTTTGTGGTTTTGGTTGGAATTGGCTATTTTATCAAGCACAAATTTACTGAAACATCTGATTATTTTTTGGCTGGTAGAAGATTAACTCTGCCAATTTTTGTCGCTACTCTCGTCAGTACTTGGTATGGTGGTACTATGGGGGTAGTGGAGTTATCTTTTAATTATGGCCTAGTCAATTGGCTGACGCAGGGATTTTTTTGGTATCTTAGTTATTTATTTTTTGCATTTTTTTTGGCCAAAAAAGTTCGGCAGTCAGAACTCTTTACTGTACCTGACCAATTGGAAAAATTTTATGATAAACGCTCACGTTTTTTAGGTGGAATTTTTAGTTTTCTCATGGTGACGCCAGCGCCTTATATTTTATCTTTAGGAATTATTTTTTCTTTATTTTTTGGCTGGCCAGTGTGGGCTGGAGCCACTTTAAGTGCTTTTATAACTATTTTTTATACTTATCGTGGTGGTTTTCGGGCCGATGTGATTACCGATGTTATTCAATTTTTTTTAATGTTCATTGGTGTTGGACTACTTGTACCTTTTGCTATTGTAAAATTTGGTGGCTTAAGTTTTTTACAAACCAATTTACCAACCACTCATTTTAGTTTAACGGGGGAATGGACAACCCAAATGATTTTAGTATGGGGATTTATTGCTTTCTGGACCTTACTTGATCCAAGTTTTTATCAACGCTGTTATGCTACCAAGAATGATAAAATTCCCAAAAAGGGAATTCTAATTTCTATTTTATTTTGGATAATTTTTGATATTTTTACCACGACCATTGGCATGTATGCTCGCGCGGCTATGCCAGGTTTAAATCCAGCCACGGCCTTGCCAATGTTTGCCATTGCTGTTTTACCTAAAGTATTTTTAGGATTATTTTTTATTGGTCTAATTGCTTCAATATTATCAACTATAGATTCCTTCACTATGCTTGGAGCGATGAACCTATCCCATGATTTGTACAAAAAAATCTTCAAACCAGATTTGAGTGAAGAAAAAGAAATAAAATTAACACGTTATGGAATAATTTTTACCGCCGGTATTTCACTCATCATTGCCATTTTTGCCAAATCAATTATTAGTATCTGGTACACTATTGGGACAATTGGAATAAGTGCAATGTTAGTCCCACTATTATTTGGTTTTTTTTACAAGCGAAAACTATGCGCCAACGCCTCATTTTATTCTATGATTTTCGGATCACTTACTGCCATTGGCTGGCTCATTTATGGTTATGCCAATATTGTAGATGGTTGGGCTAGTTATTTGTGGGGCATAGAGCCGATGTATCCAGGATTAATAATTTCATTTTTTGTTTACGTTGGAATAATGATTTATCAAAATAAAAAATCTTTTTAAAAACGAACGAACCCCCGCATGCCACAAGCACACAGGGGTTCCCATCTACCAACCAGGGTAGCAAGCTCAGCTGTAGAAGCCGAGGCGTTGCCACCAGTGGGGCGGGTAGGTGACGTCGGGTTTGAGAATCTGGTCCACCTCCTTGGAGGTGATCGTGATCGGATTTTGGCGCAGATCACAGTCCACGAAGAACTGGAACGCGACCAAATTTTTTCCGATGAAAGTGGAGATGACGGCGACGCCTTTCGAGTTTGACTCTACATAGCCGTAGTAGTCAAACCCAGCACCGATCCCAGGGACTTCAAGGTAGAAGCCCACGAGCGCGGTAAAAGGTTGGCCGTCCTTGCTCCTGAGAACGATGTTCCTCATTCGGGGGGTTTCCAGCCCGCCGTGAGTATAGTCCAGCAATTGGTTGCTGGACTTGGCAAACGAGTTGAAGTACTCGAACTTTTTGACCATCTCGTTCCCGAGGAACAAGATGATCGAGGTCAGGATCGCGACCAGCACCATGAGGAAAACTACGAGCTTCTTCAATTTGTTCTCCGTTTCAAGGTTTTTTCTCAACTTCCGAACGATTCAATATAACATAAAAATAGACCTTTGTCAAGGTCTATTTAGTATATTTTGGCTAGATTTAGGCTTTTTTGCGTCTAAAAAATTGTGGAATATTTACTAAAAAAGTTATTATAGCCGAAGGTATAGCTGAAGCTAAGATTGCAATGCCAGTAATTTGTATACCAGCAAAAAAAGCCGGATAATCACCAAAGCGACCAAATGCCCAATACGCATAAATAATTGGTAAAAGGAATGCGCTGACTAACAAATAAATAGAGGTTTTAAAATTGCCAATTTTTTTAATTTTAATAAATAAAATTGCGATTATTGCTCCTAAGTATGAACCGGCATAAGAACCAAAACTACCGCAAGATAAATAACCAACGTCGTTAAAAATTTTATCAATAATCGGCCAACAGCCATGGTTACCACCATAAGTCATCATTGTTAGCCAACCAAAAATACCAAAAATTGTACTGCCAAATATTCCCGCTACAAATTGAGTTAATAATTGTTGTTTTTGTTCAGTCATAATGTTTATTTATTTTTCAACCACCATTTTTTAAAAAAGGGAATTGATAAAGTAGAAATCACAAACGCGAGAGAGGGGACAACGGCATTTTTAAATGGATTTGGTAATTGAGCAAAATAAAAAAATATAGTGATTACTAAATAAGTAGAGATTAAAATAATAAATCGACGTGCCCAGCTTGTTTCCCAGGCTTTGTCTTTTTCTACGCGTTCATTGCGTTGTTTTATTTCGTTTATTTGTTGTTGGAGTTTTTCGTTTGTTGGCATAAAATAATATAATTTAGAAACGCCCTCTCTCCTTGTAGGAGAGAGATAGAGAGAGGTCTCAGCTAATGTTTTTAAAAAAGTTGAGACCTCTACCTGTCCTCCTCCTAACAGGAGGAGGGACGCTTAAAGTTTATTTTTTAAAAATTTAAAAAGTTTTTTAAAATTATTTTTCCATTTTCTCCAGACACTTCTGGATGGAATTGTAAGCCATATTTGTTTTCATGTTTCATAGCTTCATTATCACAAGAAACTGACTTGGCTAATAATGTAAAGCCGATTGGCAAAGATACAAATTCTGAATGTTCTTTTTTAAATAGCATATTTTTATCTACATTGGCAAATAGGGGATCATCATGAACAATTTCAATTTGTTCGTCTTTACTAATCAATTCTCCATGGTCAATTTGTGCGCCATACAAAAGCCCTAATATTTGATGACCAAGACAAATTCCTAAAACCGGAATATTAATATTTTTTATAAATTCAAATGGTTTAATAAATTCTTTATAATCAATTTGTGAAAGTTTGGTTGGTCCACCAGTAATGATAATGCCTGAATAATTATTAAAATTGTGATTCTGTATGTCATCAATATTTACAACTACATTTTCATAACTAAAATCATCCAAAGTATTTTGAATATTTTTTAAAAACATGGTACCACAATTGATAATGCAGATCATAATTTATTTATAAATCAATTTCAAAATTAATAATGAAATGGCCATTAACATTTCAATAATCGTGGTGATAATAATTGGCAGACTATTTATTAAAAATCCATAAATAACACCCAAAAATAGGCCTACAATATAAATAATCATCCAAGGGATAGAAATGTCTTTGGTTGATTTGGTTTTCCAGGATTTAATTATTTGTGGCAGTAGAGCAATGGTAATGAGTCCGCCGGAGATGTAACCGATTAGTGATGTGTACATAAATTATTTTTTTAATTTTTTTCTATTTTGATTAGATAAAAAATTATTTTTTGAGACTACTGGTCTACCAATTTTTCTTTCAATTTGTTTTCGGGCTGTGCCAGCGATTTGTCCACCAACTCTGGCGTCATCTTTCAAACGGGGTACACCTTTGGTATTTTTAGTTCGATGTATTTCAGCTGTCGTTCTCTCACCTAACATGGTCAAAATTAATTCAAAATCATCCATGTGATCGCGCAAGTTTTGTTTTTTTAGATTTTTAACTTTTTTATACATCGCTGGTGTAATGCCAAAAGTGGCTTTAGATATTTCCGTGGTTAAAATTTCATAATCGTGCTCATTTTTCGCACCTCGTTTTTGCCATTCACTGGTTAATTCTTCGCGAATAGCAATCCCACGCATTCTTTTTTCAATCCAATCCTCGGGGTAGCCTTTTAATTTGTAAAGCATTCTGGTTCTTTTGGTAGCCAATTCTGGATCTTCAATTTCTTGTACGCGCTCATAGCCAACTTTGGCTAACCAGCGTTTTAATGGCTCGGCTTTGGGAGACGGAATGGATTGAATAATACGGAACATATCTTCTGTATTAGCACAGTCGGTTTCACGCATCTTTCTATCCGGTGCTTCCAATTTCAACCCGTGACAAAATGTCACGACTTCACTTCCTTCTTCTTTTAGTCTTTGTTTTAATTTTCTCCAATAAGCGCCAGGATCAGGACTATCAATTAATGCTTCCACAATATCAACAACAGAAAAAAACCATTCTTTATTAAAAATAATTTTTCTTATCCCTTTGCCTTTAAACAAGGCAATTTGATGGTTTGGATTTTTAGAATTTATCATATCGGTTTTGATATTTGAATTTTTATTTGTTAATAAAAGTATTATATCCCAGATACAAGGCAAAAAATATTAATAAACAGCCTGCCAAAAAAGACACAACTTTCATAACTTTTTCATTGATAAATTTTTGTCCCAGATGTGATAAAAAAGAAATAGTGATTCCCCAAATTATTGCGCCAAAAATTACAAAACCTAGGTTTGGAAGAAAACTAATGTCCGTAGCATTATATTGTGGGTTGGAAGCAAACAGACTGTAAAATCCTAACCAAGCTATAGGGGCTAAAGGGTTGGTGACATTAATAATAAAGCCAGTTAAAAATGAATCACCCGCTGATTTTTTTATTTTTTTATCCAAAATATTTTTACTAAAAGCGGTTTTGATGTCACAAATGCCAAAATAGATGAGTAGTAAAAAGCCAAAAGTTCCTAAGATTAAAGAAAATATTTGACTTTGAAAAAAAGAAGTTAGAGCAAAGAAAATTAAAATCAAATAAATGGCATCTACTAGGACTGCTCCCAGGTTGGTAATAAGGGCATTCCAAAAACCGCGTTCCAATCCATGTTTGATAGTAACAATAGTGACCGGACCAATGGCAGCGGTAAAACTAATACCAAGGACAATAAATTTTATAAAATCGGGCATATTATTTATTCCACAAAAAATCTGTCATGCCCCAAATGAGAATCAGGACAGACAAAGAGTAAAATTAATTTTGTTTTAGAATTATTGGTTAGTTGGTGAATTTGTTTAGAAGAAATAGAAAAACAATCACTCTGTTTTACTTTTTGGTTTTTTTGCCAAACAATTTTTTTATTTTTCATCACTCCCAAATTCATTACCCCTTGTCCTTTTAAAATTTGGTAAATTTCCACTCCTTTATTATGGTAATGCGGTCGTACATTTTTGCCTGGGGCAATTTCCGCTACACACATTCCACATTTTTCATCGCCAGTTAATTTAACAATTTTAATACCAACCTTTTTATCCATTTTGGCATTTTTTAATGTTTTGGTGATGCTGATGATGTTCATATAGTTTTATTATTTATATTTTGTCTTCAAAAACATTAAGAGAAGTGCTCCAATAAATAATACTGTATTTGTCACATAAATGAAAGGGTCTAATTTGAGTAATCCATAAGCTATCCAACATATTCCATTGAACATTCCAATAATGATTGTAAACCACGCCAGTTCTTTTGTCTGTTTTGTTTTATATGATTTAAAAACTTGTGGAAAAAATAATGAAGCTGCAGCGATTGATCCCAAAAGACCAAAAATTGATGATAAATTATTCATAAAATAATAAATTAAATATTATTAAAAGTATATTTATTCCACTTTTCTTTTAATGCTAAAATATCTTTTTCAAATTCTAACATTAATTCTTTATTATTCATAGCGGTTTTCCAGTTTGATCTTTCTTCAGAACCAAGTAATCTGCCAAAAATGTCTCTAAAAAATCTTGGATAGCCGAGACTAGTATTTACTAACCATTTTTGATTTTTATTTTCAAAGAAAAGATATTTTTGTTTTTGAATAAATTCATTTTTCATTTCATCTAAACTAGAAATTTTGCTTAAGGCTTTTTCATCTGGTATTATTTTGTTTGTATTAAAATTAAAAGGTAAAAAATGAGTATGAGCATGAAAAACTGTTTGACCAATGACGCCGTGTTCAAATATACCAACCTCGCCATAACAAGTTTTTATAAACAATTTAACTTTTTCATATAGTTCTGTGTATTTTTCAAACGCTTCATCTGACAAGCTACCCATGGTGGAAATATGCGCTTTGGGAATAATAAGAATATGTCCTTCTGTAAGTGGGTGAACATCACACACCACCCAAAATAAATCATCATTATAGAGTGGATGTTTTAGTCCAATCCCGTCTGGACAGTGGGCACAGTTGTTATTTTGATCGTCAATCATATATGATTAATTTTGTATAGGATAAGTTTTTGTTTCATAATCACCTTTAAATATGACTTTATCAACTTTAAACCCATGCTCGCGAAAGAGAATCGCGAGATGCATAGTGAGAGATTTGAGGTAAATAGTGGAGTTTTTTGGCAAGAGTTTCAAAATTTCGTTCGTGTCAAAGTCGCGGGTGAGGGGAATATCAAGAAATAATTTTTTATTAGAATTATAATTTTTTAAATCTTCCAAACTCTTGGCTATATAATAATCGTCGTTAGAATTTGTTGTAGTATTTGTATTCATGATTACAGTTTTTTCAATACCAACTAAATTTATATCGTCTACTGACTCAGCATTGAGTTCACATTGCAAAGGATTAATAATTTCTAAAATTTTATTATATTGAGATTTTTGTGCTAGAATTTTGTCTGCCACACTTTTTAAAAAAGCAAAGTCAAATGGTGGTGCTTCAATTTCACTGCCATCAGAATATTCAACTAAGCGATTTTTTAGATAACGACTGACAATGATCATTTTTTTGTCGATTTTTATAATATCAGGATATTCAGCAAAGACTTTTTTTCGTCTGGCACCCATGCCGGGGTAGACTTCTATAAAAAAACTATTGCCATCATAATAAAGAACAGCACAAAATTTTGTTTTTACTAAACCGTGTACAAAAGGAATTGAGTCGACTTTATTATCTATTATAATCTGGGCAATATTTACTAAAGAATATGAACCTAAGAAAAAAGGGAGATTCAAAACATTATCTTTGGAAAATCTAATCGCCACTTCATCATTATCTTTAAAATTAGCTCCAGTTAATTTTTTTATAATTTCTTCTTTTGTGTCAGTATTGGCAAATATTACTAGCGGACGATGGAACAAATCTAAATCAGAGGCAAGATATAAGCCATATAATTTCCAACCGAGTTGTTCTGGAGTGTAGTTCATATAGGAAATATTATATCATTCTTTCTCTAATAAAAAAATAGAACACAAATTACCAGAATGACCTAAATATACCAAAATTAACTTGCCTGCGCAGGCAGGTTTGTGATTATTTTGGTAATTTGGGAAATTTGTGTTCTAAAAAAAAATCCCCAGTTTACCCGGGCAGGCAGGGGAAAGGGGGTGGGCTTCGTCCGTGGGTCCAGCCGAACGGGAGTTGGGATTCCTACTACCCCAAAGAAAAAGAAATAAAAAAACTCCCCACGGCGGGGGGTTTTCTAATTCAATTATTTTTTTATACCTATTATTCCACCAATGTAAATTTCAATTTTTATATGTATTAAATATTATTTATTGCATGCCTGATAAAAAAGTATAGCAGATTTTACTCGTAGGTATTCAATACAAGATGCCATCACTGGTTGAGCTTGTTCTGAAAATAATTTATCATCACAACCTTTATTTTTGGGTGATTTTCTGCAATTTAAGATTTTTTCCGCTATATCATTGTTGTAAAATGAGTAACAGTCAAGTGTAATTTTATCTACCTGTTTTCCAACATTTAAATTTTTAGTAACACAATCTTGATAATTTTTATCAGATTGAAGTAATTTTATAGCTTTCAAACTTATAGCATATTCTTCTTGTGTGAAAGTGTGAGACTGTGTACTGTTGTTTTTATTATCAGCAGATTCAGTATCATTATCATTGTCTATTTGAACTAGTGGTTGAACCATAGTTTTGGATTGTTCCAGTTTAGTGGAATCATCCTGTGTTAGAGTGTTTTGTCCAATACTAGCACAACCAGTTAAGAGAATTACAAAAACTAGTACAAAAAGGATTTTTTTCATATATTATGAAATGATTAATAATTTAATAAACATTAGTACAATTAAGCTAAATTGTCAATATAAAATGACTTGGTTATTATATCATTATTTTTTATATAAAAAAACTCCCCACGATGGGGGAGTAATATGTCTACTGTCTACTGTCTACTGTCTACTGATTACTTTTTAATCTCAATTTTATCTTTATTCACTTCAATCTTCACTTTATCTCCATCATTGATTTTTCCCTCAACAATTTGCATGGCCAATTTGTCCAAAAGTTCGGTTTGCAAAACTCGTTTCAAAGGACGAGCGCCAAGATTGGGATCATAGCCTTTTTTGGCGAGCCAGTCTTTGGCCTTTTTACTCACTTCTAGTTCAATTTTTTTACCAAGCAGACGAGTGGCGATTTTGGCAAGTTGCAAATCAACAATTTCGCGGATTTCTTCTTCGTTCAAAGGATGGAAAGTAATAATATCATCTACGCGATTAAGAAATTCTGGTTTAAAATGTTCACGCAAGGCTTCCATTACTTTTTCGCGAATTTTTTCTTCTTGTTTTTTACCAGAGTTTGTTTTGCCATCAGCGAACCCAAATTCTCCGCCTTTGCCCATTTGCATAATCATTTCTGAACCAATATTAGATGTCATAATAATAACCGTATTTTTGAAATTCACTTTTCTGCCTTTAGAATCTGTCAGATGTCCATCTTCTAGAATTTGCAACATCATATTGAATACATCAGGATGAGCTTTTTCTATTTCGTCAAATAAAATAACTGAGTATGGTCGGCGACGGACGATTTCGGTTAATTGTCCACCTTCATCATAACCTACATAGCCAGGAGGGGAGCCAATCATTTTACTGATAGCATGCTTTTCCATATATTCACTCATATCCACGCGGACAAGAGCCTCTTCTTCATTAAACATAAATTCAGCCAAAGCTTTGGCCAGTTCAGTTTTGCCCACGCCAGTTGGACCCATAAAAATGAATGAACCAATCGGACGTTTTTCTTCTGATACTCCAGCCCGAGATCGGCGAATGGCATTGGATATAGAAGTTATAGCTTCTTCTTGACCAATCACGCGTTTTTTCAAATCACTTTCCATGTGCGCGAGTTTTTTCACTTCATCTTGGAGCATTTTGCTAACTGGAATACCAGTCCAGCGAGCCACCACGGCCGCAATATCTTCTTCTGTCACTTCTTCTTTCAAAATAGCCCGGCCTTTTTGAATTTCGGCCAAATGTTTTTCACTTTTTTTGATCGCTTCTTCCATCATGGGAATTTTTCCATAACGAATCTCAGCCACTTTTTGCAAGTCACCTTTGCGTTCTTCAATATCGGCTTGTTGTTTTAATTTATCAATTTCTTTTTTGTGTTCGCGAATTTTTGTAATGATTTCTTTTTCATTTTTCCAATGTACTTCCAGTTCATTACTTTTTTCTTTCATGTTTGCTAGTTCTTCTTTTAATTTTTTCATGCGGTCTTTTGAGTCTTGATCTTCCTCAGTTTTTAAGGCGCGGAGTTCAATATCTATTTTCATCATTTTGCGTTTCATTTTATCTAGGTCATCGGGCATAGAATCAATTTCCATACGTAAGGCAGAAGTAGCTTCGTCAATGAGGTCAATGGCTTTGTCTGGTAAAAATCGATCAGAAATATAGCGTGTGGAAAGTTCTACGGCGGCGACAATGGCTGGGTCAGTAATACGAACGCCATGATGCACTTCATATTTTTCTTTTATACCGCGAAGAATAGCGATAGTATCATCCACACTTGGTTCATAAACCATGACTGGTTGAAAACGACGTTCAAAAGCCGCATCTCTTTCTATATGTTTTTGGTACTCTTTGAGAGTAGTGGCACCAATAGTATGCATTTCACCTCTAGCCAAAGCTGGTTTCAACATATTGCTCGCATCTACTGCGCCTTCACTTGAACCAGCACCAACAATCGTGTGCAGTTCATCAATAAACAAAATTATTTTGCCATTAGCTTCAACTACTTCTTTCAAAACAGCTTTGAATCGTTCTTCAAATTCACCTCGGAATTTTGTTCCAGCCACTAATGAACCAATATCTAGAGCAATAACTTCTTTATCTTTTATACTTTCTGGTACATCACCATTGACAATGCGTTGAGCCAAACCTTCCACAATCGCAGTTTTACCCACACCCGGTTCGCCAATCAGGACTGGATTATTTTTTGTTCTACGAGACAAGACTTGCATCACACGACGCACTTCATCATCCCGACCAATTACGGGATCCAATTTTTCTTTGCGAGCAAGATCAGTCAGATTTTTGCCATATTTTTCCAAAGCTTGGTATTTACTTTCTGGTTCAGGTGAATCAACTTTTTGGGTACCACGAACTTTTACTAAAACTTTCAAAATATTAGCATATTGAGCTGATTGACGAGACAGAGCATCACTAATCGGATTTTTGCCAGTCAAAAAAGCTAAGAGTAAATGTTCTACGCTAATATAGTCATCACCCATTTTTTGGGCTTCATTGCCAGCATTTTGCAAGATATACATCATGGCTTGGCCCATCAAAATTTGTCCCAAGCCACCTCCGGCAATCGGACCTTTTTGTTTTGGTAAAGATTCAAGCATGGTTTGTATTTCAGTCCGGAGTTGTTCGAGATTAACATTCAATTTTTTCATTATAGAAACAACTACGCCGTCTTCTTGTTCTAGTAGGGCAGAGAAGAGGTGTGGTGGTTCCATTTGAGGTTGGCCATTTTCATTGGCTATCTGGGAAGCGCGTTGTAGTGCTTCTTGTGATTTGTGGGTAAAGTTTTGTGGATTCATAGTTGTATGTTCATCCCGAGTGAGCCCGCAGGCGACGAGGGATCTTTTTTAAAGTGAATTTCTTTAAGGCAATATTTTATGTTTAAAAAATTTATTATATAGGAAAGATTCACCTTTATGGGTATCTTCGACCTCATCCCTGTGGGGGATTCGGAATGAAAGGTTAGTTAGCACTCGTTAGTGTAGAGTGATAATATTATACAACATTGTCAAAAGTTGTCAAATGTGCTATTATTATAGCATAAATTTATTTAGTTACGCATTATATTTGTTATAGTTTATTATATATATTTTATGTCAGAAGAACACCCCTCAATTGAATTTCAACCATTTGTTTATGATGAAAGAAAAGAAGCCAGACAAAGAAAATTGGAAGAAACACTCATACGTGATCACAAAGAGGAAGTGGAAGAAATTTTAAAATCATTTCTTAATGATCTAAAAACAGTCTGTGATATTCCACTGCGGATAAGAATTTATGTTAATAACGTCGAGATACTGGCCAAAGATGACGACCGACTTCTGGCAGGTATAATTTGGAAAATTGAATATAGTGATGGTTTGGTAATGCCTGCTGGTGAACTTTTTGTCGACCCAGAAATTAAAGGCGGGGATATCGGTTACAAACTTTTGTGTGTGAAAAGAGAATTGGGGAAATTAGCGGGTTACAAAAGAATGCAATTGGCCGTTTGGAATCCAAAATATATTGATAAAATTTTAGCACGTCCCGAAGAAGTGAAGTATAATTGGAAGAAATTGACAAAGGATGAACATAAATTTGCACAAACCTTATATGAATCAGATATATTATGAATGTTTTAGGAGTTCAAGTTGATAATTATTCAAAAAAACAAGTTCTTGAAAAAGTAACAGAATTTTTGTTATCAAACAAACAAAACAAAATTTTTACCCCCAATCCCGAAATGTTGGTGGATGCACAAAAAGATGAATATTTTAAAACAGTTTTGAATAGTGGAGATTTTAATGTTTGTGATGGTTTTGGTCTACAACTTGTGAGTGGGGTCAAGCGTTATCCCGGTATAGAATTAATGCTGGATGTTTGCAAGCTAGCTGAAGAAAAAAACAAAAGTGTTTATTTGTTAGGGTCGGGGAGTGATGAAATTACAAAAGATACAGCTGATGAATTGAAAAATAGATTTCCAAATTTGAAAGTATGTGGTATGAACAAAGGACCTAATATCACATATCACATATCACATATCACATATCAAAATGATAATGAAAATGAAGAGATTGTTCACAATATAATAATGTCTGCCCCGGATATTTTGTTTGTAGCGTTCGGTCATGGTAAACAAGAGAAATGGATTTATGAAAATTTAAAAGATTTGCCCAGTGTGAAAATTTCCATGGGTGTAGGTGGTAGTTTTGATTTTATTTCTGGCAAAGTTAAACGCGCGCCTAGACTTATGCGTAAAATTGGGTTAGAATGGGTGTATCGACTGGTGTGTCAACCTTGGCGTTTTGGTAGAATATGGAAGGCAACAGTGGTATTTATTTTTTATTTTATAAGATCACTGATCAGTGATAGACGCTCAGTGTAATCCATTAATAATCAGTGAAATCAATGTTTTATGTTATCAAAATCAATAATCCAACACATCAACAAACTCGGTCAGAAAAAAGTTCGTAGTGAAGAATGTGAATTTATTATTGAAGGAGTAAAAGGGGTTGGTGAAGCTTTGGAATCAGATTTGGAAGTTCTATTATTAGTGGTAGAGGGTAATAGACGAGATGAAAAAGATTTGGCAGATTTGATAAAGCTAGCCGAAAATAGAGATGTGCCTGTAGAATTTTGTGGACGAAAAGAAGTTGATGATATAAAGACGACTGATACTTTTCCTGGAGTTTTGGCAATTGTGGAACAATCAGAAATTGAACTAGGTGATTTGGAAGGTAATATAATTTGCCTTGATGGTGTCAAAGACCCTGGTAATCTTGGCACAATTATTCGGACGGCTGATTGGTTTGGTATAAAAAATATAATTCTGGCCGAAGATTGTGTGGATCCATACAATCCAAAAGTTGTCCGCAGTACTATGGGGTCAATTTTTCGGGTAAACATTTTTGAAAGTGAAAAAATTGTGCGTGATTTGGAACATTTGAAAAAAGCTGGCTATAAATTGAATGGATTAGTTATGAATGGAACAAGTTTAGACAAACTAAAACCTGGTAAAAATGAAGTTTATATTTTAGGAAGTGAATCTCACGGTATTCGTCCAGAAGTTGAAAAATTATTAGATAAAAAGTATACTATTCCTGGTTCTGGTAATGCAGAATCTTTGAATGTTGCCGTTGCTACAGGGATATTATTAAGTAAAATTATTTAATAACTTAGTATGGATAACACATTCGCTAAACATGAAGGATATAGAAATTCAAATCATCCTGAATTTCCTGGACGTTTTTTTCCTATTGAAAGTTCTTTACTAAGGTTAGCTCGTAAAGGTAGATCTAAAAGAGCAGTAGTAGAAGTTAGAAATGATGCTCGTGGTTCATATTTTGTCCAACCAAGAGCTCCTTGGGAAGAAGAACTTCCAGAGGAAGAAATACAGAGACACATGGATAATTTTCTTCATGATAATGCACAGCCTGTGCCAGAATTACGTGCTAAGATGTTGAAAGGGTCTACCACTGAATTAAATGAGGGTGAAATGGTAATTTTTTTGAAACATTGGTATGAATATTTGATATCAAAAGGAGTTAATTTAGAGGTTGAAGAATAAAATTTTTATGATAAGAACAAGATTCGCTCCATCACCAACTGGTTATGTCCATATTGGCAGTCTAAAAATGGCTTTGACCGATTATTTACTCACCAAACAAAAAGGTGGGCAGTTTATTTTACGTGTAGAAGACACAGATCAGGGAAGATTGGTAGAAGGAGCAGTAGAAAATTTGCTTCGGACTTTGGATTGGGCAGGAATAAATCCTGATGAGGGGGTAAAATTTGATGCGAACAATAAAGTTGTTCAAGTGGGGGATAAGGGTCCATATATTCAATCTGAACGTCTAGATATTTATCATAAATATATTGATGAACTAATAGAAAAAGGCCAAGCTTATTATTGTTTTTGTTCTAAAGAAAGATTAGATGAGGTACGTAAGATTCAAGAGTTAAATAAACAAGCCACTGGTTATGATGGTCATTGTCGAAATATTAATTTGGAAGAAGCTAAGAAAAGAATTGAAACAGGTGAGAAAGCGGTAGTGAGAATGAAAATGCCTAAAGAAGGTGCTACTAAATTTACTGATCTAATTCGTGGTGAAGTTAGTTTTGAAAATAAATTGATTGATGATCAAGTAATTTTGAAATCCGACGGTTTTCCTACTTATCATTTGGCCGTCGTGGTGGATGATCATTTGATGGAGATAACTCATGTCATTCGTGGTGAAGAATGGTTATCTTCTACACCAAAGCATATTGAATTGTATAAAATGTTTGGTTGGCAACCACCTTTGTTTGCTCATTTACCACTGTTGTTAAATCCTGATAAATCAAAACTAAGTAAACGTCAGGGTGATGTGGCCGTAGAAGATTATATTAAAAAAGGTTATTTACCAGAGGCAGTTTTAAATTTTGTAGCTTTTCTTGGTTGGAATCCTGGTGACGAAAGAGAAATTTTTAGTTTAGAAGAATTGGTAAAAGAATTTTCTCTAGAAAAAGTTAGTAAAGCTGGCGCCGTATTTAATTTGGAAAAATTGGATTGGTACAATCGTGAATATATGAAGAAAATGGATAATGCGGAGTTAGCTAATAGATGCAGTGCTTTGTTTGAGGAAAAATATTCAGTAAACAGTAGTCAGTATTCAGTAGATTTAGCTAAAATTGTTGGTTTAGAAAAAGAGAGAGCCACGACTTTAGTTGAATTAGTTGATAATGTAAAGTTTGTATTTGAAATGGGGGATTATGATAAAGAATTGTTGGTCTGGAAAAAAAGTACGGCTGAAGATGCGAAAAATAAATTAACTGAGCTCTCTGATTTATTGAACACATTTAGTGATCAAGACTGGAATAAAGCCATACTAGAAAAGAAAATAGGGGAGTGGATACAAGAAAAAGGCTATGGTATGGGAGATGTCTTGTGGCCAATGCGGGTGGCTTTGTCTGGACAAAAGAATTCTCCAGGGCCATATGAAATTGCCGATGTGTTAGGTAAAGAAGAATGTCTATTGCGGATAAAATTGGCTATTACTAAAATTAAATAGAACACAAATCTTACAAATTCAACAAATCTTCGCAAATATATTTGTGTGAATTTGTTTAATTTGGGTAATTTGAGTTCTATTTTTTCTGCTATAGTGTTATAATACGTCCATGAATAAAAAAATGCTTGTCATTTTAATTGCTTTAGTTGGATTATTATTCCAGCCAGTTTTTGTTTACACTGAGCAAAGTCGAAGTGTTGCTGAAAACGTTGGTGGTAATACCGCTGAGATTGAACAGTTAAATAAAGCGATTGCAGAAAAAAAAGATAAGATTAAACAATTGGAGCAGACTATAGAGGAATATAAAAAACAAATTAATCAAAAACGATTAGAATCTGTGTCTTTAAAAAATCAAATGGCAATTATTAATAATCGGGTATTGCAGGTTGAATTAGATATCCAAGTTACCCAAGAAAAACTTGATTCATTGCAATTGGAAATTGAAACTTTGCAATTATCAATCGAGGATAAAGAAAAGGTGATGAATAAACAAAAATTAATTTTAGCCGAGTTAATCCAAGATATTCATTATAATGACAATAAAAATTATTTAGAAATTGCTGCTAGTTATGATAATTTTTCTGATTTTTATAATCAATTGCAATATGTCCAAACTATAGATCAAGAATTGGGTAAGAGTGTCAAGACTCTACGTGGAATTAAAGAAGAATTGCAAGATAAAAAAACTCAAACTGAAGAGCGTAAAAAATCTTATGATGATTTGAAAAAAGAATTGGAAGGTAAAAAAGCTGATTATAAAGATCAAGTTAATTATAAAGCCACCTTATTGACCCAAACTCAATCATCTGAAGCTAAATATCAGACATTACTCGCTAGTTTAAAAGCTCAATATCAACAAATAGAAAATGAGGTTTCCTCTATCGAACAGGAAGTGAGAAGAAAATTAGAAGCTGCTAATAAATTGGATAATATTCCAGGTGATTCAACTCAATTATCTTGGCCAACACAGAGTCGGTATTTGACAGCTCGTTTTCATGATCCAGATTATCCCTATCGTCATGTTTTTGAACACACAGGAATTGATATTAGAGCCGGACACGGGACAGCTCTAAAAGCGGTGGCTTCTGGTTATGTAGCGCGCGCTAAACATTGTTCACTCTCAAGTTGTTATAGTTATGTTATGTTGGTCCACTCTAGTGGAATTGCCACTGTTTATGGCCACATGAGTGGTATTACAGTCTCAGAAGATCAATTTGTGACAAGAGGTGATGTAATTGGCTATTCTGGTGGTACACCTGGTACGGTTGGAGCTGGTCCGTTTGTCACTGGTCCACATCTTCATTTTGAAGTAAGAAAAGATGGTATCCCTGTTAATCCGTTGAATTATTTGGTTCAAGATTGGTAGAAAAACACGAGACATAAAACACATATCACATAACACGAGACAATTTATATGGCGAAAAATGACTACCATCAAAAATTGAGAGGATTGATTGTGGAGTACATCGTTTTAGGTTATAAGTCTTTGAAAAAATTTCCTGATGACGAAAAGTATGGAATGATTTCACAATGTAAAAGAGCTCTGGTTTCAATCCTTTTAAATTATTTAGAAGGATTTGCTAGAACAAAGAAAAAAGTAATGGTAAATTTTTATGAAATTTCCTATGGCTCATTACAAGAAACTATAGGAATTTTTTATTTAGCAATATTTTTAGAATTTATTTCAAAAGAAGAATATAAAAAGTTGTTCGATATAAAAGAGGAAATAGCTAGAATGTTGTGGTCAACAACAAAAGGTGTAAAACAGGAAGATAGAGAATAAAAACCATTTGCCTTGTGTTGTGTGGTTTGTGGATTGTGTTATGTGATGTGTCGCACAATATTTTAGTAGGGGAGAGGGAGCATGAAGAAGAGTAGGGGTGTTATTATAAATTTAAAAAAGAGTTGGTTTCGTGCCAAACTCTTTTATTTTTAAATTATTTTGAATTACTAATTACTAATTCACCTAATTTCTAATAAAAATTAAAATAAAATTTTTAAATTAGTATTTTCTACATGCTGGAACGGTGAGAGTGTGATAAATGTATTAAATAGCATTAGTTATAAGCTTTTTTGGCTTAACTTAGTGATATGTTCATACCTGGGTTCTGAAAAGCCCTAGTATGTAGTGTCGTATAAGATATATTGTGCGACGCCAGTACTATCTTGAGCTAAGGAGAAAAAGCTATTCTCCCCTGCCTATTGCCAATAAACTTTTCCCAAATAACGAAGATCAATATATTGTAAATTATTTCTTTTTACTTTATTTTTTAAAGTAAATTGTAGTTCTTCAAATTGTTTATCAATTTCTTTATCAAGTTTCACTTTTATGTTCCAACCCTCTCTGGTTTTGATTACCCCGTCGCCTAGGTCATTTTCTAGGACTACATAGCCAAATGGTATGTCAGTTTTCTTGGTTAATAAATTGAACCAATTTATAATCCCAGCCACATTAACTTCATCCAAAACCCGGTCATTCAAATTTGTATCTTTATTTCTAATATCATAAACAATTGGATAGTCTCCCATTTCATTCACTATATTTCTAACTGATGGTATATGGGCTAATTTTATTATTTCAGTTTTTGTAATAGTTTCTCCAGTTTCATTGGTTGAAGTCGTTGTTTTGGTTTGTGTTTGCCATTCGTCATCCCCGACTTTGCGAAGAATTTCTACAATGTGGCCGTCAGTACCAATGTAACTGTAATTTTTTCCATTATCATATATTAGAGTGGAAATTTTTTCTTCAATATTAATATTTAAAACATTAGGAAAAGTCTTACTAATCACAATTGACTCAATAGGAAATTTTTCTTTTAAAATATCTCTAACCTCATCTAGGTCAACTATAAAATAATTTTGTCCAGGTAGAATAAATAATCGTTTGTAATTAATTACACCTAGTGTGGCATTTTTTATTTCTGTTTCAGAAATTCTTTGCAAGCCTGTGATATTTATAGTTTTTATATAAAAGAAATGACTGAAGACACTAATAATTATCATGGATAAAACAGCTATTCCCAAAATTGATAATTCAATAATCTTTTTCCAATCCTTCTCCCCTTGTTCTTGCCAAAATGGATTTCTTTTTCTTTTATGCCAGTCAAAGTCTCGATGAACAGTATTTTTTGATGAAGAAAAAATAAAATCAGAAGCGATCTTCAATCCCCGACCCCATTTGCGTTTGTGTTTGTGAATATTGAAATTATTGTACACAAAAAAATATTTTATAATTCAGAATAAATTTTATTTATTTTTTCTATTATTGTTTTATCAACATCAAACCAGCCTTGTTTTAGACATTTAGCTTTGCATCTATAAGCTCTTTCGCCAGGTATAAGTATTTCTTGGTATTTTGCCATTTTTTTAGAATTTTTCAATTCTTTAATTAAGGCAGTATTTTCTCGTTTAAACTTATTAAGATTAACAAATTTACTTGGGTCAATGGCCAAATATAAAGCCCCACGGTATTTCCATTTTCCGTCTTTACTATTATTTTTTAATCCAAAACCAGAATTTACTAGTGGCCCAGTTAAAATTTCAAATAATATTCCCAAAGCAAAGCCTTTGTAACCACCAAAAGGCAAAGCAGCAAAGGCATCATCTGGATTAAGGGTTACTTCCCCCTTTTTATTAATGAAAGCGTCGTTTGGTAATTTTTTATTTAGTAATTTTGCTAATTGTATTTCTCTATAGGCTCTCACAGATGTGGCCATATCAGCTACAATTGGCAAGCCAGTCGTAGGGACAGCAAAACCAATAGGATCAGTACTAATAATTGGATCAATTCCTCCGTACGGAGCTACGAGTGGTCCTCCGCCATTGTGAAAAATAAGAGCGATTAAATCATGTTTAGCCAAAGCCTCAGCTTGACTACCCGGACGAAGAATTGCTCTGGTGTTGTAAGTGCCAACCATGGCAATGCCAAATTTTTTAGCTTTTTTTATTAAAATTTTTCTAGCCATTTCTGCCACCAATTGCCCAGCCTGTCCTTGGCCATCGATCAAAGTAAAAACTGCATCATCTTTTGTGATTTTAATTTTTTCGGTTTTAGAACTTTCTAATATTCTTTCGATATCATAAACTCCATTTACAAAAGCGCTTAGGCCGTGGCTTTTTTTGTTTAGCAACTCCCCTTCTAGATAATCAGAAAAAATAATTTTAGTAGCTTTGCTTGATACGCCACTTTTTATTAAAATTTGTTCGCATTTTTTTCTAATTTCATTTATTTTTACCCGCATATTTTTAAAGTTTTTATGTTAAGTAATTTTACTTAAATCACCATAAACAACTATTGGTTTTACAGCTTTAATTTCTGATTCACAATATGGTATATCTGGTATTGGATTTAGCATAAAAATTTTTTGGTTTAAAACATGAGCAAATCCTATCTCCATTAAAGTGTTGGCGCCAACATAATTTTTAATCCCGTTTTTATCTAAGTTTAAAACCAATACAGCATCAGCTCCTTGCATCATGTTCCAAAATTCACGAATTGCATCAAGATTGTATTTTTGATAGAGTTTAATTTCTTCTATTTCCTCAGCTGATTTGTTGATCATTGTTTTGTGAAAATTTGTTAAAAAAGCTTCATGACCTAGTTCAGAAAGTTTATCACGATACTCTACCATTTTATCAGTAAATTGCATGGAGCCTATTATCCCTATTTTCATATCAAATATAATTATCAAAATCCTCTCTTAATTTTTCTAAATGATTCAACTAACCAATTTACCCAATACTTTTTTGTAATTGGTAAATCTTGACAATGCAATAAATCTTTTTGATAACCACCAAAGCCCTTTTTAAAATGAGTAATACCAGCAAATGGATGATTTTTTGGTGAGTTTTCTGGGGCAATTCCCCAAAAATTATAATATTTTATATTTCTTTTCCTGGCTTCTTTAATTGCTTCCCATTGCAATAAATATGAGCTTGGTAAGCGTTTATCAAGCCCCAGCGAAGCTCCATGGCGATAAGCCGCCATATTGCCGTAAAACATGACTATAGCAGAAGAATCTAATCTACCATCTGGTAAGTAAGCATTAAGAACTAAAGCTTCATTGTTTGATGAAAAAACAGAAAATTCATTGGTAATATATTTTTTGGAAAAACGATGAAAATTATGACGCTTTGCTGTCTCGTCATGAAGTTTATTAAAATTTTCCAGGTCAACCACTTGGTTTTTAATTTCAATGGTTACATTTTCTTTTTCACAGCGGTGAATTAGATTGCGGTGATTTTTGTTCATGTCAGCTAAGAGTTGATCTTCAGTCTTGTCTAATTCCAAAAGCCAAGTAGTTTCGGCCAAGACGTGCATTGGGGCTGGTCTAAAGCCTAATTTTTTAAATAGATTTTTATTATCCTCTGTCTCATCTAAAAATGGACTGATTCTAATAAAATCATATTTATTTTTTTGCGCAAAAGTTTTTAAATAATTAACAAAAATATCTAAAAATTTGTTTATCTCCCCAACTGGGCCATAAGGTAGATAAAGAAAATTACCTCTTTTGGCATGGGTACTAATAACTAATGAGCCACCAATTAATTTATTATCTTCATAAACACCAAAAATCCAGGATTGTTCAGACATTGATTCATAAAATTTTCCATAATGAAAAGATTGAACAAATAATGCCATGCCCCGCACCGAGTTTTGCTCTGGTGTTGGGGTATTCACTTGTGATAAAACAAAATTTTCCCAGTCACTTTTATTCTCAATGATCTTGACTTCCATAGTTTAGTATTGGTTTACTAAATTAATTATTCTTTCCGCATCTGTATTTGTAATATTTTTATCTGTGGGTAGATTGATAGACATAGCGGAAAGTTGTTCAGCTTTTGGACAATCCCCTGCTTTGTAGCCAGATTTGGTAATGTTAATATCAGCCGGCGCAATAGGACAAGAATACCAATCGCCCAAAATTATATTTTGATTTTTAGCTAACCTTCTCAATTTATGGGGATTTTCGACTAAAATTGTATAACGCAGCCAAACAGATTCATTAGTCCAGTCTGGTTTAGTAATTTTTGGATTATTAATTTTATCATTGTAAAGTTTGGCAATCTGTTGTCTGTGATTATTAAATTCAGAAATTTTTTCAGTTTGATTTAATAAAATTTTAGCCAGAGCATTAGGTAAGAGTGAAGGATAAAATAAAACTTGTTTGCCAATTTTTTCTTGCTTATAAATTATCTTATTTGTCAGATTTAGTTTTTTTGCTATAGCCAATATCCACTTCCCTACTCCAATACTATACAATTTTTTACCAATAAAAAATATTGGATAATGGCATAGATGTTGTTTTATTTTTAATAATCTAGAGTGTGGTAATCGTGTTTGATATTCTTTTATTTTACTAGCAGTTTTATCATCATTTGTAATCAATCCCCCGCCTCGGACACATGAAATGATTTTGTCGCTCCCAAAACTAAAAATTCCTATATCTCCAAAAGTGCCAAGTAATTTATTATTAAATTTTCCACCAAGAGAATGGGCACAATCCTCAATAATTTTTAGATTATTTTCTTTGGCAATATTTAATAACTTTTCTAGATTGGCCGGTTTTCCAAAAGTGTGTTGAATAATTAAAACTTTTGCCTTGTTAGTAATTTTTTTTTGCAAATCATTTGCATCCATATTGAAATCACTATCTATGTCTACATAAATTGGTTTAGCCCCTGTCCAAACAACCGCATTACTTACTACCATACAAGTGTAGGCTTGAACTAAGACTTCATCATCTGGTTTTATATTTAATGATTTTAAAGCGTAAAATAAAGCTGTCCGACCACTATCAAAAGCAAAAGCATATTTAGTAGAAAAATAATTTTTTAGCCAAGTTTCTATTTTTTCCGCACTGTCCCCTTTTTTCCAACTCCAGGGTTTAAACAAAAGACCGCAAGCGGTTTTTACATCTTGGTTGGTTAGATTGGGCGCAAAGCCAGTAAAAATAAATTTTTTAAATATGGAACTCACAAAATTTAGATTAATTTGGAATTATCCCTAATTTCTTTCATAACTAATTCTGGAATGCGGTTTTCTAATAAAACTACTGAACCACTATTTTTAATATTTTTTATATAAGTTAGTAATTTTACCGGTTCAAAAATTTCTTTAATTTCTAAACGATATTTTTGACTTAGAGACCCTTCAGTGAGAGGTTTGACAAAATCAGGCGTAATTATAACTAGCTCATCGGTACTATAAGAGATTTCTCCGCCAATTTTTTCGTGGATTTCATTACTTTTTTCTCCCAATTCTAACATGCCTCGAGTAATTACAATTCTCTTACGTTCATTTTCAAAATTAGTAATATAATCTAAAGCCGCTTTAAAACCTTCGGGATTGGAATTATAGCTGTCATCAATAATATCACAATTGCCATATTTGAAAATATGAATAGTTTGCGGTAGATTTTTTATAACACCTTTAATCTCTTCCTCTGTCATTCCTAAATAACGAGCTACTAATGTGCATGGTAGAACATTCATGGTATTGTGACTACCACGTAAGTTTGAGTCTATTTGAATTTCTACATTTTGACAAATCACGACGACTTTACCACCTTCAGTATTTTTTTCTATACTCTTTACCAAGATAGTTGGTTTATGTTCTTCTTCTGTACCAAAGGTCATTACTTGACAATTTAATTCATTTAAAAATTCCCGACAATATGAATTGTCGCTATTAGTAATAGCTAAGCCATCTTTTGGTAGAGACCTGAATAATTCATATTTGGCCTTTTGGGTTTTTTTAATATTACCAAATAGCGCTATGTGCTGTTCATTGATGGCAGTCAAGATACCAATTTTTGGTTTTACCATATCGCAAATCAATTTTATTTCTCCTTCGGCATAAGCACCCATTTCTACTATAAAAATATCTGTATTAGAAAAATTAGTTTTTAAAATAAATTTGGCTATGCCAATTTCGGTATTAACATGTTTAGGCGTACTTATAACATTAAATTTACTTTTTAAAATATGATCCAAAAAGATTTTTACTGTCGTTTTGCCATAACTGCCAGTAATACCGATTATTTTTAAATTTTTATATTGGCTAATTTTTTTTCTAGCGCGATTAATTAATATTTTTTTTATTAAATCAGTCATTAGATTAAAAGCATAAACTATTAAACCTAAAATAAAAATTCTTGTCATCATTAATATTAATAAAGCATCCCAATCGTGTGATTTAAATAATAAACTTACTTCTAGTAAGATTGGGATTGAGATTAATAATAAAGATTTTAGAGTAATAGCTGGCTTAATAAATTTTTTTCTTTTAAATATTTTATGTATATCATGGATGAAATTAATAGCCAAGATAGCCAAGATAACTATTTTTTGGATCTCAATGTTCAAAGGTAGAAATAAGGCGACCATTATTAAAAAGGCCCGATGGACAATGTTAAATTGAAAAGTAAAATGTTTACCTTGCTCAGTACTCAAAAAATCACGAAATCTATCCCAGCGATATTCTTTAAGTTGGAAAAAATACACAAAATAGCTATAATCCGAGATAGCTGAAAAAATCCAGAGAATAAAAATTATAGTATTAATATCAGAAAACATATTATTAATTAACAAAATTTTTAATTATTTCTAATAATTTTTCTTTTGTCTGTAAGTGTAGTCCGTGTCTAGCATTTTTAATTATTTCTAATTTTGAATTCTTGATTAGTTTGTTCAATTTATAAGCATCAGACACTGGCAAATAACCATCCATGGTACCCCAGACAATTAAAGTCGGTACTGTAATTTTATTAGCCTCTTCTCCTCTATCTTGACGGATAATGTTTTTAAAAATTTCCCGTTTGATTCCAGATGTGTCGTGATAATCTTTGGCACCAATGGCTTTATGAAAAATATCTTCGGCCCAGAGAGAGCCTTTTTCTATCCACGGAATTTTAAAAATTAATTTACCAAATTTTGCGCCCGCGTTAAAAATTACACGTCTGAAAGTTTTCTTTGGTCGAAACACAGCCGGCGCAGTTAAAATTAATTTATCAATCATATCTGGATATTTACTAGCAAAAACTGTGGCGACTTGACCGCCGAAACTGTGACCGAGTAATACCACGTCATTCTGAGCGGAGCGGAGCGGAGTCGAAGAATCCCCTTGTTTGTACACAAAAAAATGGGATCCTTCGACTTCACTGCGGCTCACAAGCTCACCTTCGTTTCGCTCAGGATGAAGTAGTGATTCGATTTTATTTTTTACAAATTCAACATAATCCTCTACTCCCCAGACTTTATCTGGACATGGTTCATCACCAAAGCAAGGTAATTCAATAATTTGAATATCAAAATCATTACTGGCTAATTCAGCAAATTCGTTCCAAGTCGCTTTGTTTCCTCCCCAACCGGGAAGGATGATTAATTTTGATTTTAAATTATTCATTTTATAGAATTAATTTTTATAGAATTTTTTAATATGATAGATTTTAACTGACTGTAGATAATTAAATAAATTGTTGCTGCTCCAAACGATAATAATGTCCCCCAGTATATTCCATATAAAGGATAGGCTATTGAAATTAATAAAGAATAAATAATGAGAGAAAACATCCCAATTGGTACATTTTTAATAATTGTGTGAACATGTTCTTTTGAATATGTAAAATGAACAATTAAAATAAGTGGAAAAAGTGTAGTTGGAAATGCAGAAAATAAGCCGGCCCAGGTTGAACCAACAAATTTTGGGATACTTGTAATAAAAAGTATAATCAAAGCTGAAAAGAAGGCACGCATAAAAAGTATTTTAAAATCTAATTTTACTTTATTTTCGATTATGATGTTTTTGATATTTTTAAATAAATATATATATAGGAACGCAAAAACTATAGGAATAAGGATGGCGATGAATTTGTTTAATTGAATAAAGTGTAATACATAAATAACCAAGAAATATCCTAAAATAGAAAATAACGACGATAACAATATACTGTATTTGTTAAAATATTTAGAAGAAACATAATAAAAATATACGAATGATAATGACGCTGTCATTCCTATCATATTAAAAATTGCGCTATCGGACGCGAATTGTGGACCTAATTCTAATCCAAAGAAAAAAAGTGTTATAGCAGATCCTGTTGGATACCCAGATAAGATACCCGCAACTCTCGGACTTACATACTCAGCTAAAAGCGATAATCCTACCACAATAGAAATAGCAACGGTTAATTTAATTATAAACAACATTTCAAACATATATTACTAAAATTTTGTAATAATTGTAAACAATTTATTTATTAAATAGAGAAATAAATTTACCTTCATACAACAATTTAGCCACTTCATCTGGTTGGAAATTTTTTCCATTCATGCAAACGCTTATACTTGGTTCCATATCCTGGACTTTTGCAATAGAATAACCGAGATTAAAAGGTGCGTCAGATGGAGTAAAACCGACTAATGGTATCATGGATCCCGTAAAAATAATTGTTTGATCTTTTCTTTTTAGATGTTTGTTTAAGTATCTAGCAGTGTCGGGCATTGTATAAGTTCCATGAGTAATAATTATTTTTTTGTAAGGACTTTTTTCAATGGTGTTTAGTATTTTTTTGAGATCTGCTTTGGTAAGATGTCGACTATCTTTCATACAGATTTCTGTGTATTCTGTCTTTTCATAAAGTTTTAAACTTTTAATAAAATCTGGCACCACTGAAGACCTATTAGTTATAGCCGTATCCTTTGTACCATCATAATGTGAATCAATTGTCCCCCCCGTAAGTATTATGTGAATTGTATTTTTATTGGGCATATATTTTTATTTTAAGATTTTTTTATTTAAAAACTTCTGTAAAACCTCTGGCACCAAAACACTACCATCAGCTTGTTGAAATTGTTCTAAAATAGCTGGAATAAGACGACTAGTAGCTAAACCAGAAGCATTTAAAGTATGAACAAATTTATTACCGTTTTCAGTTTTATAGCGAATATTGCCACGACGAGCTTGATAATCTAGTGCGTTGGAAGCACTACTAACTTCTTTATAAATTTCCATGCTTGGAATCCAAACTTCTACATCCATAGTTTTGGCCATCGCAGACGAAGCATCACCAGCAGCCAAGAGTGAGGTTTGATAGTGCAAACCCAAACCCTCAACTAATTTTTCGACTGCGCCGACCATTTCAGCAAACGCTTCCCAGGATTTATCTTCAGTTGTAAATTGGAACATTTCAATTTTATTAAACTGATGTCCACGCACCATTCCCCTTTCTTCTTTTCTATAGCTACCGGCTTCTCTTCTAAAACAAGTGGAATAAGCATAATATTTTATGGGCAAATCTTCGCCAGATAAAATTTCATCGCGATGATAATTACCCAGCATCATTTCTGAAGTCGCGTTTAGACAATTGCCGTCTTGAGTCCAATACAAATCATCTCTAAATTTTGGTAAGTGCCCAGAAACATAGGCAGAATCTTCGTTTAATAAATACGGTGGAATAATAAAAGTATAGCCATTATTACGGTGGAATTCTATAAAATAATTTAATAAAGCCCATTCTAATAAAGCGCCATCACCTTTGTAAATCCAAAAACCAGCTCCAGACATTTTGGCGGCACGTTCATAATCAATTAATCCCAAAGAAGTGACTAGTTCCACATGATCTTTTGGAACAAAATCAAATTTTGGTTTGGCTCCAAAAGTTTTTACTACTTTATTATTTTCTTTACCACCAGCTGGTACATCATCAGCCGGAATATTTGGTAAAGCTGATAATTTTTCTTTTAAATTATCTTCTACTATTTTTAATTCATCATCAAATTTTTTAATCTCATCGCCCAAAGCTTTCATTTTGGTAATTTCTTCTGGACTAGGTTTACCCTTACTGCCTTTGTTTCTTTCAGCTTTTAATTCATCAACTTTGGTAATTATATTTTTTCTTTCATCGTCTATTTTTATAATTGTTTCCAAATTAACACTTTCCATTCTTTTGAGAAGTGCTTGTCTAACTTCGTTTGTTTTTTCTCTGATTAAATTTATGTCTAACATATTTTTAGGTTTTAGTGATTAGGTTTTAGGTTATAATTATTTTCTAGTAAAGTTCTATTAAAACAGTTGTTGTAATTCTTTCTATGTCTGCAATTAATTCATTACTAAATTTTTTGTTGTTAGATGTCTGATGTTCTGTTTCTTTTTGTGCCCTAGCAATTAGTTCGCTAATTTCATTATCAAATTTTCCTTTTAATAAATTTGCTGAAGCCGTACTTAAAACTAATAACTTGGCAGAAATAGAATCTACAGCTTTTGTTCCAGAAGAAATCAATTCTGTTTTTAGATTTTTTATTACCATGTCTTTTATTTGTTCTGGGGTTGGGCGTTGTGCTTCCACCCCTCTTTGAATTCTATTCATAACTTTTTGCTTGATAAGATATTGGAAATAATTCTTGTGAATCGGTTTTGATTATTTTAGAAACATTTTCATTAGCTAATAATAAATTTATTTTTTTGTTTTTACCAGAATAATTTTCTGCCTCACTTAAAATTTGTCTACACAATCCACAGGGCGAGATTACTTCATTTTCCATTTTACCATCATAAAAACCAACAATGGCAATTATTTTATAATTATAATTTTTGTCAAAAATAGCTTTGTCCAATGCCATGCGTTCAGCACAGGTGGAATTACTGACATTGGTACGGCGAATACTGGTGCCTTGATAAATTTTTCCATCTACACATAGTAATGCTGCACCAACATGCCTCGTGCCTTTTTTATTCCAATATTGATTACCTGCTCCCCTAGCCTGTTCAAGCAAATTTTTTTCTTGTTCACTAAGTTTGTTGTATGAAATTTTTTTCATACTCAAATTATAAATTATTTTCTTGAATAGTTTCTAATAATTCTGGCATCATTTGATCTAGCCATTCATTATCTCCGGGCAAAAAGTCATATTTGTTGTGAGTAGTAGGATCAATCCACTTGGCATCCAGGACTTCGTTATTATTAATATTTAGTTTGCCACCAATTATTTTACATATTATTGGCACAAGATAGACTTGATAACTAAAATTTGGAAACTTATGATTTTTGACTGCAATTTTTTGTAATTGTTTAATAATTTTTACTTTGTAGCCGACTTCTTCTTTGGCTTCTTTTATAACCGTGCTTTCTACTGATTCGCCAAAATCACAAATGCCTCCTGGTACTTCCCACTTTTTGTGCGATTCTTTACGATGGGGATCATTGCGAAGAGTAATTAATAATTTTTTGTCTTGAATTATCAAAGCACATGGTACAACAATATGCTTCGCGCCAAATTGATTTTGTAAATAATATTTAATTTTTTGTAAAGCTTTACCACGATGGGAACAAGAATTTTTTTCTTGCATATCCATTTGCGCATAGGTTTTCTTTTTGGCATTGACATAAAAAATTGGATCATAAGCAAAACCATCTTTACCTGTTTCTTTTTCAGTGATTTTTCCTTCGGTTAGTCCACTAGCCAGATACACATCTTGATTGCTAGGATTATAAAGTGAACAAACAATGGCAAAAGTAGCAGTGCGATTTTTCTTTCCTTTCATTTTTTCCAAAATAATATTTCTTCTTTCAACATCATTTTTTCCAATGCGAGCGGAATATACACCCGGATAATTTTTTAAGGACTTAACAAAAATTCCCGAATCTTCACTTAGAGTAATCAGACCTGTTTTTTCACCATAATAATTAGCTTTGAGCATAGCATTTTGTTCTAGAGTAGTGCCATTTTCTTCTGGTTCTAGAATATTTTTATCCAAGTCTTTTAAACTTAAAAATTCAAATGGTAAATCACCAAGGAATTTTTTGATTTCTTTAAATTTTCCTTTATTGGTTGTGGCGATGAGAACTTTCATACACGGAAATAAGGAATTAAAGGATTATACGGATTTTTTATTATCATATTTTTTCCGTGTGATCCTTTATCTCCGTATCTCAGTGTTATACCAACCGTTCAATATATTTTCTAATTTTATTAGTCTTCAATTCCCCTTCTCTGTATGGGGTTAATTTTACTATTCGTGTGTTTAATCCAAATTTTGTTATAGCATTTTCTAGTTCATCAACATAAATTTTTTGATCATAACCAAGGGCAATTACATCAGGTTTTTGATCCTGAATAACTTTATAAACATCAGTTTCATCACCTAACACTACCTCATCAATCAAATCAATATGTGTTAAAAATTCTAGACGTTCTTGTTCACTATGTAGAGATCCATATTCTTTTATTCTTTCTACATTAATATCGCGCGCTACGACAGCAATTAATTTGTCACCATATTCTCTAGCTTCCTTAAACATATGGATGTGACCACCATGGATAATATCAAATGTGCCAAAGATCATAACACGGAGATGAGGAGAAGACGGATTATACGGAACATTATTTTTTTTCATATCGGTCATATTCTCTATAGTTTACAATTCTTTTTATTTCTAATTTTGGATTACCAAAGTTTATTAATAAACCAACTTCCAGCTTACTTGCCTTGAGATATGAAACTGTTTGAGTCTGAAAGATTTTTGGTAATTCACCACTAACAGCTTTTAATTCTATTATTATTTTATTATTTACTAACAAGTCTACTCTAAAAGTTCCTATTAATTTA
The DNA here is from genome assembly GCA_003510435.1 of Candidatus Magasanikiibacteriota bacterium. Classification (GTDB taxonomy): domain Bacteria; phylum Patescibacteriota; class Patescibacteriia; order Magasanikbacterales; family UBA922; genus UBA11710. The sequence goes on from DOMK01000001.1 coordinate 40,818, forward strand.
TTTTTGTAATACACGTCATATTCAAATTCAGATTCTATATCAAATTTATTTTCTATTAAATCATTTATCATGGCTTGATGATAAATATACTCTTTAAAACCAGGCCCAAGTGTTTTGTGTATTTCTATCGCTATACCTATAATTTTTTGTGTTAGTTCCCACTCCTTTTTTATTATCATATTTTTTCCGTGTAATTCTTTATTTCCGTGTCTCAGTGTTTATACCAAACCAATTTGTGGAGCAATTTTTTTTAATGCCTCAATAGCTAGTTGTAAAAATTCGTCCAAGCTCAAGCCAAGTTTTTCACATTCCATTATTATATCCCGATTACAGCCAGCGGCAAACTTTTTATCTTTAAATTTTTTCTTTAATGAGCTTAGTTCTAGACTAGCAATTTTGTCTGGACGCATGCGAGCAGCTGCATAGACTAAACCGGTGGTGGTCTCAGCACAGGCCAAAGCATGTTCAATCATTTTAGTTCTAGTTTTATCTTGCAAATTTGCACAATTAAAACCATAGCCGTGAGAAACAACGACATTTATAAAATCATCAGCAAATCCAGCTTCCTTTAAAAGTTCTGGGGCTTTTGTCAAATGCTGAGTGGTATCGTTTTCTGTCAATTCCCAATCAATATCATGTAAAAGACCAAGCATTCCCCATGTTTCAACATCCTGACCTAGTTTTTCAGCAAGCTTTTTCATGATTGCTTCTGATTCTTGGTAATGGTTTAGATTGGCTTCTTTATTATTATATTTTTGTACTAATTGCCAGGCTTCTCCCCGATTCATTGGTAGGGGTGATAAGCCTCCATCATTTTTTTGATTAGTGATATTAATCATTGGTTGATTGTTCTGTTCAACTGGTTTCATTAGCGGAAATAGCGTCACTTCTCGTAAAGTGTGGGAACCAGTAATGAGCGCAGCAAAACGATCAATCCCAATGCCAGTGCCTGTGGCTGGAGGCATGCCATGTTCTAGAGCCTCGACATAGTCCCAATCGTTATTCATGGCCTCTTCATCACCTTCATCTTTATTTTTTACTTGTTCTTCAAATCTGGCTCGTTGATCAACTGGGTCATTTAATTCAGTATATGAATTGCTCAATTCAAAACCGTTAACAATTAGTTGAAACATCTCAGTATAGCGTGGATCTTCGGCTTTTTTTGCTAATGGTTTTAATTCAATTGGATAATTTAAAACAAAAGTTGGTTGAATTAATTTTGGTCGGGTTGATTGTTTATATAATTCGTCAATCAATTTACCACGTTCAGTAATATCTTCTGGATCATAGCCCTTAGTTTTCATTTCTTTGGCTAGTGTTTCTACGTCAGTAAAATTATTAATATCAATACCAGAATGTTCCAAAACTGCATCATGAAAAGAAATTCGTTTGTATGGTCCGGCAAAATTAATTTTTTGATTATCAACTTCAACTTCCAATTTACCCACTGATTTTTCTACCACAAATGGAATTAATTCTTCATGCATTTTCATATTATCTTCATAATCAGCATAAGCCCAATAATATTCTATCATGGTAAATTCTGGATTATGTTGGTGATCAACGCCTTCATTTCTAAAAGCCCGACCCATTTCAAAGGTGCGTTCAAATCCTCCAACTAATAATCTTTTTTGCCATAGCTCGCCCATGCAAATACGCAAATGAACGGGTAAATTATAAGCATTGAGATGGGTGTCAAAAGTTTTGGCCATAGCGCCAGAAGCAATTGTTTCTAAGACTGGAGTTTCTACCTCAACAAAATCTTTGCTAAACATAAACTCGCGCATATAACGCAAAATTCGTCCGCGAGCAAGAATTTTCTCTTTTTCTTCTGGATTAACAAGAAAATCAATATATCTTTTGCGATAGCGAGCTTCTTCATCTTGTAGACCATGAAATTTGTCTGGTAAAGGTAAGAGTGATTTGGCGAGCAATGTCCATTTTTTAACCAAAACAGATGGTTCACCTTTGTGAGTGGTAAATTTTTCGCCCTCTACAGAAATAATATCGCCAATATCAATTTTTTTGATAAATAATTTGTAATCAGTTTCATCAATTTCTCCTTGTTTAAAAGCGACTTGCATTTGGCCAGAATTGTCTTGCAAATGACAAAAAGTCAGTTTGCCCATGTCTCGTTTTGTCATGATTCTGCCAGCTGAAGCAATAGATTCACTTTCATTTTTTGTCAGAGCTTGTTTTAGGGTGTGCTCGCGTTTTACTCTGGCTGGATATGGGTTTATACCAACTTCTCTTAGTTCTTCTAGTTTTTTTAGACGAATGGCACGTTCGTCATTTATGTTTAATTCTGGAGAAATACTATCCATATATATAAAAAATTGGCTAATAAAATTAGACTTAATTATGTAATTATTTTATCATAAAATATATTTAAATACAAATACCCCCAGATCTGGGGGTATTTTGCTATTTTTAGCAATTATTTTACATGTAAAATCTTGAATTCTTGTACCCCTGACGGCAATTGGACTTCAACCTTGTCACCCTTCTTCTTACTCATAAAAGCGGCTCCTAATGGAGATTCATTGGAAATTTTACCGGTTGATGGGTCAGCTTCTTGGGCACCAACAATTATATATTCTTTTTCTCCTCGATCGCCCTTTACTAATACAGTAGAACCAATGTTTACTATACCGTCAGTTTGGTTGTCTTCATCTACAATTTTAAAATTGTCCAAAATGTATTGGATTTGTTTTACTCGACTTTGTGCCCAAGCCATATCTTCACGAGCTTGGTGATATTCAGCGTTTTCTGACAAATCACCCATTTGTCTGGCATCATCAATTCTTTTGGCTAAACCAGGGATTTTTTCTTCTCTTAGTTCTTTTAGCTCGATTTCTAATGATTTTAATTTATCCTGGCTCATGTATTGCGTAATTTCATCTGTCATAATTAGTTGTTTACTATATAAAATCTTTAAAGTAATAAAAACCGCTTTTTTGCGGACTGTACAATAGTATTATAACAGAGTTCAAACATGAGTCAAGTTATTATCCACACTTGTCATAAAAATACAATATACACGTAACAAAATACAAGTGAGTCCTGCAAATATGGTTTAATTTAAAAAATTGTATCTTGTTACGTGTATATTGTGTATTGTCTATTGTTTCGTGTATTTCCACCACCAACGATAAAATTCATGAGCGATTGGAACGGAAATTGAACTTCCTTCCCCACCCTCTTCCACCATGATAGTTATAACAATTTCTGGATTATCAAATGGGGCAAAGGAAGTAAACCAAGCGTGATTTTCTTTATTAGAACTCCATTGGGCTGTACCAGTTTTTCCCGCAGTAGTAAAAGGTAAAAGAGCTAAACGTCGACATGAACCATAGATAACACAGTCACGCATACCAAGTCTAACTATACTAATATTTTTTTCATCTATAAAATTTTTATTGATTATTTCTGGAGAAATAGTTTGTTCTTCTTTTGTGATCGGATCAACAATAGATTTTACTATCTGGGGTTTGTAAATCGTACCGCCATTAGCAATGGTAGCAGTCATTTCGGCAATTTGTAGTGGTGTCACAAGTGTGTCTCCTTGACCAATTGATAAGTTGTAAGTATCTCCAACATACCATCTTTCTTTTTTGGTGGTTTCTTTCCATTCTTTTGAGGGTAAAAATCCAGCCTGTTCTCCTGGTAAATCTATACCCAATTTGGTAGCAAAATTAAATTTACGCAAATAATCAGTAATTTTACTAACACCTAGACCAACAAAGTCATTATAACCTCCAGCAATATAATAATAAAAAGTATTGACTGACCAAGCTAGAGATTTTCTCACATCAGTTACGCCATGACCGCCAGCTTGCCAATCAGGAAAAAACCAAGTACCAATCTGTAGACCGCCAGTACTCAAAAAGCTTGTACTTTGATTAATAATCTTTTCTTGCAAGGCGGCCGCAGCAATTGCCGGTTTAATTGTTGAACCAGAGGGGTAGGTGCCACCAATTGCCCGATTAAATAATGGGTTATTAATATCTTCGGTGTATTTTTTATAATTAGTATTGGTAATTCCGCCAGAAAAATCATTATTATCAAATGAGGGCAAACTGACCAATGCTAATATTTCCCCAGTGTTAGGATTCATTACAATACCGCTAGCTCTTTGTTTTTTGGCAACATCTAGGTTTTGTTGAATAATTTTTTCTAAATTATTTTGAATATTGGCATCAATCGCTAATTTGATATGAAATCCTGGTTTGGGTGGTTCTTCGGCAATAATGGACTGTTCTTTACCAGTAGCATTTACTTCTATACGCTTTTTTCCATAAGTACCCCGCATAAAATTTTCATAACTTTTTTCTATACCAGTTTTTCCTATACTATCTGATGGCAAATAACCAGATTTATATAATTCGTCTAATTCTGGTTTATTTAATTTTCCAATATAACCTAAAACATGGGCAAATGAATTGGCAGTGGTGGTAACACTGTTATCTTTTTCTACCAGAGGTAAATAAAGTCTTTTGCTACTACGTTGGATTTGAATTCCTGGTAGTTCATTAGACTCAATTAAAATTGATAAAGCTTTTTCGTAATCTATATCTTCTTTTATAATAATAGATTCATAGCTGTAAGAACCATATTCATCCAAAATTTTATTAATTTCATTTTTATCAACATCTAGTAGTTTGGATAATTTATCTATCAAATCATTTTTTTGGGTTTTTTCTTTAGGTAGGTCTTGCGGTACTAAGGCTAAAGAAAAATTTGGAATATTTTTTGTTAATTGAATATTATTTCGATCATAAATTAAACCTCGTTCAGCCACAATGGGAATTATTCTTTCACGATTGTTTTCGGCCGATAGTTTGTAGGTATCAGCCTTAATAATTTGTAGGTAAATTAGACGAGTTGTGATTAGAGAAAAAGATAATATTAAAAATATGAAAAAATAAAAGTTTTTTTTCGAGGTAAAACTGGTATTAGTGTACCGACCAATTTGTGGGGTTGAAACTTGTTTGTCTGTTTTATTTTCAAAATATAAAGATTCTTCTGTCCAAGATTTTCGATACCTACCATCAAGTGAACCACTGTCTATTTCAGGAGAATTAATTTCAAAAAAGTTTTTATTGTCATTAATCATATTTTGAATAAACCAGATTCTATAATGGTGGTATTGAAACGACGAGATAATTTGGAAATGATAAAGTATATAATGGCTAAGACTGATAGAGTAAATATAAATTCCCAAAAAAATGTAATAAAAATAGACTGCCAAGGTATATTAATAATTAAAGAGAAAGATTTGGCTAAAATTAATAATAACATGTAGAATAGACGATAAAAAAATAAGGCAAAAAATCCAATGGCAACAGTTGAAAGTAGAGAACGGTTGGTAAAAATTTCTTGGTATAACCAATAGGTAAACAAAACACTGATGGTACTAGAAAAAAGGATAATACCAAATGGTGTAGTAGAAAAAAGTTCTAAAAGTAGATGTGAAAAAAAAGTAAACCAAATAATTGTTCCTGAATTTTTCCAAAGAATAAAAATTATAATCACAATAAATAAGATATTTATTTTGTTAAAAGGATAAGGTAACAAATAAGATAATCCAATATTAAAAATTGTTAATACCATTATAATAAGGCCGATACCAAAAAACTTTAAAAATTTTGCCATATTATTTTTTCAATTTTATAATGGATACCAAAAATATTTTATTCAAATCACCAGAAGTTTTTAATATGGCTTTTTGAAAAGGTTGGTAAGCTTCTTTTTCAACCGCTTCGACTGTACCAATCAATAATCCTTTGGGAATGGTGACCTCTAAACCAGAAGTGACGATTATATCACCTACACTTACCTCTTCGTTTTGGGGAATATAATTCATTTTTACACTGATACCATAACCACCCTCTACCAAACCAATACTTTTGTCTCGATTTAAAACTGTAGTGGCAACTTTACTTTGATTATCATTAATCAATCTAGCTGTGGCCGTATGTTCCTCTACTTTTATAATTTTACCAACCAAAATGCCTTCACCAATGATGACGGGAAAATCTTTTTCTATGCCATCACTTGATCCCCGATTTAAAATAATCGAGCTACCAACTGGATCAATATTTTTTCCAATTACTTCTGCGCCAATAAAATTATAGTTATTTTTTTTAGAAAAATTTAATTGATTTCTTAATTCAGTATTTTCTTGTTCTAATAAATTATTATTAATAGCACTTGATTGACAACTCAAAAATTCTGATTTTATATTTTTATAAGCATTTTCCAGATCATTAACAGAAGAAAATTCCTCAGTCTCCCCATTGATTTTTAGGTTAGTTTTGTATATCAGTTTTGAACCTGGCGTCATGATTGCGCGAAAAAAATTTTCGATTGGATTTAACCAACCGATATAATGGAAACTACTTATTATTATAATGACAAGAGAAACACTAAAAAATGTTTTTAATTTATTATTCATAAAAAATAAAGAACCGTCGTGGCATACTCATAAGATATTACGGCGAGCTAAGGATTTATTTTTTTGATTTTCTAGCAGATGGTAGAGCCACTTCTTTTAGAAGCGCTTCGTCTTCTAATAAAATACCAGTGCCTCTAACGACCGATGTAAGTGGATCATCTGCAATTCGTACAGGGATATCTGTGGCCTGTGAAATAACTCTATCTATACCTTTTAAAAGGGCTCCGCCACCAGTTAAAAGCAGGCCTCTTTCGTGGATATCACCCGTTAATTCTGGTGGAGTTACTTCCAAAGTTGTTTTTACCAAATCAACAATTATATTAACCGATCGAGCCAAAGCTTCTCTGATGTGTTCATCTGTCACCATCACTTCTCTTGGCAAACCACTCATCACATCTCGACCACGCATGGGAAATTGAATACTTTCTTCAGTGCTAATGGCCGTCCCAATTTTTATTTTTATTTGTTCAGCATGACTCTCACCAATAAACAAATTAAAAACTTCTTTGGCATATTGCATGATATTGCGGTTCATTTCATCACCAGCGACTGGAGTGGAGCGCCAATTGACTACACCGTTCAAAGAAATAACCGCTACTTCTGTAGTACCACCACCAATATCAACAATCATATTGCCAATTGGATCTTGAATCGGCATATGTGAACCAATGGCCGCTGCCATTGGTTCTTGGACAATATAGACTTCTTTGGCGCCAGCCGAAATTGTGGCATCTTCTACGGCTTTGATTTCTACTTCTGTCACTTCTAGAGGTACACAGATTATTACTTTTGGTCTAGAAACCAGGGCAAATTTGTCATCATTTATTTTATCAATAAAATATTTTAACATTTTTTCTGTTACTTCATAATCAGAAATAATACCATGATTTAATGGTCTAGTAATTTCGATATGTGGTGGAGTTTTTCCTAACATATACTTGGCTTCATTACCTACAGCCAAGATTTGTTCGGTTCTAGTATTTACTGCTACTACAGTTGGTTCATTGATAACAATGCCTTTTTCTTTTATAAAAACTAAAGTATTGGCCGTACCAAGATCAATTCCAATTTCCGTATTAAATTTTTTGAAAAGATTTTTAAACATAATATATACAACATACAATATACATGGAATAATATACAAAAAATATATATCAAAATACAAATTGTATTTTGATCCATGTATATTGAATTTTAATTTTTATATTTATACAATTTTCTCCATTTTAACTTCCCCACTTTTTCTATCCTTTACTTCCACACTCCCCTGTTCCAAAGTTTTTGGACTAACAATATATCGAGTAGGAATGCCAATCAAATCACTGTCAGCAAATTTTTCCCCAGCGCGAAGATCCCGATCGTCATATAAAACTTCTTTACCTTCACTAATTAATTTATTATATAATTCATCAGCTTTTTTTATTCCTTCTTCATCTTTGCAGAGTGAGATCAAATGAATTTGATAAGGCGCCACTGTCTCTGGCCAAATAATGCCTTTGTCATCATAAAATTTTTCAACAATCGTGGCGAGAGTCCGATCAACCCCAATTCCATAACAACCCATATAATATGGTTTTTCTTTGCCATCCTTATCTGTAAAATTGGCCTTCATACGACTACTATAGTGTTCACCGAGCTGAAAAATATTTCCTACTTCAATGCCTCGTCCTTCTTTTAAGACACTACCATTTTCGCTTTCGAATCCGTCCTGAGCCATAACAATATCACCTTCTTTGTGGGGAGTAAAATCTCTACCAATATTAATATTTAATAAATCACCATATTTTTTATTTGCTCCACCATAGGCATTTTTTATGGTTCTTAATGAATCATCAGCTACAATAAAAACTTTTTTATCAATATTAACTGGTGAAATAAAGCCTGGTTCACTACCAATAGCGCGAACCTCATCTTCAGTAGCCATACGAAGTTCATTGGCTTCGCTCAAATGCTTTAATTTTATTTCATTCACATCCAAATCACCACGAATAATGGCTAAAATATATTTGCCTTTGTCATCAACAAAAAGTACATCTTTAATTTGTTGCCATAGTGGTAAATGGTGATACTCAACTCCGTCTTCCATTGAATTACCACGCTTGGCTTCAACTTCTTGCAAATCTTTTTCTTCCTCGTCAATATTTTTATTAATTTTTTTAAATTTGGCTACGTCTTCGTGAGCAGCATAGGTTCCATCTTCAGAAATCAGGAAACGACTTTCACCAGAATCACATTCTACTACAAATTCATGACTGTATTCACCACCAATATAGCCATTATCGGCTTCTACTACCACGGTTTTTAAACCCATACGTTCAAATATCTTGGTATAGGTATGCCACATTTTTTCATATTCAATTTTAAAATCTTCTTCATCAGCATGAAAAGAATAAGCATCCTTCATAAGGAATTCGCGAACTCTAAGTAAACCACCGCGGACTCTCATTTCATCTCTAAATTTTTGAGAAAATTGATAGATGTTAAAAGGTAAATCTTTGTAACTCATGTTGTACTTTCGTACTAGATCAACCATCATTTCTTCGGCTGTACCACCGAGAGCAAAACTACTACCATTTCTATCTTTTATAGTCATAAGTTCAAAACCAGCTGATTCTGTTCGACTGGTTTCTTTCCATAATTCTAATGGGTGTAAAACAGGGGTAATAATTTGCAAGGCACCAGCTTTGTTCATTTCTTCTTCAATAATTTTTATTACCCTATCTCTTACGCGTATTCCTAAGGGTAAAAAATAATATCGACCAGCAGTTGATTCTCTGATAAATCCAGCTTGATATAAATATTTATGACTGATCATTTTAATATCAGACGAAATCTCTTTTACTGTTTTTGTAAATAATTTTGATTGGCGCATAGATTCATGACACTGATGACGCGGATTTTATGCGGATGACGCAGATCACGCGGATTGTTTAAATTTAAGTATTGAAACGGGGTTGATTATTATGATTATTTTTTGTACTCCAAACAAAAGCTAGATATAAAACTAAAGCACCTAGTAAAAGTAAAGCATTCCACCAGCGTAAATAATTTATACCTTGTAGATAAAGTAAAACTATAATTAATCCAGAAAAAAATATAGAATCTCTAAAGCTTTTTTGGACATAGCGAAACATTGGTAATTGTTCTTTGGAAAATAGTTTTCTAATGATAAAGGCAAAAATTGAAATAGTACCAAGCAAGGCCAAAAATAAACTAATATAAAAAAAACTAAACCCTAGTCCAGTATCTTGAGATGGATCAATATTAATAACTACTATCCACCAGGCTGCCCAACACAAGATAGAACCTAAGATCATTACTGTAAAATATTGTTTGAGAGTCATATTTGACTAATAAAATAGCCCTATTAAAGGCCATTCTATTGTATTATATTTAACAAAATTTATCAATACCCCATTTTAAAGCAAATACCTTATTCTATCCACCTCGTTTTTGCCTAATTTTAGATTAATTTTTTTAACAATTTCTTCCTGATTTTCCCGAACTTGTTGGGCAATTTCAGAGTTATTACAAGAAACAGTCAAAGTGCGGTTTTTCAAAAATAAAGGATTGACCGCATCAGTGGCAAATATTTTTTCACAAATTTCCTTGGCAAATTCAATCACCTTGGTATCATTAGCGGTTTTTTTGTTGTTATTGGGATAGTTAGTCATAGTTTATATTCTATATAACCTTATTTTACCACAGACTGTCTCAGGTTGCCAATTGGGGAAGCTAAAGCCATAGGAAATGACTCTGGCTCCAGGCTTCATTTCCTTCAATATTTTAGCCTTTAATTTTTCCATTTTTGACTGAATAAAATACAACATGATTACATCAGTTTGATTTAAATTGGTTTTCCACAAATCTTCTCTTAGAATTGTAATATTTTTAATTTTACTTAATTTTATTTTACTCCACCAATATAGAATTGGATTTATTTCAATGCCAATGCATTTTTTACATTTAGGTGAAGCAATTTTCAAAAAACGACCGTCACCTGATCCTAAGTCCATCAAAATATCATCTGTTTTTAAATCAGCTAGTTCCAGCATTTCTTTTACGTGTTTGTTTGTTGTTGGAACAAAAGGAGCGCCAATAAACATTGTATAAGCAAAATAAAAAAAATATATTATCAATAACAGATAAATAATTAATATAGATATTAAAAAATAAATAAGCATATTAAATTAAGTGTTTAGGAATTAGGACTAGAGGCTGGATTTCTCGCATCTTACTCCCTAATTCCAATTACTATTTCACAATTGTCTAAATTCACAAATTTCCTTAAAATCACAATACTGACAAACATGTTTGTTTGGTGTGGCTGTAAAATCATTGGATTTAATTTGAGTAATTGTCTTAAGAATTTTTTCTTGTAATTTTTCTAGATCTTTAGCTTCACCAATAAAGGACGTTTTTATATTATCATTGACATAATAAAAAGTTAGCTGGCCCACGGGACCAATGTTTCTATATTCAGGTAGAGTCTGAGTCGCGATTTGATAAATCAAAAGTTGTTGTTTGTCCTCGGTTGTTAAAGTTTCTTTGGACTTGCCAGTTTTGTAATCAATAATTTCTAAACTACCATCCGCTACTTTGTCTATTCTGTCAATTCTACCATGTACAATGTAGTTACCTACTTTAACCTTGAACCACCCTTCCAATGATACAGGTACAGTCCACTTGCCATCTTCTGAAGAATAAAATATTTTCAAAATTTCTTTGCCTTTGGCATAGTATTTTTCCCTTTGTTCACGACTATTGTACCAGTCAGAAGCCCAATTTTTTTCATACATTTCCAATAATTCTTTTTCACTCGGAACTATTATCTCCCCAGTATCTGATTTTTTTGTTTCTACTGGTAGACCAAACAAAGACGCTTGCTTGACACTATTTAATTCTTGAATTTTATTATAAAAATCCTGCAAAGTATTGTGAATGGTATTTCCAAAGCTAAAACTGGCACTGCCTTTCATGGGGATTTTTAAAACATGCGCTAGTTTGTATTGATAAGGACAACGTTCGTAGGAGCTGATTTGGGAGAAAGAGAACTTGTTGGGTGTTTCGTAAATTAACTCCTCGCCTACTAGAGGAAGTTTAGGAGAAGTCATTTTTAAATCCAAAATTTGTTTTTTATCCAGACCCCCTCCAACTCCCCCTGATAGGGGGAGGGCATCAGACAGTTCTGCTAAAAATCTACTAATTTTCTTTTTTCTTGTTCCACCATAATCTTCGGCACTGGTTAAAAATAGTTTTTCTTTTGCTCTTGTACAGGCAACATAAAATAAGCGTCGCTCTTCGGAATAATGAAAATCATCACTAGGTAAATTATCCTTGACTAGCTCATCGGGCAATTCCAAATTACCGCCTTTTTTTCTGGTAGGAAATCTTTCTTCAACTAAATTTACTACAAAAACATATTTATATTCCAAACCTTTTGCCCCATGGACTGTAATAATATTAACTGAATCTGGTGTATCTTCTGGCTGGTAAATTTTTCCACCGTCACCGGATTCAATAATATTATTAAAATGTTCTACAAATTCTAAGACTTTGCAATCGGGTGTAATTTGTTCAAAAGTTTTAATTAAATCAAAAAGTTGTCTAAGGTAATTTATTTGCCGAATAATTTCTCTGTCGCCATTGGTTTCGCCATGAGTCAAGTAAGTTAAATATCCACTATTTTCTAAAAAATTGTATAAAACAGCGGTTGGTCTTTCATATCGCGCCTGCTTCATACCACTGTGAATAGTTTCTAAAATTTTACTAGCAATTTTTTGTCCGCTAGCAGAAATGTCAAATTCCACTCCTCGTTTTAAAATTTCGTAATAACTAATAGATTTCTGTTTGGCTCTAGCGGTAATTTTTTGCATGTCATTTTCATCCATTGCCCAGGCTGGCATACGTAAAAGTCGATACATGGCTCGGTCATCATAAACATGGGTAAGTAATTGAAAAAAAGCTAGGCAATTTAATACAATAGCCTGTCTATAAAGGCCAGATGAGGCCAAATACTCATATGGAATATTAGTCTGCTCTAAAGCGTGAATAAAGGGCTCTACGTGCGAGTTAGCCCTGACTAAAATGGCAAAATCATCCCATGATATTGATTTCACTGATTGTAATTTGATTTCACTGATTTTTTTGATTACTTCCTGAACTTCATCATCTAAAGTTTGACAATGTATGTGTTCAATTTCAGTTTTGATGGTATTTTTAGCAATTAGTTTCTTATCAATTTTTAATTTTACTTCAAGGCGATCAGGATTATTATTTTGAATACTTTTATAACTTAGATCTAAAATTTCTTGACCAGAACGATAATTTTCATTCAAAACAATTTCTTTGGCATTTTTAAAATCTTCTTTAAAATGCATAATGACTGAAACGTTTGATCCACGGAAACTATAAATACTTTGGTCATCATCCCCTACTACTGTTAGTTGACAATTCTGAGGCAAAGCCGAAGAATCCCGCTGTTTATCGCTTGAACCACAGGATCCTTCATCACTTCGTTCTTCAGGATTAGCTAATAATTTTATTAATTGATATTGTGCCCAATTTACATCTTGAAATTCATCTACCAAAATATAGGTGAATCTGTCTTGCAAAGTTTTTAAAATATTTGGTCGATCTTTTAATAATTTGACAGTATAAAAAATCAAATCCCCAAAATCTAAATAACCATTATCCAAAAGTAATTGATTATAAGTATGATAAGCATTGGCGAGCTCTGTTTGACGATTTTTATCTTGGATATTAACTTCGTCTTTATCCATTTTTACATTTTCCACATATTCCAAATATTCAGTGGTAGAAACTAATTCATCTTTGGCTTTGGAAAAATGATTCAAAAGCGAATGAATCATAGACATGGGACTACCAAGCGGACGGTAATAATCTAGATTGAAATCGTACAAATGTTTTTTTACCAAGAGCCAAGCATCAGTGTCAGTAAGAAGTTTGAAACGTGATGGCAAACCAATTTCCAAACCATATTCCTCAAGAATTTTTTGACAAAAAGCATGAAAAGTAGAGATTTGTAAATCTGTGTATCCAATATCCAAAATTTCATCCACTCTTTCTACCATTTCGCCAGCGGCTTTTTCTGTAAAAGTTAAGGCCAAAATATTTTCTGGCTTGGCTAATTTTTGATCAACCAAATAAGCAATCTTTTGGGTGATTACTGTGGTTTTGCCTGTACCTGCTCCGGCCACGATTAAAAGTGGACCAGTGGTATATTCTATGGCTTGTTTTTGTTGATTGTTTAGATTATATTCAGACATATTTATTTATATTTTAGCACAATTTTTGAGACTTGACAAAGGTGGTAGTATATGATATTTTATACAGTTCAGTATTATAGGCGAGAGGTCTGTAAGTTTTTGCTTATAGGCCCTTCTCCTAATCGTCGGGAGAGGCGTGCAAGAGCACGTATAAGTCAGCTGAATGCCGGGGTGTCGGCATGGAAAAACATCCCAAGAGGGGTGGCTGACAGGGATTGTACCCAGACGATAGTCCAAGAGGACTAGGGCATTGTACTAGTCGTTTAGTCAACGACTGGTGTCTCCAAGCGGAGATATACAATGAATTCCACGACTAAACTGCGGAGAATGACGATGAAGCGTTGCTTGTCAGAGCAGTTCAACATCCTGATGGATGAATTGGCCTCCATTGGTATGGCTGGCCTCTTCTGCCTCATCATCGGGATGGCCAAGAGCAAGTCGCAATTGGCCAGGTTCCACAACGAACTCAAGCCCAACCAGCGTCTCGTGCGTGGAGATTATATCATGCTCGAGGACTGGTGGGAGGCCTCGTATGAAAAGGCCAGAGGAGAACTCACTGAAGTGGCTAGAGAGAAGTTGCAAGAAGTGATTCTTCTCTCCTATCGCAACGAGCACAGTGCTGCGAATCTGAGCCACTACTACGAACGGAAAATTAACGAGGAACGTTGGAGTAGAGAACATCCGAAAACCCCGCTTGCAACTTCTAGCGTCAACCTCGTGCTCTCTTGCCCCGAACGTGACGGGCATGGCTACCACCACTTTCGCGCGTTCATGTTTAATGTAGAATTTGAAGTCAGTTGTACTTTTCTGGATAGCACACTACTAGTTCATATGTGCATCAAGAGAAATAAACTGACCGAAAATCTCGTACACAGGATTCTGACGTCCAAGCTGGTTAATGCCAGTTTCGGACATACAGGAGTGTATGTAAATAGTGGTGATGAGCTGACCTTCAGGTTCGATCTCGGGGCTGATATAGGTAGGCGCTTGAAGGAGATGATCTCGGCATTTGATAAATCCGAGGGCGCTCACCGACGTGCTGACGTAGTGGCCATGGACACTTTTGCACATGAGGTTGGAAGAAACCTCATTGACGTCTGTGACCTTGAGCTGGATGGGCTCTACGCTGTAGTGCTGTTTGTCGCAGATGACCCACGTTGTCTGCAGTCAACGGTATTCGAGGATGGCGCACCGCACGCCAGGCATCGGGTCTGGTGCCATCGCACCAACGCCTAAGACCACAGAAGACTTTACAACTCGGAGGATGTGAAGTGACACGGGCGACCTATGACACCCCACAGGTCGCCCGTTCAAAAAAACAGATATTGTTAAATGTCTGTTTTTTAATATTACATTTTATTATAAATTTTATTTCAAAGTAATAATATAAGCTCCACCAGCAATCATGGCTGCACCCATTACACTGCGCCAAGTGAGGCCCTCACCCAAAAACAAAGCCGCGAGAATAATAACAAAAATTATACTAAGACGGTCAATGGCGACCACTTTTCCAGCCATACCATATTTAAGCGCAAAAAAATAAAATAACCAGGATAGTGCGCCGGCAATACCAGATAAAGTAATTAATAACCAATCTTTACCATTTAAAGAATGAAAATTAAAACCATTAAACTTTTTTAAAGTTAGAGCGACCAGAAATAGAAAAATTGCCATGATAATTGAGCGAATCGTAGTTGCCAGTGTAGAATCAATTGTCTTGAGACCAAGTTTGCCAAAGATTGCTACGGCTGCGGCAAAGATGGCAGATAAAAATGCATATAATAACCACATAAAGCATTGATTTAAACTGATTTAAACTGAATATATATTAACATTAATCAGATAAAAAGAAAACAGGCTTGTACAGAGCTCTGCTTTCTTTTGTGAGAGTGAAAAAATGTGTTAGTTAGTTACAACCGCAACCACCGCCACAACCTCCACCGTCAGTTAAATTTTTATTCTTCATGTTTTGTATGCTTAAGAATTAATCCTCCTTATTTATATAATACATATTTAGTATGATATGTGTCAAGGGGTGGATAACTAGGGATAAAAAAACCAGCCTTTTCAGACTGATTTTTTTGATTTTATTCTTCGCTATCTTCTCCAAGTTTTTCGCCGTCCACTTCTTCTTCACTTTCACTTTCATAACATTCACAACAATCTCCACAACCACCACACTTGGGGCAAAGCTCGTCCTCGCTAAAGGGCATATCACATTTACGACATTCCATACTTATAATTAATTAGATAGGGTGTCACGCTAGGGACGTGACAGGATATACAATTAAAATTTAATTATTGGCAATTGCAACCACAACCACCATCACCACAACAAGATTCTTCTTTCCCTTCTTCTTTACATTCGCAACAAGCTTTACAGCTAGTTTCTTCATCACAGCAAGTGTTTTCTTCGTTTAATTCTACTTCACATTTTGCACAATTCATATTTTTTTAGATTAATAATTATAGATTATATTATACATTTTTTATGTGGATTTGTCAATCAACTATATTCCCTCTCCTAACTCGCTTGGTTCAACTCTTGTTTGTTTGAAAATTTCTTTTTCAAATAGAATTATTCCTAATACACTGACCAAAACAATAGCCAAAAGAACAGAAGCTGATAAACTTTCTGTAAAAACATTATTAAAAATAGCAATGGCTAAAAATGCTAAGCCAATCTCCCCTCTTATGGTGGTGGCTCGAGCAATCAATATGCCTTCTCTTTTATTTTTATAAAAGAAACGAATAAAACATTTACCAACAAAAGCCAAGATAACAAATATAAGAGCGTAGAGCCAAGTATGATAATTCAATAAAGATTCTCTACCCAACATTGTTCCAAGACTAACCAAAAATCCACCCACAAAAATATGCATGTAGCCTTCAATTTTTGTCCAAACTTCGCTTTTTATTTTATGATCCATTTTGGATAGTATTAAGCCAATACCAAATGCTCCCAAAATTGGTTCTAGACCAATCGCGGAAGTCAAGGCACAAGCCAAAATTAAAGCGCCAAAAAAGAAACGAGTATAAGATCCTGTGCTAGTTGTCACATAATGTTGGTCAAGATATTTTGCAGCTTTGTCTATAAAATTGAATGACCACATAATAAAAGCAACAAATAAGAACCCAATAACTGATAATGCTATTAAGAAAATATCACCAAATTCCGCACCACCATATAAAAATTTTCCTAAAATTGTCAAAAGCAACATTCCAATAATATTACTCATCAGGGCTATACTTAAAATTTTATCACCAACTTCGGTATGGAGTTTGTTGCCAGCTTTGAGAGCGGAAACTGAAAGCCCGAGCGATGTGGCCGTAAAAATACCACCAAGAAAAACTGCTGGTAGCCAATTGAGATGTAATAAATAATAGCCAACTAAAGAAAATAAAGCCAATTGAACTAATGTGGCAGACACAGTGGATAATATGTTAGAACCAAAATTCTTTTTTAGAATTGATAAATCAAAATATAATCCAGCTTCAAATAATATAAAAAATATACCAGCTAAGCGGACAATCTCTACTCCTTGAGCATAGGGATCAATCGCGCCAAACAAGGCTGGACCAATAATTATTCCTAAAAATATTTTACCAGCCATTGGTGCAACATTGAAGACCTTGGCTAGACGAGCACCAAAAGAGGCAAAAATTGCTAAGAATGAAATATCTAGTAGAATTGGTAAAATACTACTGATTTCGTAGTTATCATTTGCCAATAAAACTGGTCTTAGATAATACAAAATAAAAATTGCAATGGCTGATTCTATAATTACCAAGAATAAAGTTTTAAATTTATTCATAAAGTTGATTAATAAATTATAAATTAAGATGATGGTATTATACTATAATTAACTCAAAAGAAACAATATTCGTGGGGATAAAAAAACACTCACCAATCTCCTTGAACTAATTCCATAATATAGAATCAATTCAAGTGCGGTGAGTGTTTTTTACACTACCCCAACCCACCATCCCACTGGATAGCGGGGTTGGCAGCTCTTCCACAACTAATGATGGTTCCGGTCTAGACGACCGGGTAGACCAACGTGTGGTCGGGGAAGAACACTTTCTTTTGTACCATCCCCTCCGACATCTCCACCCAACCTGTGGCGTTGAACTGATGATGACCTTCTTGGGTCAACAACAGTTTCTCATAAATTGTTCCATCTGGGTGTTCACCCTGACGAAACTTGCCGTTGATAGGCAATTGACCAAAGCTCATATCCATGAATAAACCATACGGTAGTTTGAGTAATATATTTTATATTAATTTTAAATTTTGTCAATAAAAAAACACATACTAATTAGTATGTGTTTGGAATTTCCGTGTAATCTTATAATTCCGTATCTCCGTGTTTTATTTAACATTCTTATACTTCTTTGCTACCCTCACCCGATTCATTTCCCTATCAATTACCGCTTGCAGACGAGCAAAGTTAACATCTTCGCCAGTTTTGGCCTTGGTCATTTCTTCTTCGGCTCGAACTCTGGCTTGTTCAGCGCGATCAATATCAATCGTATCCGCTCTTTCCACGTTATCAGCCAAAATAATTAATTCGTTATTACCTTTTATTTCTAAGAAACCACCAGAGACTGCAAAAGGATGTTCACCTTCTTTATCAACAATTTTTAATTCTCCAGCTTTAAGAACAGACACAAGTGGAATGTGATTTGGTAAAACTGTTATTTCACCAGACATAGTTGGAATAGAAACTTGAAAAATTTCATTTTCATAAACAACTTTTTCTGGTGTGGCAATTTTGAATTTTAATATATTCGTGTTCATAATCTCGAGCGAAGCGAGAGATCCCTTTTCATTGGGTTTAACTTCGCTATATTTTAAGTATTGTTTAATGTTTTGGAAAGGGATTCCTCACCCTTCGGGATTCGGAATTAGACAACATCTTCAATTCCACCTTTCATGTAAAAAGCTTGTTCTGGTTTGTCATCATGTTTACCATCAAGAATTTCACCAAAAGCTTTGACAGTGTCAACCAATTTTACATACTTACCTGGTGTACCGGTAAAGACTTCAGCCACGTGAAATGGTTGTGACAAGAATTTTTGTAATTTTCTGGCACGAGATACAGTCAATTTATCATCATCAGACAATTCTTCCATACCAAGGATAGCAATAATATCTTGTAAGTCTTTATATTTTTGTAAGACTCTCTGGACTTCACGAGCCACGCGATAATGTTTTTGTCCCACGATGTTTGGATCCAAAATTGTAGAAGAAGAATCTAATGGATCAACCGCTGGATAAATACCAAGTTCTGATAATGAACGATTCAATACAACCGTAGAATCCAAGTGAGCAAAAGTGGTCGCTGGAGCTGGATCAGTTAGGTCGTCAGCTGGCACATAGACTGCTTGCACAGAAGTAATAGAACCTTTGGCAGTAGAAGTAATACGTTCTTGCAATTGCCCCATTTCTGTGGCCAAAGTTGGTTGATAACCTACAGCTGATGGCATACGACCAAGAAGGGCAGATACTTCGGAACCAGCTTGAGTAAAACGGAAAATGTTGTCAATAAAAAGTAGTAAATCTTTACCCTCTTCATCACGGAAATATTCGGCCATAGCGAGAGCAGTCAAAGCCACACGAGCCCGAGCCCCTGGTGGTTCATTCATTTGACCAAAAACTAGTGCAGTCTTGGCTAACACACCAGATTCTTCCATTTCGCGATATAGATCATTACCTTCACGAGTCCGTTCACCTACACCAGCAAACATAGAAAATCCACCGTGTTCCTGAGCAATGTTTCTGATTAATTCTTGAATAACTACAGTCTTACCTACACCAGCACCACCAAACAAACCAACTTTTCCACCTTTTAAAAATGGACAAAACAAATCAATAACCTTGATACCAGTTTCTAAAACTTCTGATTTGGTTGATTGATCTTTAAAACTTGGAGCTGGTCTATGAATTGGATAATGTTTTTTGGCTTTTTCATCTCCCTTACCATCGATTGGTTTACCAATAACATCAAACATACGACCAAGAGTTTCTGGTCCAACTGGAACAGAAATTGGTGCGCCAGTATCTACCACTTCAGCTCCGCGAGCCAGACCATCGGTAGTACTCATGGCAATGGTACGAACCATATTGCCACCCAGATGCTGTTGGACTTCTAATACCAAGGTTTCACCATTAGGCATTGCGACTTCCAAAGCAGAATATAATTCTGGTAATTTATCTTTAAAGTGTACATCAGCTACTACGCCGATAATTTGACTGATTGTTCCCTTATTTTTTTGTTCTGACATAGAGTATTATTTTAATTTGTGATTATTGTTTGTTAATCATTTTTTTCACATATCACATAGCACGTATCACATATCAATTTATTTGTTGTGTGGTATGTGTTGTGTGGTACGTGATTATTCAAGTGCCGCCGCACCACCAGCAATTTCGGCAATTTCTTGGGTAATGCCAGCTTGGCGAGCTTTGTTATAAGTTAAATTTAATTCATCAATCATATCTTCGGCTGAATCAGAAGCATTTCTCATGGCCATCATCCGAGCACTATGTTCACTGGCCGATGATTCCAAAGCGGCTTGAAATATTTGCGTCTCAACTAGTCTTGGTAAAATTGTTTTTAAAACATCAGTCGTGTTTGGTTCAAAAATGTATGTGTCAGTAATCAAAGTTTGATTTTGTTTTTGTTCGTCAGTCTTTAAGTCTTCATTGTCTGTGCCTAGATTATTCATCATTTTTTCCAAATCAAGTTCAGAAATTGGCAAAACTTGTCTCAACTTTGCAGTTTGGACAATAGCTGATTTGTAATCAGTATAAGCAACAACGACTTTGTCATATTTTTTAGCTTCGTATTCCCCGACTATCATTTTGGCAATTGGTAAAATATCATTTAGATTTGGGGTATCAGAGATATCACTATAAGATGCAATTAAATTATAACCATTTTTCTTGGCAAAATCTGCACCTTTTTTTCCAATACCAACCACATCAATTTCAATATTCTCGCCAGCCTCAATATTATCTTTTCCTACCATGTGTTGACTAATATTTTTTGGATCTTTCAGTTGTTCAGCCGTCTTTCTAATAATATTAGCATTAAAACTTCCACATAAACCACGATTGGATGTTACCAAAACTACAAGTAATTTTTTTACTGGCCGAATTTCTAACAAAGGCAAATTGACTTCTTGCACTTTTGACAAGTTCACCAAAAGATCCCAAGCCATTTTGGCATAGGTACGAGTATTAACAGCTGCTTCAGTTGCTTTTCTCATTTTGGCAGCCGCGACCATTTCCATGGCTTTAGTAATCTTCTTAGTATTACCCACGGATTTGATACGTCGTTTAATTGCTTTGGTGTTTACGGCCATAAAAGGCTTACGAAGCCGACAAGGCTGACTAGGCTCGCAAGGCTTTTGTAAGCCTTGTTAGCTTTGTGAACATTGTAAGCTCTAAGTATATTAGTTTATTAATTATTTACTAAATTCTTGACAGGCTGATTTAAGTTCAGCTTCTACAGTCTCGTCCCAATCACCTTTAGCTAACTTGTTTAACAAAGCTCGTTTTGATTTATTCATAAATTCAATCATTTTCTTTTCTGCGTCGGCAATTTCTTTGACAGCAAATTTATCAAAATAACCATTGGATACAGCATAGATAACCGCGATTTGTTCCTCTACAGCCATTGGACTATATTGTGGTTGTTTTAATAATTCTGTCATGCGTTGACCCAGATCAATTTGTTTTTTTGTATCAGCATCTAAGTCACTAGCAAATTGAGCAAAAGCTTCTAATTCACGGAATTGGGCCATGGCCAGTTTAATTTTACCAGCCACTTTTTTCATGGCTTTTAATTGGGCTGCTCCACCGACACGAGATACAGATATACCAATATTTAAAGCCGGTCTAATACCTTTGTAAAATAAATCGGTTTCTAGGAAAATTTGTCCATCAGTAATAGAAATTACATTGGTTGGAATATATGCAGTTACGTCCCCTGCTTGAGTTTCTATAATTGGTAGAGCCGTAATAGAACCACCACCATTTTCTTTGCTTAGTTTGCAAGCGCGTTCCAAAAGACGTGAATGTAAATAAAATACATCGCCAGGATAGGCTTCACGTCCTGGTGGACGGCGGAGTAACAAAGAAATTTCACGATAAGCCCAAGCTTGTTTGGTCAAATCATCATAAACAACTAAAACATCTTCACCTTTATCAGCAAAATATTCAGCCATGGCTACGCCAGCATATGGAGCAATAAATGACATAGAGGCAGGATCAGAAGCACCAGCTACGACCACAGTCGTATACTCCATTGCCCCAGTTTCTTTTAACTTGGCGACGATACGAGCAACTTTGGATTCTTTTTGACCAACCGCTACATATACGCATTTCATGTTTTGACCTTTTTGGTTGATAATAGTGTCAATCGCAATGGCAGTCTTACCAGTTTGTCTGTCGCCGATAATAAGTTCACGTTGACCACGGCCAATTGGAATCATTGCATCAATGGCTTTGATACCAGTCTGCACTGGTTGATGAACTGGGTGACGTTTCATAACACCAGGAGCAATTTTTTCTACTGGATAAAATTCTTTAGTATTGATTTCACCCTTGCCATCAATCTCTTGACCCAGAGCATTCACGACTCTACCAACCATTTGTTCACCAACAGGCACAGACAAAATTCTACCAGTACGTTTAACTGTGTCTCCTTCTTTAATGGCTTTATAATCACCCAAAATCATGGCACCAACAGTCTCTTCTTCCAAGTTTAGAGCCACACCAAAAACCCCACCAGTAAATTCCAACATCTCCTGGTATTGACATTTGGTTAGACCAGACATGCGAGCAATACCATCACCGACTTGAATAACAGTACCAACTTCTTCAGTTTGGACTGTCTTTTCAAAGTCAGCAATGTGCTTTTTTAATTCTTCAACGATTGCGTTTGTGGACATATATTTTATATTATGATTATTTATAATATTTGTTATCACCTATCATTTATTTTACAGAATTATTAATGATAAGTGATAAATGATAACCTAATTTAGTGAATTTTTAAGTAATTTTAGTTGTGTTTTTAAACTTCCATCCAAAATTTTATCTTCAGTTTTGACTGACACACCACCAAGTAAATTTGTATCAATAGTTTCAATCGCTTCTACTTGATTACCAAAAATTGATTTAATTTTTTCTAAAGTATTTTTATCTAATTTTCTAGCTGACTTAACTTCTATCTCTATTACCCCAGCCTGTTTTTTGGCGTATTTTTCAAATTCTTTAATAATATTGTCAGATTGTTTTAATTTTTGATTAGCAACTAAAATAGTGACAAACTTTTTTAAAGCATTGTTTAATTTTTCGCCTTTAAGTTCTTTTGTGCTATCATACAAGGCTTCGGCGTATTGTTTGTTGCTAATTTTTTTCTTTGACATAATCTCGAGCCAAAGCGAGAGATCCCTTTTCATTGGGTTTAACTTCGCTTTATTTTAAATATTGTTTAATGTGTTGGAAAGGGATTCCTCTCCGTCAGCTGACGGATCGGAATGAACGAAGAGTTTCCTCAATCAAAGCCACATCTTTCTTATCATCCAATTTTTCATTCATTATTTTTTCTACTGCAGCGATAATAAGATTAACAGTTTCTTTCTTAATTTCAGACATCATATTTTCTTTTTCTGTTTGGATATTGCGTTTGGCCTGATCAATTAACATTTCAATTTCTTTTTTAGCTTTTTCTTTCATGTCAACTGATAATTTTTCTGCTTCAGTGTGTGATTTTTCAATAATTTTATTCGCTTCCACCTTAGCTTCATCCAATTTTTCTTGAAACTTAACTTCGCTCATTTGCAAATTGGTTTCAACAGCCTTAGCATTATCAATACTGTCGTCAATCAATTTTTTGCGTTCTTCCATGGTCTTGGTCAATGGTTTTAAAATCAAAAACCAAACGATTCCGGCTACGATAGCAAAGTTTAATAATTGAAAACCAAATAATTGAGCATTGATACCGAGTGAAGCAGCAACACCTTCATCACCAGCTGGTTGGGTAGTGTGTTCAGCTGTGGCCACAATTGGTTCTTCTGATGTTGCGTAAACATTTTCTATTAAAAACATATTGTATATTTATAAGAGTAATAGGGAGTTAGGGCTGGAGGCGGGTAAATATTTTTTCACATCTAGTCCTAATTCCCAACTACTATTTATTTTAAATAATCTTATTCATCCGGATCAAAATTGACCCGGAAAGTAAAATTACTTCAATGTAAATACAACGACAAGGGCGTAAATGGCGATAGCTTCAGCAAAAGCTGCGCCAAGCAACATTGGGACGAACAATTTGCCAGCTGATTCTGGATTACGTCCGATTGCTTCCATGGCTTTTGAAACCAACATACCAATGGCCAAAGCTGGAGCAAAACCGCCAACTGCCATGGTAATGCCTTTGGCCAAGGCCAAAATTGATGCATGTTCCATATATTTTTTTCTTATGATACCACACCGGTTGAGGGGGGATGGATTTTACCTCGCGGAATGATAGCAATTAATTAATAATAAAATTCAATATACATGCCTGCCTGCCGGTAGGCAGGGATCAAAATATAAATTGTATCGTGTTATGTGTATGTTGAATTTTGTTATTAATGTTCCTCTGCTCCATGTGGAGCGCTAGTGGCTACTGTCAAATATACAATTGTTAACATGGAAAATACCGCCGCTTGAATCAAGCCGACTAATAATTCTAATAACATAAATGGTGTCGGTACCAAAGCTGCTACCAAAGCAGAAATTACAGAAATTAAAACTTCACCAGCAAAAATATTTCCAAATAACCGAAGGGATAAAGAAACCACTTTAGCAATTTCAGACATGATCTCAATTAAACCAACTGCAAATTCAATCAAGGCAGTAAAAACAGCAATCGCGCCATCAGCAATGCCATGTTTAAACTGAGCAAAACTTTTAATAAAATTTTTAATTTGAAAAAATTTACCTAAATGAGTAAAGACTCCAATCGCAATAAAAGCATAAACATGAGAACCAATCACTGAGACTAAAGCCATAGCTAAAGTAAGATTCAAATCAGTATTAGCTGGACGCAAGAGCATATTATGACCAACAGTAATACTACCCGTACCTGGCAAAAGACCTAGCCAATTGGATAATAAGACGAAAAAGAAAATAGAACCGACAATTGGTAAAAATTTGACAGTTTTTTTTCTGTTACCTGTGACACCGTCGAAATAACCGAGAACAGCTTCCAAAAAATATTCACACCAATTTTGTAATTTTCCTGGACGAAGTCTAATGGCTCGTTTGAGAACAATACCCAATACCAAAAAAATAATAATGGCAATCCAAGCATTAATCATGGTATTAGTAATGTTTATATTACCAATATGAAAAACAACTTCTGGAGCTAAGGGTGGAATGTGAATTTCACTGGACATAAATTCTTTTTTGTCACCCTGAATTTATTTCAGGGTCTTTTATATATTTTATTATCTTTTTTGAGAAAGATGCTGAAATAAATTCAGCATGACAGTGTTCTATTTTTCTTCGTCTATTTTTTTATATTCATCTCCGTACTGCTTGGCTTTTTTGTAAATCATTTTACCAGATAAAACAGCCGCAATGATGAAAGCAATTACTGTAAACCAAGGGGCATAACCATATTTTCCTTCTAACCACTGACCAATTAAAACAAAAACTACAACTGGTACAGCGATGGTTGCGCCAAAATCACCAATAATCCTTAGTCCCATTAACATATATTTTCTGTCTTTAGGATTTTCTGGTAATAAGGCCATATTATAAAGGAAAAGACGTCTCTTTATGAAACGCCCATATTTTACACTTTTTCCAAACTTAAGTCAACTATTTTTTTATATATTGGTTGTGGACATTTTTTTAACTAAAATAACTATAATTTAGTCATTTTTCCTCTTATCTCTCTTTCCTCTTTTTTTTCGACCCTTACTTTACAATCAACTGTTTTAAATTCTTTACTATTATTAAATCTGAACAACCCTCTTAAAGTTTCACCATTTAATACATGTAGTGGCCATTCCTTGTCTGCCCCTAAAAAATTACCCGCCTCTAAAATTTCTTTTAGTTCTTCTCTTTTTACCCATTTCCATCCTTCTAATTTTTCTTTTTCTTTTTCTGAAACAGTTGGTTCACCAATAAATTTTTTGGTTCTATATAAGTAGATAATGAATTCTTTTTCTGGTTCTTCTAAAAAACTAACTTTTAGACTCCCAGCTAATTCAAGATCTTTTTCATCAACAACTAATGAGGTTTCTTCATACACCTCCCTAACAGCGCTTTTTTTAATTGCTTCTGACATGGCTGGAATTTTACCCTTTCCTTCTCCGTCTGATGATTCTTCTACTTTTCCGCCCGGTCCATTGTATTTACCAGCTCCAATACCTTTTAATTTTTTACTTAAAAGAACCTCACCACTATCATTTTCTATAAAAACAACATTCATGAATTTGTATGGCATACTTATTTTATATTAGTAAATAAGTTTTTGGCATTGTTTACACTCAGTTCCATAATTTCTTCTACAGATTTTTGTTTTATTTCTGCCATTTTTTTAGCCACTTCTTCTACCATCCAGGGTTCACATCTTTTACCTCTATAAGCCTGTGGGGATAAATATGGTGCATCAGTTTCAATTAAAAATCTATCTAGGGGTATATTTTTTGCTACTTCTAATAAATCTATAGTTGGTTGTGGGTTTGTTTTGCGAGCAGGAAAAGTTAATACACCGGTAAAGCCGAGGTATAAACCAAGATCAATAAATTGTTGGGCATTTTCCCAGTTTGAGGAATAACAATGTACTACGCCAGTGATCGGTGATCCCTGATCACTGGTCACTAATTTTAAATATTCAAGAAGTTCATTATATGCATCCCGACAATGGAATACAACGGGAAGATTGTGTTTTTTAGCAAACTTTATTTGTTTACCCAAAATATCTTTTTGCTTGTCTAAAATCTTGTCAGAATTTTGTCCCTCAGGCACATGATAAAGTTCCAAACCACACTCCCCGACTCCAATTACCTTTTTACTTTTGGCCAGTTCGTCATAATAAGTTTCATCAAAATCTTCATCGCGAGAAATAAAATTAGATTCTTCTTCGTCTACTTCGGTTGCATGCAAGTGAATGGGGTGCAAACCAATGGTAGCATAAATATTGTCATACTGCTCTGCCAATTCCATAGCTTTTTTTGAGGTATCCATCTGTGTACCGACCGCGTTCATTATTACATTCTTTTTAATACAACGAGAGATGACCTCATTACGGTCATCTTTGTAGCCTTGAAATTGAATATGACAGTGAGTGTCAATCAGAGTGCTCATAATTTTGTTATATTTGTTCAATCATTTCATTTCTACTAGCCTGCCAATCTAACACGGAAAGACAGAAAAATATATTTAGTATAATAAATAAAATACCAATAATTATTGCAATTATAATAAGTGAATGATAATTTTTTTGAGTTTTATTCATAATAATCAACTTGACTAGCTTTACTTTTTAAAGCTTCTACTTTGTCTGAATAATTTTCAAAATATACTAATTTGTTTCTTTTGTATTTTTTAGACAAAGCATTATCATAAGTACCATCTTTATGTTGTTTACCTCTTTTTATTAAACTATCGGTATATCCCACTTATAAAACATTGTATATACTCGCCATAATATAAATATAAGAAGTTCTACTCCTTAATAATTTCATACAAAAGTTATGTATAAGAAAGACCCCTCCTCACTCTTTCAAGTTCGTTCGGGGTGGTGCAGTGACTATATTGGTGTAGACGAAGTAATAACACCCTCAAGATTATCTATTGTATTTTGAATCATTTTTAAAGCATCGGGTAATAATGGCATAAGAATATCAGCCATACCAACAGCATATGGAGCGACAACGGAATCTTCTATATAATTCATAATAGTGGCTGATAAAGGAAAAATATCTATAAAATATAAAATTAAACCAATGGTAATAACACCTTCAAAAAATCCTAATATAAGCCCCAGGAAACGATTAATACCTTTTATAAATGGTAGATTAGTCAAGACACTGAGCATTTTATCTACAATCCAAAAACCAAAACCAACCAAGCGATTGATAATAACAAAAGCAATAATAAACATTAAAACTTTTGGGCCATTGCCTTCCCAGCCAGTAATTCCCATTAACCAATTGGCCATTGGTTCATAATAACGTGAGGCTAAATAGGCACCGAGCACTGTACCCAAGAGTGAACCAAAAGTATGAATTAAACCAAACCAAAAGCCAAACATGGCAAACCCACCAATAATGATGAGAAGAATTACGTCAAATAATCCCATATATTT
This sequence comes from Candidatus Magasanikiibacteriota bacterium, assembly GCA_003510435.1. Classification (GTDB taxonomy): domain Bacteria; phylum Patescibacteriota; class Patescibacteriia; order Magasanikbacterales; family UBA922; genus UBA11710. Next base: position 68,945 of record DOMK01000001.1, read on the forward strand.
TAGGAATTAGGAATAAGGGCTAGAAGCGGGTTTTCTCGCCTCTAGTCCCAATTCCCTATTCCTATTTTATTTCTCCAGTCTAGGAAACAATATCTCACCTTTGTTTATTATACCACCTTCTCTCAATTTTCCCCAGTCGCGTGAAGTATCAGTCGTGCCTAATTGTTTTAAAATCTTTTCTGCGGTCTCAGGAATTATTGGTAATAAGGCAACAGCAATGTGACGTAAACATTCGGCCAGTTGATAAAGTAAACCAGAAATGTCTTCACCTGCTTTGGCTTTTTCCCATGGTTTTTCATCAGTAATAATTTTATCAATTACCGAAACCATAACGTCGATAATTTTGATTGAAGCTTCAAAATTATAATCTTCTATTGATTTAGGATACCACCCTGGACTCCAGAATTGATTAAATTCCGTTTGTAAAATCCCGTTAAAAACTTTTGGAATTTTACCATTACTATATTTCTCTAACATCGTCAAAATTCTACTCGTCAAATTCCCTATTCCATTTACCAAACGGGCTGTGTAAAAATCTTCAAATCTTTCAATAGAAAAATCACCGTCTTCATAAGATGGTAAGCCACCAAGCAAAAAATAACGTGTAGCATCTGTGCCATATTTATCAACAATTTTGTATGGCTCAACTACATTACCAAGGCTCTTGCTCATTTTTTGTCCTTCAGATGTAATAAAACCATGAATAAAGATTTGTTTGGAAGTTGGTAAGCCGGCTGACAACAGCATGGCTTGCCACATGGCAGATTGTTGACGTAAATTATCTTTACCAGCCACCTGATAACCTGGCCAAAAATTATTAAAATTATTTTCATCTTCTGGCCAACCTAATGTGGAAATATAGTTTATAAGAGCATCAAACCAAACATACATCACATGATCTGGATCATTTGGTACAGGAATACCCCAAGGCATTTTGGCTTTTAATCTAGAAATACTAAAATCTTCTAGACCACGCTCTACAAAGTTTTTTATTTCTAATTGACGATGAGCAGGTACAACAAATTCTGGATTAGATTGATATAAATCTAAAAGCGATTCTTGATATTTAGAAAATCTAAAAAAATAATTTTCTTCTTCAATTAATTCAATATTTAAATTTGGATGCACTGGACATTTGTCATCTACCAGTTCTGAATCAGTTTTTTCCAATTCGCAACCTACACAATATTTTACTTTGTAATTCTTTTTGTAAATATCACCATTCTTTTCACAACGCAACCAAAATTCTTGAGTTGCTTTGATATGATGTGGGTCGGTGGTACGAATAAAATGAGTATAGCTCAAATTCAAGGCTTGTTTTAGAGCATCAAACTTGGCTGCGTACTCATCACAATATTTTTGTGGGTCAATACCAAGTTCTTCGGCTTTACGATAAATTTTTAGACCATGTTCATCTGTGCCGGTATTAAAAATTACTTCTTCACCAAGTAATTTATGATAACGAGCGATCACATCGGCTTGAATAATTTCCAAAGCAAAACCAATATGCGGTTCGGCATTGACGTATGGTAGGGTGGTTGTTAAATAAAAGTTTTTCATAACATTGATTTCACAGATTAGAAATGATTACACTGATTAAATCTATAAATTTTTTAATAACCTTATTCGTATTATTCTGTTTACTGAATACTACTTACTGATTACTATTACAAACTCCCCTTTTTCTGAAATATTCATCGCCAATATTTCTTTAATTGTCCCGCGATAAATTGTTTCAAATTTTTTAGTTAATTCACGACACACACACATTTGTCTGTCTTCTTCTAAAACTTCAGCCAATTCTCCTAAACATTTTTTTATTCTGTGATTTGATTCATAAAATGCGACTGTGTATTCTGCCTTCGCCACATCAGCAAAAAAAGTTTTACGACCTTTTTTGTGTGGCGGAAAACCCATGAATACAAATTTGTCGGTTGGAAAGCCTGAAATACTTAAAGCCGTTATTACTGCACTTGGTCCTGGAATTGGCTCTACTGTGTCATCCTGAGCGGAGCGGAGCGGAGTCGAAGGATCCCCTTCTTCAACAGGGGGATATTTCGACTTCGCCCTCCGGGCTTCGCTCAATATGACGTTTATGAGTTGGTTTCCTGGATCTGATATACCTGGCGTACCAGCATCAGTTACTAATGCCAAATTTTTACCTTGTTCCAACAATTCCTTGATCTCACGAACTTTCTTTTCTTCACTATGTTGATGATAAGAAATAGTTTTGGTTTTAATCTCAAAATGATTCAACAAATTTAGTGTTACTCTAGTATCTTCACACAAAATAAAATCCACACTTTTTAATATTTTAAGTGCACGTAAAGTGATGTCGCCTAGATTACCAATTGGCGTGGCGACTATGTATAATTTACCTGTATTTTCCATGGTTTAATTGTATCAAAAAAGCCCTCTTAAATCAAGGAGCTTTGAATAATTAAAAATATTGATATAGAATTATATTAATGTTATGTCGCCTAAATAAATATCTTTAGATCTTGGTTTAATAGGAGATTCTGAAAAACAAAATTCAACTTTTACTCTAAATTGATTATTAGTTTTTGTGAATAATGGTACATCAGTTGTTAGACTGATTATTCCAGCCATTATCCCTCCGTTGCTTTGTATTAGTTGTTCTTTGGTGCCAACAAATTTATCTGATGAATTAAGCAAATATGTTTTGAAGTCTTCTTTATCTTTAAAAAAAGCATTTCTAGATAAACTTCCTAAATACATAATGTATTCTCCATTTATCATGTCGCGCATATTATCAGAGCTAGAACGCTCTGCATTTTCAATTAAGTCGGCTGGTAACCTGTCAATTTCTAGAAAATCAGACATATTATTCTTCAATTTCAATGGCCCCAACTGGACAAGCACCAGCGGCATCTTTAATAGTTTGTTCGTCATCCCCTGGTGGAACGACTTCTACTGCTTTACCATCCTCATCCCATTTAAAACTGGCTTCAGCCAAGACAATACATGTACCACAGCTGATACATTTTTCTTTGTTTACTTTACACTTCATATTAAATGCTTAAAATGCCTGAAAGGCCAAAAAGGCTTGAGAGGCTTTATAATTTAGTAAGTTCATCAATGTTTAAATCTAGTTCTTTTGTATTTGCGTCAGAAAAATCAGTCGGATTCTCAATTTCTGTCATCACATTTTCTGGAGTAATATTATGAATAACTATATCATCTACTCGGATATTAGGTGATCTATGACAATGTCCAGTACAAGTACAAATATCTAAACAGATTTTATCATTACATTCACCTTTTTGCAAACCAGTCTCCATTTCAATTTTGTGCAATATTGCATCCGAACCTTTGGCAGAACAAGTTATACCTTTGCAGATTTTTATTTGTTTCATAATCATTCCGAGTGTAGCGAGGAATCCCTTTTCCTTGGGGTTAACATCGGTTTTATTTAATGCTTTTTTTAATGAATCAAAAAGGGATCCCTCACCCTTCGGGATTCGGGATGACGGTGTCAACCATAATACTTCTCCATATAAAATCTAATCAATTCTTCAATTTCTGGAATGGCTTCGGGATCACCCACACCAACTTTTAATTTCTTTTGCACATCTTCCAAATTTTGCGCGCCTTCTAGTACCGCTTCTTCTATATCATGATCAGTAATATTTAGAACTTTATCAATAATTTTACTTCCAGCTGTCACAATTCTACCGTGTTGTCCAGTTTTACGAAAATAATCATTAACTGCGGCTTGTAAAGCTTTGTCACCCAAGACTGAACAGTGTACTTTTCTATCTGGTAAGCCACCAAGCCGAGCTAAAATATCTTGTGGTTTTATTTTTAAAGCGTCTTCGAGTTTCATTCCACCCTTTTCAACGATCATTTCTGATAAAACCGAAGTGGAGGCAATGGCTGAACCACAACCAAAAGTGCGCCAGCGACAGTCCTTTATTTTTTCACTTTTTTCATCTACTAAAATCCACAGTACCATTTCATCACCACAAGCTGGCGAACCTACGCGTCCCATTCCATCATATTTAAACTTTTCTTCCTCGCCCTGTTTCATAAAATTTCGCGGATTAAAAAAATGATCCTTAACAATGTCAGAATACAACCAACCAGAACCATCATTACTGCGGATATCTACCGGTTTAGTTAAATTCTTAGTTTTGGTTACTTTTTTAATTATTTTTTTCATAGACTATTGGATACTAAATACGAAATTTACAAAAATACGAACTGAGGTGCAATAATTTTTGTAATTTTGTACTTTTTGTATTTCGTATCCTATTATTTATACTTAGCATGTTTTTTATTTCCCATTTGTACAGGACTAATTTCCCTTAACTTTTCAACTATGCCCGGCAAATATTTCATGACATAATCAATATCAGCTTTGGTATTGCAATGCCCAAGAGTAAAACGCAAGCTACCATGAGCATATTCATAAGGTAAACCAAGCGCAGTGAGAACATGTGATGGTTCTAGTGAGGTAGAAGTACAAGCTGAACCAGTGGAACAGCAAATGCCATAAGCATCTAAATATAATAACATAGCTTCACCTTCTACATCCATAAAAGTGACATTCAAATTATTTGGCAGACGTGAGTTTTCATTTCCCAAAGAGGCGCCGTTCAATTTTATTTTATCAATTTTTTTACTAATTTGGTCGTAAAAATAATCACGCAATTCAACTAAACGCATGTTTTCATCTTGTCTATTTTCCTGAGCCAATTCTAACGCTTTGGTAAAGCCGACAATTCCAGCTAGATTCTCTGTACCACTGCGTAAATTCATTTCCTGACCACCACCATAGATAAGTGGCACGATATTCACTCCACGTCGCTTGTAGAGCATTCCTACGCCTTTGGGGCCATATATTTTGCTAGCATTGAGTGTCAATAGATCCACATGGAGCTTTTCCACGTCCAATTCTAAAACTCCGCCAGCTTGGCAAGCATCTGTATGAAAAAATGGATATATAGAATTATTTTCTTTGCGATATTTTAAAATTTCTCTTCCAATATCAGCGATTGGTTCTACCGTACCAATTTCATTATTGGCATACATAATAGAAATCAAAATTGTGTCAGGACGAATCTCAGCTCGAACTTTTTTTGGTGAAATAAAACCCCGTGAATCTGGTTCTAAATATGTCACAACAAAACTTTCTTTTTCTAAGTGTTCAATTGGATTTAAAACCGCATGATGTTCAATCTTCGTGGTAATAATATGTTTACCAAAATTTGCGTGTTTTCTAGTCACACCGAATATTGCCAAATTATCTGACTCACTACCACCACCAGTAAAAATAATATTGTCTGGTAAAGCATGAATAATCTCTGCGACTTTTCTGTGACAATCATTCAGTTCGCCATTGGCAACCCGACCTGCTTCATAAAGACTACTCGGGTTACCAAAAATCTTACCATAATATGGCTTCATGACTTTTTCTACTCGTTCATCAACGTAAGTCGTAGCCGCGTGGTCTAGATAAACAAATTTTTTGGTTTTTGGTTTTGGGGGGAACATAGTATAAATTAATCTCGAACGAAAAACAGAAAGCGAAGCGAACTGTTTTGAGGAGAGATCTTTCTTACCTCTTAATTCTCTACGCGAGTAAAACCCTGCATAATATAAAAATTTTTCTTTACTTGTAAATATAAATCTATCCAATCTGGATTATCTTTTTCAATTAATTTGATCTTCTTCTCTTTTCTATATTTTTTAATTTGACTTTCTCTTTTTAGAGATTCTTCTTTTGTATAATAACTTTCAAAATAGACTAACTTATTAGTTTTATATTTTTTAGAAAAAGCATTATCGTATGTACCTGTTTTGTGTTGTCTACCTCTTTTTATAAGACAATCTGTATAACCTACATACAATACTTTCGTTATACTTGCCATTATATAGACGTAGTAATTTCTCCTCCTTAAATTGTTCATAGTGAGATTAGTTTTAAGAAAGATCTCTCGTCGCCCTTCGGGCTCACTCGAGATTAATTTATCACTTCACTCAACTTCAATTCACCTAAATACTTAACTAATTTTTCATTAACCATTTTAAAAACTTTTTGAGAGTCACATTTTCCTTCTTTGGTGCAATGACAGCCTTTTTTTAGACAATTGGTGACAGCATACTCCCCTTCCAGTGCTTCGACAATATTTTTGATAGTTAGATTTTTAAATTCATTATTTAGTTGATATCCACCCTGTGCGCCCTTTACTGATTTTACAATCTTGGCTTCACGAAGTTTTTTGGCAATTCTTTGTAAAAATAAAAAAGATATTTTTGAATCTTTTGAAAAATTTCGTAGACTTAATAATTCCCCACTCTTTGATTTTGTTAGAGCAGAGATGAGTTGGATACCATAGTCTACTTCTTTGGTGAATTGCAACATACGTTGAAGTTAAAAGTAAAAAGTTTCCGCCAGAGGACGGATCAGTCTTTGGCTGAAAAAGTATAAAGTACTAAAATTATACCACTCTAGTATGATATGTCAAGAGAAAATAAAAAGGAGTTAGGAATTGGGTATAGAGGCGAGAAAAATTATCCCGCATCTAGTCCTTACTCCTAACTCCTTCTAATAATAAGGATCTATAGAGGAAGCGTTAAATTAATATTATTAATCACTTCGCCACTAGCATTCATAGGTATTACAGGCGGATCAAAATTCACAGGAAATGGTGTAAGGTCCCCAGTTAAAGTATTATAGTATAGCATCTTATTTTTTCGACCATATTCATACAATTCCATCGTCACTTTCACATCTTGTTCACAATATTTTTTTATCTCATCAATTTTTCCTTCTTCCCACCATTTTTGGGCTTGGAGACCATCGGCGCTTTTTTCCATTTGCAAAGTGGCTTTGACTAGATCATTCAATTTGAAACGAGAGCCAGTAGATTCTCTAACAACTTTTAAAAGATCTAGATGAGGAAATTTCATCAAATCACCCGCATAATATTTATCCAAAATTGGCAAATCAAAATGTTCGCTATTATAGCCAATAATCCGTTCAGCTTTTTCTAAAATTGGCCAAAGCTGACCAAGCTCACTTTCCAAAAATGATTGATACTTATTTGTTTCATATTCATAAATAGAAACAACTGTCACTTTCAGATTATCAAAATCTCGGATATCACCAATGGTTTCTATGTCTAACACAACTTCTTTGGACATAATTTTATAATTTAACGATGCCAATATACGAATGGTACTAATTATACTAATAAATTATTATTAGTTGTGATTAGTATTATTGGTATGAATTAGTATATTAGTATCGCAATTTAAGCGACTTTTTTAAAATTAACTTTAAATACTGGTTCATAATCTTTTCCATCTTCATCTTTTATTGCAATACTCTCGCCTTTCATAAGTTGAGTAATAGCAATATCAGTAATTAATTCAGTGTCAGATTCAATATCAATTTTTAAATCCTCTAACTTAGTAAATTCCGAACCAAAATCTCTCCGTACGGCTTCTTCAATTTCCTTTTTCTTGGCGCGCAAAGTTTTTAATTCATCAACCAAATCAGTGTAAGAAGAAGAATTTTTTAAAGCTTCTTTATAAGAGGCTTTTATATCTTTTTGTTTTTTCTTGGCCTCTTGCAGGCGGTTAAAAATGGCTTGTAGATCTTGCATAAAATTTCACAATAAATACATCTTATTAATCTTATTAATCTTTGCCCATAAGTACTTAGCAAAGATTTATATGATTTATATGATTTTAAATAAAGATTATAAATATTCTTGACACGCTTTGAAATAGTTTTTCAAATATGGATGCTCAGATAAAATTTCTCTGGACCATTTATACTCGACTGATTGTTCATCCAATTTCACATCTTCACTATTTTCAATTTTCATGAGAATGGCTGTGCCAAGATAATGAACATTTTCTACAGAAAAAGGATAAAAATGTCTGTCTTCATTACTCCATTCGGCTGTGGAAAAAATTTCTTCAAAATATTGAGGTGAAACATAAACTATTTTTCCTTTTATTCCTGTTTCTTTTTCTAAAACTGCCTTTGCACCCTGTTCAATAGTTTCACCATTAAATATTCTTCCACCTGGCACCCACCACTCGTCTTTGGCTGGATTATTTTTTCTTTTTATCCAAAGGAACTCATTATTTTCATTTTTCAAAATAATGTTGACTGAAACCATTGGATAATATTCGACTGTTTTGGCAAAAACTCCAAATGGAGCTTTTCTATCTTTAGGAATTTTCATAGGCCAGTATTTTAGCACAAAAAAACAAAACCGCCAAATGGCGGATTGTTTATTATTCTATTCTAACCAAGCGGGCATTTTTTTGATATAATTTTCCGCAGCAATTTGGGCTTCTTCCTCGGACAAACCAAGTTCACCCACAAAATAAAAATCTCGACTGCCAGAAATTATATCTTCTTTTGGCCAGAGTTCGCCAGTTTCATCACACACACAATACAGGCACAAATTCCATTTGGTATTATTTTTTCGAGCTCTATTATCTTTGTCTAAAGGTAAACCACAAGAATCACATTTTATTTCTTCCTGCATCATATTTTTGCAAGTTAAATTTAATATAATTTATTAGTCAGCAATATTAATTTTTGTTGAACCACTACCGCCTATCGTAGCATTCAACAAGGGTCCAGAACACTGAGCCACTTTTGTTATAATAGTTGACACCCTATCACCAGCTTGCCATTCTGTTAACAACTGAGTCAGTAGTGAATTTTGTGAAAAAATACACACAGCATCTTTTCCATTAAAATTATTTTGTACATCAGCATTACCACTTTTTTCAAATTCACTTATTTGAGCTTCTGACATACCTGAAGCAATTAAATCATCTTTAGCTTCTTTATTATAACTCACTGTTACATTGTTTGTTTTCATGTACAATATACATTTTCCCTTTACTGTATCTTTTATCTCATAATAATCAGTAAAATTATAATTAACACCAAACATATCAAGTGTGTATGAAATATTTGCTTTTGCTGGCAAACATGTTTTTGATAATTCTACCAAACATAACAAATCATTGGAACAATTTTTTATTTCATTAGCTTTAATTACTTCAACTTTTGGTAAACTTGTTTCTTTAGTTTCTAATTCATCTACTAATGTTTTATTTGGATCCAACTCCTTTTGGTCGGTGGTTTCTCTTTTTTGAGTTTCTGTTGTAGTCTTCTGTATTTCTGTCTTTATATTATTATCTTTTGTTTGGAAACTGCAACCAACTCCCAAAAACAAAAAAGATAACAAGCATATTGAGATATATTTGAATGATTTCATAACTTTTGTTTAATAATTAAATTTTAAATATAAAGCTATACACATATTGTACCACAATAAATAAAAAACTCCAGCCATAGCCAGAGTTTTTTAAAATACATGAAATTACAACCCTAGAGCTTTATTAATTTTAGGTTTATCAAACCCAACAATAATTGTACCGTCAATATCAATCACTGGCACCCCCATTTGGCCTGATTTTTTGATCATTTCTTGGGCTTTGTCTTGATCTTCACCCACATTATAATCCACAAACTCTACTTTATTATCTTTAAAATAATCTTTGGCCATATGGCAGTATGGACAGCTGGGGGTAGAATAAACAGTTACGTTCATATTTTAATAAGTTAATTAAGTTAAACTAAATGAATAAGTACTTACAATATAAGTTTATACTATTAAAAATTTAGTTCAATCTGTGGATAATTTATTATCAAAAATATTTATGTGTCAACGGTGGTTGGGTGGTCAAGTGATTTGTAACACTTCCATCACTACTTTTCTATAAGTACAATAATCACAGTCTTTGTTTGGATTGGGTAACTTATCACTTAATAAACATTTATGTGCTTCTATAATAGTTTTTTCTACCCATTCATCACTACCCTCATAAGGTATAAGTGTAATATCAAATTCGAGTTTACCGTCAAAAGCTTCTTTGTCAGTATCACCATTGCAATACACAAAATAGCCAGTATTAGAGACTTTGTAGCCATTTTGGCGAAGTAGCCATTGATATACTTCCATTTGCCGTTTATAACCATCATGCCAGGTATTATTTAATTCGGTAATGGCTTCTTGTTTACTCGTAGCCTTATAATCCACCACAATATACTCATTATTAGAATTAATCCACAAGTCGTCAATGGCACCAGTAATTGTAATGCCAGTTTTTGGATGAACATATTGAATACCAGTAAAATTGTCGCGCCATTCATTTAATTTTTCATGAGGGGCAGGAATAGCATCAATACTATATTTTTCTTGGAGAGGATGTTGTTGATTTTTTGCACGATGAATATCAAATTCTTTTTTTAATAAAGTATCGACCGCTGAGTTTAGATTAAATGGAAAACCTGGTGGTCTTTTTACACCCAATTTATTATCAATATAAAAGCACCTGGGACACTCCACAAACAAATCAATTTTTGATCGGCTTAATTTCCAATTATTTTTTACCCCGGGAACAAAATTCCAGTTTTGTCCACGCGGGACTTTGTAATATTCTGACATAATATTTTATTATAAATAAATTATTTGTAAGATTAATGAGCATTGTATATGATTTTAATCAGTAATAATATTATTTGCTAAAATCCGTTATAATCTGCTTAATGTGCCGTTTTGTATAATTTAACAGCAGATTTGAACAGATTACAGCAGATTAAAACGGAAAATAAATATAATACTTGTCTTTTTGTAAAATATAAAAGTATAAACAACACCAATATATCTTACAAATTATGTCTTAAAATGATATATAAAACACAGATCAGTAAAAATTAGTTTAATCAGTTAAATCAGCGTTCTATCTAACTTTATAAGTACTTTATATATCCAAACCCTTAATCCTTTTTCTTTTCTCTTTATGATCAGGGATTGTTTTGGCAACTAGATCCCAAAATTTTTTACTATGATTCATCTGTTCTAGATGACAAAGCTCGTGCACTACCACATAATCAACCAGTTCTAATGGCAAAAAAAATAATTTATAATTAAAATTCAGATGTTTTTTTGTAGAACAACTCCCCCATCTGGTTTTTTGCCGACGAATCACTACATGATTGTATTTAAAATTATAAAATTCATTATAATATTTTAATCTCTCGGTAATTAACTTTTTTGCTCTCGCCTGACAAGAATGAAAACTTGGCAATACTGGTTTGTCTTTTTTAATTTTACTTTTTGTCTTGGCTAATTGTTCAGTAATCCAGGCTTGTTTATTTTTAACAAAATCTTCTATAGTTTTTTTTGCTACCCAAGCTGGGCTAGTGACTACCACTTTTCCATCGGCATGAACTAAAATTTTTATAGAACGAGATCTTTTGAATTTTTTAAGTGTATACTCAAATTGGGACATATTTTATTGTTCCTCCCCTATAAGGGGAGGCGGACACGAAGTGCCAGTGGGGTCGTTTGACTCTCCAAATTCTCACTTGTTATTCTGAATTAAAATGTTTTGTGACACGAATGACCCCCTCCTACCTCCCCCTCATAGGGGGAGAGCTAATGAATTTCCCGCTGTATACCCAGTACCCCAAGCGACGGTTAGATTATAACCCCCAGTAATACCATCAATATCCAAAATCTCTCCGGCAAAGTATAAATTATCTATTAATTTTGATTGCATAGTCTTCGGATCAATTTCTTTTAAATCAACCCCGCCACTCGTGACAATGGCTTGCTCAAATCCCATATCCCCCACCACTGTTAATTTTAAATCATGTAAAATTTCTAGTATTTTTTTTCTTTCTTCCTTGCTAATACTGTTAGCTAATTTTTCTGGATAAATATCGGCCAAGTCCAACATAATGCCAACAAATTTACTTGGTAGAAAATTATCCCAAATATTTTTAATAGTTTTTTTACCATTATCATGAAAGATTTTTTGTAAAAATAAATCTAATTGTTTTTCATTTTGTTTGGGTTTAAAATTTATTCTTAATTCTACATTGCCATTTTTTCTGGCAGTAATAACCTGCTTACTCAAATTCAAAATCATCGGACCACTAATACCAAAATGAGTAAATAAAATATCACCAATTTTTTTAGTAATTTTCTTATTATTTTGATAAAGACTGACTTCTATATCACTAAAACTTAAACCTTGTAAATCTTTTACAAAAGTTTCTTTTATTTTTAATGGTACAAGCGACGGAATGGTTGGTGTAATCGTATGACCAAGATTTTTGGCAAATTTAAATCCATCACCAGTCGAGCCAGTACCAGGATAAGATAATCCCCCAGTAGCAATTAACAAATTGGTTGTATTAAATAATTCTCCATTTTCAAGTTCAACGCCAGTAATATTAGTTTTGTCTTTAAAAATATTTTTTACTTGAGCTAAAGTTTTAATTTCTACTTTATTATTTTTTAAATATTTTATTAGAGAATTAACAATCTCTTGGGACGAATCACTCCTAGGAAAAACCCGTCTATCATCTTCAATTTTTAATTTAACACCCAAATTTTCAAAGAAATTCATAATTTCCTGTGGAGGAAAATTGTTTAGAGCAGAAAATAAAAAAGCGCCATTATCACCATAGGCTTTGATTAGTTCTCTAATATTTGATTCATCGTGAGTCAGGTTGCAACGCGTATGTCCAGAAATCAAAATTTTTCTGCCTAATTCTTTATTTTTTTCCAATAACAAAACTTTGGCTCCGCGTTCACTGGCTATACCAGCCGCCACCATACCAGCTGCGCCACCACCGATGACGATTAGATCATATTGATTTTTCATACACATGTGTCATCCTGAATAATAATTATATATTCCTACTATCATACGCCCAATGCAGTAAAGCTTGACGTTGTTTTCTTCGACACGAAGTATCTCTTGGTCGACAATTTTTCTTTATAGCGCCAACATGACGAGCAATCGCTTTCCAACGTTTAATTTGCCTGTCATCTTCACCAGGAATTCTCCGCCCTAAATAATACCGACAATACCACTGAAACCAACCATGGGGATCATCTTTATAAATCCAACCTTTCTTTTGCCAAACAGATAATGGCTGACTAGCAGATACACCAAAATAATTTAATTCACCATGCTTTTCTTGATCTGGAGATAATTTTATAATCTTAAACCAAGATTTTGGCAAATCTTTGGGAATTAAACCTTTGGCACCAATAAAATAAGCTCCACCAAACACACCCAACTTTAACATTTCAGCTGGCGTTAGATTTGGCCTAAAATCAGGGTGAAATTTTTTCCCCGCTGACGTAATTATTTGATATTTATAATTCTTTTGAAAGTTGTCAGAATATACTACAGTCTTCATATTACTCAAAAAATACTGGGATTTCTAAAGCATCATCATTTTGTGGCAAACCAGATGGATTATCTTTCTTTAATATTAAAGCACCACGATTGGAAACAGTTGTGTCAGCTGTGAAATTTAGTGTGGCTTTGAACGGTACAAATTCCGTTGTCATCCAACCTGCCCCGTCAGTATCGTCGGGGTCAAGTTGAGCTTGAGCAACACCTTCGGCAATAATCAATCCGTCCCAATTGGTCAAAACTATTGGAAAACTTGCTTCGAAAAACCATGTTCCTCGCGCTTGACCAGTAATTTCTAATGGTGAAGAAATAAAAGAAGCTGGCTTTGGTGAAGTTAATTCAATTGTCTCTTTTTTATAATTTAATTCTTTTAAAATTCCTTCTTCAAAAACAAAATACCTTTGTCTTTCTAATGTCGGTTCATCAGTCATAGCTTGTCCATCAGCATGATCTTTATAATTTACAATAATTATGCCTTGTCGAAACTCAATATCTTTTGGTAAAATTCTATCTCCCAAAAAAATCGCATTATAACCATAATAAGTGCTAGAAGCTTGTAAAGCAATGGAAACATAATAAAATGTACCGCTTCCACCATCATTTTGAGTCAAAATAACTACAGCATCATCAAGATTATTATCATCCAAATCTCCTAATTCACTAGCAGAGAGTAATTCTGTTATATTTTTACTTTTTTCTCCTGGCAATATTTCTTGTTCAAATTTATCTTCTACCATTTTGCCATCTACGAGAGTAATAATTTCATTTTCAATCGTATAAGTGGCATTTTTAACTCCGTCTAACATATTAAAACTGGGCTTTTCATTTTTTTGGGTCAAACAGATTTCATCGGGCATAGGTTCACTGGGGTGGCCATGCTGTATCCACTGGCCATTTTCACACAACCAAGCATCTTCGTCTCCACCAACAAAAAATCTTAGACCAACTATAACTAATAAAAAAATTGCTATAATTGTTAGAAAAATATAAATTACTTTATTCATAAAATTTTTTAGACTAGTCCCAGCTCAAACGACTATCGCCTGTGATAGGAATAACTTCACCTAAAAATTTAGGCTTAGTATTAAATAAAATAGAAAAAAATGCTTTTATCCTGGCCAGTGATTCTCTAAATTCCAATCTGGCCTCACCTTTATAAATTTGTTTATCTGCGGAAAAACCTTTAGCATTCAAACCAAGATTTTTTGCCATATATAATGCCCGGGGTAAATGAAATCTCTGGGTCACAATTATCACAGATTCAACTTGAAAAATATCCCTAGCCCGATAAATACTATCATAAGTATCAAAACCAGCATGATCTAAAAAAATATCTTCGGCTAGCACACCATTATCAAGAAAATATTTTTTCATGGCATTGACCTCGTCATACTCTGTGGTACCATGGTCACCACTCACCAAAATCTTTTGTACTTTTTTATTTTGATATAGTTCCAAAGCAGTTTTTGCTCGGTCGCCTAGAATAGCACTGAGACTGCCATTGTTATTCACTTTAGCACCTAATACTAAAGCCGTTTGAAACTGCCCGACTTGGTCTATATCAATGGCATACTCATCTTGAAAAGTGGAAGCGACAATATAATAATTTACACTTGCGTAAAACAAAAACAAAGCCACACACCCGATTAAAAAGAGAATAATTATTTTTGAAAGTTTTGTTAACATAAATTTATTTTTTTTGTCTTTTTCTTTGATTTTCCTTTTTTCTCCCAACACGACCCTGTCTCTAGCTCTTTTTTAAATTCTACCATCCTCTTATCAAAATAATATTCAACATCATTTATTCCTAATCTTTTGGCAATAACAAATGTTCCAATAAGTAAGTTAGCTAAACGTTTACCAACTTCGTCTTTATCTTTTTTCCAAGAAGCTATCCATAATTTAGTAATTGATTCTTGAATACCCAACAAATCATAGTCTTTACTAGGAGATGTTAGTAATTCTAATTTTTTAACAATTTTGTAAGCTTCATTTAATGTGGTCATATATATTAACTTATTAAAAATAAACAAGTTTATTATAACAAAAATCGCCAGGTTTGGCGATTTTATGATGTTATTGCTTAGCTTCTTTTCTCGCATTCCTGATTCTATCATTATCAGTCAAAAGTTGCTTGCGCATTCTCACACTTTTTGGCGTAATTTCCAAATATTCATCTTCAGCCATAATCTCCATACCACGCTCTAGAGTCAATTCTATTGGTGGAGTCAATTGAATGGCCATATCAGCGGTAGAAGCTCTCATATTGGTCAAATGCTTGCCTTTAATAGGGTTTACAGTCATATCTTGGCCTTTGGCAGTATTGCCAATTACCTGGCCTTCATAGACCTCTACATTTGGTCCCACAAACAAAGTCCCACGATCTTGTAAATTGGCTAGAGAATAGGATAATACTTTACCAGTCTCGCCAGAAATCATAGAACCAACATCGCGCTTTTCAATTTCACCCACATATGGTTTAAATCCAATCATTTCACTGCACAGAATGCCTTCACCCCGAGTATCAACAATGAATTCATTGCGATAACCCAGTAGACCACGAGTTGGAATTTCATAAATCAAACGGGTATGATTTTGTTCTGGCTTCATGGCAATCATTTGACCTTTTCTTTTGGACATTTTTTCAATTACCACTCCGGCAGATTCCTGAGGTATATCAATGGTCACTTCTTCAAATGGTTCACACTTTACCGCATCCACGTCTTTGATAATAACTTGAGGTTGGGAGACTTGAATTTCAAAACCTTCACGACGCATATTTTCCAAAAGAACGGCAATATGCAATTCGCCTCGGCCATTAACTTTGTAATATTCTACTGGCGTAAAATCAACTTTCAATCCCACATTGACTTCCAATTCTTTTTCTAGTCTTTCTTTTATTTGTCTACTTGTCACATACTTCCCTTCTTTACCGGCAAAGGGAGAATTATTAACTAAAAAATTTAGTGAGATAGTTGGTTCATCAATTTTAATGGCGGGCAAAAGCGCTTCATCTTTATTAGCACAAATGGTGTCCCCAATATAAATATCAGGGAGCCCAGCGATCATAACAATATCACCAGCCGTCGCTTCGGTCACTTCTTTTCTAGTAAGACCTTCAAACGTGATCAATTGGTTAATCTGTCCGGAAATAATTTCTCCGGTTTGTTTTTTTATAAAAACTCTATCACCATTTTTCATTGTCCCTTTATATATTCGGCCAATACCCATACGACCAAGATAATTATCATAAGCCAAATTGAATGGTTGCATAGTGAAAGGCAGAGTGGTATCAGCTAAGACGGCTGGTACTTTGGCAAGAATTGTATCCAAGAGCGGAGACAAATTATCAGATTCATCTGTTAGATTAATTTTGGCAATCCCCTGCTTGGCAATCGCAAACACGGTCGCAAAATTTAATTGTTCATCGGTCGCACCAAGATCCATAAATAATTCCAAAACTTTGTCATGAGTCCATTCTGGTCTGGCCGCTGGTTTATCAATTTTATTAATCACCACAATTGGCTTTAAACCAAGTTCCAAAGATTTTTTCAAAACAAATTTTGTTTGTGGCATTGGCCCCTCCTGAGCATCGACGACTAATAAAACTGAATCAATTGAGCGTAAAACCCGTTCGACTTCTGAACCAAAATCAGCATGGCCGGGAGTATCTACGATATTGATTTTTGTCCCTTTATAAAATACTGAGGTATTTTTTGAATAAATAGTAATGCCCCGTTCCATTTCCAAAGCATTGGAATCCATACTAACACTATCATCTGTCACCATACCAGTTTGACGCATCAAAGCATCGGTCAATTTGGTTTTGCCGTGGTCTACGTGAGCAATAATTGCAATATTTCTAACTTCCACAAATTTTTAGTTAACTAGTAAATTTCTAGAATTGCCTAATTATAGCGAAAAATTTGTAATATGTCAAGTTGTGAAACAAAAACCGCCTGTTAAGACGGTTTTATTATATTTAGTCGGTTAAAAATAGATACTAAACTTTAAAATTTTGTAGGTACAGCTGGTGTATTTTTGTATAATTCTGGATCAATTGTTCTTTCAAAACACACTCTACCCTTATCATGGCTCCAGTTTTGTTGGTAATTATCATAAGGTGAATAATAAGTAGGTTCTCGATTCACCAAACTGTCAGTCAAATTTGAACCAGCAAAATTAGCGCACAAATTGAATGATAATGGACTAATTATATTATACTCATAAGCAATCTGAGTATTTGGGTCAGTTGGTACCATAAATCCAGAGATATTGTCTTGTAAGTCTGCCAATTTTGTTGGCAAAGCATTTTTCTTGGTCCAGTAATCAACGACTTGACTTTGCATTACTTGCAAATCATTTAGCCTTTGGTCATCAAACCGACGATTGCGTTGTTCACTTGGGGTACCAACAATAAAAAATCCCAAGACCACACTACCTAAAACCAAAACTCCAGACACAATAGCCAAAATTCTCAACACTTTAGTTTTTTGTTCTTCTCTTTTTAGATCCCATAGATAATAACCAAAAACCGCTCCGGCTACCACTAATACGACTAAAACTTTTAAGAAAAATCTAGTACTCAATTCTCCATTTAGAAAATTATAAACAAAAGTCATGAGGTCTATAATAATCGTAATGGCCGACACAAACAAAGTAAAGTAAGTGAGCCACTTGCGTAATTTCAAATCTCGTTTGGCTGGAATGCTAATCAAATCTTTTTCCAAAAACCAAGTTGTCAATAGATAAGCGGGAAAAGCAATCAAAAGAACCGATGATGACCAACGCACCCCATTGGCAATGTTCATAAAATAATAATCTAGCGAATCTGGAAATGAGGCATTGATATATTGGATGAACAAAGTGATAAAACCAATCACACTAAGATAAAATGTGACAATATTGAAAAGATGTAAAAAAACATCCTTTGGTGTGCTTTTTATGTGATTTTCCATATTAAATAAATTAATACTAATTAAATTTTTATTTGTATAGAACACAAATTTTACAAATTGGACAAATTTACTCAAATCTAACTAATATAATTTGTGAAGATTTGTGATAATTTAGGTAATTTGAGTTCTATTTGAACATGGTTATTATACCACAAAGTTAGACTTTTAAATATTTTGTCAATGGCGTTGATTTTTAAAAAAACAAAAACCATCCTACTCCCACGCAAATCTAAAATAATTTTAAACTTACGCGGACGGATGGCTTTTGAGTGGGAAAAAGAGCTATTGGAGAAAAACCAACCGTCAGCGGGTGAATCACCAGGAGCCGTGATACCTGCTGTCCGACTCCTGGGACACCTTGATGACCTGTTGTCGACTGATGACGACGAGCTGGAACATGTGGTGGCAGTTCGGACACCTGATCGGCCCCGTGGTCGCGTTCGATAGCAACGAGACCTTCCTGCCACAGTCCTCGTGGGGGCACTGGACGCTGGCTTGCCCCGCGTGGATCTGCATGTCAGGAAGAGCCTTGGGCTTGGGCGTCGTGTCGGTCTTCTTGGAC
Organism: Candidatus Magasanikiibacteriota bacterium; assembly: GCA_003510435.1. Classification (GTDB taxonomy): domain Bacteria; phylum Patescibacteriota; class Patescibacteriia; order Magasanikbacterales; family UBA922; genus UBA11710. The sequence goes on from DOMK01000001.1 coordinate 87,749, forward strand.
GCGGACGACAACGACTGGCAGTTGGGGCACAGCCCGTTGTGCTTGGTCGTGAGACCGTTGCACTGAGGGCAACGCTCCATCTGCCCATCCTTGGTGCCGACGGCGTTGCACCGCTGGCACCAGTACTGATCGCCATGGTGCGGGTGAGGCACCATGTGGTGGGGCTTGGCCCCTTTACACCCTTTCCAGAGACCCTTCTTCATCGAAACACCACTTGGTTGAATTCTCCAATAGAAATTTAATCATTTCTACTTAAAAATGTCAATTTATTTTTTTATTATTTTATACACCCCTGCCTTTTTCCCAGAAATTAATACTGAGAAATTTTGTTCTAATATAAATTTATCAGTAAAGTCTTTTAATAAATCTAAAAATAATTCTCTCTGCCCCAACAATACAACCGCCACGCCACCTGGTTTTAAAACTCTAAAAAATGATTGAAGCATCTGGGTGTAAAATATATTTAATTCACTCTCGCTCTTTTTATTAAAAATCCCCCACGGTGGATCAGTCACAATTTTATCAATTGAATTATTAGCAATACTGGGCAAAACCAAAGCATCACCATTATATACTTCAATTTTCAAATTCATCCTTTGGACATTAGTTTGCAAATAATTAACTAGTTTTTTATCATTGTCCGTGGCAATCACGCGCGTATACTTATTTATTTTTACCCGCTCAATCGGAATCGCACCCGAGCCAACAAACGGATCCAAAAAAACATCAGTCTTATTCATGTCTGACAATTGACACAAAATATTTGTCACTTCGGGACGGAGTTCACCTTGTTGAAGACTCTTGGCTGAATCATGGTTGTGAGTAATCCGCATACCAAAAAATCCCCTGCCTTCACTCCGCAATAATATCCAAAATTCAATATCAGGTTTTTTTCGATTAGTTCTATATTTGGTAAAGTATTTTATTTTTTCTTCCAATTTTATTAAAAGCGTATTGTCCACGGCTGACAATTGATTTTCTTTGGAAGTAATAATGCGAAAAGTTTTTTGTCTCACTGACAAAACCGGAATATTAAGCTTGGCATTATTCACCAATTCATTAAGCATTAAATCTAAGGATAAATTTTTGTCAGAAAATTCTTTTATGAGAATAAAAGTATTATTTACAAACCGTAATTCTTTTACTTTGTTTACATCTGTCGTAGTAGTATAAACAACTAACCCGTCCAAAAGTAAAACAATCTTGGTTTTATCCAGAGATTTAATTAGAAAATCTTTGACGGCATTTTCAAAACCGCTTACAAATGTTGAATAATAGATGTACATAATAAGGAATAAGGAGAAAGGAATAAAAAAATATAATAAACTCTGTTTGTTCTGTTTGTTCTGTTTGTTCTGTTTGTTCTGTTTGTTCTGTTTGTTCTGTTTGTTCTGTTTGTTCTGTTTGTTCTGTTGTAAAATTAACAACAGAAATAGCAGAATTGAGCGGAAAAAAACAGAAAATAAAATTTATAAATTATTTTCTTCTTTGTTATTTTTGCAAACAAAAGCTTTTCCATCATTAAACTTTTCCTTCCATTCTTCTGGATTGCCATAATCAGCAAATTCACTGTACCAACCATGATGAAACTTTGGTTTATGAGCCGCTTTGATTGGACACCAATATCTCTCAGTTCGGCCAGCAATTTCTACCGCATAAGCAAATAGACCACCAACATAGGTGCAATAAATGCAATGAATTTTTTGAATCCAATTGAGATAATCCAAAAACTGACGATCATAAACAATAAAATCTTTACGATTAACTTTTGGAATGTGAAAAAGAGGAAAGGCTACCATGTGATAAAGTGTTAGGAAAAAATCCAAAATAAAGGCCGGGATTATCATCATGTAAATAAATGGCATGGACAATAAATGTCGAATATTTTGAGGAACAACATATTTCCAAGCCGGAATTTTGAAAGATTTATTTATTCGTTTAATTTCTTTTAAAAACACGACTTTTCTACCAGAAAAATAAAAACCATACTTCTCAGCCAACTGATTATATTTATCTGACAACTGTTTGTTTAAAGAATTAATTTTCTCTATGATCTGTTTTATACTTTGGTTCATAAATTAGTTATTTTTAAGAAATGCAAAAAATATTGGTGGAATAATCAAAATTATTAAACCACTTAAAAGAAAAGCCGTACCCACAGAAAACAAATCTGACCAATAACCGACAATTGGTATTGTAATAGCTACACCCAATTGATAAACCAGAGCATTTATAGAATTCATAGTCGCTCGTTTTCTAGATTCACATTCTTCATTCCACAGATGCCCTAATATTGGACTGCGCAAGCCAAAAAAGAAAGAGGAAGTGGAAAATAATATTAACATAGTTAAGCCTGTTGTCCAAGTAGCAAAAATCAATAGCAAGGCTAATAATATTACCGACATTATCACTGTCCGTTTATTGCCAAATCGCTCGGATATAGCATGTGAAAAATAAAAACCCAGTGAAGACAGGGCAAACTCAGCCGCGGTAGCATAACCAAACCACAAAATAGGAATATTTTTAAATTGAAAAAATAATTGACTCAAAAAATGAGTACTCTCACCAAACGACCAAGCCACTATTCCACCCAGCAAAATAAACATCAGTTGTTTATTTTTTAAAACATCTTTAGCAGATTCTAACATGTGTCCATTTAAAGTTGCATCAGCTTTTTTTTCGTACGGTGGTTCATCAATAAAAAATATAATAATTAAAGCGATTAGAAACGGAAAAATTGTATAAAATATTGGAGTGCGAAGTGAGATGGTAGCCAAATATCCTCCAATCACGGAACTGATAGCCGCCCCAGCTGGCCAAATCGCCATATAAATTCCACTAATTTTTTTATATAAATATTCTTTACCCTCTTGTTTCAATGTGTCATACATTATGGCTGTTTCCGGACCATTATTTAAAGAGTGTGCCAGGGCAGTTAAAATAGCATATACCACAAACATGATCATACTTCCACCAATCCATAAAATTACAAAAGCAATAATATCAATTGAATAGGCCACAATCATAGTTTTCTTTTTGCCAAATAAATCAGCAATCGCTCCGGTCGGTACTTCAAAAATTGCTGAGCAGATTGCTTCTATGGCAAAAATTAGGGCTACATTTTGCGCGGAAAATAATGTTTGTTGATAATACAAAGCCAAAATTGGCAAAAAAAACATCAAGCCTTGTAAAAAATGAATTACACACAAAAGAAAAATATTATTAGATTTTATTCCGTACTTACCAAAAATCATAATTTCCTAATCATTTTAATATTTCCCGCTTTTGTCTCCCCTACTACGCTAAAGCCAAATGATTTATAAAAGTTAGTTAGAGTTTTTTCTTCTGGATCATGAGACAAAGAAAAATAAGCGTATGTTTTTGGATATTTATTTTCTAATATTTTTTCCATCAAAATTTTACCAACCCCTCTATTGCGGTATGATTCTAGCACATAAAGCTCAGAAATGAAAATGGAGTTTGGTAGTTGGTCATGATTTTCATTAAACAACTCTAATAAAACATAACCAATGATTTGATTTTTATTTTTTACTACCCAAACAAGGTTATTACTAATAGCCTTGTTTATTTTATCTTCTTTACAAATTTCTTCTGAATCAAAAAGAATACTTAATTTAAGTATCTCAGAAAAATCATTAATTGTAGCCAAAACAACATTCATGCTTTATATTATAACAAAAATCGCCAAGTTTGACGATTTTGTGCTTATTTTTAAAGTTAATTCTATATAAACAACAACCAACTAAAACTAAATAAGATTATTATTATAGCAGAAACAAAAAACCTTAGAGCAAATTTACGTGTTCCTTGTAAATAAGAAAATACGCTCTTGCTAAGAAGATTCGTGCCATTGACCAATAATAAAACAAACAAAGCAAATTTATAAGTAATAGCTGAGCCCGCCATTTCTGCCAAAGTAACAACAATCGCATCTAGACCAACCAGAGAGGCAATGACCGAACTGAAGATAAACCCGGATTTTCCAAACAAAATCAAACAAATCTTAGTAAATAGTTTTATTATGATCAAAAGCCCGGCAAACTTTAAAGCTGGCAACAAAGAAAAGATTTTTTTATCTTTGGTTTCCTCCTTATCATCTTTGACATTTTTGCCTTTTTTACGCAAAAAATAAAATGCTAAAAATCCAGCGGTCAAAATCATGATTAACAAACTCGGAATCACAGATATTAACCAACGAGCGTTTAATGGACCAATTAATAAAAATAATTGTACAAAACTAGCTAAATTGGCAATAATAGCCGCGCCAACCAAATGATCGGCCACACCCATTTTGTTGCTTTTTTGGGCAAGTGATTGAGTAGTGGAAGTCGAAGAAACAAAACCACCAAAAAAACTCGTGAGCATAAAACTTTTCTTTTGCCCCACAAATCGACTCAGGACATAACCCAAAACATCAATCCCAGTAATCAAAACTACTACCAACCAAATTTTTTGGGGATTGATGAGTTCTAAGGTAGAAAATTTACCGAGTCCAATATTTAAACTATCAAAAATAGTAGGTAAAATTGGTAAGTCTGCTAGTTTATAACCAACATCTGGTAAAAATGGCAAGACCACCAGGGCAATAATGGCATAACTAATAAATGACTGGACTTCATTGGCAGATACACCAGCCATTAATTTTTGCGTTTTTGATTTTAATGATAAAATTAAAGCCAATAAAACAAATATGACAACAATAATTTGCAAAGGAATAATATCTAAAACTAATAACAAGCCAATTAAAAAAGTGACCACAACTGATAATTCTGTAGTCAGACCAAAATCTTTGGTAAAAAACGAACCAATCGCATAATAAATAGCCACCAACAACAAAATACTACTAACAATAATTACTGCCAATGGTAATATATTGTTTATATAAAAAATTCCCGCGATTGCCCCAAGCAAACAAAACAAGGAATAAGTGCGAATACCACCAAGCGTCGTTGGCCCCTGGTTACTACTTTCGCGCTCCAAGCCAATGGCCGCACCAAAAAGAACTGATAATAATATTTTTGCCAAGATGCTAGAAAACATATTTAGTATTTAAAAAATAATTAATTTTATTTTGTTGTATATTATATCAAAAAATAATGAATTTAACCATAAAAAATATACCTATATAAAAAACTTATTTTTTATTGGAGATTGTTCGTGGTATTATTGTCAATCAAAGTTAATATCACCATCAAACTAGTTTCTTGATTATCTTCTGAACCAATTGTGATGGAAAGTTGACGACTATCTTTGGAAGCAGAAATTGCCGAGGTAGTAGCAAAATCCATTGTAGAAACAATTGTCCAACCTTGTTCTTTTAACTTTGCAGTATATAAACTTTTCACTTCCTCCAATTCTTTGTCCGTTTCTATTATTATTTGATACCCAGCTCCCATTACATTTTTCATAGCTGAGACAATTTTACCTTCAACAATAAATATGTCAGCCGGAAAATCAGTTGGCAAACTTATTTCTCCACCCACCTGAATTTGCCCCTGTTCTGTTTGAATATTTATAGCATTATTATCTACATCAACCTGAGCTTTTCCACCAAATTGTTTTTCCAATTCATTTTCAATTTTATTTTCCACTAAACTTTTTTGACCACAACCAGAGATAATTAAAATTAGAGTAAATACTCCTACCGCCAATAATGTTTTTTTGAACATACAAAATATATTAAAAATTACTAAAATTAAATTTATTCTAGCCCCCGTCTTCCGGCTTTAATTTCGGAACGTTGTTTTTTCGTTTCTAATCTTTTAAGTTTTGATGAATAAGTTGGCTTGGTTGGCCGGCGTTTCTTGGGAATAACTAAGGCCTCGGCCACCAAAATCTGTAAACGTGTCAAAGCTTCAATGCGATTTTGAATTTGTGATCTTTCTTCCTCGGCCATTATGACAATTTCATCTTTATCATTTAATCGACCAACTAATTTATTTCTAATTCTGTCTTTTTCTATATCACTAAAAACTGTGGAATCCCCCACTCGCCAATGCAAAATTACTTTGGTAGAAGTTTTGTTAACATTTTGACCACCAGCACCAGATGACCGCGCAAAAGTCATTTTGATTTCTGATTCTGGAATTTGTTTTTTTATTATTAAGGACATAATATTTATAATTACGTTAAATTACAAAATTAGTAATAGAACTCAAATTACCAAAATTAAACAAATTTTCTCAAACCTGCCTGCGCAGGCAGGTTATATTTTGGTATATTTAGGTAATTTTGGAGATGTGTGTTCTATTATTTTGTATTTATATCTCCAGTTTTGTAATTATCAAAGTAATTATACCAAAAATTATTAAATATAGCGAAAAAATAAAAAACAGTCGCGGGTTCTCCTAGTTCAAATCCATTAATATAGATTCAAACTGGGTGACGCGACTGTTTTCAAACAAATCCGCACCACAGCCACCTAAGGTGGAGCGCGAACTCGCATGTTGCCCTCCTCATGAAATGTGAAGACCTTCCTGGTCGGTTATAAATCCGGCCAATCTTACCACCAGAATAATATTCAGTATCCAGCAAATAATGCAAGCTGGACAGAGCATCTCCACATGTACAGCCTTCCAAATCAAGAAGATAGTAAAGAGACCGGTGAATACTACAAGACCGTGGTTTACGACAGCAAAGAACTTACTGCTTTCCATAATCAACGTGACATAAGCCGTCACGAAGATTAATGCGTAACCCAAGACGCCGATCAAGAACATGGGGACCCCGAGGAAGATGGTGTCCACGGACTGCTTTGCATGTATCATGGAACATGCATCAGCAAAGAGAGCTGTTATAAAGCCAACAACACCAATCAACACGGTCCAAGCGAAATACTCCTTTCTCATGACAGACCCCAGTGATGTTAGACGAAAGTTTTATACTACAATATTTTCTTTTTGTCAACAAAAAAACACCCCCAACTGGAGGTGTAATTTTTGAGATGTGTTTATTTTTTCTTCTTAGCAACAGCTTTCTTTTTAGCCACTTTAACTTTTTCAGTTTTTTCTTTTACAACCTTTTTTGGTTTTACTTCTTTTTTAGCTTTTGGCTTTTCAGCTTTTTCAACAACTTTTGTGCTTTCTTTTTTTGAAGCAGTCAAACCAAGTGCAGTCATGATCATGTCCAATTTGGCATTAATAGCATCAAACTGTTCACTAGATTGAGCTCCGCCACGGTTACTACCAGCGCCTCTGTCATTCTTATCAAAACAATTGCTACAATACACTGGCTTGCCTTCGGTTGGTCTAAATGGCACTTGACAATCTTCGCCACATTTACCACAAACAGCATCATGCATTTGCCTATCTCCTCTATCACTGCCAAAACTTGGTCTTTCACGTCTGTCGCTACCAAATTTACTTGGTCTAGTACCAGAACCACCACCTTGTTTGTCAAAACAAATACTACAGAAAACTGGTCTATCTCCACTTGGTCTAAATGGAATTTCACAATCATCACCACATTCGCTACAAACAGCTTTGTGCATCATTGGCCGACCACCATCTCTGCTACCACCAAACCGACTTGGTCCACCAAAAGACCTATTTCCACCACGACTAAAACCACCACTTGGTCTTTTATCGTCTCGATTATAACTACCCATATATTATATATTTATCCACCCTAGGCGGATTATTAATAACTTAAAATGTAATTTCTCTAATTTTAGCAGAATTTTTAAGGTTTGTCAAGGGCAAAACACAAAAGCACTTGAGCACGACAACACTTTAGCACTCGGCCAATGAAATTTAAAATCTACCCAAATCCAATTCCTGATCAAATCTAATCTCTTTTACAAAGTCTGGCATGTGACTGATGAGAATAATGGCACCTTCAAAATCATTAATTGCTTTGGCAATGATAGGAATATGACGAAAATTTATATGATTGGTGGGTTCATCTAGCACTAATAGACCAGGTTGCATTAAGATTAAACGGACAAATGATAACAAACCTTTTTGCCCTTCTGACAAATGAGAAATTTTCAATCCCATTAATTCTCCAGTAATAAGTAAACCAGCCGCAATGGAACGCATTTGCTGGATATCTATGCCATCGGCCATCACACTTTGTAATGAATCAAACACGGTTTGATCATAATCCAATGTGGCAAAATCTTGACTATAATAACCAATTCTGGTGTTTTTCAAGATTTCTATACCATCACTAGTTTGATTTACCAAGGATCTTAATAAAGTACTCTTACCAATTCCATTTGGGCCAGAGATTAATAATCTATCTCTTTGACGAAGTAAAATATCTACTGGCTGGATCACTGGCTCGTGATTTTTAATTATTTTTATTGATTTGATTGTGACAATATTTCCTACAATACCCTGAGCTGGAATAGTAAATTCTCTAATCGTCTTATCTTCACGCCTCACATCCACTTTATTTTCTTCCATTTCTTCTATCTCATCTCTTAGTTTACTAGCTAGTCTTCGCATCTTACCACCTTTGTTAGAAAAAAAGTTTACTTTTTCTTTATTATCAAGAATTTCTTTTTCCAATTGCGCATTCTTTTTTATTTCGCGTTCAATGCGCAAATTTATTTCTTCTACCACAGAATAATAATCACCCACATAAGTTTCAATCTTTTTGGTAAAGACATCTAGATAAACCACACCTTCGGTAAAACAATTTAAAAAATCTGCATCATGAGAAATTACTATGACGGTCTTATCATACATGACAAGGAATTGAATCAGATGGTCAATTCCCTCTTGGTCCAAATTATTTGTTGGTTCATCTAGTAATAAGATGTCAGGATTTTGTATCAAAGCAAAAGCTAATAATATCCGGGCTTGCTGGCCACCAGACAAATCTCCAACTTTTCTATCAATTGGCACAGTCAAATTGACCGCATTCATGACTTTACTAATCTGACTTTTTATATTTCCCGGAACTTTAAAAAAGGCTTTACTAAAATATTCTTCGACTGTCAGATCTAAATCTTGTCTTTCTATTACTTGTAAAGCTGTCGCAATAGTAGCATTATTAGTAATAAAAACATTACCCTTAGTTGGTTTTAATTCACCTTTGATCAACTTGAATATAGTGCTCTTACCGGCTCCATTTTGTCCCATCAGGGTCAATTTGGCACTTTTTCGCACACCAAAACAAACCTCATCAAGCACAGGCTTTTTTTCAAGATATTCAAATGTGACGTTATCAAATCTCAAAATGACTTCTTCGGCCATAATCTATAAATTAATCAAATATTTGTAACACGATGAAGCAATATAATACCAAAATTTTAGTGTTTTGTCAAGTTTATATGGCCAAAAAAGGCTCTATTAAGTGAAATAAATTTTAAAAAATCACAAAGCCTATTGACAATTACAGGTAATTATAGTATACTCAAATCCTACAAAATATCCTTAGAAAACTAGTCGACCTTCTTCAGTGATATATAAATTTGTATTTTATTTACTAATCATACTTTTATGAAAGGTACAATTAAAACTATCGTAGCTGAAAAGCACTTTGGTTTCATCACTCCTGAAGATGGTTCAAAAGACGTTTTCTTCCATGAAACCGGTCTTGTGGACGTCCAATTTGGTGATTTGAAAGCTGGCGATGTTGTCAGTTTTGATGTTGAACAGTCAGACAAAGGACCACGCGCTATCAACGTTGTTCGCGCTTAAGTACTTCTGCTCAATAAAAACCCCGCGCTCGTAAGAGACGGGGTTTTGTTTTGCGGAAAAATCAATTCTCCCAAATGATATAAACTACTACTGATAAAATCTATCCACCAATAATTCTGTAGAAACAAATAATAAATAAAACAACAAAAGTAAAAAAGCCTCTTTTTTGGTAATCACTTTTCCCGACTTCATAAAACTAAATAATAAAATCGTTGCTAGAACCATAAAAATACCAGTAATATAAACAATGCGCGGATTAAAAACAAATGGGCTGATAACAGCCACAATACCAACTACAATAGTAGCATCCGCAATGACTGTTCCCAAAATATCACCTAGAGCTAAGTCATCGTGATGATGTCTAGACGCACGAATAGAAAACAACATTTCGGGCAAAGTAGTTCCCAAAGCCACCACAAACATACCAATCAAAATTGGATTAACACCAAGCGTCTTGGCCAAATCCACTCCATATCCAACAGTGAGATGAGAACCTAAAAGCAAAGCCCCCATACTAAGCAAGAGTAAAAACAAATAAACTGGTTTAAATTTTTGTCTGTCTACTTTTGTATCATAATTACTCTTTTTTAAGACAAAAACATAAAACAAAAGGCCAATTAAAATCAAGACGATTCCTTCCAGACGAGAATAAAATCCATCAATACCAAGTAAAATTGGTATAAGCATTATCCCAATATACAAAAAGCTATTTTTAATAATCTTACTCTCAATTTTTAAATTACGCCGAGAAAGAAAAATTACTAAAACAAAAACTAATGTGAGATCAGCCACATTGGAGCCAAACAGTGTACCCAAACCAAAAGCGGGTATCCCTTCAAAGGCTGAGGTAATGGAAATAAAAGTTTCTGGCAAAATAGAAATAACTGACACAATCAAAAATCCCACCACGTATTTTGACAAATGAAAACTTTCTGCCAGCTTAGTGGAATATTTAATAGCCAAATCAGCACTTTTTATAACTACAGCTAGGGAGATTATAAGTAAAACAAATGATAAAAGCATATAATTAAGTACCATTATCATACCAAAAAAAATGTCTCTGGTCTAGAGAAACAAAACAATCCCGATTTAGACGGGATTGTTTTTATAAATTTCAGATTGTAAACTAACTAAATCTTATTTATTTAAGAATGTTCTTGTCAAAGGTCCAAAGAATCCGAAAGCTGGTAAATTATTAGCTTGTTGATATTTGATCAAAGCTTGTTTTGTTAGAGCACCAAACTTAGTGGTTTCATTACCGACTGAACCAGGACCGGCGGTAGTAACTACAAAGCCATGACTATTGAGATATTGTTGTAAAGATTTTACATCATCACCAATTGTTCCCAATTGAAGATCACGCGCAAACTTGATTAAAGAAGGTGTGTTTACCACAGCCACAGTTTCAGTCTTTACTGAACCAAGATAATTTCTAGTAGCTAAATCAAGTAAACCAGTCGCAGTAAGATTATTAGCTTTTTGGAATCTAATCAAAGCGCCTTGGGTTAATGCTCCAAAATAATTTGTTTCATTACCCTTGGAACCAACGCCAGTCTGAGCCACTGGGAAACCATTGTTATTTAAATATTGTTGAAGAGCTTTTATATCATCACCAGTCATGCTTAATTTGAGATCACGAGCAAAACTTGGGGTAGATTTGGTAACTGCAACTGTAGTCGGAGTTGTCAAAGCTGGAATAATAGTTGGGGTAGTAGGAGTAGTCACAGCTGGGACATCATCTTTTGGTGAAGAAACATAAGTGACAGTCACTTGTTTTGATACTTCACCACCACTAGAGGAACGAAACTTGACATACAAAGTCTTGACACCATAACCTTCTGATAAAGTAAAGGTCTCTGTACCACTGTATGTTTCCCAAGTCGCATCAGAAAAATTGGATTTTTCTGAAACAGCTACCATAGATGCTTTGTCTACATCAAAAAGCAAAGTGATATTCCGTTCAGTTACAGTATTACCACCAGAAACTGTGACTGGAGTGGTACCTAGAGTTGGCACAACCGTTGGACTGCCACCACCACCGCCACCACCATAACCAAACGCAATATTAAGGCCGAATAAATCCCCATGGCCTTTGCCAAAAAAACCAACGATAACCAAGAGTGTCACCACTGGTAGATAAAACAGAAATTTTTTCATACTATTTATCTTGTTATTGAATAAATAAATTAATTTTAATTATATTCATTATAACACTTTCAAGAGCATTATTACAGATTACCTGTGGATAACTTAGCTAGATACAGCTTAATTTGCTTTTATTTCATACATTACAAGCTGTTGATCTTCTAAAATTCTCTTTATTTTACCAGAACTTAAAAAATTATACTGTAAATTATCCACGGTTTTTAAATCTTGGAAATAAACAATGTATTTAATTTTCTGAGTAATTAAAAAATCAATTACTTCGTCTGTAGTATATAGAGTACTACTAGTAATAATTTTATCCAAAACCAAATATTCTTGATTGGCTTCTTGATTATAAATATCTTCCAGTTCTACACTCTTACTAACCACAGCTCTCGGACCAAAAAATCTTCTGGCCGGATTGGCAATCACCAAATTATTATTAAAGTTTAAAGATAAATAACCATGCCAGGGTAAAAATAAAACTCGTGAATCAGAATTATCATGATTAATAATTGATTTTGCTTCTGACCAAGAAGTTGGATACCAGACTGGCTGAATCTGACCGCGAAAACCACCCCAAATCAAAAAGCCAAACAAAATCGGAATAATCAGGATAAAAGATAAAAAAATATTTTCCAAGACTGGTTTTGACTTTTTTATAAAATCAAGAATGGCTTCCAAACCCAAACCAGCAAAAATGGCATAACTCAAAACTAAAAATCCACTAAATTTTTGACTGTCTCGAAAACCAGACCACAGAGATGTGTGCTCATATAGCCAAAAGTTAATTGGCTTAAAAATCGTCTCCCCTACTCCAGTAGCAAAAATAAATGTAAGAACGCCCAACCCAGCAAAAAAAACCGTTATAAAGCGAGTTTTTTGCCTTTTAAGGCCATTCCACACCCCGATTAATCCCAAAACAAAGACAACTACAAAAGCAAACCAAAAAACAACATAATCCTGTGGCCAAAGAAAATATCCAGCCCACGGATTTCTTTCACCCCAAAAACCATTTAGAGAAGCAACATTTAAAAAAGTACCAACATCTTTATAACCACCAGCCGAAAAGGCTTGCCAATGTTCCAAACCAAAACGTTGTTCTACCGGTGTTGGCCGAGAAAAAGCTGGGATTAACCAATAACTACTAACAATTAAAAAAACCAAACCAGTAAACAATAAATTTTTAAATAACAACCAAAATTCTTTAGTTTTCTTTTGAGACAAATAATTAATCAATAAATATAAAAACCAAACTAGAGATATCAAACAAACCATGATAAAGAAATGAATAGAAAACAAACTAATTAAAAATAAAACGCTAAAAAATTTTAAACATGTCTGCCAATTATTTTTGGTTTGTAAAGCCAAAAGATGATAAATAAACAAAGGTAAAAATCCATAAGCGAATAAATGCATCCAATGACCAGCCAAAAATCGCGAATAGACAAAAGGATTGGATAAATATAGCAGAGCAGAAAATAAACGAATATTTTTATTTTCTCCAACTGGTAAAAATCTGTATGCCAAGTAACCAATAATAAAAAACAAAAACAAAAGTATGGCTTTTTGCACTAGCCAAGCTGGAAAAATTAAACATAACCAATGTAATATATAGCCAATAGGCAATGAAGACCCAAATCCCTCCGCTAAATTTGACACTACACCCATTTCTGGGGCAAAGATCATGTCCAAATTCAAAATATAACCAGGTAAAAGACCCTGCCAAAGAATTATTCCACTTAAGAATATAAATAGGAATATGTATTTATCAAACTTTTTCATACAAATAATCCGAATAATAACGATCCGAATGACCCGAATACAAACACAGATAATAAAAATATTACGGATTGAAATTGGGATGGTTGGAATTTAAAACTCTTTTTTAATGCAACCCGTCACTAAACCCCGTAGGGGTGAAAGATGTTAGGCAGGCACTTTAGTGCCTGTAAAATTAATCAAACATATCATAGTCCCGTAGGGACGACACAATATAATATTTTTTCTGCCGTCCCTACAGGACTAAATAAATATCAAATGCGTTTTTCCAGGCATTAAAATGCCTGGCTAATATAAGTTTGTCCCTATGGGACAATTGTTGCATTAGATTTTTGAACTAAACCTATTTAATAGAAATATTTTTATTGCACTTTACCCGCTACTCATTTGCACAATATTCGTAGTATTCGAATATTTAATTTGTAGTATTCGCATTACTATTCGGGTCATTCGGATTAACTGTCTTTATTCGGATCGCCATCACTATTCGGATCGTTATGACTCTCAACCAACGCCAAAACCGTACCAATAAATAACAAATAATAGGCATAGACAGCCATTTGCTCGGCCTGAGAAGTATCATTGGCAAAAAGAAAAAATGGGCAACTAAGTAAAAATAATAAAGCAAAAAAAATCAAAATCCTACTTTCTAACTTTAATAACAAAAATAAAAAAAATAAGGTAATAAAAAAACTCGCTTCAAAACCCCAAAACCATTCCAATAAGGCAAAGATAAAAACCACCGCTAATGTTTTATAAGGGTGGCTGGTTATCGGAAAAATAAATTTAATCAAATATTCTTTGACACTATCCATAATTTATTATCATTCGGATTTTTTTCGAATTATCATTCACCATTCGTAACATTCGGATTACTTTCACTATTCGGGTCATTCGGATTACTATTCGGATAATTCGGATTTTACTTTATTGTTCAAATTTAAAGTCATCAAAAAATCCATAACTTCTACTAAACACAGTAATACCTAGGCCACCAGAAGAAAATTCATCATCATCTACATTTAATATTTCTGTAAAATTCTCCCCATCAACCGAAACAAAACCAATTATTGTTTTACCTTTGGCTTCCACTTTCAACCAATATTTTTGATCTTTTTCCAAAACAAAATTGGATATTTCCACAGTTTTTAAATCTTCCCAACCACCAGAGCCTAATTTCTTTAAAGTAAAGGAATTTTTATTAATACCATCGGCTAATAAATAATAACCTTTGCTATTGCCATAATTACCTCTAAAAAATAAACCAAGTGCTCCGCCAACAGTCTGAGGTACAAAACTAGCTTGAAAAGTAAAATTCTCTCCATTCACTTCGCTAAGAACCGCTTGCATCGCTCCTTCGTTTCTAGCTAATAAAACTATTTTATCATCCTTTTTTGCCAAACTTAAAAATCTGTCATCAGTCATTTTCCATTTACTCAAATAATCAGCGCTTTTTTGGGCAGTCAAATAATCAAAATTAACTATTTCGGTGGTATTGGGTCGAGAAACAACTTCAAACTGGATCTTTTGAATATTTTTCCAACCAGATTCTGGATTAGTACCATGAGAAACAAATTGGTTCATAGGAATTCTTACAACTTGCCAGCCTCCCAACATATTGGAAAGGTTATAAGAAAAATAATTGGTTAATGATGAGTCGCCAATTTTAACTACAATTGATTCCAAAGAATTAATATCACTTACAGACAAAGGAAATTCAATAACATCAAAATTTGATAAATCTAAATTTTTCTCCAAAAAAACTATTCCTGGTTGATGATTGTCACTCGCCACTCCCAAACTACTCTTGCCTTCATAAAAATTTCTCCAGTCCAAAAATCCATCACCTTTCCAACCATCACTAAATTCAAAAAGACTAATATTCTCTACAGCCAATGGATCCATACTAGCATAGGACAGGGTGTAAGTTTTTTGTCCAAATAACAAACTCTTCATGTCCTTTTTTCCTTTAATATCCACAATCTCTTTTACTTCCACACCTTCACCATTATTAGTTGTCTTTCCATCATCTTTTGAAACTCCAACCAAAATACCACCAATGGCAATTACTATTCCCATTAAAACCGGAACAAAATATCTGTTTTTAACAATTTCCTTATAATTTATCTGATTCATAATAGATTATTAAATATTAATTAAAATTAATCATGCTTATTATTATATGCCTCATGACTGTTATCGTCAATTTGTAGTTGTGGATACTTTTTTCTTTTTCTCCAGTCATATATTAGATAGACAAAACAGAATAATAAAGTTGTACCGGATATTACTAACCCGATATAGAAAAATGGTTGGGGCTCGCCCCCGAAATTTATAAATTATAAAAGCTCTTCAGCCTTTTATTAAAAAATTTATATCCCCACGGACCTTTTAGATATTTTTCTCTATTAATTGCATCTTCCTTAGTTAGACAGGCTTCATAATAAATTAATTTCATTGGTCTTCTGTATTTTGTAGAAAAAACCAAACCGCTATTATGTTCCTTAAATCGTTTCTGTAAGTCATGTGTATAGCCAATATATCTTTTATTATCTTTTTCGCTTAATAAAACATAAGTATAAAAAAACATAGACAACTAATAATTTATAAATTTCTTACGATTTTTCTTTTTCTCCAATCATATACTAAGTAACCGAAACAAAATAATAGAGTTGTACCAGATATGGCTAATCCAATATAGAAAAATCGCTGGGGCTCGAACTCTATAACAATCGAAAAATCATATCTTTCATCAGCATTTTTATTACAAAGATTCTTTTCACCACTTTCAACTTTACAAGCTTCGCTCAAGTCTATCCACCAAGCATTAGCAAAACCATTGATCATAAAATGTTTGCCATCCAAAACCGGCTCCCTAGAAAAAACATCATAAAAATGACCAGAATCCAAATTTTCATTTTGAATAGTGCCTTGATTATTTTCACTGACGAACTTTCCACTTTCTACTTCTGGCTTTATTTTTTCTATATATATTTTCCAACCAGGATGAAAACTCTCAGAAAAAACTAATGGAAATGATTCACTTGCTCCGTGGACATTAACAATATATTTAGTTGGATTTACTTGTTTATATTCCAATTGTGGTGCTTGAATTGGTTTGACTAGATTTTCGGCAGAAAAAACAATATCACCGGAATTTATATAATCTATAGGTTCGTTTTCCAAATAAAGTTTGAGAGCAAATTCACCCTTGTCCAATTCTATTTGATTAAAATAATTCCACCCTTCTCTATCTGTTCCCATTTTACCTTTTTTTAACATTTGCTCCCCTATTTTTACTTCAATATTTTTATTATTAGCCAAAATACTATTGGTCTTAAAATAAATTTTATAAGTGGCTTTTTGAGGAATTGATAACTGGAAATCCTTAAAAAATAGATTACTAATATATAAATCTAATTCTTTTTGTAATTTTTTCTTTTCTTTTAACTCTATTTCTTTGTCTACAACCAATTTCATTTCTGCCACTTTAGCAGAATTAGCTTCTACAGAAATAAAGACACTGTTTATCTTTTCTAATATATTTTTATTTATAGTTAAATTATTAAATTTAAAATCAGAAAAAAGAATCCCTATTTTAAAATTATTTTCATTAAACAAAACGGTTTGATCAATAAAATCAACATCATTTCCTACATATGAAAAAACTTCTGGAGAATATAATCGTGGTAAAAAATAATTTTCATTGACCCGATAAAGATCTAATTCGCCAAATGTTTTTTCAAAAATTAAATCTTTTCTTACTTCTAGAATTTTTTTAATTTTTTCAGGAGAATTAGTATTATAATACATCCAATCTATATCATTTCTTTGAATAATATATTTGATATTTGACAGGGAAATCATTCTACTGAAAGTATTCTGGTTTAAAAAACTGGTATAAATTAGCTTTGTAAACTGTTTATACCCCCAAGCTCTTCCCAAACTTCCAATAATAGGCTTATCTATTAAAGCAGATGAAACATCTGATTTTGGATTACCCCAATAATATATGGGGAAATATGAATCAGGGAGCGTAAAAACTCTGTAGTCTAGCGAGTCTTTATTTAAATAATCTCCAATTTCATACCAATACGTCGGAACTGCCTTGAATTTTTTATTGTCAAACATCTTACCCGTCCACAAAGGAAATGAATTAAGTAAAATAAGGCCAAAAACTAAAAAAATGAAAATAAAAGATATTATGTTATAGAAAAATCTACCTGTAACTTTAAATTTTTTTCTAAAATAAAAATATATAGACGAGGCAAAACACCCAAACAATATTGAATAAACAAAACTAATAATAGCCACGGATTTATATCCGTTTCTAAAAATACTAAATAACGGAATATGATCATAACACCATACATAGATTTTACTAGTTGCCACAAGATTTGTTGTGGAATAAGCGCCAACAGCCATCGCCGAAAAAAATACTAAAAGCAATATCAAGTATGTCTTTTTTATTTTTGAACGAACGAAAAATAAACCACAAATAGACAAAACAGCAAAAAGAAAAGTACTAAAAATCCAAATGGGGTCTTCCAAATAATATTTGGAAAAGGAGACATCTGGCACACCTTTATATTGGGAAGAAAAACCCAAATCTCCTAGCAACCTAAAAGTTTCTAAATAGCTCGAACGGACATTGTATGTCTGATGAGTCTCTACCTGAAGACTCTCAGTTATGTATTCCGGACTTATTATACTAGTTTTTACAAGTGGAATTAACCACCAAGAAGATATAAGTAACCCAAAACACAATATCAACATATTATATTTGAAAAAATATAATAAATTTATTCTTTTATAATTAATTAAATAAATAAAAATAAAAATAAAAATGGCTACTAAATCTATGGCGATATAAGTAAAATTTATATTAGAAAAAAAGATAGAGATCAAACCTATTAAAATAGCATAGAATAAATATCTTTTTTTATCATTTAAACCATTAATATATAACCCTAAAATTAAAGGAAACAACACATAGCCTATTACCATTGTAGATGCACCCATGAGCGTCCTTATTAAATAAAGACTATACATGTATGTGACAGAAGTAATAATTTTACATAGTCTTTTTTCTTTTTCTAAAAAAACTCCCACAAAATAATACATCGATAAACCAGTGACAAATAACAAAAGACTCAACCAAAGTTGTTTAATAACAAATGATGACAAATTTAATCCAGACAATAAAACATTAAAAAAATTATATATATTGACTGTATAAGAAATAGGGGAACCAAAATTAAACCCCCCATCCCATAAGAACATTTTTCTCAAAAAAGAATAAAATGGATTAATATCATAACCTATATCAGTCTCTGGTATAATAACATCATAATAACTAATAAACGGAATAATCGACATTATTAATAACAAAAAAACATCAAAAATATTTTTATGATAAAAAAAATATTTTAAATATTTTTTTATATCCATAATTACGTTATTAATCAAAATTTACAATTTTAACTATATTTTCTTAGTATAAATTAAAATTGCTCTAGAAAATAACCAATACGGTAATATTTTTTCTAAAACTTTCTCTAAAAAAATAATTACATTAACAAAATACTTAGAGTTAGTCTTTAAAAATAGAGGAAATGGTAGACGAGTAGTCGCCGAAATTTTAAT
>DOMK01000008.1:0-37956 GCA_003510435.1 Candidatus Magasanikiibacteriota bacterium
GTCCTATTTTTGTCTATTAACTCTATTTTTTTATATATCATTTTTACTCTTTTGTCAAGATAATCGTGAAAAAGTGTAGAAATTAAGTAATTTTCACGGTTATGACAAATAAAAAACAACCTTTGGTAAAGGAAGTATTTTTTTTGCCGTGGTGCGTGGAGCGGCCGTGTCACAGGGGACACGAACCGCTCGCACGAGCCACGGAGAAGTTGTCGCCCACCTTACATGGGCGAGGCGTAGTAGACCTCCCGTTGGAGTGCCTGGTCGAGGAAGAACAGGCTGGCCATCGTGTTCATGGTGAAGGTGGTCTCGATGCAGAAGTTGCCCTCGCAGGCTTGTAGTGGCGAGGAGCACAGATCGAATTCCACCAAGAACCCGATGGTATTGTCGAACTGTACGACCAACTTGCCACCTTCGAGGCTGACATTGGCCGTCAGATCTTCGATCACGGTACCATCGTCCATGACGCGAGGCCACTTGCCAGGCCTGATCTGCAGGCTGTCTTCGCACGAGATCACACCCTCCTCGGCGGTCTCGGGGGTGGCGTCGGTCTTGGAGACCTCCGCCGGTTGCGTGCTGTCGCCTTCGTCGGGCGACGCGGTGGCCTCGGGGGCCTGGGTCTCGACGGCTTCGTCGGTGGTGTCGGACGACAGGGCGTCGTCCGTAGTGCCGTCGGTCGGTTGCGGAACGCAACCGATGAGCAGAGTGGCGGCCATGAACATGGTCGCCAGGAAGGGGGCGGCGACTCGCGTGCGCATGGTGCCCTCCGGGCTGTGGGGTTACCGAACCAAGACTCAATACACAAACACACTTTTCACAGGAAATCTAGAGACTTGGAATAAAATCTACAGATTTCCTGTGAAAGGGTGAGACTACTACTTTGCTGACTTATTTTCTCCGTGGCTATAGAGCTCTGGTTTTTCTTTGTAGGCCTACAAAAAAGAAAAACTAGAAGCTTGTAAAGAACGATGTCAAATATTTTTGTATTTGACTGGTTGTTTTTTCTGCCAATAAAATCGACAGAGCAAACGATGTGGTAGAAAAGATAGTAGAGTCTGCAGACAATACACCTAATTTACCATTATTAGTATCTCAGAAAATAAGGCAAAAGTCAAGTTTGGTCTAGTGGATAAAGGGTGGATAATCACTCTGTCACCTGACCACCTGACCACTTTATCACTTTACCACCATATCACTTAATCACTGTGATGTAGTGATAAAGTGATGTAGTGTGTGGCTGAGTAAGACTGATAATTTTGATTTATTAATATTCTTTTTTTGAAGAGAAATTAAAGCGTCATTTCATCCACAGTTTGTTTGGTTAATATTATATGTAGTAGAGCATTTTTGTGGTATAATATTGACATCAAGATTTCATAATTTTACATGAAAGAAAAAATTAAAAATGGCGCAGATTTTGTGACTAGAAATATAAAAAAGATTTTTCCCAAAAAATCAATTTGGTTGTGGGTGGGTTTTTTGTTATTGGTGGCTTTGGGGGTGTTTGGTAAGATGTATCCAAGTCTAGCTCAGTCTATTTCTAGAGATCAAGTTGCTAGCGGTATCGTGACATTTTTTTCACGCAGTACTTTTGCTATTGCTGAGCTATGTATTCAGGCGGCGGTATTTGCTTTGGAATTTTTTATTGATTTGGCTCGTTATAATGATTTTGTTAATCCAAATAATGCAGTGGTCACTTTGGGTTGGCTCATGGTACGCGATGTGGCCAATATGTTTTTTGTTGTGGTTCTTCTTATGATTGCAGTGGGTACGATTTTGGGTTTGGAACAATATGAATGGAAAAAGACTTTGATAAAATTTGTTATCGCCGCGCTCTTGGTAAACTTTAGTAAAATGATTTTTGGGTTGATAATAGATGTCGCACATATTTTTACGATCACTTTTGTCAATGCTATGGCCGCTGCCGCTGGAGGCAATCTGATCAGCATGTTCAAAATGACCAAGATGTTTGAAATGATAAAGACGATTCCAGCCGGAAAACAAGGTGGTGATTTTGATTACCAATTGTTTGGGGCTTCTCTTATGGCGCTCTTTATGGCTATTACGGCTATGATTACGATTGGTGCTTATACGATTGTGCTTATGGCCAGAGTGGTAGTTTTATGGGCCTTGATTATTATTTCGCCACTCGCTTTTATCTTACAAGTTATTCCCCAGACTCAATCTTATGCCCAAAAAATTTGGGATAAATTTATCAAACATGTTCTCGTAGCGCCAATTATGGTTTTTTTCTTGTGGTTGTCCTTTGCCACTCTGGGTGCGGGTGATGTGGCCATGCAAATGAATTTGCAAATTGCTCAATCTGATATAGAGGGTTTTACAGCCAATAAATCTGTCAAACAAACCTTGTCTATTTCTGATGCCACTACTTGGGAAAATTTGTCTAGCTATATGATTGCCATTGCTTTCCTCATGGTAGGAATTGGCGCGGTCGGTGAAATGGGAGTAGTGGGCGGAGGTTTGGTTTCCAAAGGCATTGATTTTGCCAAGAATGCTGTGACCATTGCGAGTGGTTATGCCCTTGGTAGAAAGATGGTCGGTGGGGCGATTGATGGTACTATTTCTGGAGCTAAGAAAGTTGGTAAGGGTGCTTTGTGGCACGCGCCAGTGGTCGGTGGAGAGAAGTGGGCGATGCGTGGTAAGAATGAATGGGCAGCCGTTAGAAAGTGGTATAGAAATAAAGCCGCTGGTATTAGTCCAGATGTAATCAGAGCCGAAAAAGAAAAGAATGACGAGGAACAAAAACTCGGCGTGACAGATGCAGGTGAACGTCTGGGAGTAAGAAAAAATATAGAGACTTTACAAGCAGAAAAAAATAAAGTAGAAAAAGATTTGGAAACAGAACAGGATGATGGTAAAAAGGCTGATTTAACAGCCAGACAAGCACAGATTGATGAAGAAATAAAAACACAACAAAAAAGTCTTGGCGAACAAGATGTGGGTAAAAGAGCCCAAATTGAAGCAAATGTAAAGAAAAAACAAGAAGAAATAGAAATTTTATCTGAGAAAGCTAAATCTGGTCCAATGGCGGCAGCTTCAAGGTCTAGTTTGAAACTAGAAAAACGTTTGAAAAAAACTGAAGCCGAGGCAGAATCAGTTAAGAATTTGGCTCTTAAAAGAACTAGTTCAGAAGCTGGCGGTATCTTTGTCCAGCGTAGAGTAGGAATGTTTACTGGTGATCCAATTACAATTGATGCTCAGGATCGTATTATTCGTGGTATGTTTAAAGCCGAGGATATGCGCTCTAAATCTAAAGATGAAGAATTTGAAGGTCTAGGAAGGCAAATGGTGTTGTCGTCTCCACGATTTAAAAATGGTGAGTTTCAAAAAGGTGATCCAACTATGATGGAGCAAATTACTAGTCATAAATTTGCGGCGCATCATTATGAAAATGCCATGAAAAAATTGGAAAATGAAGCTAATCTAAAAATTGTGGCTAGTTTCAATCTGAAAGAAGGCATGCACAAATTGAATGATGAAATTAGTGCTTTGAAAATGAAGGATAAAATGGCCGATATGAAGAGTTCTGGTATGAGTCCACAAGAAAAGGCCAAAATAAAAGCCCAAATGAAAGCCAAAGAAGCTGAGCTAGCAGAAATGCAAAAACAACAAACTGGTGAATGGAAATCCATGAGTGGTCTTAGTTATGATGACTTTTTACAAACTCAGGCTCTAAGTCAAATTACTGGCGATACTTACAAAACCATGGAAGAGGAGCATAGCAAGCAAAGACTGGGTGATATTTATGGTGAATCTTTAACAACTGACAAACTGTCTGGGGAGTGGGAATCTGGTATGTATAATTTAGATCCAGCAGTGGTAGACTCAATTAAAGAAAATAAGAAGAAAAAAGAAGAAGCAGAAAAAGCATTAGCAAAATTGAGAGGTGAAAAGAATGATCTTTTTATGGAATCACAGAGAGCAGAGGAAGATTTAAAAATTGTAAACGCTGGAGGAACTGGTGGTTTATTAGAAAAAATTGATGCTAAGATAACAGGATTAGCAACTGGACAGGAAGAACGAGAAGCCGAGCTGGCAGCTATTGTGGTGACTGATGAAGAAGAGAGACTGGCAGCTGTAATTATTCCTAGAAAAGGTGAAGAAACAGCTGTAAAAAATGCAAAATTAAAAGTTGCCAAAAGAGACGAGCTGCAAGAACAAATTACTAATATTAAAGAAAGCATTAAATCACAGAATATTAAAAAAAGGGAAATAGAAGGATTGTCTGCCCAGGGTGCAGACATAGGAGGCTTTTTAAGTCAGAAAGTCGCTAGTAGTAAACAAGAAATGTCAGCGAAAGATGCTGTTATTAAAGAACAGGAAGCTGTGAGAACACAACTTCAAGCAGAATTAATAGAAAAAGAAGGTGTTATGCATATTGAGGCCAAAATAATCAGAAAGGGTGATGATGTGGCCCAAGCTTTTTTACAGAAAAAAATGGCCGAGCTACAGACCAAAATTGACACTGAGGAAGACCAGGGTCAAAAGAAAAAATACGAATCACAAATGCAAAGTATGAAAGGCGCAGTTAGTTCCATGCAAGCTGGGTCTGGTTATGCTTGGCAATATGGCGCAGCCAAGGGTAAGTCGGCTGATGTGGCACGTCATCACCAATATCATCACAATGAACTTTTGACTGTGGCTGCGCAAAGAGAAGTTTACGATAAACGAGGAATATCCACCCCTTCAACTGCTTTGACCGAAATGGTAGAACAGTTTGAAAAAGACTTTAGAGAAATGGGTTATGACCAGTATGTGGAGAGTGTGGGGAATATGATGGGGGCTTACATGGAAAAGCGAAAAAATGGTGAAGAAATTAGCGCGGCCGATAGAGCAGCTATGATGGGCCTCTATAGACGTGGTTTTAAAGAATCTTGGGTAGATGACGCTGTTATTGGTATCATGCAAAACAGCGGAACTAATGCAGATATCGGAAGAGCTTTAGGTTGGAGAGATAATAGTTTTTCTCCAGACAAAATTGGTGACGTCACAAATTTGTTCCAAAGTGCCGGAGACGTAGATTTTGCTAAACAAGCCGTAGTAATAAGAGAAGTATTGGATGAAGGCTTGAGCGCAGTTGCAGAAGATATGAAAATGTCAGTTGAGGGCGTTTTTGAAGGTATGCGAACAGGTATTTTCAAAAATATAAAAGGTGATAAATTGGGTGATGAACAAATGATTGATTTTAGAAATAAAATAAATGAACATCTCAAGGGTATTAATCGTGATTTGACTCAAGAACAAAAAAAATTATTAGATGATTTGCTTGATGGTGGAAAAGGTGAGGGTGCTCTGGATAAATATTTGGCAGTAGCCGGAGAAAATCAGGCTTCTTTCCAATACATGGGAAACTTGAGAAACGAGGCTATTGCTAATGGGCACGTAGAAAACTCTGGTCATTCTTTGTTTAAAGATATTGGTGGGGGCAAATCCATGTACATTGCCTCGGGTGTAAGGATGGCACGTAATCACGGTTATGGTGATTTCAACAAATTGGAAGCTAGAAAACGTATGGCTTCTCACCCCCATGTTGGTTTCAACTTGAATGGTGATACCCAGGTAGGTGTTGGTTGTCGTGAAGATGATTTTGGGGTTATGACCAAAAATGTGGATTTTCGTTCCATGTCAGCGGCTACTTCTCGTTTGGTCAATGTTGCCACTGGGATTGGAGCAACTGAATCAAGTTCAGATTATCAACAGAATGGTACTTACAGCCCAATGCGATCGGAAGAAACCCAGAAAGCTCATGAAGAAGCACATAGTTATGATTTCGAAACTTTTAAAGCAAGAACTGGTTTTGCCCAAAAAGCAAAAGATCCTGTGCAGAAGAAAAAGTTGCGTAGTGCTTTTGCTGCACGATCATATGTCCAAAATATGCTTTTGCCTCAAATGAGAACAAATATGCCAGTAGCCCTTATGTTGCAGGCTGCCAATACAGTTGGTGTTCAAGCTTTGGGAGCAGCCAATAATGGTGATATGAATTTAACCCTGCCTTATGTTGATAAAGAGGGTAATGTTCAAGAAAAACAGTATAAAAAAGTTAATGATTTTTTGGTAGATGTAGATAAGGGTGTGTTTGGGGCTCTTAGAGGTTCTTTACCAATTTTTACTGCTGCTAATCTTACAGAAGCAGATTTGGCAGCTCAAGCCAATCAGGTTGATGGTGAACCTAGTTAAAAAATAAAAATATGTACTCTCTAGATTATTTATTAGTTCAACTTAATCCTCATTTACCAAAAGAAGAAGCAGAAAGACTTTTGTTGGCTTTGGATACTACACCTGGTTTTGATACTAAGAGCTGGCAAAAAATACAAATGAATGATTTGGAAAGTGAAACCACAAAATTGGGTTTGATAAAGACTTTGTTTGATATTCAATCTTATTATGATGGTGTAGCTTCGGAAATAATTAGAAGCCTAGAAGAGTGGAGCCAGGATAAAACGATTATTTTTCCTTTGTTTTCTATAGAAGATCAAGAATTTTACCAGCGGTATTATGCTTCTTTAGGTTGGTTATTTTTTGACAAATATAAACTTTCTACCCAGATTTATTTATTGGGTTCTAGATTTTTATTATTAGGCTGTGTATGGGATGTGCCGATTTATACCAATGTCCAGATTTTTTTTGCTAGTGTAATTTCTTTGAATATCATGGAAGATCATGCAATCGTTTTTTACGAAGCTATGCAAAATAATAAGACAGTCTTAGCAGAAGAAGGTAAGGAAGAAAAAAGTATTGCTGGGTGGTTGGTTGATTTTAATGAGTTTACCGGTAGTAGTCCAGAAACAAAGGTTGATGAATTTATGAGTAGCAAATTGGAAGTGAGTCGCCTATCACCAGAGAATCAAAAGTATTTGTATATTATTGTCACTTTGTATTGGAGTTTGCGTGTGGGTATGATTTGGAAAGAGATTGATTATTCTTTGGCGCCAGGAGTAGAACCAGCTGAAAAAAAAGAAAATAAAAAAGCGGATGATTATTATTTGCAAATATTGTATAAAGCTGAGCCAGAGGATTTTTCTGAATGGCTTTCGAGTTATAAAGAAGTGGCTGAGTGGCTTGTTTTAACTTCAAAATCAGATGAATTTATAAAAAAAATATTATTTGTTTTATTAGAAAAAGTTGATTTGAACAATGAAAAACAAGTGGAAAATACCATTGATTTTATAAATCTCTTAGATTATGCTGGTTTGGATGGAATTGGTAATGTAATTTTCTTTGATGAAACCGAAAATAAGTTTAAATGGAATGAAGATTTTTTTGTCTCAATAAGTAAATAGGTTTTTTATGCCTAATAATCAGGCTGACAATTCTAGTTATGTGCCAACTATTTTGGTAAAAAAAACTGATGGGACAAGCGTCCGTATGACCTTGTCTCAATTTAGTGCGTATCAGAGAAGTTTGAAACCTAATGAGTCAGCACCAGTAGAAAAAACTGTACCAGTAGCCACACCATTACCAGAGCCAGTAAAAGAAGAATTGATTGTTCCAGTTGAAAAGCCAGTTGAAAAAAATGAAGATCAAAAGATCAAAAGATCAGAAGACCAGGCGGTTTATAATTTACCTGCGGTAAATTCTGAACATAAATTAGCTACCACAAGTCCAGTCAAAAATATTTTTATAGACGAAGCGGCTTTCCAAAGTAAAAAAAATGAACACAATTTTATTTCACACGACTGGCAAGCCTCTGATCATGAATCACTTTTGACCGAAGATGTAGGCGAAGTGGCTCGGCATCCTGGTGTTTCGGCTTTACCTGCTACGAATTTTGGTTTGGCCAATGGTTTGATTGAAAAATTGAGTTTTTCTGTAGACGAAGACCTAGGTAATCGTTTGAATTCTTTGCTTATTTCTTGGATAAAAGGCGTTAGAAATCAAGACCAGGTTCGTGAATATGCACAGAGAGACAAACAGTCCGGTGGTTTTGGTTTGGATGCTCAGCAAGTAGAAGAATTAATAAAAGCACTACCCCAGTTGGCTGATTTGTCAGTAAAAAAGACAGAAGAACAAAATAAACCAATTTCAATTCAACAAAATATTAATAACACAAATGAAAGTTTTGGTTTACAAAATGAAAAGAATAATTTGTCAGTGATTAGTAGTATCAGGCATCAAAATAATTTGCCAGCCAAGAATATTATGCACGATGTCCAGGCTCCGGTTAGAAGAATTGAAGAACCAAAACCAGAAGAAAAAGTAAGTGTGGGCCCGATTGAACAACTGCAACAGTTTTCTTTGTTAGATCTGCGTCGTTTGGCTAGTGATGAAGAAAAAGCCAGTGAAATATTGTGGAATAAATTTCAAGTTATCAGACAGGATTCATATATTTGGTTTTCCAAGGCTCTCAGAGCTTGGCAGGAGAGCCCAATTATGAATGATTACGAGCAAGTTCTTACTGAAGCGATAAATAAAAAGATTGGTTTGAATAGCTTGTTGGGACAAGATAAAACAAAAATGAACCAGAACGAATTTTTGGCCATTGCGAGTTTGAATAAGAAGTTGGGTGGGTAATTTCTGTTTTAATTCGTTACTTTCCGTTTATTCTATTGTAAAATTTTACAACAGAGAAAACAGAATTAACAGAAATAAACAGAATCGTTATAATATTTATATGCAACAATTCGTCGTCCCTCAATTTATAGACGTAGAAGACAAGATTTTTGGGCCGATTACGACCAGACAATTTGTAATTTTGTTAATTGCGGGCATTGTTATTTTTTTGGCTTATCGGTTTGGTGATTTTGCTTTGTTTATTACAATTTTGGCTGTAGTTGGTGGTTTGGCTTTAGTTTTTTCTTTTATAAAAATAAATGGCCAAGCTTTTCATTATTTTTTGTTAAATATTATTCAGACTTTGCGTCGACCGTCTCTCAGAGTTTGGTCAAAAAAATTTACCAATGAAGAACTAAATTATTGGCGCAAACAAAAAGTAGAAGAAGCCGAAGAAGTAGTATTTAAAAAACCAATTAAATCCCAACATATAAGAGATTTAGCTTTGATTGTTAATACGGGTGGTTTTTATAGACCCGAGGAATAATTGATACTAATATACGAATTATACTAATGATACGAATGCTATACAAATATGCATTGTCGAAGATTATTTGTATATCATTAGTATAATTCGCATAAATTAGTATATTGGTATTTTATAAATATGTCTAACGAAAAAGTAAAAAAGAAAAAAAGTAGTCATCCTTCTACGCAAATGAATTTACCGATTGCTGAGATAAAAGAGGGAACTTTGATTTTGAAAGATGGAACTTTGCGCGCGGTTTTAATGACCTCGAGTGTAAATTTTGCTTTGAAATCTGAAGATGAACAAAACGCTCTGGTGTCTTCTTATGTAAGTTTTTTGAATTCAATTGATTTTCCTTTGCAGATTGTTTCTCAATCAAGAAAATTACAAATCAAACCCTATATTGAAAAATTAGTTGAACTGGAAAAAGCCCAGACCAATGAACTTTTGCGTGTGCAGACCGCTGACTATCGAGCCTTTGTTCAAGAATTAGTAGAAATTGGCGAAATTATGACCAAACGTTTTTATGTGATTGTGCCTTATGATCCACTTTCAAATAGTAAAAAAAGTTTTTGGTCAAGATTTAAAACTATTTTAAAACCAGCGCTAACTGTTCGTTTGAAAGAAGAGAGATTTAAGCAACGTAAAGACGATTTGGATATTAGAGTGAGACAAGTAGTTGGTGGATTACAAGGTATGGGGTTGGATGCAGTCCAACTGGACACCCAGTCGTTAATCGAAATTTATTATTCTACCTATAATCCAGATATATCTTTTGCCGAAAGTTTGCAACCAGTAAACAATTTACGAATTGAAGATGTTTAGGTTTACCTCAACCAGAGCTACAGAGGACAAATGTTAATTTATTGAAAATGTGTTAGTAAAAATTATTTATGCCATTTAAGCCAATAATCAATCAAAATAAAAGCCGAGTAATGAATTTGCAAAGCGGTGATAAACTGAAAGAAAAAAAGAATGTTGAAGAAGAATTGATTACTCTGGAAGAAGAGCGCTTGTATCGCGAGGGAACAGTGCAAATCAAGGATCTAATTGCGCCATCGGCTTTTAAAGTAGAATCAAATTTTGTCCAATTGGGTGAAACTTTTTTGCGCACAATTTATGTCATTACTTATCCCCGTTATATCTCTGTCGGTTGGAGCGCGCCATTATTGAATTTTAATAGCACCATGGATGTGTCCATGTTTTTTTACCCAGTCAATTCTGCTGTGATTTTAAAACAATTGAAAAATAAAGTCGGGGCTTTGCAAGCGCAACTAAGTGGAGACGCGGAAAAAGGGGCACCGCGTGATCCTTTGCGCGAGACAGCTCTGCGTGATATTGAACAGTTGCGGGATGATTTGACTCAAGGGGTAGAACACTTTTTTCAATTTGCTTTTTATGTGACAATTTATGCCAAGAATATTGAAGATTTGAATAAAATGACGGATGATGTAGAAAATATTTTTGGGTCAAAACTTATTTACACCAAACATGTTTTATTTCAAGCGGAACAGGGTTTCAATTCTACTTTGCCTATGGCCATTGATGAACTTATGGTGGCCTTTAATATGAATTCTTCACCAATTGCGGCGTCTTTTCCTTTTATTTCTTCTGAATTGACTAGTGACAATGGGATTTTGTATGGTATCAATCGCCATAATAATAGTTTGATTTTGTTTGATCGATTTTCTCTGCAAAATGCCAATATGGTCGTGTTTGCGACGGCTGGTTCTGGTAAGTCCTATACTGTAAAATTAGAAGTTTTACGCAGTCTCATGCTTGGTACAGAAATTATTGTAATTGATCCGGAAATGGAATATTTGCATTTGGCCGAAGCCGTGGGCGGGACTTATGTTAATATTTCTCTAGCTTCGGAAAGTAAAGTAAATCCTTTTGATTTGCCTCGTCCAGTTGGTCAGCAAATTTCGACCGAGGATATTATTAGAAGCGCCGTGATTACTCTCAAGGGTTTAATTAGAATCATGTTTAAAGAGCTTACTCCTCAGGAAGATTCAATCATGGATCGGGCTTTGCTCGAAACTTATGCCAAAAAAGATATTACTCCAGATAGTGATTTGTCAAATATTGATCCGCCAATTATGCAGGATTTGCTCGATGTGTTAGAAGGTATGGAAGGAGCCGAAGAATTGGTTATGAAATTGAGAAAGTATACTGATGGGACATTTTCTGGTTTATTCAATTCTCCGACCAATGTGAATATGAATAATAATTTGGTAATTTTTAGTGTGCGGGATTTAGAAGATGAACTTAGACCAATGGCCATTTACACCCTGATCAATTATGTGTGGAACATTGTGAGAAGTGTCAGGAAAAAACGTTTATTAATTATTGACGAAGCCTGGTGGCTCATGACTCATGAAGATAGTGCCAGATTTATTTATGCTTTGGTAAAAAGATGTCGAAAATATTATTTGGGAGTGACAACCATTACCCAGGATGTCAATGATTTTTTACGTTCGCAATATGGTCAAGCGATTGTGACCAATTCGGCTTTGCAATTACTTATGAAACAATCCCCAGCGTCAATCGAAATGATTCAAAAAACATTTATGCTGACAGAAGGAGAAAAATATTTGCTTTTAGAAAGTACAATTGGTGAAGGAATATTTTTTGCTGGCAATAAGCATGCGGCGATAAAAGTGGTAGCATCTTATACCGAAGACCAATTAATTACAACTGATCCCAAACAATTAATGGAAATTGAAAAGGCCAAAGAAGAATTTGAAAAAGAAATGGGTTAATTTTGTTAATTTATAATTTAAAAATATGATGGACCTACGTAAAAAAATATTTATTATTATTGGAGCAATCTTAGCTTTTGTCTTGTTAATATTTTTGTATTTTTTCTTTTTGTCAAAACCTAGCACGCCAGGTAATAATGAGGATGCTCTGACTAATGATAAAACTGGGACAAATAATACTAATAATATCAAATATAATTCACCTGGGACAAATAATACCGGGGAAATTATAAAAGAAGATCCAGAAAAGTTATCGGCCAAACAAACTGCCCGAACTTTTGTGGAGCGTTTTGGTTCTTATTCTAATCAAAATGATAATGAACATATCGCTGATGCCATTCTATTATCAACAACTGAAATGGTTGATTGGTTGGAAACACAAAAATTGGATAAAAGTTATGACTATAGTGGTATGACAACTAGGGTAATAAGTATGTCGGTTGAAAAAATAGATGAAAATTCAGCCACAGTTTTGGTAGATACCCAACAATTGAAAGAAATAGAAATGAATAAAGAAATTGGTCAGCGTTCTGGCCGAGTAGAATTATTAAAAGTCAATGGTGATTGGAAAGTAGATGGTTTTTTTTGGGATAAATAAACACTTAAACACACGGCCTTCGGCCTAAACAAATAAACACTTAAACACAATAAGGTGGACTAAAGTCCACCTTATTTTCTACTGATATGGGTTTAGAAAGTTTTTTAATAAGAATTAAGGATTATATTTTTCCAGTATTTTGCCTTGGTTGCAAAAAAGAAGGTGATTGGTTATGTGAAAATTGTTTTATCAAATTAAATTTGACTGGTGTTTTTGCTTGTCCGGTTTGTCATTTGTCTACAGACAGAGGTATTGTTTGCCAAAATTGTCTAGAAAAATCAGTTTTAAATTCTCATATAGCTATTACCAAGTATGAAGAAAATGGTTTGGTTGGCAAGGTAATTCAAACTCTTAAATATTCTTGGGCAGAGGATGTTTTAATTGTGATTGAACAAATGATTGAGCGGTTTGTAGATAATTATCCCGAATTATTTATTAATATTGATTTTGTGGTGCCAGTACCATTGCATAAAAAACGCTATGTAGAACGCGGTTTTAATCAGGCAGAATTGATTGTTAGACTAGTAGCCAAAAAAATAAATAAGCCGTTTAAAAATGTGGTAGAGCGGACTCGGTATACCAAACAACAAGCCAAGTTAAACCGAGCTGATAGATTAGAAAATTTACAAGAAGCTTTTTCTAGCAAAGAAAAATTATTAGGTAATATTTTGTTAGTAGATGATGTTTTTACGACTGGCAGTACAATGCAGGAGTGTGCCAAAGCATTAAAAAATGCTGGGGTAGATAAGGTGGTTGGGTTTAGTATTGCCCGCGGTTGATTACATTGAAACATAAAAACATTTAAACAATAAAACACCTTTTTTAGGTGTTTTATGTGGCGGAGAGAGTGAGATTCGAACTCACGGTACCTTGCGGTACGACAGTTTTCAAGACTGTTGCCTTAAACCACTCGGCCATCTCTCCATTTACAAAATACAATATACATGGATTAAAATACAATTTCGTATCGTGTTCCATGTATATTGTATTTTGTTTTCGCGGAGAGGGCGGGATTCGAACCCGCGAGGAGTTTTACCCCCTGCCACGTTAGCAGTGTGGTGCCTTCAGCCAGCTCGGCCACCTCTCCATGTTTAACAAAATGAAATGTTAAGGACGAAATTATTGTACAGGAAAAACTAATTTTAGTCAATATTTTGTAGACAAACAAGCCTTTTACCTGTATAATTAGTCTAAATAATATTTGTTTATGACCATGAATTTTTTGTTGTTTTTGTCCCTGTTTTTGTTTATATTGGCAATATATTTTTATAGTCAAGAAAAGTTTTCTATTTGGCATACTTTATCTTTTATAATTTTGACTTTAATTACCATTTCTTTAAATTTATTTTATCAAATTGCGGATTATTTTACTGGCATTGGTATCAATGATGCCGTCATGTATCATATTCAAGTTGGTTTGACTGGGGCAGGTTTTAGCGAATATCAGGGTTTGATAATTGTGGCTGGGGCAGCAATAGTCTTCGTATTTATATGTCTGTGGTGGGCGATTTATACTTCTTATCATAATGTGGTCTACAAAAAAGCCACTTCATATTTAGCGGTTTTTTTTATTTTAGCCGCTTTATTTTCTAGCCCGGCCACAATAAATTTATTGGAACTGTATGACTTCTTCATGTCTAGTGACAAAGTTTTAGCTGAAAATAAAAGTGATTTATTATTTAATAATTTTGCTAGTTTTTATCAAGAGCCGGCTATTCAGAAAGTTGGACAAACCAAAAATTTAGTTTTTATTTATGCTGAAAGTTTGGAGGATACTTATTCTGATGAAAAAGTTTTTCCTGATTTGACTCCAGGCTTGAATGAATTAAAAAATAAAAGTATATTTTTTTCTAATTTACAGCAAAGCTTTGGGGCTGATTTTACCATTGCGGGAATGGTGGCCAGCCAATGTGGTATACCACTGGTCAGTCCGTCTCATGGCAATTCTATGTCTGGTGTGGATAGATATTTACCAGCGGCCATCTGCCTAGGTGATTTGTTAAAAAAAGAAGGTTATTTTTTATCATATTATGGCGGGGCTGATTTAAGTTTTGCTGGTAAAGGATCATTTTTTAAAGATCATGGTTTTGTGGATGTTAATGGTGTACAAGAACTTTTGCCAAAAATACCAGATAAATCATATCGAACTGACTGGGGTTTGTATGATGATTCAACTTTTGAATTAGTCTATAATCATTTTTTGGAATTATCACAGACAAAAGATAATTTTGCTTTGTTTACATTGACTTTGGATACTCATCATCCCAATGGTCATCCATCGGCTAGTTGTAAAGATATAATTTATAAAGACGGAAAGAACCCAATGTTGAATGCTGTTAAGTGTTCAGACTATTTGATTACTAATTTTGTTAATAAAATTTTATCATCACCTTATGCTGATAATACAGTTGTAGTTGTTGCCTCAGATCATATAGCCATGCGCAATACGGCGAGTGAAATATTGGCCAAACAGAAAAGACAAAATCGATTGATGATTATATCTCCAAATTTAGATAAACCGCATGAAGTAAAAAGACTTGGTTCCACCCTAGATACTGGTTCAACAATTTTGCCGTTTATTGGTTATAATGGACTAATTGGTCTTAGTAGAAATTTGCTTGATGAAAAGCAGTCAGACAAAGAAATTGAATTGATTCAAAAGAATGTTTATTTTTGGCAAAATGATATAAATCAATTTTGGTTTTTTCCAAAAATTACCGGTCCTGTTCAAATTGATATAACAGCTCAAGAAATGATTGTTGGAGATAGAAAATTTAAAATTCCAGTTTTGGTTGAATTAGACAAAAATTTGCAAACTACCCCAAGATTTCAGTTTAATCTTATTGGAGATTGGGATTTGGTTTCTCAGGCTAGTAGGATTGATCATAATTCTTCATTTTTGTTAGTTGATATTTGTTCAGAAGTAAATAGATTAGATAGTAGTGTTGATGGCGATGGTTGGTGTTTGCTTGGTAGTAAGAATAAACGTTTTTCTACTGTTACTATTAAAGATGACTATATTTTATCAGTTGATGATATAAAGAAAATGACTGGTCTTTAAATTTTTGATATAGTATAATATACAAATATGAAACCAAGTCTATCACCATCAGGCCATTCAGTTTTTGAAATGATTTTGCAATCGGCTGGAGAGGGTCCAGCCACAGTTATGGCCAAGCCATCGGATTTTAAGTTGCCAGACAATTGGCATGAACAACATCAAGAGGGGCAATTGGCTGTAGATGTAGCCCAAAATGAAAAAGAAATAATTGTGGTATCTACTATGGCCGGGGCCGATACAGAAAAAATTGAAGTCTATGTTCACAATGATTTACTCACTATTCGTGGCCAGAGAGTCTCCCCAATTGTTCATGAAACAAGAGACGAATATTTTCATGCGGAATGTTTTTGGGGTAGATTTTCTCGCACCGTAGTTTTACCTCTAGATGTAAAAGGTGATTTGGCTAGAGCCGAATATAAAAATGGCGTTTTGGTGGTCAGAATTCCCAAACAAATAATTAATACCAAAATTCAAGTCACGATAGTTGAAGAATAGTATGGTAGAAGAAAAAGCAAAAAAGATTTTTAAGATGCCGGTTTTCTGGCGTCGGTTTTTATTTACTGTGATTATTGTTGCGGTTATTTTTGGTTTAGGTTTTTCTGGTCTAGTAGCTTATTCATATTATTATGCTGATCGAGTTTTGCCAGGAATTAATATTGGTAGTATTCCGGTTGGAGGAATGGATCGTGAAGAATTAAGAAATTTTATAAACAAGATGAACGACAAAATGGTTGCTGAGGGAATAAAGTTTAAATATGCCAAAGATAACCAAAGTTTTGAATTTGTAGTTTCTCCAGTGTCTGGTGTGGATAGTGGGGCTGTAGAATTAGTTAGATTTAATTTGGATGAAGAAATAGACAAAATAATTAATTATAACAAGGCGGGTAATTTTTTTATTAAAAATGTAAGAGCTTTACCCACATATTTTTCAGCGTCAAGTTTAAAATTAACTACGGTTGAAATTGATCGTGATCGATTGATAAGTATTATAAAAGAAAAAGTTTATGGCAGTGAGACTATCCCTCATAATGCCAATGTAGAAGTATTATCAATCAGTCCTCTAGATTACAAAATTACTTCTTCGACTAGTGGTATACTTTATGATTATATTAGCGCGGTGGAAATGATTGCCAAAGATTGGTCAGTCTTGGAAAATAAAGTAATAGAAATAAAAAGTAATTTTGTGGAATCTTCTATCCAAGAAACTGATGTAGAAAAAATAATTAATCGTCTGCCAATTGTTTTTACAGTTGGTAGTTTAACCCTCAATTATATTGATCCATATACTAGTGGAGAATATAGCTGGGTAATTGATGTAGAAAAAATTCAAAAATGGATTGAAGTGCAAAAAACAGTTGATAATGAACTTGGTTTTGGTTTAAGACAAGAATACGTAGATAGTTATATAATTAATAATATAAAACCAAAAGTAAATCGTGAAGCTAAAGATGCAAAATTTGTATACGATGAAACCATTGGTAAAGTGACAGAATTTCAAGGTTCTAGTGTTGGGATAGAGTTGGATTTAGCAGAAAATTATAGACAAATTAATGAAGCAATTTTGGGTCGGACTTGGCATGATGAGGGTTTGGTCAAATCTGTTTCTTTAACTATAAAAAAGATTGAACCAAAAATAAAAACTGGTGATGTAAATGACCTGGGCATCAATGAACTCTTGGGTGTGGGTGTGTCTGATTATTCTGGCAGTCCGAATAATCGTATGAAAAATATTAAAAATGCCATGAAAAAATTAAATGGTATATTAGTAAAGCCTGGCGAAGAATTTTCTACTTTGGATAATACCAAACCGTTTACTCTTGAGGGTGGGTATTTTCCCGAGCTAGTGATAAAGGGTGATGAAGTGAAGCCAGAGATTGGTGGAGGTTTGTGTCAGATTGGTACCACTTTGTTTAGAATGGCCATGAATTCAGCTATGGAAATTACTCAACGGCGCAATCATTCTTTGGTCGTGTTTCATTATAATGATCCAGTAAATAAATTACCTGGGACAGATGCCACGGTCTATGATCCAGCACCAGATTTTCGTTTCAAAAATGATACTAGTGGCTATATTTTGGTTCAGACTTTTATGGATACTAGCCGAGAAGAATTAGTTTTTAGTTTGTGGGGGACAAATGATGGTCGTAAAGGATCTTATACTCATCCGGTTGTTTCCAAATGGATTCCATCAGGTGAACCAAAAAATATAGAAACTACAAATTTAGAACCAGGTAAAAAACAATGTCAAAATGCTTTCAAAGGGGCAGATGCTTCTTTTATTTATACTAGAATATTGGCCAGTGGAGATAAACAGGACAAATTATTTGAAAGTCATTATCGGCCTTTGCCAAAGATTTGTTTGGTAGGGGTTGAGGCAGTGGTCACTAGTACGGTTGAAAACATTGTTCCTGGTGATACCACAGAAGTACCAGTAGTTCCAGTAGAACCGGTTGTGGTGACAGAGTAGCTGTGTCATGCTGAACTTGTTTCAGCATCTTTTCGTAAAATTAATCTACCAAGCAGTTTGTGTTTTTGAAAGATCCTGAAACAAGTTCAGGATGACAATTGATTAGTGATAAAATTTGGCTCAACAGAGCCAAATTTTGTTTTCATCCACAGCTATAGCCTTGACAAAGAGTTAATTTTTTGGTATTATTGGCTGTTGCATAAATGCTTGTGTACAGAGATAGTCAGTATTTAATCCTAGAATTTAATCGAATAAGTACTTATCTCTCTGTATCCACGACAAGCATGGGGGTGTGTCCTCGGCTAAAGCAGGCTCCGGCTCGCTTGTGACCCAGAACACACCTTCTTGGATACAGTATTTAGGGATTTTATCCCTAATAAAAATGCTAAGGCCCTTCAACATTTTGTTGGAGGGTTTTTATTTGTAAGTTTTTGTCTTGACAGACGTCTAATATAATGGTATATTCTTTTGTTATAGCAAAGAATAGAAAAGGGTCAAAGATTTTGATATTTTTCCGTTCTTTGTTCTGGCTCGTCGTTCAACCCGCTTCCTATCCGGTCATTGTACGGATGTGGGAGCAACAGAAGGAGGGCGTCATGAAGACGCTCCTGGCTCTGGTTCTGGGATTCTCGTTCGTGGCGTGCGACTACGGCATGGACCTGCAGGGGCCGTCGTCGTGCGACACGACGGACGAGGACACGGCCAACGACGTCGTGGACTACGAGGTCGTCCTGGCCTGCACTGTCAGGACCGACGGCGTTCGAGACTGCGTCAGTCTCGACGGTCTGGGGGGCAGCAAGTGCCTCCTGGGCAGCTGCAAGGCCGTCGAAGGGTTCGACGGTTACTGTGCTACCATCAACAGGGCTACTCTGCTGACCCAGCAGGGTGGTTGCGCCACCCTCATCGATGGCCAGCTGGTGGTCGGCACGTGCAACCCGACCACGGGCACGTGCACCTCGCCGTCACCCAAGAAGTGATCTTACCGGCAGAGCATACCAAGCTTCTGTCGTCAGCCTGTGATGTTTAATCACGGGAGAAAAAATGGAATTTGGTCCGTCTTGTCTAAAGGCGGTTCATATATGGAGGGGTGAAAGGCTGGTGGCTGAGTAACCCCCGTAGGGAATAGGAGGAAAAAATTCGTCTTGTTAAAATCTCGACGAACAAGGAGGGCACAAAAATCACCCCGAGTATTCGGGGTGATTTTTTGATTTATTGTTTTTATGTTTTTTTGATTATTCAATCACCTTATCCACCACACCATATTTCATTGCTTCTTCTGCACTCATAAAATAATCACGATCAGAATCTTTTTCCACAGTTTTCAATTCTTTACCAGTATGTTTACTGAGAATTTCATTTAAGCGTTCTTTAATTTTTAAAATTCTTTCGGCATGAATTTTGATATCACTAGCTTGGCCTTGCATACCGCCCATGACTTGGTGAATCATAACTTCAGAATTTGGCAGGCTAAATCTTTTGCCTTTGGCACCAGCGGCCAAAAGAACTGATGCCATACTAGCAGCCATGCCAATACAGATCGTAGACACATCTGGCTTGATATATTGCATAGTGTCGTAAATTGCTAAGCCAGAGGTGACCGAACCACCAGGAGAATTGATATATAATTTTATATCTTTTTCTGGATCTTGATTGGCCAAGAAAAGCATTTGGGCAATGACAGCGTTGGCCACCCCGTCGTCTATTTCTGAGCCAAGAAAAATAATTCTATCTTTCAAAAGACGAGAATAGATATCATAAGCGCGTTCACCGTAATTGGTTTTTTCAATAACAGTGGGGATGAGGTATTGGGAGTGGACTGTGTTTTCTTTATTATTGTTCATAATATTGAAATTTTATTTGAGTTAAGTTTTTATAATTTATGAAGATCTAAGATCAAAAGATCAGAAAGATCATTTTTTTAAACTAGTTATATATTTATTAAGATCTTTTATCAGTTGTTTGTAACCCTGATTTATTTTTGTGAATTCTTCTTTATTTATATATTTTCTACCATAGGCAACAGCCAAGTGACTTCTAGTTTCAGTTATCTCTCCTCTACTAATATATAAGACTCTAACTTTATCAGCAAAACTAAATCTTCCATGCGATTCTGCCATGTTAGCAATTGCAGAATTAGCTGATCTGGTTATTTATGAGGTAAGAGAATACTTTTCAAAATCTGGAAATTTTTCAGTTATATCATATATATTCATCAATAGATTGTATCCTTGCTTCCAAATATCTAAATCATAAAATTCTTTGTACATATGTGATCTTTTGATCTTCGTTCTTATGATCTTATTGTACCGCATCAAATATTTTTTTTCAATAGCTAAATTCCCTTGTTTTTCAGCGGTTTTTTTGCTAGACTAGTAAAGACTTATGAAGATAAAAATAAACCAAAAACAAAAGAAAGACCTGTTAGAATTGGAAAAGTGGTTTGATTTGGAATTGGTTAAACTAAGAAAAAGACAATTGGAAATTTTAAAGAAGTATGACAAAAGAAAATCGCTGTTATTACAAAGCAAAGTATTAAAAAATATCACTGATTTGAAAGACTATTATGCCTGATGATGATCCACAATTAAGAGGACAAGTGCCAGAGGGAGTGGAAACCGCAGTAGAAGATGTTGAAAGCCAGCCAGCAGGTGAGGTTGGTTTTGATGTCGACGCAGTTGAAGCTAGAGTAGAGATTGAAGTGGCAGAGTTGGTGACAGAGGCAAATGGTTTTGTCCGAGAACATCCAGATACTCCAGAGGCAGCGGAGATGGCAGAAGTAGTGGAGGAGGCTCAGAGTTTACAGAATCAATGGTTAAAAAAAATAAAGGAAATTTTTGGAAAATTCAAGGAAAAGACGCGACAAAAATTTGAACAACCTCTTTCAGAGGTTAAGATAAATGGATTGTTAGGTAAATTATATTTGAAGTTAAGTAAAAAAGAAGAAAAATTTAATGATTTGCAAGATGATGAGAGAAAAAAGAAAAAAAATAAATTTTTGTTTACCGATGGAGATATCGAGAGTTTTTTTATACTAGTTGATAAATATTTTTCAAATAATGGCATTGATAATTCAGGATATGAACATAACAAATACACAATTTATCTGATAGCAAAATTATTAATGGAAAGTTTTTTAAGACAAGGAAATTTGGAACAAGCAGTTGAAATTTATGCCAAGACGCCTAGTTGTCCAGATTTACCTAAGTTGGCAGAATTAATATATAATAATGTTATTGGTGGTTTTAGTAATTGGGTCGAGGAATATCGAGAGTCTTTATCAGAAAAGGAATTAAATGAGTCTAGAGCCAGATATTTTGAAGATAGACTAGGAAAGTATCCAGATTTGGTGGCTATGTCTTACTATAATCCAGGAAATTATTACGAACGTGAGGCTAAGTTTGATTGTGAACCAGAAGAGCAACTCGAATTGTTTAGAAAAATTAGTAATTTGGGAAATAGAGAGTCGCTACTAACATTGTTCCAGGCTGATAAATTGTTTGGTACCGGTGAAATGAGGCCAGATGAAGTACATACACTATTTGAGGCTTATAGAAAGTTTGCTCCGACAAAGATTTTTGATCATTTAGAATTTTTTAAACAAGATTTTGTCAAACTTTCTGACATTGAAAAAGATAAAATTGTGATTTCAGTAATGGATGTAAGAGATGCAGGATTAAAACAGGTAGCAGGTTTAGAAGATTATTTGTGTCAGTTTGCTTTAACTCAAAAGCAAGCTAATGAATTTATAAAGCAATGTAAAGGTTTTTATATAGTAGATAACGAATTAGAAGATAAAAGGCCAGAAGAGATTAAGTTGTTGTCCCGTATTTTAGAAGATTATCCATACATATTATTTTTTGATAGTAATGTGGAGCTATTAAGTCGGGCTTTAGAATTTCCAATAAATAAATCTGACCAGAGATCTTGTGTCGATAAGTGCTTAGACAATATGTCAAA
This sequence comes from Candidatus Magasanikiibacteriota bacterium, assembly GCA_003510435.1. Lineage (GTDB taxonomy): Bacteria > Patescibacteriota > Patescibacteriia > Magasanikbacterales > UBA922 > UBA11710. The sequence goes on from DOMK01000008.1 coordinate 21,886, forward strand.
AGGTTTATCTTCAAGAAAGTTAGCTAAAGCCATTCTTGAAAAACAAACTGAAGATTGTGGCGCTTTGAATTCGGAAGATAGAGAGAAGGCGTTAATAAATTATAGTGATTGTTCGGTGATGGGTCAGGAAGATATTATTTATTTTTTTCAAATTTTGAAAGATTATCCAGCTGAAAAACGTCAGCAGTTTATTGCTGGAATTAAAAATAAACTAACAGTGTTGGAATATGGTTGGGGCTATCTTACTAATGAGGAAAGAGATAGTCTGTTTGATTCTGATACTGTGTTGGAGAAAGATGTTTTTGGTGAAGGCACGTTTGATGCAAGGCATATACTTGGTAAATTGTCGTCAGAAGTTAGACAACGTTTTTTAAGACAAGTAATGGGACAGCTAGAAACAGGTAATCAGGCATCCTTATTCTTAAATATTTTTGATTATTATTGGAAGAATGAAGGGCAAAGAACTGAAATGGATGATGAGGCAATGGATTATTTATCAACCAAATTTGATAGTGTTCTTTCGTGTTTAGATAGCTATTCTCAATTAGCCCATCTTTTTTCCAATGTAGAAAACTATGGTTTGGCTCTTAATGATGAACAAATGAAAAAGTCTAAAGAATTAAGTTTATTTGAATCATCATTTACAGAGGGTGAATATTGGAAAGAACGGCGTAAGGAAGATGCATTAGCTGGTGTAGTTGAAGATCATTTTTTAAGTGAAAAATTATCTGATATTGAAGGCGAAGAGGAAAGGGGTAGAGTTTTGTCTGCTGTGATAAATAGTCCAAAATTTATTACTAAAATTTTTCAACAGAGTGATCCAGAAAATAGCTCTATTAGCTATACTGATTTTTCTTTATTGACAGAAAGATATGGTGGCGTATTGAATGAAGAACAGTTTGATGTGATGATTAATAAATTATTAAAACATTCACCCCAGATAGTGTTGGAAATGTTTAGACACACACAAGAGGTCTCTGATGATAGAAAGAGAAGATTGGTTAAGGCTTTTATTGACTTAGATCCGAAAAGTTTATTAGCATTTTGCGCTTTTAAAGATAAAGATGAACTGAGTCTGCATATGTTTGTGGGTGATATCTCAGAAGTTTTAGAGAGGATAAAAGGTTTTGATATACGGTTTGCCTTTGTGCTCAGTAATCAATTAAATTTAAATTTAGAACAGCGGTTATATTTGGTAAAACAAATGTCAGCGGAAGATGCTTGGTGGGCTCTAGGAAATCTGAGAAGTGATGAACAAAGGGAAGACAGTATAGAAGTATCTGATGCTTTAGTCTATAAGTTAATGGATAATGATTTTATTAAATTTATAGAAAAATTTTCTGTGTATGAATCATTTTTGTCTGACTCACAGAGAAGATTATTTTTTGGGAGAGTGACAAATAAGAACAATAGGTTATTTGATTTTTTGAAGTTGTCTTCTGTTGAAAAGATATCACTATCAAATGGAGAGGTTGAACTTTTATTTGGTGCATGTGTTAAATTTAAAATGTTGGATAAATTGTTTTTAATATTGAGTAGTAGAATGGGTAAGGATAAATTATTATCTTACTTTTTGGCAGACGGTGGCGTGAGAAAGAGATTTATCGCAGACTTTGAAAAGACTCATCCACTGGCTTTTACAGGTCTAACAGGTGAAGAAGGTAAAGGGACTGATAATGTGACACCATTATTGCAATATTTTTATGATAAACATAATTTTGAATTAAATGATAATAGCGCCGAAGTTTTTTCTGGTTATGTAAAAGAGTTTGGTGTGTCAACTTCAGATGTTTTATTTAAATATTATAAAAATATTATTGATCAAAAAAATGGACGTTTAAAAGAATTGCCACCAGAACAATTGCAAGATGGTCTAGACACAGTGGAGAAATTGCGCGAACGATCTATCAAAATTAGACAAGCTTTGATCAAGGGTGAAATACCGGCACCAGAAGAGATGACCAATTTTGATTATGATGTTTTGAGAATTGAAACTAGATTTGAAACCAGTCGTTGGGCTAGACAAGGTAAAGATATTAGAGTCATGCACCGGGAATTTTATACTCTGCAAAAAGGAGAAAAAATTGCACCGTTATCTGCGGGTTATGAAGAAGAAACTTTGTCTGTAGACAAAGTAGAAATGAAAAAATTAGATTTTGGTGATTGCCAAGAAGAATATGGTCGGTTAAGAAATGATTTGGTCAATGCTCATGAATTAGCAAAAAATGGTGGTGTTGAAAAATTTAAACAAAAATTATTAATTGCTTTAAAGCAAGAACTTGATGGTATTGTTTTTGAACCAGGTAGTAATCCTAGAAAGATAGAACATTTACAAAAAAGAAAAGATATTTTAGGAGTTTGTTTGGTAGGAGTGACTGAAACAGTTGATGTAAATAAAATAATGAAATTATTAATGAAGTTGGAAATTGATCTTGGTGTTAAATCAGAGAGTTCTTTTACTTCTCCATTTTTACGCGCCATATTATTTTGTCGAGTAATTGAAGGACATTCTGGTTTTGCGGAAATGCCAAATGAAATGAATATCAATGAGCAGGCGAATTTAGAAGGACTGCAATATGTCAGAGATATGATTCAAAACGTGATTAAACAGCATATTTTACTGACTGGTGACTGGCGACAAGGTGAAGAAGGCGAAAAAAGAGTGCTTTATGCTATTAAAAAATACTTTGGTGGTGATGAAGAAAATTTTCCTACAGTGGCAGAGGCTAGTCGTCTAGCCAAAAATTTAACTACTAATAAAATTGTAGAATTTTTAAAGGGTTTGGAAGGTGAATTGGCTGGTCGGGCACAAAACATAAGAATGATACCAGACAGAGGATTTGTCGGTGAATTGAGTGGTTATTATGCTGATGCTTGTTGGACTAATCAGGATATGTTTTTACGTGACTGGCCAAATATTACACCATATAAATTTGTGACTGGGGAGGAAAAAGAACAAGAAATAATGGGTGCGGTTTTATTTATTGAAACAAAATCCAAAGCGGGTGAAAAAGTAGTTATTGTTCGCGGTTTAAATCCTCGGGATAAATATCTAAATACTTTGCAAGGTAAAAGTTTTTGTGAACAAGTTTTTGATAAAGCCAAAAACACAGCTAAAAGAGTTGGCGCTGTTAAAGTATTAGTAGCAGGTGCCCCTGGGACTACAAGTAATAGAGAAAAAATAAATAGTTATGTAGGATCTGAATATAAAAAAGATGAAAAGAAAATTCCATTAGAGAATTCTTTGGCTTTCAATGATTATGAAATTCAAGATGAATGTTACTTGGTCAGAGACCTTACCCCAAAGTCTTAATCGCTTCCCAAATTTTTTCCAAAGCTTCGTCAATAGAATTTGCCTCTAGACTAAAACCTGAGGCTTTTTTGTGTCCGCCACCACCTAGTGCCTGAGCAATTTGGGCGACATCAAAATCATCGCGTGTGGTTCTAAAACTGCCTTTGATACTACCATCGTCTTTTTCTTTCAAAATCAAACTGGCTTTGCCATCACCGAGATTATTCATAAAGTTGGCAATGCCTTCGGATTCAGATTCATCAGCTTCATTTTCTGCCAAATCTTTTAGTGTTACATAAGTATAAACAATTTCATGTTCCTCGTGTTTTTTTAATCTTGATAAAACAATTCCCCAGAGTTTTAATGAGGAAATACTTTTGTCGCGTAAAAACCAAGATTTTATCAAATTAAAATTCGCGCCTTTTTTAATTAAATCACTCGCGATTTTTAATGAGTCTCTGGATGTTCCTGGATTAGTAAAATTTTCTGTGTCTGTAATGAGTCCGGTCAAAAGCGAAGCGGCCATGTTTTTGTCAATTTCAATATTGTTGTGGCGGTAAAATTTATAAAGAATTTCTGCGGTTGAAGAGGCTTTATCCATTATCAAATTACAATGGCCAAAATATGTATTGGTCGGATGATGATCAATATTTATAATCGTTGGGTCATGTTCTAATTTTTCAACAAATTTTTTTATACCCGCATATTTTAGATCGCCAGAATCAAGGACAATAATTAGGTCATAACTAGCATCATCCCAAACCGATTCATCACTTGAAAATTCTACAATATGAGGTAGAGAATGTAGTTTGGCCGAAGAATCAGTTAAACAAAAAACAGTGTGAGGTTTGTTCAAGCGACGTAGATAATATACAAAACTAGAAATTGACCCGAGGGCGTCTCCGTCTGGATTTTGGTGAGGGACAAGCAAGATCTTTTTGGCTTGTTCCACTTCTTTATAAATTTGTCTGGCGATTCTTTGGGGCATAACTTACTAAGGATTAAGGAATAAGGAATAAGGAATAAAGGGTGAGTGTTGTAAAAACAACTTATTATTCCTTTGACAAAGCTTGGCATTATATAACAAGGTGAGAAAGTTGTCAAGAGTTGCAGAAAAGTGTATAATATTTAAACTACGGATTTTCTGATAATACTGATTTACTGATAACAAGTCGTATCCGTTGATCCGGATTATCAGGATATCAGTAGTTTTTAATTTATGTACTTAAAGTCAATAGAAATCCACGGTTTCAAATCCTTTGCCAATAAGGTAGTTTTGGATTTTCCCAAGAGCACTATTAATGGCCATACTGTGACCGCAATTGTCGGACCAAATGGTTCAGGCAAGAGTAATATCTCTGATGCCATTCGTTGGGTGATGGGTGAACAGAGTATGAAGGCGATTCGGGGAAAAAAAGGTGAAGATATTATTTTTAACGGTTCAGAATCAAAAGGTCAGATGGGGATGGCGAGCGTCACCCTGATTTTGGATAATAGTGATAAACGCGTGGATATAGAATATGATGAATTGGTTATTACTCGTCGGTATTATCGGAGTGGTGATAGTGAATATTTAGTCAATGGCAATGCCGTGCGTTTGCTTGATTTACAAATATTATTAGCCAAGGCGCAGTTTGGTCAGGGTTCATATTCAGTGATTGGTCAGGGAACAATTGATCAAATGCTTTTGCAAACACCAGCGGAAAGAAAAGATTTTTTTGATGAAGCTTCTGGTATTAAAGAATTTCAAATCAAACGTCACCAGTCTTCTCTCAAATTACGTCGGACAAAAGAAAATATTGATCAGGCTGATTTGTTATTAAACGAAGTGGCTCCAAGACTCAGGACTTTATCTCGCCAAGTAAAAAAATTGGAACAACGCAAAGATGTAGAAGTAGAATTGCGAGCCAATCAAGAATCATATTATGCAACTTTGTATAATTACAATCAGACTAGTTTGAACGAACTAACTCAGGAATTGGTAAATGTTAATAAAGAATATAATGGCATCAATGAAAAATTAACTGCTGTCCAAACTGAGTTGGCAGGTTTAGCAAAAGAAGAATCACGTCAAGATCAATTTGAAAATTTACAAAGAGAATATCAAGATGTGTCACGCCGAAAAAATAATTTGGAACGGGAACGGGCGGTTTTACAAGGCAAATTACAAACTGAATATTCCAAAGTCGGTAAACAAAACATTGGCTGGCTCAATAGTAAGATTGAAGAATTTAAACTGGAACAAACCAAGATTGATAAAGAATTGTCTCAGGCAGAAAGTTTGGTAGACAAGACTGGCGAAGCCATGCTCACCCAAAAACAAAAAATTGAACAATTATCCATTGCCCGTACAGAAACTAGAAGTAAGATTGCTGGAATAGAACAACGCATGGTCCAGATGAAGAGCGAACAAAATTATTTGCAATATTCTGGACTAAAAGCGGTGCAAGCAGTTTTGGAAGAGCGCCATCGCTTGGGTAATATTTATGGAACTGTAGCACAATTAGGTGAAGTAGAAGAAAAATATCGTATGGCTTTGGATGTAGCGGCTGGTGGGCATCTCTCCTCAATCGTGGTTGATAGTGATAAGACTGCGCAGGCCAGCATTCAATATTTGCGCGACCAACATTTGGGTGTGGCCACGTTTTTGCCATTAGAAAAAATTAAACCCAGATTTTTGTCTGGTGATATCCAAGAATTTTTAGGCCGAAATGGTGTCTATGGTTTGGCGACGGACTTAATAAAATATGGTGATAAGTTTTCTAATATTTTTTCTTATGTTTTGGGTAATACTCTTGTCGTAGATAGTATTGATGTCGCGCGGGAAATTGGCATTGGTCGGGTACGGATGGTGACATTAGAGGGTGATGTTTTGGAAACTAGTGGTAGTATGAAAGGTGGCTTCCGCCAAAAAGAAAGAAAAATGGGTTTGAGTTTTTCTCATCAGGATTCACCTTATTTAGTGCAAGGTGAAATTATGGATTATGAAGAAGAGATTACCGCTTTGCAAGAAAAAATAAATAAATTAGAAATTGAATACGAAAAAACTCAAGATGAAATGCGTGAATTACAATCCCAAGCTCATATTGCTGGCAGTCGAGCGGATATGTTTGGTACCCAAAAACAAGATATTGATCGCGAACTTTCTTCTATGGAACACGAGCTGTCTCTCTACACCATGAGTCCAGAAGAAATTAGTGCGAGCATGAAAGATGTCCAAAAACAAAAAGATGGTTTGGATCGAGAAGTTAAGATTTTAGAAAAAGAATTAAAAGATACCGAAGATAGGATTGAAGAATTTAATAAAAATGAAGAAGCCAAGAAAAAGAGAATTTTTGCTTTGCAAGAAGTGATGCAAGAAGAACAACAAAAATTAAATAAAATTGTTGATGTGCGCAATGAAAAGCGCGTGGAAGTGGCTAAGTTGGAAACCAAGCAAGAAGATTTGAACAATGATGTGTATCAAGAACTGCATACTGGTTTGCCAGCCATTTTGGAACGCGAACCAAAATTAGTCTCAGTAGACAAGTTGGACGAGACTCAGCAAAATATCCAAAAATTAAAATATCAATTAAGTTTGATTGGTGGGATTGATGAAGAAGTGGTAGCTGAATATGAACAAACTAAAGAACGTCATGATGGTTTGGTTATGCAATTAGATGATTTGAAAAAAGCGATGGCTGATTTGGAAACTATGATTGCAGATTTGGATGAAGTGATGAAGAAAAAACGCGATAAAGCTTTCAAACAAATTAAAAAAGAATTTTCTCGTTATTTTGAATTATTATTTGAAGGTGGTAAAGCGGAAATGACAGAGATTTATGGCGAGGTGAGTGACGACACGGAGAGCATGGAAGAAATGGAGGGCACGGAGATAGAAATTTTGGATAACAATACAGAAGAACAAGTGGAAAATAAAAAAAGTAATAAACAAAAAATTCTTGTTGGGATTGATGTGTCGGCTTGTCCACCAGGTAAGAAAATAAAAAATATTCAGGCTTTGTCTGGGGGAGAGAGAACTATGACTTCTATTGCTCTTGTCTGTGCCATTTTACACACCAACCCATCACCATTTGTGGTTTTGGACGAAGTGGAAGCCGCTCTAGACGAAGCTAATACTCTGAGGTTTACCAAGATTTTGCAAGAATTATCTCAACAATCACAGTTTATCCTTATTACCCACAATCGAGCGACTATGCATGCGGCCGATGCTCTGTATGGTGTCACTATGGGTAATGAAGGTATTTCTCATTTACTCAGTGTAAAGCTGGGAGAAGCAGAGAAGATAAGTGAGTGACAAAATTCAAAATACACGTAACAAGATACAAAATACACATAATAAGATTCAAAATTGTATCTTGTTACGTGTATTTTGTATATTTTTGATGAACACGTATTTACTCCTTGACAATAAATGTTTTATATACTATAATGCGGACACTTGAAAATTACAAGAAACCCGATGTCACGATTGGGTGCTCTCAAGGACAAAAGTTAAATTTTATAAAATTGTTATGTTAACACTTCGTTTACAACGTCTTGGAAAGACAAAAAGACCATCATATCGTTTGATTGTTTCTGAAAAGAAGCATGATACCCAATATGGTAGTTTGGAAATACTTGGGATGTATAACCCAGTAGAAAAAAATAAAATTGTTGAATTAAAAGCTGATAGAATTAAATATTGGCTATCAGTTGGCGCCCAAATGTCTGAAACTGTAAATAATATTTTGATTAATGCCGGGGTTATTACTGGTGCCAAAAGAAAAGCGGTAAAAATTAGCAAGAAACGCCAGACTAAGATGGAAGCAGAAAAAGGTAAGGCTGAAGAAGCTAAGAAAAAAGCTGAAGAGGCAAAATTGAAAGCTGAAGAAGATGCTAAAGTCAAAGCTGAAGCAGAAAAATTAGCCGCAGAAGAAAAAGCTAAAGCTGATGCTGAAGTTCAAAAAAACATTGAAACAGAACAACAGACCAACACTCCTGTTGAGGAAGTCAAAACAGAAGCACTTTCTGAATCTACTCCTGCCATTGAATCCACCGAAGCTAAAAGCGAAGGTGGGGAAGAAGTAAAAACAGAAGCACCGGCTGAATCTGCCCCTGCTACTGAATCTCCTGAAGTTAAAAGCGAAGGTGAAGAAGAAAAACCAGCTGAACCAGCTCAATAAAAATAATATATTTAAACCGTCCATGTGGGCGGTTTTTTTGTTAACAAATTATAATATTGACTTATTTTTTACTTTGTATTATAATATTCGCACAGTTTTAGTAGTGGTCAATCCATTATAAAATATGTAATTTATTAATTTAGACGTAGAGGATATGGATCAAGATCAAATCTTTCTAGAGTACGTCATCAAAGCGATTGTAAACAATCCAGATGACGTCAAGGTCACACGTACTGTTGATGAACGTGGTGTCCTGCTCGTATTGGATATCAATCCAAGCGATATGGGTTATGTTATTGGCCGACAAGGTCAAACTGCTCGTTCAGTCCGCACCCTTTTAAAAATCGTTGGTGCCAAGAATAACGCTCGCGTTAACTTGAAAATCAATGAACCAGAAGGTGGTCGTGGCCCAAGACATATGGCAGCTCCAGTAGCCGTCAACAATGATGACGTTGATACCAGTGCAGTTGATTTGAACATCTAATCCCGAAACACGGGACTTAAAGTCAATTCACAAGTAAAAAAATCCCCGTAAGGGGATTTTTTAATACTTGATTTTTTCTTTATGATTGGTATAATGTAAATTCAAACGGGCTATAGCGCAGTTGGTAGCGCGCATGCATGGGGTGCATGAGGCCGTGAGTTCAAATCTCACTAGCCCGACAAGCGCGCCCCGATTACTCGGGGAGGCCGTGGGTTTCCGCCAAAGGCGGATCCGTCCTCTGGCGGACAAGTCCCACTAGCCCGACAAAACTTTTAACAATCTGTGAAATCATTATTTTTTTCAGTGAAATCAATGTTATGGAATATTTACCTTTATTATTTTTCTTAGTTGTAATCATACCTTCGTCCATTATTCATGAGTATGCTCATGGCTGGATGGCCGATCAACTAGGTGATCCGACAGCGAGATATGCTGGTCGGTTGAGTTTGGATCCTCGCGTGCATATTGATAAGTGGGGAACACTACTCATGCCATTATTATTATTTTTTATTACTGGTGGCAAGTTTTTGTTTGCTTATGCCAAGCCGGTACCATACAATCCATATAATCTACGCAATCAAAAATGGGGACCAGCCTTGGTAGCGATTGCGGGACCAGCTTCAAATTTAGCTTTGGCTTTGGTGTTTGGTTTGTTGGTTAGGTTTATCCCACTTACCTCACAATTCATGGCCAACTTAGTTGGTTTGGTGTCAGTCATTGTGTATGCCAATGTTTTACTCGCGGTGTTTAATCTGGTACCAATTCCACCACTCGATGGTTCCAAAATTCTTTTTGCAGTTTTGCCAGATTCACAATACAAAATAAAAATGATGCTAGAGCAGTATGGCTTTGTGATTTTATTAGCTTTTATATTTTTTGGTTTTAAATTTATTACGCCCATTATTCAGTTTATTTATTTGTTGATTACGGGTGGGGTGGGGTTCTTTTAAGAAGGAGTAAGGAATAAAGAATAAGGAATAATCCTGCCTGCGTGAGCAGGGATTTCACCCGCCTGCTATCGCTAGCATTGCGGGCAGGCTGATAAAAATTTTTACAAAATAAAAAATCGCCCCGAATACTTGGGGTGATTTTTTATTTACACATGTTAACTATTGACAGGTTATATTCTTTGTAGTAATATATGGACAACTTAAAAAGACTCTCCTTCGCACAAGGCTATGGAGAGCGAGGACGGAGTATCCCGACTAAGTCGGGAGAAGACCTTTATATAGGGCCGTTCGGACTAGCTTTTGCCTTACTTAAGCTTTCATCCGAACATACTTCGTTTCAAGAGTATGTTTTTTAATTAATTATTTAAAAGGCTTACAAGGCTTACAAGGCTTACAAACAATTCGTTTGCCTTGTCCGCATTGTCCGCATTGTCGGCCTTGTAAGCATTTGTTATGCCAACAATGAATCAACTCATACGCAAAGGCAGAAGTAGCAAACGGACCAAATCAAAGTCCCCAGCTATGCAGTTTACCTATGACTCACTGCATCGCAAAAAGACAGAATTGCGCCGTGGAGCTCCTTTCAAACGTGGTGTGTGTACCAAAGTGTATACTGCTACGCCAAAGAAGCCAAACTCTGCTTTGCGTAAAGTCGCCAAAGTTAGATTATCTAACGGCGTGGAAGTAATCGCCTATATTCCAGGCGAAGGTCATAATTTACAAGAACACTCAATCGTGATGATCCGCGGTGGTAGAGTAAAAGACTTGCCAGGTGTGCGTTATCATATTGTTCGTGGTGTTTACGACACCCAAGGTGTAGAGGGAAGAAAACGAGGTCGCTCTCTCTATGGTGCCAAGAGGCCTAAGAAATAATTAATAATTAAAGGCCAGAAAGGCTTAAAAAGCCAGAAAGGCCTAAAATGGTTTAAATATGTTATGAAAGCTTTTTCTAGCTTTTCAAGCATTTTAAGCCTTTTAAGCATTTACTGTATGCCAAGAGGAAAAAAAATCCCTAAACGCGTAATTGCACCAGATCCAATTTATCATAATCTTTTGATTGCCAAATTTGTTAATATGGTAATGGAAAAAGGTAAAAAAACTACAGCTCAGGAGATTGTTTATGGCGCTTTGGAAGTTTTAAAAGAAAAAAAACAGGGTGATGTAGTAAAATTATTTGATACTGTTATGGAAGCAGTTCGCCCTTCAGTAGAAGTTCGATCACGCCGAGTTGGTGGTGCCAACTATCAAGTGCCAATGCCAGTGCCATCAGAAAGACAAAATGCTTTGGCTTTCCGTTGGATGATTGGCGCAGCTAGAGCTCGAAAAGGACAAAGCATGATGCAAAAATTATCATCTGAAATGTTAGATATTTTGGAAGGTGTTGGTGGTACTATGAAGAAGAAAGAAGATGTCCATAGAATGGCTGAAGCAAATAAAGCTTTTGCTCATTTTGCACGTCGTTAATAGCATTGATTTAGACAGATCAAAAACAGAGATTAAAACTGAAATAATTTCTGTCTAAATCATTTTTTAATCAGTTTTAATCAATGCTTATAATTTATGCCTCGAGAATATTCATTAGAAAAAACTCGTAATATTGGGATATGTGCCCATATTGATGCGGGTAAAACCACCACCACGGAACGGGTTTTGTTTTATACTGGAAAAAAACACAAAATCGGTGAAGTTCATGAAGGTGCGGCCGAAATGGATTGGATGGAACAAGAAAAGGAACGCGGTATTACTATCACTTCAGCCGCGACCACTTGTTTTTGGAAAGATCATCGCATTAACATTATTGATACTCCCGGCCACGTAGACTTTACTGTGGAAGTAGAAAGATCAATGCGTGTCTTGGATGGTGCGGTGGCAGTGTTTGATGGTTCACAAGGTGTGGAACCACAATCCGAAACTGTTTGGCGCCAAGCTGATAAATATCAAGTACCTCGCGTTTGTTTTGTAAACAAAATGGACAAAATGGGAGCTGATTTTTATATGAGTTTGGAATCAATCCGAGAACGTTTGTCAGACAAAGCCTTTGCGATCCAATTACCAATCGGTGCCGAAGGAACTTTTTCTGGAATTATAGATATTATAGATAGAAAAGCTTTTAAGTTTGAAGGTGAAAACGGCCAAGATGTAATTGAAATAGAAATACCGGCTGATATGAAAGATAAGGTAGAAGAATACAGAGCCAAATTGTCAGAAAAAGTCGCTGAAGCCAGCGATGACTTGATGAGCAAGTATTTGAATGGAGAACAATTATCAATTGAAGAAATAAGAAAAGGCATTCGCGTTTTGGTTTTGAAAGATGATATGTATCCAGTAATTTGTGGTTCAGCTTTGGCCAACAAAGGTGTGCAACTGATGCTTGATTCAGTAGTTCATTATTTACCTTCACCATTAGACGTGCCAGAAATTCAAGCTCACGATGCCAATGATGAAGAAAAAATTATTCCTATTAAGGCTAATGATGATGAACCATTTTGTGGTTTGGCTTTCAAAATTGCGACTGATCCATTTGTGGGTAAGTTAGCTTTTTTCCGAGTATATTCTGGTATTTTAAAAGCTGGCAGTTATATTATCAATACTTCAAATGGTAATAAGGAAAGAATTGGCCGGATCGTGCGAATGCATGCCAACTCTCGTGAAGACGTAAGTGAAGTGTATAGTGGAGAAATTGCCGCTGCCATTGGTCTCAAAAATACTACCACTGGTGATACTTTGTGTGATGAAAAACGCGAAGTAATTTTGGAGAAAATTGTTTTCCCAACTCCAGTGATTGACATCGCGATTGAACCAAATACCAAGGTTGATGCGGAAAAAATGAGTTTGGCTTTGCAAAAATTGGCTGAAGAAGATCCAACTTTCAAAGTTCATACTGATTTGGAAACTTTGCAAACAATTATTTCTGGTATGGGTGAACTTCATTTGGATATTATCGTGGATCGGATGAAGCGTGAGTTTGGTGTTGAAGCAAAAATTGGTGCTCCTCGAGTAGCTTACAAAGAAACTATCAAACAAAGTGCCGAAGCCGAAGGAAAATATATTAAGCAATCTGGTGGTCGTGGTCAATATGGTCATTGCTGGTTAAAAGTAGAACCAAAAGAACCAGGCACAGGTTTTGAATTTGTGGACGAAGTAAAAGGTGGTGTGATTCCTCGTGAATATATTCCTGCCATTCAAAAAGGTGTTAGAGAAACTGTTGATAAAGGTGTGGTCGCTGGTTACCCAGTTTTGGATGTAAAGGTGACAGTGTTTGATGGTACTTATCACGAAGTTGACTCTTCAGAAATTGCTTTCAAAATGGCTGGTTCTATGGCTTTCCAAGCTGCAGCCAAAAAAGCTAATGCGGTAGTATTGGAACCAATCATGAAAGTAGAAGTGACTACTCCAGAAGCTCATATGGGTGATGTGATTGGAGATTTGAGTTCCAAACGTGGTCAGATTCAAGAAATGACTGATCGTGGTTCAATCAAAGTTGTACGCGCGATGGTACCATTGTCAGAAATGTTTGGCTATGCTACTTCACTTCGTTCTATGACTCAGGGTCGAGCCAACTATGCCATGGAATTTGATCATTATGCTGAGGTGCCAAAGAACGTTGAAGCGGAGATTATTGCAGGTAAGAAATAACACGGAAATACGGAAAAAAAGATTATACGGAGACTCGCTTATAAAGCGAGTCTTTGATTAATTTGAGCTGTGTGTAAATGATTGATTTTTTGTATGTTTTTTGTTAAGATGAAAGTATTATGAAATTTAATATTATAACAATTTTTCCAAAAATAATTTCTGACTATTGTGATGAGACGATTCTTAATCGTGCGCAAAAAAATAATTTGATAAATATCAATCCAATTAATTTGCGTGATTTTACAGAGGACAATCACAAGACAGTTGATGACACGCCATATGGCGGGGGAGCAGGCATGGTGATGAAGCCAGAACCAATTTATAAAGCCTTAAAAAGTTTGGATGCCATTCCGTTTAGAAAAGATGATGCTTTGTCAAAATTAAAAAAGATTTTTAGTTCAGACATAAAAAAGAAAAAGCGGACAGTATTACTTTCACCCCGTGGCAGGCAATTTGATCAACGCGTGGCTGAACAATGGAGTAAGTTGGATGAAATAACTTTTGTTTGTGGACGGTATGAAGGCATTGATCAGCGTGTAGTTGACCACATGGTAGACGAAGAAATTTCTATTGGGTCATATGTTTTGGCAGGTGGAGAACTTGGGGCTTTGGTAATGATTGAAGCCGTGTCGCGTTTGTTGCCAGGAGTCTTGGGGAATGAAAGAAGTCTTTTGGAGGAAACATTTAATAAAGGAATAAGGAATAAGGAGAAAGGAATAAACGAAGTTGAAGTTGAATATGCACAGTATACAAAACCAGCGGATTTTAAAGGATGGAAAGTGCCTGACGTGTTGTTGAGTGGTAATCATGCGGAGATAAAGAAGTGGCGACAACAAAAACAAAATTAAGATATTTATAACAGACTGTCCACAACAAACTTGACAAAGTGCCGTTTATATTATATAATTATTGCAGATGATAAGTCAGTTGCGATACTATATCGCTCCGGATTCCAGAACTCCCTTACGGGAGTTCTTTTGTTGTGTATTTTGTGATATAATATTGCCCGGTGGGTTGAGGGCGGAGAGCGATTGGTTCGCGAACTGGCTTATCATCCAAGTTCTTGGGGTTCGATTCCCCCTCCGTCCACCACTTAAAACACCCTTATTATTTAAGGGTGTTTTTAATCCCTAAGGGTTATTGATTTATCTTATTAGTATACTAGTATAAAATAATAATAAAACAAAAAAATCGCCGAACTCCTTGGTTTAATTCTCAAATAATTTTGAGAAATAAATTCTGGCGGCGATTTTTTTATCCGCACGCTTCCACCCTCCGACTCCCGAAGGGGTTGTCTTCCCTCTCGGTCATCATCGGACTTGCTGTTTGCGTGGTGCCCTTGAATCGGGGCGAAAGAAGGAACGACGTCCGAACCGGAATCGGTTGGACAGGTGGTGGTGTAGCTTGGTCAAGGCACAAGTTGGCCTCGCTCTGCTACCTGATGTTGTCTTCGACGGCGATCGCGGTCTCGATCGCTTCTTCCCTGGCCGCAGTTTCGGCCAGTTCTTCGGCGTCAGCCAAGGCAGTGGCGGCGCGTTTGGCGATACTCTCGAGTCTTGAGGTGTCGTCCTGTTCTGCCAGGATGTCGTAGCCGTTGCGCTTGGACGAGCGCCAGTTCACGCTACCGTCGTCAATGACGTCCAGTATGACTTCACAGAACGAACCAGTAGGCAGGAGATCCTGCCATTCGCTCATAAGCACCAGGAGTTGGGCGTCTGAAGCAATCCTCGAATCGGTCGGTGCTACGAACGTAGCGCCCCCGCTTTCCGGAACTCGGATTTTGATCTGGAACCTCATAGGACACCTCCCCTAACAAGGGTGATTTTTTTTACCTTATCACTTTCTCTCTCTATTGTCAATAATAGAAAGCAAATAATTTTTGAATTAAATTATTTAAAATTGTTTGAAAATTGAAATTTACAAATTAAAAGCTTTTTTAAAGCATTTATCGTGGTTAAACAAGGGATCCCTCTCCACCTTCGCTACCTCCTTCGCTAAAGCTACAGACGGTCAAGAAAGCTGTGGTGGATTCGGAATGATAGTGGGTTTTATACACAGTTATGTGTATAAACACCTCTTGACAGGCTTTCTGAAATGGTATAGAATTGGCAGGCAATTAAAACACTTTTCACAATCTAACAATTTTCCTAAGTCGTTGAGCGGAAAGGGCTACCAGCCAGAGGCTGGTCACTCGCTCTGCTCGTGATACTGGGAAGAAAAAAGAGCAACTGCAGTTTTATGGGTTTCTCTTTTTTCTTTCTGTAAAGCATCCACCGATGAGGTGGATTGAAATGGAAAGACGAACATTACAATTTACAGTTACAACAACCAAGTATTTTTTTAAGAAAATACTAAGGTGATGGTTCAAAATATAAACACATTCTTTACAGTATGAATGTGGTAAAAACACTTAAAAAGTTTATTCCTCAAAAAAGTAAACGCAAAGACGTCAAGATCAAAAGCTTAATCCACCTGTAGTGATATAGGTAGGATATAAAAAACTCTTTAATTAAGAGTTTGATCCTGGCTCAGGATGAACGCTGG
>DOMK01000008.1:38168-38291 GCA_003510435.1 Candidatus Magasanikiibacteriota bacterium
CATTGGTAACCTACCTCCAAGACGGGCATAGCTCACCGAAAGGTGAATTAACACCCGATGGTCTCCGACCCCCACATGGGGCGTCGGAGTAAATAATTTATTGCTTGGAGAGGGGCCTATGTC
>DOMK01000008.1:38591-38761 GCA_003510435.1 Candidatus Magasanikiibacteriota bacterium
TGGGCGAAAGCCTGATGGAGCGACGCCGCGTGCAGGAAGAAGTCCTTCGGGATGTAAACTGCTTTTATTAGGGACGAATTCGTGACGGTACCTAATGAATAAGAGGTTGCTAACTCTGTGCCAGCAGCAGCGGTAATACAGAGACCTCAAGCGTTATCCGGAATTACTGG
>DOMK01000012.1 GCA_003510435.1 Candidatus Magasanikiibacteriota bacterium
TTTTATACAGCATATTAATTTAGATTAGATTTATTGCTATATTATGCCACAAATTTAACTTTTTAGGTCCTATTTTTGTCTATTAACTCATTTTTTATGGGTTTTGGGGTAGAATTTATTTATAATAATATACTTATAAAACTAAATTAACTATGCAAAGTTTTCAATTATATATAATTTATGGTGCTAGTGGTGTAGGAAAATCAATGATTACAAAAATGGTTAAAAGTTTTATTTCTGATTTAAAAATAACTATTCATCGTAAAGATACTACTAGGTCACCACGTAAAGGTGAGTCAAAATCTGGAACAGATGATTTAGGTTTTGTAAAAAAAATGTCTAATAATAAATATGCAGTTATATATAATTATTGTGGACATAAATATGGTGTACGTAACGATTTGTTAAATAAAGCATTTATGGATAAGGCAATACATTTTATTATTGTAGCCGATATCCAAGCAATTAAAAAATTAAAATTGATGTATCCAATGGCAAAAGTAATTTTTGTCCACGCCGATTACAAAGAAATGTCAGAAAAAATTAGGCAAGCAGACACACTTGATTGGAAAAAAAGGAAGGTTAGAGCACAAAGTATATATAAAAATTTTATAAAATATAATACTTTATTTGATTATGTAATTTTGAATTTTTGGGATATAGATAAAGCATTACAACAATTAAAAAATATTATTAAATATAATGGCGGGGTAAAACATATATTGAAAACCCCCCCCATCTTAAATTGAAAGTTTTTAAAGAATTTTAAAAACAGCTTAGAATTTCTAGGCTGTTTTTTTTATTTCACCATTCATATTTTTATGTTGTAGATAATCCAACAAGTGGTTTGATTTTTTTAATATCGTCTTCCGCACGTGTAATTCTATTACCTTTGAAGGTGTACCGTACAGAGGATATTGACAAAAGTTAAAGATTATGTTATAATTCTTTGTCCTATTCTCTAGAGGACGAAAAGGTAGTTGAGACTGTTTTTTCGGTCTCTAGAGGAAGAACAACCACTATAAGGAAGATTGCGATGACGAGTTACACAGCCAGCAAGATGGGTCAGCTTCTGGACATCGTGGGTGCTAGCAACCCCGACCCGAAGGCTCGCGGTCCTGTCGTGGTAGAAGTTCGTCTGTGGGACGGGCGCATTGTGAGTGCGTCCTACTACAACGGGCCGAAGTTCCAGAAGCCGGATGCAGAGTCGATCTACGACATCTTCTACGATGTCGACCCTCTCGTCCCGCTCGTGGACCGGCTGCTCCAGACCGGAGAGACCTTCGTCACCATCACCGGCGATGACGACATGGTCTGCTGCCTCGAGTGGAAGATCACGGCTGGCAACTAGTCCCGCACTCCCAGATGGGAACCGCCACGGTCAATCGTGGGAGAGGAGGGAAAATGACGTGGAACTGGAGGACCACGTCAAACTCTCTCTGAGAATTATTTATCAAAATAGTTTTTAGAGATTGTTGCAAAAATTTTATGATGTAGTATAATTAAATTATTAAATAATTTTGAATATATATGCCAGATGTACCAAAAGAAGAATTGTTAAAAGCTGATTTAATATCTTTTTTTCCTGCATTTCAGGAACAGCTTAAACGATTGGCTGGGTATCGTAAATCTGCTAGACGACACGCAGCAGACGAACTTTTTACAATGGTTGGTAGTGGTGAATATCATCCAGATAATGCTTTTTTTCAAGGTTATACAGAGTCTGAATATAACAAGTCAGGTTTTACTGTCGGAGATTGTAGACAAATGGAAAATTTATTCACTGAAGGAGTAAAAGAAATGGTTGAAAATATTAAACAAGATACCGAGGTTAGATTTCGGCAGTATTTTGCAAGGGTTAATTATGATAAGGTGCATCCCTATACAGCAAAAATGATGAAAATCCCTGAACTTAGATTATCATTTTCTGCCCCTGGACTTTGTGATTGGGCTCGTAGAGATGGTGTTGATAAGGTGGCATTAGGTCTGGTTTGGAACTGGGAAGGACCTGCTCCGATTGACGACGGTAATGTATATGGCCTTAGTAAAGAAAATTTGAAATTTTTGAAACCAGTAGCAAAAGAATTGATAGAAAAGTTATTAGTAGACGCCAAAAATTTACCTAGTTAAAAAACAGCTTAGAATTTCTAGGCTGTTTTTTTATATTTTATTTAACTGACAAGTTAGTAAGCGGTTCAATTTGTCTTTCTGCTAGTTTAATCAATTTATTTAAAATGGACATAACTTTTTGATAATCAGTATGGGTCATCATGTTTTCTTTTATACTTTCCAATCTCGCGTCAATTTCGAGTAATTTTAATGCTATTTTGTCTTCTACCATATCATTTGGTTAAGTATTTAGTAATAACATTATCTGCCTTTTAAAAAATTTGTCAAATTTTTATTAAATTTAGGTTTTTTTGTTTCTGCACACCAATAATCCAAACCTCTTATCATAATGATTGGGAAAATGTTCTACGGAAAAACCATGTGAACGGATTATATTTTCTAAATCAGAACGTTTATTATTTTCATTTTCATGATATTCAACTGCAATGCAATCGATCATACCCCATATTCTATATTCCATATTCTTCACAATATCAAACTCACCACCTTCTATATCCATTTTTAAAAGTCCTATTTTTTTATTGCCGATTAATTTTTCTAATGTCATGGCTGTCACAGTTATGTGGTCAGGTGGTTTGGTAGTTAGGTGACCAGTTGAAGTGGTGTGGTTATGAGAGTTATTTGATAGATATAAATTTGTGGTAAGTTGTTCGTCTGTTGATTTGAAAAGGGATCCCTCGCATTCGCTCGGGATTACGGCGAGACATTTTGCCTCAACATTTTTACAATGATTCAATTTCAAATTTTCTTTCATCAAAGCAAAGTTGTCTGGTTCTGGTTCTAGATCAATGATTTTTATTTTTGGATTTAAGACAGAAGCGT
The DNA here is from genome assembly GCA_003510435.1 of Candidatus Magasanikiibacteriota bacterium. Lineage (GTDB taxonomy): Bacteria > Patescibacteriota > Patescibacteriia > Magasanikbacterales > UBA922 > UBA11710. The sequence continues at coordinate 2,953 of DOMK01000012.1, forward strand.
AGATTGAAAATAAGCCGATGTGAGCACCAATGTCCAGTATACAGTGTTTGGTATTCAATATAATATTTTCAACAGAACGATACATTTTGTCAACAAAAATTTCATCAATCACAGACAAGTCAGAATCATCACGATAATTGATATTGATATTTTGGCTGTTGAATTTTATTTGTTTTGATAACATAAATTTATAGAACACAAATTGCCAGAATTACCATAAATTTTATAAATTTATTTTGGTGTATTTAGGTCATTTTGGTAATTTGAGTTCTATTTTGGTGAAAACAAATCCCCCAAGAAGGGGGATTGAAAATTATTTTCCAGGAATGATATTGACGAATTTAGTCATTTTTAGAGAACCATCAAATTTGGTTTTCTTTCTTTGATTAAATTTGACTACTCCACCAACGATAGAGTAAAGTGTATCATCTTTACCTTTTTTGACGTTTTTACCAGGATGAATTCTGGTACCGCGTTGTCTGACCAAGACTTGGCCTGATCTAACGGTTTCGCCATCACCAACTTTGGTGCCGAGATATTGTGGTTGGGAATCTCGTCCCAGACGGGTAGAACCACCCGCTTTTTTATGTGACATATCCTATTCAAGATACAAAATACATGCCCGCCTGCCGGTAGAGGCAGGTAACAAAATGCAAATTTTGTTGGTGTAGATTGAATCATTATTTCCACTACTTGAGGCGACTAACCTTGCAGAGGTAGTGAGCTGTTCAATATATGCCTCCTTACTCATATATTGCCGCTAATCATGACGTAATTTGTGGCCACATTATATATAATTTTTGTTTTCTTGTCAAGAGAGATATTTTGGGGTATAATTTAGCCAAATTATGACATTAAAAGAAAAAGTACAAAAAGCTATAGAGGAAATAATCAATCCTCGTTTAACCATGCATAGCGGGGGAGTGGAATTAATTAGTGTGGACGAAGCTAATAAAACTGCCACAATCAAGTTTGCTGGTATGTGTGTAGGTTGCCCCATGGCTGGCATGACGTTTGAGGGTTTGGTAGAAGCAGAGCTCATGAGTGAAGTGCCTGAATTGAAAGTTGTCTATCTTAATCCCGAATCCCCGAAGGGGT
>DOMK01000011.1 GCA_003510435.1 Candidatus Magasanikiibacteriota bacterium
TTAGTTTATTGGTTGATTAATATAAAATCACATATAGAAAATAAAAGACATGTCCGATCCGTATTATTAATTTTCGTGGTTATTTTTTCTGTTTTTTCTTTTATTTATTTTCCTCTTATACAAACTCGTACTAGTAATACAACCATCTCTGAAAGTCGTTCTATTGAAGAAAGGATTTCTGGATATACTGAAGCGTGGCAAATAATTAAACAAAATCCAGTGCTAGGAGTGGGGGCGGGTAATTATATTTTGGCTTTATGGAGATTAGACAAATGGCAACCAGGTTGGGTTTATCAGCCAGTACATAGTGTACCATTGTTAATATTAGCAGAATTGGGAATAGTTGGAATTTTACTGTTAGTCGTTGTTTTTATTAGTTTTTTGTTTTTAAAGAGTAAGGAAAAAGGAGAAAGTTTTAATAAATTCGATTTATTTACAAAATTCAAAGTTATTCCTTATTCCTTATTCCTTATTCCTTTATTAATTTTTGACCATTATCTGTACTCTTCCTATATAGGTTTAATGATATTTGGTGTTTTTATGGCTTTGTGGGTTAAATATAGCACACAGTCTCTCCCCAGGTAATGCACATTTTATGCACAATTTGGCTAAAATTAGCCATTTTTTTATTGTTTTATGACTTGACAGGAGTACTTTTTAGAGGCATAATAATAATGTCGTGGATTTACAATTAAATAAAAGCTTAGCCAACTTTAGGTTGGTGGTTGAAATGAAGGTCGAGGGGATCTTTCGACAAGCTTGATTCATTATTACAAAAGCCTAGAGTTGGCGACAGGCACATAGTGTTCGACATCGATTTCGTGTTACTGACAGGCATCACGAGATCATATATGTACGGCACATTGAGCTTGTCTCCTACTTTGGGCTTTTTTGGTCCTGTGTCCGGCATAATAAAAAGCTAGTCTTAACTCTCTAAAATAGTTTAGAGTTAGTAGCCGAGTGGTAGAACAGAGAATATTCTTCTATCAGAAATATTGCCAGGGTTCAGTTGGATCAAATGAAAGGAGATCTAACAGAAAAAGCGGATCAAGAAAGCCACAAGGAGGAGAAAAACTTAATATCTATGACGTATGGCCTCTCTGCGAGTATTGGCTTGCAGTATCATTCCCATAGTTTGTAGGATTTTCTATAATCGACGTGGTAAAGCTGAGTAAGATCTCTAAACAAGATCAAAGCCCGTGATTGGCTCTCCAAAGCTAATTAAGGCAGCAGTTTTATATAACGACATTGCGGATCATCCATTCAGACTATGGGTTTTGTTTTCCACAGTTTTGTAATCTTGACTTGTTTTGCAAATGGTGTAAAATAATATCACATTTAGCACTCGTTATTGTAGAGTGATAATAATTTAATTTTTAATTTGGGCGATATGAAGAAGGGGATCCTTCGACTCCCCGCCTCATCGGCGGATCGCTCAGGATAACGTAATATGAACATAAAACCATTAGGCGACCGGGTACTGGTCAAACCAATTAAGGAGGAAGAAGTGACTGCCTCTGGTATTTTGTTACCAGAAACAGTTGATAAAGAAAAAAAGATGGAGGGTGAAGTAGTGGCCGTTGGTCCAGGAAAACTTTTAGAAAATGGATCTAGAGCTATTATGGAAGTAAAAGTTGGTGACAAAGTGATTTTTGAAAAATGGGGTGGGGAAGAAGTGAAGGTGGGGAAAGAGGAGTATAAGATTTTGTCGGTTGAAAAGATACTGGCGGTAGTTGAATAATTTTTTAAAATTATTATTATCACTCATCACTTATCATCATTTAAAAAGATGGTAAAATAAATGATAGGTGATAAATGATAGTCGTGTTAAGTAAAATTAATTGTAATTATTTTATGCCTAAACAAATTAAATTTAATGATGACGCCCGCCAAGCTTTGGTGCGGGGTGTTGATATTTTAGCAAATACAGTCAAAATTACTCTTGGTCCAAAAGGACGCAATGTAGTATTAGATAGAGGTTATGGTGCACCAACTATTACCAAAGATGGTGTGACAGTGGCCAAAGAAATTGAAGTGGAAGATAAGTTTGAAAATGTTGGAGTTGAGTTAGTTAAGGAAGTGGCTTCTAAAACTAATGATGATGTGGGAGATGGCACGACTACAGCGACAGTTTTGGCACAAGCCATTGTAAAAGAAGGTTTGAAAAATGTGACCGCTGGGGTAAATGCTGTGGCCTTAAATCGTGGTTTGCACAAAGCGACTGAAGCCATTGTGAATGAATTGAAAAATAAAATTTCCAAAAAAGTTGAACTAGACGAGATCGCTGACGTCGCTGCTATTTCGGCCAATGATCGAGAAATTGGAGAAAAAATTGCTGCCGCTATGAAAGAAGTTGGTAATGACGGGGTGATTACGGTAGAAGAATCACAATCTTTTGGTATGGAAATTGAAACAGTCAAAGGTATGCGCTTTGATAAAGGTTATGTTTCGCCATACATGGTAACTAATGCGGACCGTATGGAAGCTGAGTATGAAGATCCATATATTTTGATTACTGATAAAAAAGTTTCTTCAGTAGAAGAAATTTTACCAGTGTTAGAAAAAATAGCTCAGTCGGGAAAAAAAGAATTAGTAATTATTGCCGAAGAAGTTGAAGGTCAGGCCTTAGCTACATTTGTGGTAAATAAATTGCGCGGTACTTTTAATGTTCTCGCCGTAAAAGCTCCGGGTTTTGGTGATAGACGTAAAGAAATGTTACAAGATATTGCAGTTCTTACTGGGGCTAAGGTTATTACCGAAGAAGTGGGTTTGAAATTGGAAAATACAGAACTTGCAGATTTGGGACGAGCACGAAAAATTACTGCTACAAAAGATAATACCACTGTAGTAGAAGGTAAGGGTGAAGAACAGGCAATTAAAGATCGCGTTTCACAGATTAGAAAATTGATTGAACAAACTGATTCTGATTTTGATAAAGAAAAATTACAAGAACGTTTGGCCAAATTGGCTGGTGGTGTTGCAGTAATAAAAGTTGGTGCGGCCACTGAAACCGAAATGAAAGAAGTAAAACATAGAATTGAAGATGCTGTTGGGGCTACCAAGGCCGCCATTGATGAAGGTGTGGTGCCTGGCGGTGGAGTCGCTTTGGTTCGTGCGATAAGAGCTTTGGATGATTTACAACTTGATGATGAAGAAATGGTGGCAGTGGGAATTTTACGCCGAGCTTTGGAAGAGCCATTGCGTATGATTGCTCAGAATGCTGGTTATGATGGTGCCGTCGTAGTAAATGAGGTAAAAAAGAATTCTGGCAATTTTGGTTTTAATGCGGCTACTGGTAATTACGAAGATATGGTGACCGCGGGTATTATTGATCCAACTAAAGTGACTCGCAGTGCTTTGCAAAATGCAGTATCAATTGCTGGAATGTTTTTGACTACTGAAGCTGTGATTACTGATTTACCAAAGAAAGATGAACCACAGATGCCAATGGGTGGCGGAATGCCAGGAATGTATTAAGGAATGCTTGCCCGTCCGAAGCCCGAAGCCCGAAGCCCGAAGGGCGAAGGCGGGGGTGGAGGAATGTATTAATAAGAGTTTGAAAAGTTTGTAAAGTTGTGATTAAAAAAAGTATCAAAACAGCTCAAATCATTGGGCTGTTTCTTTTTTATTTATTTATGGAAAGAGCACCTATTAATAGATTGCGTAATAAAAGTGAAGAAATGGAAAGACTAGAAAACGATGCTAAGGTGAATGCCAAATTTGGTGAGTTTGAAGAAGTTCTCACAGAACAAGAATATAATAGTTTGTCTAGTCGTATATCTGGATTACAAAAATTATTAGGTTCAGCTGAAAAATTTTATGTTGAGGCAGATCAAATAAATGAAATCTTGTCTGAAAAGTTGGGTGTTGTTCAAGATAGTTTCAATCTTAGAGTAAGACGATTCAATGAAGAAGGAAGGATAGCAGATGGAAAGTTTAGAAATATTAATGAATTTAGTGATCTAAGAACGATTAATGCGTTGAGCGCGGAACAAAGAAAAGAACTTGCGATGATTAAAGAAAGCAAAGTGAATGAATCGCGCCGCATCCAGGAATTGATGGAAACGCTTCAATTTACTATAAGTAGTTTGCACGTGAATAGGCAGGCTTGGTAAGAAGATTGGTGAAATGAAGAATAACAATGTTTAATTATAATTAATCAGCCATTAGAAGATTTTTTGAGTAAGTGGTATAAAATAAGTTTGAAAAGACGTTCCATTATGGGCATCTTTTTTTAGAAAAGGGGAAGGTTTGCCTAAATGTCAACATTGTGAATAGCCAAAAATAGAAGGTCATTATTGTGAAGAGATGAAATGAAAGGAAAAAGAAATAAGTGAAGAACTAGAAAGAGGGGTAAGCGTTTTACTTAGAAGACAAGAAGCAGAGGCAGCAAAAGGTGCAATCTATTCAGATGATGTGCCACTGGGTCAAGGAAAAATATGTAACAATCGTGATCTCGGGGCTAAATAGAAAATTTTTTGAGATTTAAAAAATACCTTTGAGGAGGTATTTTTTATTTGATTTTTTTGTTATAATACTTGTGTAAAATTTAAAACAAAATTTATGTCAAAAGATAAAAAATTAGTTATATTTGAAGGTAAAGAAATTCGGCGTATTTGGGATGATAAAAAAGAGCTGTGGTATTTTAGTGTTATAGATGTGATAAGGGTTTTAGCTCAAAGTGCTGATGCCCGTAATTATTGGAAAGTGTTAAAACATCGTTTATTAGAAGAGGGTAGTGAGGTGGTTACAAAATGTAACCAACTGAAATTGATGTCAACTGACGGTAAATATTATTTAACCGATGTGGCTGACACCGAAACTTTGTTGCGTCTTGTTCAATCAGTGCCTTCGCCCAATGCTGAACCATTTAAACTCTGGTTGGCGCGAGTTGGTTATGAACGTTTAGAAGAAACTGCCGATCCCGAATTGGCGATTGACAGAGCTTTAAAAACTTATCTGCAAAAAGGCTATAGTCCAGAATGGATTAATCAACGTTTAAAAAGTATTGAAATTCGTAAAGCACTTACTGATGAATGGGAAGTGCGCGGGGTAAAGGAAGGTTTGGAATTTGCAATTTTAACCAATGAAATTACCAAGGCTTGGGCGGGTTTAACTACCAAGGAATACAAGAATTTAAAAGACTTGAAAAAGGAAAATTTGCGAGACCATATGACTAATTTGGAATTAGTTTTGAATATGCTGGCGGAAACTGCCACTACAGAAATCTCCAAAAAACATGAACCAAAAGATTTTATTGAAAATAAAAAAGTGGCACAAGAGGGTGGTAAAATTGCTGGTGGAGCCAGAAAACAATTAGAAAAACGTTTGGGAAAGTCGGTGGTGAGTAAAAAGAATTTTTTACCTAAAAAAACAATACAAAAAAAGTTGAAATAAATTAAAATACTTTAAACACTTAAAACAGAGCAATCCGACTTCGCTAAAGCTATGGCGGACAGGCAGAACAACACATATAATGTTGTTCTGTTTTTTTGTTGTTCTGTAATAATGTGGATAACTAATTTGCCAAAACCCTGCGGGGGGGGTATGATATAGGGGTTAATTTATTATTAATTTTTAAAATATGAATGACTCTTTAGAAGCAAGTATTTTAAGAGAAAGGGAAGCCAGAAAAAATGGTGCATATCATAAATGGTTTGCTAATCAAGAGCAAGCTGAAGCATTTTGTCAAAGAGAAAATAATAAACCAGAAGAAGAAAAAACTGGTTGGAGTGGAAATTCTTGGATTGCAGAGCAACATGAAGCAGGATGTGAACATGCAATAGATGGATGGTTTGTTGTGGCAGTTAATGAACAGGGTAATATGTGGACTGGTGCTCCTTGGGAATCATGTGAACCTTGTGCTACACCAGATGAAGAATAAGATATCGCCTTAGATTGTCAAAGTCGGCACACCACGCCGGCTTTTTTGTGCTTGACATTCATTTAAAATTATGTTATAATAATATTACAAAAATGAGTAAATTTGTAATTAAATTATTACACTATGAAGAAAAGATTGCTTTTTTATGATATTTTAGCCCAAATTGAACATAAAAATGCTATTGTTGTGACTGGTATGAGGCAGGTGGGTAAAACTACTTTATTGAAACAATTATATATGGAAATTGGCCATGAGAAAAAACGGCTGTGGTTTGATTTTGATAATCCACTGGATATGAAAGTTTTTGAGGAAATTGATTATCGCAATATCTACGCCCGTTTACAGCAAATGGCAGGTGCTACTAAAGATGAAAAAATTTATGTTTTTATTGATGAATTGCAAAATTTTCCTGAGACGACCAAAATTATAAAATATTTACTTGATCATTATGGCGTAAAATTTTTGGTTACCGGTTCGTCAAATTTTTATTTAAAAAATTTATTTCCTGAAAGTTTGAGTGGACGTAAATTTTTGTATGATTTGCCACCTTTAAATTTTAAAGAATATTTGTATTTTCATGATAAAATAAGTTTAGAGCAGGCGCAAGAAAAAAATATCAGCAAAATTTTGTTGGAACAGAATATTTTTACTGTTAAACGATTTGAACCTGATTATGAAGCCTACTTACAATATGGTGGTTTTCCTGAGGTAGTAGTTACCGAAGGCCAGGAAACTAAACAAATGATTTTAAAAAATATTTTTAAGTCATTTTTTGAAAAAGATTTAAAAATTATTTCGGATCATCAAGATATACGTGAATTACGCGATTTATTATTACTCTTGGTGCCACGAGTAGGGTCGGCTATGGAGGTGAGTAAATTGGCTAGTGAACTGGGAGTAGATCGCCCCAAGATTTATAGTTATCTTGAATTTCTGCAAGGTGTATTTATGATTCGCTTATTGCCAAAATTTTCACACAGTATTGATCGAGCTGTGGCAGGAGGGAAGAAAGTTTATTTTAGTGACAATGGTCTTTTGAATATTATTGGTAAAGTAAATGATGCTCAATTATTGGAAAATGCTGTGGTAAATCAGCTGGCTATTTATGGTGAGTTGAATTTTTATAATAAACGCAATACCGCAGAGATTGATATTATTTTAAATAAAGAAATGGCTTTTGAAATTAAATCCTCGGGTATTGATAGCGACAAAACCAAGCTGGAACGTTTGTCAGCTGATCTAAAAATAAATAAGAATTTTGTGATTAGTAAAAAATTTATTGATAAATCGGGATTTGTTTCCCCAGTTATTTTTTAAAATGTCTATGCTAGAATCACTAACCAATTTTTTTGCTCAATTTCCACCAGAGCTGGCAACCGTTCTCATGGCTATGACACCAATGGGTGAATCGCGCCTAGCTTTGCCCGTGGCGATTTTGGGTTTTAAAATGCCGATCTGGGAAGCGATGTTCTGGGCGATTTTGGGTAATAGCATTCCGGCGATGTTCATTTTATTATTTGCTGAAAAATTTCATAAATATATAGCCAAGAAGTCGGGATTTTTTGCAGGCAAGTGGATTAAGACCTTGGCTCGAGCTCAAGAAAAATTTGCTAAAGATTATGAAAAATGGGGATTGATTGGGCTCATGATCTTTATTGGTGTACCTTTGCCGGGCACAGGTGCTTGGACTGGAGCTTTGGCTGCTTTTGTCTTTGGTGTTCCATTTAAGAAATCTTGGCCTTATGTTTTGGGCGGGATTATTATTGCGACATTTTTGACATTGTTGGTAACAGTGGGGATTGGGGCGATATTGTAGACATAAGACTTAAGACCTATGAGTGATATTGAGAAATGGCGAAAGCTTGATGTGTGGTTAGAAGCTCACAAGTTGGTTTTGGATGTTTATAAAATTACCGAAGATTTTCCTAAACATGAATTATATGGTTTAGTTTCACAAATGGGTCGAGCAGTTGTTTCTATTGTGGCAAATATAGTAGAAGGTACTAAACGAAAAACACCTAAAGACAGAATTCATTTTTATACCATGTCTGATACATCACTAGAAGAAACAAAATATTATTTTATCCTTAGTTATAATTTAAAATATATAGATATAAAAAAGACAGAAGAATTGACAAATAAAGCTCGCAAAATTGGTAGAATGTTGAATGGTCTTGTAAAATGTCAATAATTCTTATGTCCTATGTCTTAAGTCCTATGTCCGTATGGTGGAAATGCATGACTTGGTTAAAAATTTAGAAGTCTTAAATAAAAAACTTGTAGACTTGCAAGTGATGTTGAAATTGGAAGAAAAAAAGTCAGAGATACAAAAATTGGAAACTGAAATGAACGAACCAAATTTTTGGAATGATCAACAAAAGGCGAGTAAAATTGGCAAGCGTCTTAGTTATTTACAAAATGAACAAACTAAGTGGGTGGGTTTGACTAAAGAAGTTAAAGATTTATTAGAAATGGCTAAGATGGATGAAGCAGACAAAGAAGTAAATTTGCGCGAGGAGATTGAAAAGCAATTTGATAAATTAACTAAAGAAATTTCAGAATTAGAATTTCATACTTTGATGTCGGAAAAGTATGATGATCACAATGCGATTGTGGCGATTCACTCTGGCAGTGGTGGGACCGAAGCCCAAGATTGGGCTGAGATGCTCATGCGGATGATTTTTCGTTATTGTGAAAAAAAGGGTTGGCAGACAACTTTGTTTGATGAATCACGGGGCCAAGAAGCAGGAATAAAATCAGTGGTGTTTAGAGTCGCGGCGACCCCTTCGGCTATCGCTCAGGGCAAGTATCCTTATGGTCATTTGAAATCTGAACATGGAACACATCGGTTGGTTAGGATTTCACCATTTGATGCCGAAAAAATGCGCCACACTTCGTTTGCTCTTATAGAAGTAATTCCGGAAATGGAAGAATCGGAAATGGTAGAAATTGATCCAAAAGAATTACGCATAGATACTTTTATGTCTGGAGGAAAAGGTGGACAATCAGTCAATACAACTTATTCAGCAGTGCGTATTGTGCACATTCCAACCGGTACAACTGTGCAATGTCAAAATGAACGTTCACAACAACAGAATAAAGAAGTGGCTCTCCGAATTTTACAATCCAAATTACAAAAAATTCAAGAAGAAAAAGATGAGGCAGATAAACAAAAATTACGTGGCGAGTATAAATCACCAGAGTGGGGTGCGCAGATCCGTTCTTATGTTTTGCATCCTTATCACATGGTAAAAGATTTGCGCAGTGATTATGAGACGACGGATGATGTGGCGGTGTTGGAAGGGAATTTGGATGAACTTGTTGAAGCGTATTTGCGTTGGCGAAAAAAGACATAAGATGTAGGACATAAGACATAGGATTTTGTTTCTATGTTTATGCCTTATGTCCTAAGTCCTATGTCTATAAAAATTGTAAATAAAATTGAAGCTGTTGAATACATCAAATCTGGTAAAACAGTAGTATTTCCGACTGAAACAAGTTATGGGTTGGGTTGTGATGCAACGAATCAGTCGGCCGTGGATAATATTTTTAAAATTAAAGGCCGACGTAATGATAAGCCTTTGTTAGTTGTTGTGCCGACTGTGGAAATGGCGAAAGAATATTTGGAATGGAATGAGCTTTTAGAAAAATTATCTTTGAAATATTGGCCTGGAGCGGTGACGGTCGTTGGAAAATTTAAAAGATTTAAAGATTTAAAGATTGAATTAGCGAGCGGTGTTGTTGGGTCAGATGGTACAGTAGCGGTTCGTGTGACAAATGCAGACATACCAAAATATTTATCAGAAGAATTAGGTCGACCAGTAGTGGCGACTTCGGCCAATCTTGCTGACGTTGGCGATGTGTATGATCCTGCTAATATAATTAAAATGTATGAAGGTAGAGAATATCAACCAGATGTAATTATTGATAATGGAATTTTAGCACAGAATCCACCTACGACGATTGTGAGTGTGGTAAGTGGTGAGTTGAAGGTGTTGAGACAAGGCGTGGTGATAGTTGATTAGGTTTTAGGTTATAGGTGTTAGGATGATTTTATTTTTATGGATAAAATCAGAAAAAATAAATTAGAAAAGAATTTTGGTCGGATGTTTTGGATCCAGGCTTTTTCTAATTTAAAGGTTATTAATGTGATTGGCACATTATTTTTTTTATATCGTGGTTTGAGTTTATCCCAACTATTTTATATCTCCGCAATTTGGGGAATAGTGAGTGTTTTGTCAGAAATTCCATCTAGCTATTTGGCTGACCGCTGGGGGAGAAAGAAAACTATGATTGCCGGAGTTTTATTTTCATTAGTACATTGGATCTTACTTATCTTTGCACACAACTTTACTGTATTTTTAATTGCGTTTATCTTTGCTTCTATTCAGTATTCATTTTTTTCTGGGACAGACGATGCCTTGGTCTATGATACCAATCGCGAATTGGGTAATAGTGATGGCGGTCTCAAACGGTTGGGCAAACTGTATTCGGCCAAGAGCGTTTTTAAAATTATTGCGCCTTTGATCGGAGCGTTTATTGCCAAAGATTTGTTGGAGTGGCAATTTTTAGTCATTATTGGTATAGATATAGTGGCTACGATTTCAGCTTTTGTTTTTGCTTTGTTATTGACAGAGCCAAATCATTATATGGATTTGGAAGAAATGGAAGCTGGAGTAATGAAAGATGCTTGGAAATTGATAAAATTTGATCCATTAATTTTTCGCGCTATGATTAGCCGAGCTTTGGTTTTTCTTTCTATGTTTGTGGTTTGGCGTTTTCATCAAAAGTTTTTTGTTGATATTAAACTGCCAATTATTTGGTTGGGTATTTCTTGGTCAATAATTCATGCAATCAATTTTTTTTATAATCAAAATATTGAAAAGTTTATTGACAAAAATTTACTCCAGAAAAAAATTAATCTATTAAATTTATTAGTTTTTTTTACAATTACTTTATTTGTTATTGGTTTATATATTCCTTTTAATAAATATGTATTTTTATTTTTGTATAGTGTGACAGTTTTGGTGGAAATGTCGCGTTGGCCATTGTATGCCGAATTTTATAATCGCAAGAGTAAATCATTTAATCGGTCTACCACTTTATCACTGGCCAATTTTGTCAAAGGCTTTTTAGACCCAATAATTTTGTTAGTCGCCGCGGTCTTGGTCGCCAAAGATATTAATTATGTGTTTATTTGGTCTCTGTGTTTAGCATTGATACCAGTATTATTTTTTAGACTGTCAAAAGATTTACAAAATAAAAACGGCTGATCTCTAGTCGAGATTATCAATTACTGTTATACTAATTTGGTATGGTGAAACATCCAAAATTATTTTTAATTATTACGATTGGTCTGGGACTCTTGGCTAGTTTACTAATCTGCTGGCAATGGGTAGAAACCAGTACAACTCAGTCTTTGGCGGATTTAAATTTAAATAAAGTTGAAATAGTCGAGCGGGTTAAATCAAAAACTATTATTGTCAAAGGTTTGTACCTCACAGCTTATTCAGCGGGCAATCCAAAAAAAATGGATGAGATAATAAAATTAATTGATAAAACGGAATTAAACGCTGTGGTAATTGATGTCAAAGATTATTCAGGTAAAGTTTTGTATGATAGTAATCTGCTTTGGATAAAGGAATTTAAAACTAAAGAAAATCGGTTGGGAGATGTAAAAGCTTTGATAAAAAAATTACACGAGCATAATATTTATGTGATTGCTCGGCAGACAGTTTTTCAAGATCCACTCCTCGCCAGTAAAAAATCTGAGTGGGCGATTAAATCTTCCGCCTCATCGGCGGATGGTTTGTGGCGGGATCATAAGGGGTTGGCTTGGGTGGACCCAACCAGAATAGAAGTGTGGAATTATAATGTGGCCATTGCCAAAGAAGCGATTAGATTTGGGTTTGATGAAATTAATTTTGACTATGTGCGTTTTCCATCTGATGGTAATATGAAGCTCGTAATTTATAATACTGGCAATGAACCAAAATATGAAGTGATGCGTCGTTTTTATACATATTTACGAAATAAACTAAACAAAGAATCAGCCTGGATTTCACTTGATATGTTTGGCTATGTTATGGAACGAACTGATGATATGAATATTGGCCAACGTTTAGTTGATGCCGTGGATAATACTGATTATATTTGTCCTATGATGTATCCGTCACATTATTCCAAAAATTCTTTGGGTTACGAAAACCCAGCCGAGATTCCAGGATTAATTATTGATAATGGCATGAAAAAAGGCTTACCAATTTTTGAAAATAAAAGAGCCAAAGTTCGTCCTTGGTTGCAGGCCTTTGACATCGGGGCAAAGTATTCTGATGGACCAAAAATTCGTGAACAAATTGATGCCGTAGAAAAATATGATAATGCAGGTTGGTTGTTGTGGAATGCGGCGAATCGGTATTCTGTGAATGGTTTGCTTGTGGAATAGAGCACGTGGTAGTTTGTAGTTTGGTGTTTTTGTAATATTTATAAATGATAAGTGATGAATGATAAATATTAATTTATGAAAAAGTATAAAAAGTTTTTTGAGGATGATTTGTGGTTAAAAGCATTTGAATTGCAAAAAGAAGTTGTTGAATTATCAGTTAGATTTCCTGATTATGAAAAATATGGTTTACGATCACAAATAAATAATTCCAGTAATTCAGTTATGGCAAATATAGCTGAGGAACATGGCAGATATCACTATGCTGATAAAATTAGGGTGTTGTATATTGTGAGGGGTGAAATAGAAGAAACACAAAGTCATTGTCTGTGTGCTGTAAGTAGAGGGTATATAGAACGTAGTGAAATTGTTGGTTTGATTAATGGATATGAAAATTTAAAAAAGACACTTAATGGTAGAATTAAAAAATTTAGAAATAATAAAGAAAAAGAATAATTTATCACTTATCATTTATCACCAACTCCATGTACAAAGACCTCTTCCATCCAACCCATTTACAAAGTCTGTGCAAGCAATATAATTTGTCCCCTTCAAAAAAGTATGGTCAGAATTATTTGATTACTGAGGCGCCGATTAAGAAAATGATTGAGGCAGTTGATTTGAAAAAAAATGATACAGTAATTGAAATTGGTCCAGGTTTTGGGGTGTTGACTTTTGCGTTAGCAGAGCGGGCGGGGCGTGTTATTGGGCTGGAGATAGAAAAAAAGTTGATGGGGTATTGGGAAGAACGAATTAAAGATCAAAAGATCAAAAGATCAAAAGATTATGGTGATGTTGAAATAATTTGGGGTAACGCATTAAATAATTTATCACTTATCACTTATCACTTATCTCCGTACAAAGTTATAGCTAACATTCCCTATCAAATCACTTCTGATTTACTTAGAACATTATTAGAGTTAGAAAATAAGCCAGAGAGTATTACAATAATGGTGCAAAAAGAAGTGGCTGAGAGGATTTGTTCTCATCCGGGCGACATGTCTTTGTTAGCTGTTTCTGTACAGTATTATGGTGAACCAAAGATAATTGCCAAAGTACCTCGTGGCTGTTTTTGGCCAAGCCCGAAAGTGGATAGTGCCATACTTCACCTGACCACCCGACCACCTGACCACCCGACCACCTTTAGTGATGAAAATTTTTTTAGAGTTGTCAAAGCTGGATTTGCTAATAAGAGAAAGCAATTGTGGGGGAATTTGACTAGGGGTTTGAAGATTGAAGATCAAAAGATCAAAGATTTATTAATTGAAATTGTAGGAAATGAAAAAGTAAGAGCCGAAGAATTGAGTGTGGAACAGTGGAAAAGAATTGCAAAAGAATTATTTAGTAATGAAATAATGAAATAATGAAGTTTAATAAGGTAAAAATACTAATTACTATATTGCTATATCACTGTATTACTTTATTTACTCAATTACTTTGCTATTTTTATCCCCAGGCATTAGTGTTTTTATTGTAGTAGAGCTTTTTTTCTGCTATAATAATCATATTATTGTTGAACTCCTTTTATGGATTACCAACAATCTAATAAAAGTCTTAATAACACGCAGAAGACAGGGTTTGTTTTACTGCTAGTTTTTGGTATTTTGGCTGTCGGTCTGGGATTATTACAAATGAGAAATGCTATTTACAATCCATTTGTGGTTAGACTATCTGATACAACTGAACAAGCCCAGGTATTGTTGGATGATGAAGTAAGATTACAAAGTATTGATACTGATAATGATGGTTTGAATGATTGGGAAGAAATTAATTTTTATGAAACTAGTCCATATTTACCTGATACTGATTCTGATGGTACCGATGATAAAATAGAAATTGATCGAGGTACTAATCCAAGTTGTGCTGAAAATAGAGAAGTGTGCGAAAAAAAAGAATTGCCTAGTGAAATAAAATCAGAAGACGTGATTATAGACGAAGAAACAGCGACCAGCACACCAGTGGAAGTAGGTCTGGATTCTCAATCTGGCACTACTACGGGTAGTGAAGTAATTGACGCGGAAAAGTTTTCTAGTATGATGTCTAATCCACAGCAATTACGAGATTTTTTAGTCTCTACTGGACAGATAAGTAAAGAAGACCTTGATAAAGTAGGTGATGATGTTTTGCTAAATTTATTAAATGAAATAATGACTAAAGATTCAAGTGGTTCAACAAGTGAATAATCAAAATTTTTATGAAATACTATAAAGATAAAAAGCTTATAATAATTATTTTTTTGACAGTATTTTCATTGGTAAATATTTTTGGTTTTTTATTTTTTGTTGAACCAGTCAGTGCTCAGGCGGTGACAGTGACCGAAGATATACCAGCCAAAACTAGTGAAGTTAAAATGACTATAGGGGCTGCCCTTACCAATTCTGCTTTAGGCGCAGTGATGAGTGGAGCCGAGTATTTTATCCGTCGTTTGGCTTATGATGCTGCCACAGCCGCCGCCAGTGCATCGGTTGGTAAAAAACCAGTAATTTTTCAAGAAGGTTTTGGGACTTATCTGAAAAATGTTGGTGGTGATGCTTTGGCTGATTCAATTAATACTTTTGCTCAAGATACTATCGGTTTGAATCTTTGTGCGCCTCCCAATTTAAATGTTCAATTAAATATTACTCTTGGATTGCGAAGTATTTATCCACCTGATCCAACTGGTAAGGGTGGACCAAAACCATCTTGTACTTGGAATCAATTGGAGGCTGGAGCTAGTGCACACGGCGCTTTGGTGAGAGATTTGGCCAATGGTGATAGTAATGCCTGGTCTAAATCTTTTAGTACTAATTTTTCTGTAGACAATAGTGATTTTGGGATTGCTATGGGGGCGATTGAAAGAGTAGATAATTTTCGGGCAGCTCAAGAAGCTGGTGCCCAATTATCAAGATTAGAAGGTATGGGTTACAAAGCCATTACTGGTTTGGTGAGTGGTAATGTAAAAACACCTTCACAATTGGTAAAAAAAGAAGTAGAAGCCGTTGGTCAGAGTAGCCAGGGGCAATTAACTTCTGGACAAATTGCTGGTATCTATGCTTCCAAGAGTGCGCAAATTTTGCCTATGGCAATCGGAACTTTTACTAATACTTATATTTCTCAATTATTAAACAATGTTTTAACCATGGGTTTGTTTAAGGATAGATCTGATGATCCGACTGATACTATGTCTCTTGGTTTGACGGGTGATGGTTATTATAATGGTCCTTCTTTTGATTATTTCAAATCAACTGAGGCTACATTTTCCAAACTTTTAACTAAAACCCCAATTAAGCAATTAGCAACCTTTGATGTCGCCACTCAGTTTGCTTCCTGTGAGTCTGGTAGTATTGGGGTTAATAATTGTGTGATTGATGGAAAATTTCAAAAAGTTTTACAAATTGCCAAAACTGGTCGGCCAATGACAATCTGGGAGGCGATCCAAGGTGATATCTTAGTTGGAGATTTGCCATTGATTTCGCCGTATCGCCAGGTAGATAATGAAGATATAGAGAATTGTCGTTTGGAAGGTTATTGTTATTCTAATATTCAAAAACTTCGCAAAGCCAGAATTTTACCATTAGGTTTTGAAATTGCTGCTTTAAAAGCCAGCCCTGATGCTCCAGAAAAATGGAAATTGAAAGATGTGGTGTTGGGTTTTAATGATTGTCCTGATCCCAATCCTATTACTGGTATAATTGAGGCTAACAAGGATTTTCCCTATTGCCATTTGATTGATCCAAATTGGATTATAAAGGCACCCGAAACCAGGTGTGCTGGTGAGGTCTATACCAATAGTTTGGTAGAGAATACGGGCGAGAGAATGCTTGAGTGTGTGGATTGGCAATCGTGTGTTTTGGAAAATGAAAAAGGTGAATGTGCCAAGTATGGTTATTGTACAGAAGAAGAAAATATTTGGAAATTTAATGGTAATACTTGTAATGAATATTATAATACGTGTAAAACTTTTGTTTCCCCGGATGGTATAGTTTCTTATCTAGCAAAAACACTTGATTATGGTGAATGTACAGATAAGAGCATTGGCTGTTTGGCTTATAGTACAGAAAAAAGTAATGACAGTTGGGTTGCGAGTTACAATGCCCAAGGAATTGATTATAAAAAGAACGGTCGTAATCAAGTAATTTATTTTAATCAAAACATTAATGATTATTCTTCTTGTGGCAAATCAGTTAGTGGTTGTTCGGGATTTTTTAAAGCTATAAATAATAATGGTAGTTTTGTTAATAATTATGATAAAGGTAATCTGACTTATCTAAAAAAAGCGCCGGATTATCTTGGTTGTTATGATACTGATTTTAGTGTCACTTCACCCCAAATTAATTGGCCACAAGCTCGGCCAGATTTATTAAAACTTCCTGTCAAAGAAGAATGTAATAATTATGCTCAAGTTTGTCTAGCTGAGGAAATGGGTTGTGAAATGTATACTCCAACAGACAAGAGTCCTGCCATACCAGGAATTGTTGGTCAAAATTTTTGTGATGAGTCTTGCGTTGGTTATGATGTTTATAAACAGCAAGAAACGAATTTTTCACCCGAGGTTTATCCTTTGTATTTTATCCCGACTCTGGGACAATCTTGTAATGTGGCAGGTTGTGACGAATTTGTAAATTTGGAAACTAATATTAAAGGTGGCGAGGGTAATGAATATTATTCTTATTTGAAAAAATGTGAAAAGCCTGAAGCCACTAATCAAGCCACTTTTTATTCTTGGGAAGGATCAGAAACTGAGGGTTATATTTTACGTTCCCATCGTTTAGCTACTATCACTAGTTTGGATAGTAGTGTGGTGTCTAGTTTGAGTTCGGTTTTTGGACATACTAGTGCTGTTGTCCAGGGTCAATTTGGAGTAGGTTCTCCATTGTATGGAAATATGATCAAACAGGATATGGAAGTAAATTATGAATCATGTAATGAAGAAAGATATAATATCATGATAAAGGAACCAAATAGTCCGTTGGGTTCTGGTTTGGATTGCAATGCTTTGTATGACAAAGATGGAAATATATCTTATCGATTATTGAGTGAAACTGTGACTGTGTCGGCCGATTGCCATAGCATGCGCAAAACCAGAGCCAATTTTTATGTTGATACTAATATTGATTCGGATGGATTGTGTACGAAAGTAATGGGCAAATGGGATAGTGATACTAACAAATGTCAACGATGTTATGGCGGAGGTGAATATAGTGAGGGCTATTGTATTTATCAAGCAATTGCTGGTGAATCAAATGTCTGTGGTATAGAAGAAAATGGTTGTCGCCAATATGTAGGAAATAATGGTAATAATACTCAGATCGCTTTTATCAATACTTTTGAACCAATGGGTACAAGTACTGATTTGAATTTGACTAAAGTAAATTGGGAACCAGCCACTAATTTGGATGTATCAGCCGAATCAACCCATGTTGGTTTGCATTCTTTGCGTGTGGCTTTGCCAGCTGGTGGAACAGAAGTAAAGAGAAAACTAGAAGCGGGAACTATGGAAAATAGCAAATGGTATGAACTTTCATTTTGGGCCAAAGGAACTTCACAAAATTTGTCTATCTCTCTAACCCAAGGTTCTGTAATTAATAGTTTTACCGTTAATTCTTTGACTGGTAGTAGTACAAAAGTGACAGTAGGTGATTTGTGGAAGTATTATAAATTAGGACCAATCCAATTTACTGGCACGAGTACTGATGCTTATCTTACCTTTACTCGTAGTGCAGTTGGGACTTCTCAACCTGGAGTTTATTATTTGGACAATGTGGTTTTGCAAAGACTCCAAGATATAGATCTAAGAATAGAAAATTCTTGGAAAACAGCCGAGGGTTATGATGTGCCACAAATTTGTGATGACAACCCATTTGATGCTTATCCTGGCCAGGCTCTAGGTTGTAAGAAATATTTGGACACAGATAATGATCCGGTATTTTTAACAGCTTTTGAGAGATTGTGTCGAGAAGAAGCCGTGGGCTGTACACCATTATTTGATACTTACAATACGATTGATATCAAGACCACTTCAACATATAATTTGTGGTGTGATAATGGAGCAAATGTTTCTACCACTTGTACTTTTGTTTTGGGTGCCAATGAACTGGGTAAGTGTTCAGTTGCTGTGGGCAAGACTGGGTGTTTTGTGGACAGTGTGGTTATTCCTGAAAATTATAGTCTGTCTAGCTTGACAACTTTGAATGCCAGAGTGGCCACCTCAACAGTTATAATCCCAGCCGATACACCTTCTACCACACCGATTTACCTGACTGACAGAGAAAAATTTAGATGTGCTGATACTAAGATGGGTTGTCAAGCGGTGGGAATAGAAGATAAATTATTAGCCACAGAAAATACTGTATCAGCGACTCATACGGAATCTTATATTTTGAATAATCCAGAAAATTATACTGATACACTGTGTCGCGATGATCTAGTTGGTTGTCAACGTTTTACTTCTGGCCAAGATTCTTATTTGTTCAAAGATCCGACCAAGACTGGTAATAAGATGTGTTATTATCAACCCCAAACCGAAAATACTTCAGCTTCTTTTGGTTGGTTTGTTCAAGATGTTGGCTATTGTCATGTAGGAGCTAGTGATAATAGTATAAGAATGTCACCGACAAAAGAATGCCGAAGTAATGATGACTGTGGCACAGATAATACTTGCAAAGAAACTGGCACTGTGCCGTGTTATTCTGATTATCTCAAGATTGGTGGAGAATATGGGGTGAGAGCCAATGGCTCGGATGGTTATGATGGTATGGTCGGGGTGTGTGATCGTGATAGTCACAATTGTACTGAGTTTGTGGATCCAAGTGATGCTTCGGTAGACTATCCCGCTGGTAAGCCATATTATGTAATAAATGATAACCAAATTACTCAGGGGCTAAATGATTGTACAAGTGGTGTTAGCCAAAAGATTGGTTGTGTGTTGTTTGACCAGACAGATAACCCAAATAAAAATTATGATACGGTGGCGACTTATGCCGAAAGTGCAGCCAAGAATTATGATCCGGTAGATCCAAAATCAAATAATAATAACAATGCCAACATAGTGTTAAAAGTAGTCAGAGACAGAGTCTGTGGTGAGTGGCTAGCCTGCAAGACCTCGTTCAATTTTGTGGATGAAAATAATAAACTTCAGCAAATTTGTTATGAACTGGGTAGATGCAGTGCCACAGTACCAAATCAAGAATGTACAAAATGGGAAAATAATTCAGGCGGAGTTTTGGATGAAGAAATTTATCTCAACCGTGATGTGTCGTGGATGGGTAATGAGTTTAGTGGTTATAGCTTGTATAATAAATTTCAAGTGAGTGATCTAAAGTTTATTGTTAAGAAAAATGCTGATAATAGCGTGGATGGTGTATTTTTGGTGCATTCAGAAAAAGATGATACCGAGTGTTATGCTGTGCCCCCAGCTAATAATTGGACAGTAGATTGTAGTAGTGGTGATGGAAAAAATAAAGGCGTGTGTGTAGACAAAGTCTGTGTCTTTAATGTGGGGGGTACAAAAAATTGGTCTGGGACACCAGTTGATAATTTAAATAAATATTTTAGTAGTAGTGAATGTAAGGCTCCGCCCGAAAGTGATAGTCCATTTGCCTCAGCAGTAGTAAAGGGTAGTGCTCTGAGTGAAATAGAAAAAATACAAGACAGAACAATTTTGGTGACGAGGGCTGATGGTTTTAATAATGCCAAATATTGTCAGGGTGATATCAATTGCGTTTGTGAATATCAAAAAGTGACTTATAAGAGTGGGATAGACACAGATTATTTTGCCATAAAAAATAAAGTGTCTTGGGATGGAATCTTTAGTACGGATGTTAACCAAGACATTGGGGAAGATTCACGCAACTATGTAGCAGGTGAACCATGCTCCGATATCGCCAGCTTGCCAGCTGAACTACGAGGTTATTGTAGTAAAATAAGTAAAAAAGAAACTCACCGTGGCACTTATGGTTTTTGTCTAGAGCCAGACAAGAGTCGGCCATTGCCTGGGCCACAGGGTGGGTTTGAGTGTCTTACCTGGTTGCCTTTAGATGTATCTGGATCAGAGCTTGATGTGTACAACAATTATCCTGAAGCCGGTTATTACCCAACCAAAGAATATGATGCCCCAGATGGTGGTGGTCAGGTTTATTGTACCAATGCGACGGGTGGGGATAAAGGCATTGTGCGTGAAGACACAGACGCATATAGTTTGGCTGCTCTTAGACTACAGGAGAATGGTGGATATACTAGTTTTTATAAATTTTTTAATGATTATTATTTTAATTTTAATTTTGGTTACTCGGCTGCTTGTACTTGCCCTGGTTGCATTGGTAATTGTAATTATACAAAAGTTATTGAAGAGGATGGATTGAGTTATATACACAAAGGAGCATTAAATTTTCTTTGGGGTAATCAGAGTGGCGATGTTGATTATTGGAATAATTTGTCGTATTTATATCCAATGAGGATTTTAAATATAATGTCTAATGGTTCGATTAACAAAGATGGTGTAGGATTTATGAAAAGATTGAAAATGTTAATAACTTATTGGGCATGGGAAAAAGCTGACGGTAAACCAAACCCAAATTATGCTTTGCTTTATTTAAGAAATTCCAAAGATTGGTTTAGTTATGTTCTTGCTTTGAAAGCTACTGGTAAATCTGAAAAATTATTAACCATAGCTGACAGTACTGTTTCAACCCAAATTGATAATCCAGGTTATGAGTTAGATGAACCAATTTATGAAAATCAGATTAAAAAAATTAGATTTGCGCCATTTATATTTCCACAGATAGAAGATTATGGTGAATTGGTAGATTTTTATGGAATTAAATATAATAGCAAAGCAGCCGCTATTTCTAGTGATGTGTGGATTGATTTTGATGAAATAAAAAGTGCAAATGGAGATTGTGGTCTTGGGGCGGCCTTTAAAGGTAGTTTGCCAGAGGGTTGGGATTGGCGCTGTAAAAAAAGAAGTGTTGATGTAAGAGATATAATAGATAATACTAAGGATGTAGGGACATTAAAATCACCTGAAGTATATTTCTTTAGAGGGAGTATGCTGAGTGGTTCGCATATAGGAGACATAAGATATGTGATATTTGTTGTATTATGGGGAGATATCACAGATACAACTAAGAGTGCTACTGATCCAAATGATCAAAGTAATTTTGAAACATTGGCCAATCATGTTGGTGGTTATTTTGATCCGGGTGATGTTTATAATACAAAAAATAATAGTGAAGGTTTTTGGACAGACAATGAAAAGACAAATATGTTTTATGGGTCAGCCGTGGCCTTTATGGATTTTGACAAGGTTACTGGCTTGATGAAAGGCGATAAAACTTTACCTTGGGGTGTGCGTTCGTATGGTAATAGTTATGACGATGAATATATTGATATATATTTTAATAACAAACATCCAGATATGGCCGCCTTGGTAGAACTAAAACCTCACTGCACCCAGCTCGCCGCGGTCGTGGATGAATATGGTAATAACAAAGCCTGGACAGATAGAGTATGGAGCAACTCAGTCTGGAGTACAAATAAATGGGGTGATCTGGAAGATACATGGAAAGGTCTATCAAAAAATACTGGCAAAGTGCCTTATGCCTCTACTCTCTATGATATAAATAGTCTAACGCCAGACAAGTTGAAAACCGAAGTTCAGGCCTTGGTTTATGATGAACATGAAAGTTTACCAGGCAATCCGCTTAGTTGTACTATGAGTTTATTTAGGGATGCTGGCACTCGTGATTATATAGAGTATGACATATTAGGTTTGGATAAATGTAGTGGTTACCCGACAAGTTTTGATAATGACTGGGCAGAGAGATCTGTCGGAGGATATTCAATTAGTGAACCTATTACTGGTGGTTTGTATAATTTAAGATTTTTATTTGCTAGTGTTTATAATGTAAAACAACAAACAGCGAATGATTCGGCTGTGTTTAGTGACTTGGGTAGTTCTAAATCTACCCATAACGAATTTGCCCATGACCAAGCAGATGAATTATTCAATTATGATTGGCCACCACAGATCTATTCTCTCAACCCAAAGACTTGCTGGAGTAAGAGTGATAAAAATGAAGCTGTAATTTGTACGGCTGGTGATGCCAATGATATTACTGTCAATCGTCAGACGGGCTTGTCACGTGATTATAATGCAGATGGAGTAGTAGATGTGACTGAAAAAGGCCAAACTAATATTCAGATTGGGATGGGCAATTTCCCGGCTACAGTCAATTTCTTTGCTTGGGCACACCACAACCGTATGCCGATCAGTAAGATTATGGTAGACTGGGGAGATGGTTTTATCCAAAATGAATTTATTGATGGTAAATACAAGAATCGCAAACCAATCTGTGGCCAAGATGTCCATGAATGTTATATTGATACTAGCAGTACAGCTTTTACAGCTATTGGTGGGATCAAAAAATCTAATGCGGAAGGAAATGGTAACATTGGTCTTGGTTTGACTTGTGAGACAGACAAAGACTGTCCAAAATGGGATGACATAGGTACATCGTGTATTGAAAGCAGAACTGAAAATCGTTTTGGTAATTCTGATCGTGCGTGTGTCGAGGGGTATTATGAATTTACGCATCATTATTCGTGTGGGCCAGATGTTGATTCTGATAATTTGTATTATGTAAGAGATTTAACAGACGAAGAAAAGGCTGCCCTGGCTAGAGTGGGTATTTCTGAAACTAGTCAAAAACAAGTTTGCAAGTTCACCCCAAAGGTTCAAGTGCGAGATAATTGGGGGCATTGTAATGGATCTGTTGATCCGGCTAATAGTGTGGTTGCTGATAGGGATTTTAGTCCTATTCCAAATGGTTTATATTCTTCAGTTGTAAGATTTGGGGTAATATATAATGATTGTGATTCAATAAATAATTCTCCCTGGACTTATTATAGAGGTAGTATAATTGTGGTGCCAGAGTAAATTGAAGACTTTTCAGACATAAGTTGTAAGACGTAAGATTTAAGATCGAAAGATTAAAAAGATTAAAAGACTGAAAGATTATAAAATAAACTTCGATATTAACATAAACATCTAAACATTTTTAAATAAAAACACCTTGTGAAAGAGGTGTTTTTTGTAAAAATTCTGGGAATTATTTAACTCTCGGAGTTAAATATATTTTTTGGTTTAATAGACAATAA
>DOMK01000021.1 GCA_003510435.1 Candidatus Magasanikiibacteriota bacterium
GACCTATTATTGTCTATTAAACCTAAAAATTCAAAAGGCCTGCCATGAAAAAGAAACAAAATTTGTCCAAATGTTTGCAGTGGGGTCATATAATTAAAGGAGTATTTATTATTTAGAATAGCATAAAATTACAAGTTTAGTCAACAAAGTTTGGTCAAAGTTTAGTCAAGATCATATTGACAGGATGAACACTATTTTATATACTAATAACAATAGAATTTATTATTAATTTAACAATATATGCCAGATAGAGAACCCTCGCCATTAGTTTGCCTTAAATGTGGTGACAAGGCAGGACATAGCAATGCCACATGCCCAAATCAAACTTCCGAACAGCGAGTAGCAGCAGTAATAAAATCAAATATGACTACCCCAAGAGATTTGGTATCGAGATTTGAGTCATTAGTAGAAAACGAAATATTAACCAGAGAAGAAGCAGTTGAGTTTGTTAGAAAAACTTTGAATGGTAATATTGACGGGTCTATGGAAGGTATTAGAAAAAATGGTCTCTCAATTGATTCGGGTATTTCATCTCGTCCAGATCCAGGAGCTAATATAAAATTATACAGGGATCACATAAATAATTATATAGATGTAGCAACTGTTGCTGGTATATTGGATGAAATACAACCCAAAATAGATGAATTTAGAGCTTTAATAAAAAGGGCAGCACCTGGTGCAGAAAGATATTTATAATTTTAATGTATAACGTTATTATTATCAATTTAATTTAACAAGCAATCTGGCAACAAAAATCTGTAACCTATCCCAAAAGTGTCCACTCATTCTCCCCCCGCCAATTTGTCCAAAGTTTTGAATTTTAAAAAATGAGTGTAATAAATATAAATATAATAATAAATAGTAATAGTAATTAAGTATAATAATATAGTGTTAATAATAGTAATATAATATTTCTTTGTCGTTCAGTTGATTTTTTGGTGAAATATATAGTAGTCAGAGATATTGGTCGAGTAAAAATTGCTAAGTTTACATATATTTTAAGGCCTTACTAGATGAACACTGATTCATCTAGCTGTTCACCTAGCAAGGGTTAATTTTAGAGGTTAATTTGTTTAGGGGTTTTGTTCGAAAAAGGTTCGCACTTGGTACATTATTTGCGACAATGTCAATAAAAAATTACCTCTATATTTAAAGGTAATTTTTTTACTTTACAAACTTTATAACTTTACAGACTTTCAACTTCTCTATTCATGCACCCCAACTGTAAATCTTAGTTTCATTTCCTCTCTTTGTTCTTTTCTTAGCTTATCAAAAGTTAGTTTGTTCCAAGCATGGTTATGTAAGACTTCTGCTATCCACTGACCACCCAAAAGATGAGGCATCATCACATAATTAGCGCCAGCTTCATACAAATCATCCAAATGCATATTATAATAAAGATTAGCAACAATTATATTTTTACTATTCATTCTCCTCACATGTTTTATCATAGTTAGTTGATCATCAGCTGTAGGAATGGTAGAAATAATCATACCGGCTTTTTCTAATGGCAAAGCTGATAAAAATTCTACGTCTGCCACATCGCCAAAAAAAGCTGGGATATTGCGATGTTTTAATCTCGCAATCGCATCTGGATTATAATCTACAACCGCGTACTTAACACCTTTACGCGCCAAAGCCTCACATACTTTCCAACCAATCCGATGATAGCCAAAAACAAACACCTCATATGTATCTTTTATTTCTTCCTCTATTGTCGCTTTATCTCTACCAAACAAAATAAAAAATGGCAAAAGCCGTTGGTAAATTTTTTCATTATAAGTAATAAGGTAAGAAGAAATAATTATTGTAAACAAGGCAGTCAAAGTAAGCACAGCCAATTCTAATCCTTGTAAATATCCCAATTCACCGGCTGTAAAAATTATAATAAAACCAAATTCACTGACTTGTGCGGCCGTAATACTCGCCAAAAAAGAATTACGTCGAGTATAATTTATACGCCTCATGGCAAAATATAATATAAAAGGATCTACCACCAAAATAAAGAATGATAAAATAATGGCCGGAAATAAAGCTTTACCAATATCACTAAATTGCAATTCGCTACCGAGTACTATAAAAAATAATACAAGAAAAAAATCTCGCAATGGTTTCAAACGACTGCTAATTTCTGGCTGATAAGGCGAAGCACCTAAGGATATGCCAGCAATGATTGCTCCAATCTCAATACTAAAACCACCCAGATAAACCATACTAGCCACCCCAAAACACCAAGCAATGGTAAAAATAAATAATAATTCAGAATTGCGCGCTACTCTGTCCATCAATTTTGGCAATAAAAATTTTGCCATTAAATAAACAATACTAACCAATATAAATCCCTTGCTCAAAGTAATAAACAAAGTCTTATACCAAATATCACCCGCTACTTCTGGTGTATTAAAAAATACCATGAGTAATACTGCAATTATATCTTGGACTAACAACACTCCCACTGTATACCGACCATAAACTGTTTCCAAATCTTTTTTATCCGCCAAAATTTTTGTCACAATAATGGTACTGGAAAAAGCAACGGCGATAGACAAAAATAGAGATGATTGAAAACTAAAACCTAAAAGCATTACCACTCCCACACCAATAATTGATGTAATAATAAACTGTACACCACCACCAATTACTACTTTTCGCCCGACTCTTTTTATATAATCAAAATTCAAACTTAAACCCACTAAAAATAATAATAAAACAATCCCAAATTTGGCAAAGGCGTCAAAAAATTCCTTGCTATTGCCAAGCAAATTCAAAAATAACGGTCCTGCTACTAAACCAGCAATAATATAAGCTACTATCAAAGGTTGGCGCAACAGACGCATGATGAGAGCAATGCTAACCGTAATTCCCATTAACACAGAAATTTGGAGAAAGATGTTGTCCATAAAACAAAATACAATATACATGGAATAATATACACACATTAAAATTATTTGTATTTTGTTATGTGTATTTTGTATGTTGTGCCTACATTATACCAGATTTTTTTAATTTTGTCTTTTTTAATATCTATTTGTAAAATTTATTTTTAATTTTAGTTAAATTTCTGTTTCCACATCTGCAAGCCTTGTCGGCTTTGCAAGCTTTGTTAGCATTTTTCTAGCCTCTCGTCCTCCTCTTTATCACCTCCACCGCCACCACGCCAACTTTTTTTACAAAACCAAGCGCCATTTTCCCACGGGCTTTAGCAAACAAACCGAACAAAAGTGAGGTCAAACCACCGGCCGTGGCTGTTAAATATTTTTCCGCCACTTCTTTTTTTCCTTCTTCTTCACTCGCCGCAATCTGGATCACAGCATCTTCGGCTACGCCTGTTTTTTCTATATCACTTTGCGACCGTGGTAAAATCTGATACCCCGCTTTTGTTTGTGCGACCAAACCTTTTACATGTACTATATCCCCCACTTGATAAATCTTTTTATTAATATTGGCTCCACGTTTAAAATAAACTTGCACTTCCTCAGTCCCATCATCCACATACATATATGAACCTTTT
The DNA here is from genome assembly GCA_003510435.1 of Candidatus Magasanikiibacteriota bacterium. GTDB lineage: Bacteria > Patescibacteriota > Patescibacteriia > Magasanikbacterales > UBA922 > UBA11710. The sequence goes on from DOMK01000021.1 coordinate 3,512, forward strand.
ATTTCTGTAATTTCACCACTCACTTGCACGAACCAGCCTTCCATCTGTTCTTGCACATCGGCGACTTCCACTACCAATGGCTCTGGATCACCAGGGTGATCAATTTTTTTGATATCATCACGACTGGCTAATTTTATCCTTGTATTACCATAACTCTCGGAAATTTCTCCACTAATTTCAATTCTATCTCCTACTTTTAAATCAGGAAAATCTTTTTTGTACATATACACTTGTACACCTGGTGAACCCACGATGTAAAAATATTGTGAAGCCAAAACTCCTGGTTCTACAGCCACGACACCAGTCACTTTTACTTTGTCACCAATATCTTCATCGCGCAATTTTTCCAAAGTGGTATTAATTATTGGTTTTATTCCTTTTGATTTACTCAATGTTCTTGTAGTTGTTTTTTCTACTACCAAAGTAGCAATATTTTCTTCACCAGGAGTAATTGCGCTTGTCCATTGCCACACATCATTGGCATCTTGAATATAACTAGCGCCGTCTGGCACATCATCATATCTCACTTCTTTAAAAATTGTTCCGTCTGGATATAATAATCGCACTGAGTCACTCGTATTATTCAAAGCCAACTTCGTATCTTGTCGGCCAAAAACTAAATATGCACCCGCTGGAATAATTGTCTTATCTGGAATAGTATAAGCCCGTGAACCGCCTTCTTCATCATCAATTTTTATTGCACCAAGATCAATTTCACTCTCAGTTGGATTATACAATTCAATAAATTCTATTGTATCACTCCCTGTGGGATTGGGAAGAATTTCTGAAATTTCAATTTTATTAATATCATCAGATTGATAATAACCACCCACAAAATCCAATTTGTTTTTTACAGTAATAATTATTTTCTTTTCTGCCACTGCCCCATTTTTATTTGTTACTTGCAAAATTACTGTAAAGACTCCTTCTTTATTAAAATTATGTTCCACCACATCACCAGTATCATCTTCGCCATCGCCAAAATTCCAAACAAAATTCATCTTTTCTCCATCTGGATCAGTCGTATCCGAAGCATCAAAAATAACTGGTTCACCTACAGCCACTTCTGTATCCACATCAATCAAAATAATTGGCAAAGCCGACTTACCTTCTATAATATTATCTTTACCCGGAGTTAATTTGGTTGTCCATTTCCATCCTCCATCATCCAAGCGAGCATAAGAAGTATCATCGTCTGCACTGCCAGAATATTTTGTACTGTCGACTAGACTGCCATTGGGTAAAAATAATTTTACTTCATCTCCACCAGTATTATTTAGAGCAATTCCTGTCATCGTGCGTTTGAAAACTATATAACCACCAGCCGAAATACTACCTTGAGTAATTTTATATTTTCTAGCGGTTGAATCACTCAATTGCCAATCTTTTAAATCAACATTTTCTTCTCCAAGATTTTTTATTTCAATAAATTCTTCATCATTATCACTTGCTTTAGGATTGGGGAAAACTTCGTTAATAACTACTTTGCTTGAACCAATTATTTGTTCCAAAATTTCTCCATCTTCCAACACAGCAGAAATTTTATTACTCTTGCCTATGGTAATAGCTGAGGTCAAAACAAAATCATAATAATCATTATCCGAATCCTGACCATCTACTTTACGCGCCAAACTTAATGGATCTTCTGGAGTCGAAGCATTGTCATTTATATTACCATCATCCCAAGTACCATAAGATACTTTATCAATTTCTGTTCCACCTGGAGAAAATAACACAACCATATCTCCAGCGTTGTTTAAATTTCCACTCGGTTTTTCTATGACAAAAAATCCATGCGCATTGATATTGCCACTTAATTTTGTTTTAGTTTCACTACCATCTTCCAGCCACCAATTATCCAAACTAATACTATCACTTGTTTTATTATACAATTCTACAAATTCTTCGGCCCCATCGCTTGGGTCAGAACTAAGTTCGTTAATTACAACTTCTCCTTCATTATAATGGACTGGCTCTATATTACCACCACCGCCAGAATGTGGCGGTGTCACAACTGAAACTACTGCCGTAATTATATTAGCCAAACCTTTTGTAGGTGTAGTTGTTTCTTCCCAATCATTTTTATCATTATCCGTATCTCCGCCATCCACAATCCGAGCCACAGAATTTGGATCACTTGTAACAAGAGCATTATCTGCAGTATTACCATCGTCCCAATTACCAAAACTAATTACATCAACTATTTCTTCTTCATTTTTCAAAATTATAATATCTCCAGAATTATTTAATTTGTTAGAAGATAGTTCGATTACAAAAAATCCACCATCATCAATCGTGCCAGTTGGTGATGCAATTATTCCTACTCCATCAGACAATGTCCAACCAATTAAATCAATCGTGGAAGTCCCAGCATTATATAATTCAATCCATTCATTCTGACCTTCAATTGGATCACTAACAAATTCATTTAGAACTAAAATTGCATCAGTAGAACTAACAATTGGTGGGGTAGAAGTAGGAGTAGTATCATCCTCTGTATCTCCTTCATCTTCTGTGTCTTCCGTGTCCTCCTCATCTTCCGTATCTCCGTGTTCCGTGTCGCCACTCCAATAATTTATTTGTCCCACCGAATTACTATCTGGATGTTCCAGCCAATTATTTTCGTCTGTAATTAATTCATCAACATTTTTTCTTTCCAAAGAAAAATTATTAATTGTCTTATAAGTAAATTCTTCTTCAACCCAATCATCGTTATTATCTTTTAAACCAATTGTGTCACCATCTTGATAAAGGCTACGCGTCCAAGTGCTATCAAAAAGTTTTCCATCAAATTCTGGGTATTCATTCATAAATTCTAAATCATTTTGAGCAATAACTGCATACTCACCAGGTTCAATTACAAAATTTGATGTAATAGTGCTTGTGTTAATTCCATGATCTGATTCGTCCTTCACATAAAATTTCCAACCACTAATATCAACCGCCTCGCCACCCTTGTTGTATATTTCAATCCACTGTTTATCTTTACTACTCGCACATCCTCTGGGGCAAATTTCATTTATCACGATGTCTGTATTTTCCGATCGTGCTAAATTAATAATTAAAAAAATACCCATAACAAAATATATGGATATTATGACAAGCATTTTATATTTCATACCCCCTAAATTAAAAATAAAGTAAATTTAACAATAATTGTTAATATATTTCTTTGTTTTTATTACAAATACATCTTAGTACGTCCTCTCTCCTTTTAGGAGAGAGACAGAGAGAGGTCTCAACTTTACTTAGTAAATATAATTTATGTAATTCTTGATAATAGATTCAACCAAAGCTGAGACCTCCACCTGTCCTCCTCCTATGAGGAGGAGGGACACGTTTAGTATATTTTAATTTAATTTTCGTCACATTTCCGTAAAATTATTTTTCATTATTCTTCCACGCCATTTCAAAAACCAATTTCAAAAAATCCGCAAATGTCTGTGATTGAATCTCAAACGCCACATTTTCACTTGGCTTGGACAACATTCCAATTACCTTATCATCAAAAATATTTACTTCACCGGCTGTAGAATATTTTTCGGCATCTTCTAGCCAGCGATATTCAGTCAACTTTTTATCTTTAGCGGTTTTATTTTTATAAGTCTTATCATGCCACCATACCGCTGTATCATTTTTTATAGCCAACACTTTTTCTTTAATACCTTTCTTATGTCGCTCTTTGGATTGATAAGCGCCTAGTTCATCAAAAATTTCCGCATAGCCTTTTAAATTAAGAATAGAATAAACTTCGCTCTTGGCATCCAAAACATTTAAATACAATTTTTGCATTTCACTTGTCCCTTCAGCAAATTTTATTACTGGTTTAATATCGGTTTTATATAGCGATTGCAAATCTGGCAACAAATCATTTAATTCTTCCATTCGCCTTTCCATGGCGCGTTTTTTATCTTCTAGATACTGACGCAAATGTGATGGTGGTTCGGCTACATAAATAATTTTTTTACTGCCCACTCTAGCGCGGTTCACCATACCATGTAGGCCAAGACGTTCCAAAATATCATAGCCAGTCGTCCGATTCAAGCCTGCCCGCCGACTAATCTCGGTCACATTACCTTTTCCCAATTCCAACAAAGCCAAATATATTTTGGCTTCATTTTCTTGCAATCCCAGATCTATTAATTTTTCTAAATTATTTTTTTCCATTTTTTTAGTTCATTCCGAGCGTAGCGAGGAATCTTTCCTATCACCAGCCACTCTAAAAAACAAAATAATGTTTTAAACCATAACTAATATAACATATATAACAATATGTGTCAACTCATTCCGACAAAATTATCTATGTGTATAAATATTTAGCTTATTTTAGCCTATTTTATATATATTTTTAAACTATTTAATCTTGACAATTGTTCATAATTAACTTACAATTCACTGTTCTGACGATCGAGGATGGGCCTCGAAAGTTGGACGCTCTTTAAAAAGGAGAAAGACATGCTGACCAAGAACTGGGCCGAAATTCTGAAGCTCGAGTGCGTGTACCTGCGGCTGGCCATCGTGCTGGCCACGGATGAAGTGCTCAAATGCTTCAAGAGGGGATTCCAGCACCTCTTCAAAGAGGTCGCGGAGGAGAACGAGATTGACATCACCAACCCCGTACCGTTGTCTCTCGTAAGAGAGGTGACGGTCAAACATCTCACAGAAGAGACTGACGTGGAACCTGACGTGATTAAATTCCACGTGGCTGTGGCAATGTGGGAGGGTTTTGCTCAACTGAATAGGAAATATTACAGTATGTTTCTCAAGTTCAGTGAGTGGCCAGCAGAAGGTGACGAAATGACCATGCCTGATGATCTTTGCGAACAACTCCGAAAAACTAGGATTGATTACAAGAATGGCCCCATCATCCTGGAGTGGAGAGGTCAAAATCTCATGGTCGTGTCCCTCTTGCTGGATAAAAAGAAGAAGGAAACTATTATCCGTGCTGCCGATAGACTATATCCTGTTCCCGACGGATATAGTATCACAGATGAAGATGAGATCGATCAGCTTTGGCTGATCGACACCCGCTTCGTCGATCTGAACCATTAGCTCTTTCCCAGTGCGCCACACACTTTCAAAAGTGGCACTCCATCTTTGTCCAAAATATTTTTTGTATAAAGATGGGGGATCTGTTCTTTACAACATCATTTCCGTTGGTGAAACGGAAAAATGAGGAGAGCAAAATGCCTGAGCAAATCCAAGACGTACCAAAACAGTTCAAGGTGATAGCATGTGTGATGTTCCTTTGTAGTTTTCTGTGGGAGATTCATCAAAAAAATTTGGTTGGGGCCATTACAATCGCCATCATGGTACTCAACACCACTTTGTTGAAACCATGCATGGCGAGGACACTGATCGCGGTTATCCTCAGTATAATTTTTTTCTGGTCACTTTCCCTCAGGTAAACATTTCTCCCGCGTCTCTCACGGTCACGCATCACCAAAGCACCGGGCACTCCATCTTTGTCCAAAATATTTTTTGTATAAAGATGGGGTGTAAAAAGGGGGTTCGCGATGAAAGGTAGGATCTACCAAGTGATACTTCCGGAAAGCTTGTGGCTTTTCGATAACACCAAGGAAAGAATGATCAGTTTGGACGAACTGATCAAACTGCGGATTGAGGCGCTGGCTGGCTGGTGGTTTGTATTTTTTAGAATCTTCATGGCGGTGAAGATTATTACCGGTCTAGATTTGATCCGAAGAATTTCCAGATTCCAAATCTGGCGATTCCGGATCACGACCTGTACTCACATGGTACACTGGCGAGATCGTGTGTACTTCTACAACCACCAACGGGTCGAGTTGCAAACATTCTGCGAGCAACTCTCCGACGGAGGAATCAAGTACCCCGAAGAATTCCTCCACCAAATGGCAAACAGCATTTGCCTTCGCCTACCATACCAGCAATACTTGGTGCACGGAGGAAACTTCACTGCGCAAGAATTCGCCTGTCACCCAGTTTTTTCACACGCCTGTGATAAAAAACTGTGGAAAAAGTACGTAAAAGTCTTAGACAAGCTCAGTCGGACTTTTAGCTTTTTCCACGTCGGAATTCATTCCGGCTGGGTTCCTCAAAACATCCTACCTGGCTATGGCCGAGCAATCTCACTTGGCTATGCTGGTGACGCGTGGTACCCACCCAACAACTCAACTCTGGGACACGCCACGTACTTACTGCCCAAGGACGAATAAACACCCCAACACAAAAAGGAGGGCAAGACGTAAACAGGATTCGTCACCCTGCGTAGGCCGGCGCGTGAGCCCGGCATCTCGACTTGTGCCTGGCCGCAATGCTTCGCTAGCGATAGCAGGCGGACACAAACGAGACAAAAAAATCCCAACCATTTAGGAAGGGATTTTTTGTTTTGTTAAATTTTAGTTTTAATTTTTGTTTAATTTCCGTAAAATTTACATTAACAGACTTTCTTCTATGTGTATCATTAACAATATAACAATGAGACAATGATAAATTTCGTAATTACCACAACTTTCGTGTTTTACATATCTTTATTACTCCATTACTCTATTACTACGTGGAGTCTTCCACTCTCCCTCACACCCCCATCTTTCAATTTTATCTCAGCAATCAATTCATATTCTCCTTCATCTGGCGTTTCATCCCATTTAAACATCACCTGATTATTAAACAAATTAGAAAAATTATTTATACTAGCAATCAAAGTATTGTTTCCATTTTGTCTTTTGTAAATTGCTAGAGCACTAATTTCATTTATTCTAAAATGATTCATAAAAAATGTCCTAGGGAAATCACTAATTTGTAGTGTTATGTTTTTTTCGGAAAAATAAATTGCTGGCGGTTCTTCTTCCGCGTCTAGATTAAAGGGTATTTGTTCTTCCCGTCGGTTACCAATATCATCTTCTACTACCACAGTCAAAGTATGCCAACCCGGTGCAAACTCACGCAAATTATAACTAAGATTGAATGGATATTCTTTTATTGTGGTAATATTTTTATCATCAATTTTATAACTCACTTTGTTCACTCCTCGTTCTGCTGTGGCTTTTATATCTGTATCCAATTGTCGGGAATAAAGTGTAGTGCTTGGCTGAGGATAAATAATTTCTAAAGTTGGCGCCATTTCCAAAGAATGAAGATCGTCATATTCTGTTGGTGGTTCTTCAAAACTAATATTCCAATCTGGATTGGCAACTTTTTTTCTCTCTACCCAACTCTGAATGGCATTTTCCCAAATTGAATACTGCGGATCATCACTAGGATTTTGAGGCGGATCTCCACGTGGATCATCTTTGTTTACATAATGAAGTATAGAATGAACTGGCAAATACTTTCTCTCTACAATATATTGTGACGGTGTTGAACTCGTAGCAATTTTGCCCGTAATTTTATCAATCGGCAAAGTAATACCCCCACCAATTGAACCACGCAAAATTGGTTTTTGGGCATCATTGGCTGGCATGTCAGGAAAATTTTCTATGGGCATATCTTTCAAAGCATCCACCATAAATTGTTTCCAAATCGGCGCTGCCAATCTACTACCACCATCACCTTTATTCATTGGTTTATTGTCTGTTCGACCCACCCAAACTCCAGCGACCAAATTTGGTGTATAGCCAACTGTCCAAGCATCCACATAGTTATTTGTCGTACCAGTTTTAGTTGCTACTTTTCTATCAGGCAAAGTGAGAACTCCACCCGCACCAAAAACCGGTGCTCTAGCTTCATCATCACTAAGTACATTAGAAATTGTCGCTGAAATTTTTTCATCCAAAATCCGCTCACCTTTTTTCTGTTTCCATTCATACAAAATTCCACCATCATTGTCCTCCACTTTCATAATACTAACATAATTTTGTTTTACGCCATTATTGGCAAATACGGCAAAAGCATTGGTATGCTCAATCAATTTTACTTCCCCACCACCCAAGACTAGAGACAAACCAAATTCACCTTCACTAAGGGTGGTGTAACCCAATCGTTCGGCAAACTCTACCCCTTTTTTTGCCCCAACTAAATATAAAGTCTGAACCGCGGGAATATTTAAAGAACATTGCAGAGCTTCACGCATTCTTACTGGTCCACGTTCTTGCAAATCATAATTTTGCGGCTCATAAGAATTACCTGAAACTGCAAAATTAGTTTTTACATCCCACAAAATTGTATCTGGGGTATAACCTTTTTCAAATGCTGCGGTATAAATAATTGGTTTAAACGAAGACCCAGGCTGACGCTTGCCCAAAGTGGCCACATTGAACTGTCCACTAATACTGTCATCATAAAAATCACGCGAGCCAACCATGGCCAAGACTTGACCAGTCTTTGGATCCAATGCTACCAAGGATGCATTATTGGCTTTAGCGACTTCAAATAATTTTTCCGATTGTTCTTTCACCGCTTTTTCGGCTGACTCTTGCTTTCCCCAATCCAAAGTGGTGTAAACTTTTAATCCACCAGTATCTACAGTCTGTTCACCGTACATATCTACCAATTGTTGACGTACATACAAAACAAAATGTGGCGCTTTAATTTCTCCAAATCTTTTTTCCAAAGTTATCGGCTCAGCTTGAGCTTTATTTTTTTCGTCTTCTGTAATATAGCCTTCGGCAAACATCCGACCCAAAACAAAATCCCGACGTTGTTTCAATCCGTCTGGGTCACCAAGAAAACGAGATGGCGCTTGGGGTAGACCCGCAAGAGTGGCACACTCTTGCAGATTTAATTCTGAAACGTCTTTACCAAAATAGCTATGCGCCGCTGATTGCACACCATAATTGGTAGAGCCATAAGGAATTTCATTAAAATAAATTTGCAAAATTTGGTCTTTACTATATTTTTGTTCCAAACGCAAAGATAAAATTATTTCTTTTAATTTTCTTATATAACTTCTTTCTGTGGTTAAAATCGCATTCTTTACCAATTGTTGCGTAAGAGTAGAAGTTCCACCAATTTGTTTGCTAGTAAACACACCATATACAACTGCACGAATAAAACTAGTAATTCTAACACCATGATGCTCATAAAATTGACTGTCTTCAGTGGCAATTACACCATTAACTAAATTTTTGGGAATCTTATCCAATGTCACCATGGTTCTTTTTTGATCAGCAAATACCTCATAAAGAATATGCTCCCCAGTCCGATCATAAATTTTTGTACTTTGAGCCACTTTTCTATCAGTTATTTTGTCTGGATCAGGTAAATCTTTACTGGCCCAAGCTACCAAAATAGTGGCTAATAAAAATCCTATGACAAAACATGTCAAAATCACCCAACCTAGTTTGGCACGTAGTTTTTTCTTTATTGCTTGAGGCAATCTTGGCCTCTTTGTCCACAAAAACCACAAAAATTTCAAAATCCAACCAATAATAAGAAAAGGTAAAACTGCTAATTTTAGCCATTTTTTATTATTAGAATGATTTATTCTAGTTTGTGTAGGCTGGCTATAACCATGTTCTATTTTATGAACTGGCTGTTCATGACTATTGGTATAACCGTAAACCCGACGTTTTGGTTTGATTTCAGACATAACTAGTGTGAATAACTATTTATGGTAATTTTACCTTATTTTAGCAAAAAAACAAGTCTAAACATATTATACCACATTTTCTACCACCCTTCATAGGGTTGACAAATATCCAAAAATATGGTAATATAATGCGTAATTCAATTCCTGAGTTAACCTCAGGATTTTTTAATCCAAGTATGAATATTTTCAAAAGCACAATTTATCACAAGACTTTGAAAATGTCAATCTCCGTCGTGGTAGCCATATCAGTCTTTGCGTCTGCTATGCCTGTGCAGAGTGTAAAAGCTCAATCTATTCTTACCCCTTTTATAGATATTTTCAAGTCTGATACTTCTACTGAAGCTGTAGATTTTCCTGTAGCCGAAGATAAAAAACCAGTCAAAACTATAAAAGTGGTCGCCACTGCATACAATAGTGACGTGGCCCAAACTGACTCTACTCCTTGTATTACTGCCAATGGTCATAATTTATGTAAACAATATGAGGAACAGGGTTTTGGGAATACAATTGCTGCCAACTTCTTGCCTATGGGTACTCAGGTCAAATTTCCTGAAATCTATGGTGACAAAATCTTTATTGTCCGCGACAGAATGAATGCCCGTTATGGTTATGGTCGGGTTGATGTCTGGTTACCAGAGCACAGTGAGGCTAAAAAATTTGGTGTTAAAAGAATTGAAATGGAAATATTTTAACAAAATACAAAATACACTTAACACGACACAACCCGCCGAAAGGCGGGTTTTAAATATTGACTAATTTTGTTATAAATAATATAATAATACGGTATATAGCCTTACCACCCAATATGGGAATTAAATATTCAATTAATGAAAAATTTTTTGACAAATGGTCAGACAAAATGGCCTATGTGTTAGGTTTTTTCTATGCTGATGGTAGTATGGAAGATGCCAGTTATTTAAGAGGAAAATATATTAGATTTAGTAGTACTGATGGTGAATTACTAAATGAAATTAAAATGGTACTTAAGTCACAACATAAAATTTATAAATCACCTAGTTACGGTACACACAAAGCAAAATATTTATTAAGAATTGGTAGTCATAAACTTTATAAAAGTTTAGAAAAAATTGGTCTTTATCCTAATAAATCATTAACAATTCAATTACCCAAGATACCAAAAAAATACTTTTTTGATTTTTTAAGAGGTTATCTTGATGGTGATGGTTGTATTTATCTTGAAATGGCTAAAGGCAAAAAACAAGAAAAAATTATTAAAAAATTATCTACAATCTTTACCTCCGGCAGTAAAATATTTTTAGAAGAATTAAAGGAAAAATTAAATAATTATTGTAAAATAGACAAAAAATATGTTTACAATAGCCGACGATCATATCAATTGCGCTATGGCACTGCTGATAGCTTAAAAATCTTGGACTTGATTTATAAAAACAAAAATGATAAACTATTCCTCAAAAGGAAATACCAAACCTACCAAAAATACTTAGAGATGAAAAATGGTCGCATGGTGAAGTAGCTTAACACAGCGGTCTGCAAAACCGCCATTCGTGGGTGCGAATCCCACTGCGACCTCAAACAACTCACCCCTTCCCCTCTCTTAATAAGAGAGGGGCGCCCTGAGCAAAAGCGAAGGGTGGGGTGAGTTTTTTATTAAAAAAATTATTCCTTATTCCTTACTCTTTATTCTCTTTAATACCTTGCGAAAACCCCTAAATGCCTGTACAATATCTAATATTCATCATCTAAATTTATGAAACGTTTTGTTATTATCGACGGCAACGCTATAGTCCACCGCGCTTATCACGCTCTACCACCCCTAACTGCCAAAGACGGCACTATGATTAACGCTGTCTATGGTTTTACTTCCATGCTTTTAAAAGTCTTGGCTGATTTGAAACCAGATTATATTGCGGTTAGTTTTGATGTGGCTGGTGGCACTTTTCGTGACAAAGTTTACAAAGATTATAAAGCCACTCGTGTCAAAGCTGACCAGGAACTTTATGACCAAATTCCTCTTTGCTATAAAATTGTAGAAGCTTTTAATATTCCTATCTATGTAAAACCAGGATTTGAAGCTGATGATGTGATTGGCACGGTTACAAAAATCCTTGAAAACAAAAATCCAGACATAGAAAACATTGTGGTTACTGGTGACATGGACTTATTACAAATTGTCGGTAAAAATACAAAAGTTTATGCTCTTAGAAAAGGCATGAGCGATATTGTTATGTATGATAGTGAGGAAGTAAATAAAAAATACAGTTTTGGGCCAGAAAGAATCGTGGATTACAAAGCACTAAGAGGTGATACATCAGATAATATCCCAGGGGTAAATGGTATCGGTGAAAAAACCGCCGTTGAACTTATTACAAAAATTGGTGATGTAAAAGAAATATATAAACAACTCAGAACTCAGAACTCAGAACTCAGAACCCAATTCAAACCAGGTGTGATAAAAAAATTAGATGAAGGAAAAGAAAACGCATTTATGAGTTATGAACTCGCCACAATTATGCGCGATGTTCCTGATCTTGATTTCAAATTGGAAAATTGTGTTACCCATGAATTTGATATAAATACTGTGGCCGACTTATTCAAAAAGTTTGAGTTCTTCTCCATGTTAAAAAGGATTCCGGGATACCAGCCACACGAGTCACAAGTCATACAACACGAATCAAAAAAATTAAAACCAAAAAAATTAGTTGAAATTGATGATAAAAATTTTAATGAACTAGAAAATGAATTAATAAAAGAACCAATCTTTGCCTGCAAAGAAATTTTGTCTGGCAGTGATATTTTAAATAGCGAATTGATTGGCTTAGTTTTTGCCACGAAAAACAACTTATATTATTTAATAAACAAATATTTACCAAAAACCAAATCAATATTTGAAAATGAAAATTACACAATCATTGGCCACGACCTAAAAAAATTAGTAAAAATCTTTCAATCTTTCAATCTTTCAATCTTAAATTCACTATTCGACACCATGATCGCCTCCTATCTCATCAACTCCAGCAATCGCAATCATGATTTGCGTTCTATTGCCTTGCGTGAACTTGGGATTGATCTTCCCACTGGTTCAGACCAGAGTAGTTTGTTTGGTGTAGATCCAAATTTGGTAGCCAGAGAACTAAATATCATTTTACAAATTTATTCTAAACAAAAAAAAGCTTTGGAAGAAGAAAGTGATATTGGCTTGTTTCAAAATGTAGAAATGAAACTAATTCCTGTCTTAGCTGACATGGAATTAAATGGTATCGCGGTCGATGTTCCAGTTTTAAATCAACTTTCAAAAGATGTAGCCAAAGCCATTGATAAAGTCACGAAAAAAATTTATAAAGAAGCTGGCGAGGAATTCAATGTCGCTTCTTCTACCCAACTTCGGGATATTTTATTTGAAAAAATGGGTTTGCCTGCTGAGGGTATAAAAAAGGGTAAGACTGGTTATTCCACCGCCGAATCAGAACTAGATAAATTATCAGGTATTCACCCCATTATTGACATGATTCGTGAGCATCGTGAATTGGCAAAACTACAAAGTACTTATGTGGACGTTTTACCAAAATTAATCAATCCAAAAACCAATCGAATCCATACTACTTTTAATCAAGCTGTCACTACAACTGGCCGATTATCCAGTTCAGACCCAAATTTACAAAATATTCCTATTAGAACCGAACTGGGTAAAGAAATTCGCAATGCTTTTATTTCTGAGCCTGGTAACGTCTTGGTTGTGGCTGATTATTCTCAAATTGAACTTCGCATTGTAGCTTCACTGGCCAAAGATGAAAAAATGATAGAAATTTTTAAACAAAATAAAGATATTCATACTGCGACCGCTGCCGTAATTAATGGCGTGAAGTTGGAAGATGTGACCAAAGAAATGCGCCGATCAGCCAAAGAAGTAAATTTTGGCGTTCTCTATGGTATGGGCGCCTTTGGCTTAGCTTCTCGCACTGGCATTACCAATTGGGAAGCCAAAGATTTTATAAAAAAATATTTTGAAAATTTTAGTGGCGTAAAAAAATATCTAGATGATACCCTCAAGCTTGCCCACAAAAATGGTTATGTTGAAACTTTGTTTGGCAGAAAAAGATATGTGCCAGAATTACAATCAGATAATTTTCAATTACGTAGTGCTGGTGAACGTATGGCTATTAATATGCCTATCCAGGGTACAGCGGCTGATTTGATGAAAATGGCAATGATAGAAATTAGTTCACAGTTAACAGCCAACAGTTCACAGTTTCCCAAAGACAAAGTAAAAATGATATTACAAGTCCATGATGAAATTGTTTTGGAAGTAAAAAAAGAATTAGCCAATGAAGTTGGCGAACTTGTTAAACAAGCTATGGAAAATGTTGTAAAACTAAATGTCCCCGTTGAAGTCCATGTTGATATTGGTACTAGGTGGGGAGAATTGAAATAAACACCTGTCATTCCGAATCCCGATTCGCATCGGGTGAGGAATCCCTTTTCAAAACAAAAAACATCTCACTAAATAAAATTCTGTTTATTACAATTTCAAATGCAATAAAAAGGGATCCCTCGTCGCCCTTTGGGCTCACTCGGGATTATAAAAAATATGATAATTTTCTTGTACGGCGCCGACACATTTCGCAGTCGCAAACAATTAAAAAAAATGATAGATAAATTTAAGATTGATCGCGACCCTCAGGGTTTGAACGTGACTGTTTTAGATTGTGAAAAAGAAGAACCGGGTCTAATTATGGAGCAAATTTTGTCCATGCCATTCTTGGCCGAAAAACGCATGGTAGTATTAGAAAATTTATTATCAGCTACCAAAAAAGGTGATTTGCAAGAACAAATTTTGAAACGCGTGGAAGAAAAAAATTTGCCCGAAGATAATGTTTATGTTTTTTGGGAAGGTGCCCATTCGACTGACGCTCAGGGTAAACTAAAACCAAAAACTAAAGTGGCCAAAGAATTTTATGAACGTTTAGAAAAAGAAAAATATGCCCAAGAATTTCCTGCTCTTGTCGGTACCAAATTGTCTGCCTGGATTGATACTGAAATTAAAGAAAAAAATGGAAAAATTAGTTCTCATGCTTTACAACTTTTGGTTCAAAATACCAAAGGCGACATCTGGTTAATACACTCTTTAATTGAACAGCTGTTGGCTTACAAAGGTGGAGAAGAAATCCAAACTGAAGATGTAAATCTATTTTTAGAAGCTAGCGCTGATGATAATATTTTTAATTTAGTAGATGCGATTGTGGCTGGTCAATCAAAACAAGTTTATAAAATGATTCGTGAACAATATCGGATTGGCAAAGATCCACACTATGTTTTTTCTATGATCTTACGTCAATTTAGAATCCTTTTGGAAATGCGCGACTTATTTGATCGGGAAGATAATATTGGTAGCAATGTCATGGCAAGTAAATTAGAATTACATCCATTTGTAGTAAAAAAATCTTTACCATTTATAAAAAAATACAATCTGCAAACTCTAAAAAATATTTACGAGTCTCTACTTGATTTTGATAAAAAAATAAAAACCGGCCAAGGCCAGCCAGATTTATTATTGGATTTGTTTGTCGGTAAACTCTGCACTTAAAATTTTAAACAAAAAATGACATATGAAACCAGTACCAACTGGTTTTTATAATATTATTAAAAATACCAAGGGGGTCCGGGGGCGAAACTGTTTGAGTGTACTTCGCTGTCTAATTTAATTTTACATCTATGGATTAAACACGAGTTTTTCGCCCCCTGAACTTGGCGCCTGTCCCGATGTAACGTCGGGATTACTTTTTGGTTACAAAAAGTAAGAACAACTACTTAAAATAAATACACTAATTTACAGATCTAACTGATATAACTAAAAATAAAATAGAGGCATTAGCCTCTATTTTTTCTGTGTAATCCTTAAAAAATCCGTGTAATCCATGTCTTATTTCACATTCTTAACCTTCTTAGCCAATCGACTTAATTTTCGACCAGCAGTATTTTTCTTGATCACTCCACGTTTAGCTGCTTTATCAAGAGCTTTTTGAGCCAATCTCAATTGTTCTTTCAACTCTTTTTCTCCAGCTTCCACTGCTTTATTAATAGTTTTTACAGCTTTCTTATAAGTATCTTTTACTTTAAGATTCAAGTCTGTTCTCTTTTTTGTTTGACGTAAAGCCTTTTTGGCTGATTGTTTATTAGGCATACTTGTAAATTTTTAATTTTAATTATTATAGAGCATTTTCTTGAAACCACGACTGAGAAACGTGATTTCTAGAGTGCCAGCATTATATATTATTTACCCCCAATTGTCAAGTTTGGACAATTAACTACTACTGCCTTGATGTTGATATTTATACGACTTCTTCATGGCTTTCCAGAATACTTCTTTATTCACACAGTGAGGATTACTCCCATCACAGTCTTTATTTTCCAAAACATTTCCATACTTAGCATAAGGATTGCCATCTTCATACTCATAAGCATTAGCCATCATCTTACGCACCACTTCGGCGTGTGCTCTTTCTACATCTCCACCAAACTTACCAACTTCCTCGGCCATGCCAAGGTCATAGGCTCTAGCCAAACCACGAAATTCCATAGACTTAGCCTCGGCTTTCACTGTATCAATTGCTTCACCCAATACCATGGTGGTCCAGCCCACAGTTTTGCCAGTAATTTCCCCAAAAAACTTTTCAATAAAGGCATCTTTGGCCACATCTACTATTTTATTACCAGCCGCATCATACACCATACCCATATTGCGATTAAAATCTTCTTGAAGTTCTGTCATGCCTTTGGCAATGGCTGCCTGCCGTTCCAACATTCGTTCATAAAAACGCAATTGTTCATCCCAACCTTTTTCTGCCTCACTCGGGTTAGTTTTCCAAAATTTTAATTTGTCTACCGCATTACCAACTTTTTCATTCCACCGATCTTTGGTCATACCACTATCACTCATATTTTCAATATTATTATCCGGATTATTTACATAAGCCAAATAATCACGAATAGATTCATATTGTTCGGCACTCATTTTTACTCCACTATCTTTTAATTTTTTATTAAAATCTAACAATTTATTTTTGGTTAATGAATCAATATCACCCACAGCAAAATCGCCAATAATTTCTTGGCTAATCGGATCAGACAATTTTTCGTATTCAGCCTTATTGGCTTTGGTCATCAAATCCATCATGCCTGTACGTTTATCTTCCAAACCTTTCAATTGTTTTTCCAAATCTGGATCTGTGCCATCTTTCAAATAATTTTTTATTTCCTCAATTTGTTTATCAACGTCAATTACTCTATCCGGAGTCATTTTTTCACCCAATTGGGTTCGGCACTTATTTAAATTTGCTCCACTTAATAATTTACAACCTTCGGGATTTTCACTAGACACCGCCACACTCAAAAAACATTCTTCTTTTGTATAAGACATTAATCCTCCCTTAATTTGTTTACACGCCTCTAAATTGCCTGTATTTTCCGCAATTAATAAATAGCATTTATCACGTGGCGGGTTGGAACCAGTATCTTTAAAATTAGCACCTGAAACTTTTTCACACTCTTCTATCTGGCCTTCTTGAATAGCGGCCGACTGAAAACAATGATCCGAGTCTGGCAAAAAATCACATATTAGTGATTGTAGATCTCCCACACAGCCGGTTAAAAAAAGTGGAGCAATGATAATAAAAGTATATAAAAATATTTTTTTCATATTATTTATTTTTTCTTAAATTTAATAACAAACTAATTACTAACCATACCCCAGCCAAAACAAAAACACACACTGCCGCCATTTTTAATGGTCCAGCCACATAAGTAATTACGCCCCGGCCAATATCAGTGTAACGTTTTTCATACAAAATTAAATAACGAGCAAACAAATACCAAGGCAAATAAGCCAGAGCCAAAATTATGGCATTGATAAAATTTAATTTAGCTTTTAAAATTAATTTCTTTAAACCAAATAAAATATAGATAATTACCATGGATAATAAACCAAATACTGCGCCTACATATTTACTGTATTTAGTAAAAATTTCCAAGGCCTTGGCATTTTGAATATCATTGGCCACTGGTTTTAAATAAATAAATACTCCCCAAAAAATTCCAAAAAATAATAACCAACTAAAAAACGGCCACCAACCGCTATTTAAAAATCCGCCATTTTTGACAATTTTCTCCTCGGCTTTTATTTCTGTAGTAGCCACAACTGGTGGAACTACAGCTTCTTCTTTTTTTTCTTCAAGATTATTTTCTTCTGGCATAAAAAATAAAATTAATTAATTTAATATTGTTTAAAAATAATTTTACTCTTACAGTTAGCCTGGATTACCAGTCATTTTTTCTATTTCTTTCTCTATTAAAAATTTTGCTTCATTGGCTTGTTTATTGGTTCTAGGATCATTGACTTCATTATAGCCCAAACTGGGGTCACGTAATCCAGACCGTATTTCTTCTTGTAAAATTTCTCTAACCCCTGTAAGTTCTTTATATGGACAGGGTGGCAGCACCACCATAAATGAATTTTCATATTCAGAAAATTCAAGCGTAAAAAATTCCCTCTCCAAAAAATCCTTACCATAAACTTTTTCTATTATTTCTCTCAATCTATTTTCTCCTAAAAGAGTAAAAATATATTTAGGAATATGGAGATGTGTTTGTCCGCCAAAAATATCAAAACCAACCTCATTTTCTGCTGCTTTTTCTTTAGCGCTTTTTGGTCTCTCTGATAATTGTTCCCTCATAAATATTAATTATTTGTTATTCTTCAACATTCGGTTTATCCAGCAGTAACGGCTCTACCGTCTTCTCCCCATCAGTAATTTTTACTACATCTTTATCAATCTTCCCTAATTCTTTATAAGCAACATTATAATGATTAACTGTGGTAGTCATACTGGTACCTAATTTTTTCATATAATCCTCATAAGCCAAAATATGTTTACCAAGCATTTCAACATTCTGACGAATTTCTTTTGCTCCTTCTTCTATTTTAAAAGCCCTTAAACCTTGCAAGACTGTTTGTAGATAGGCGGCAAAAGTGGTGGGTGAAACAATAATCACCTTGCGTTCATTAAAAGCATAATCAATCAAATTTCTGGTATTTACTTTTACAGCCCCAACTTCATTAACAAGCAAATCATAATAAATCGCTTCACTCGGGATAAACATAAACGCAAACTCCAAAGTTCCATCTTTTGGTTTAATATATTTAGAAGTTTCATCAATTCTTTTTTTCAAATCATTTTTAAATTCAATTTCCAATTTTTCCCTTTGGGATTCGTCTACCAAATCAATCAAGCGTTGATAATTTTCTAAAGAAAACTTAGCATCTATTGGAATATTACCTTCTTTGGTTATTATCAAGGCGTCAACCGTATCACCATCGGGAAATTCATATTGCAGTTGAAAACTTCCGGGTGGCATCATATTTTCCAAAACCATTTTCAGCCCTGCCTCACCCAGATTTCCTCTCTGCTTTTGTGATTTCAAAACTTTTTCCAAATTTGATAATTGTGCCGAAAATCCAATCACCTGTTGATTAGTTTTATCTAGGCTAGTAAGTTTTTCTGTAATATCAGTAATGATTTTACTACTTTGGGCAAATTGAGTCTGCATTGTTTTATTTATATTTAACTGATTTTCTCCCAAAACCTTGTGGGTGTCAGACATTTTCTGATCCATGGTTTTATTTAGCTCTTGCATCTGTTGTTGCAAAAGTAAAAACATATTTTGTTCACCTTCTTTTGGTTTATTTTGGTCTTGTAATTTTCTATACATCAAAAATAATCCACCAAAAGTGATTAGGAGTAATGCAGTCATTAAAATAAGAAGAAAGGTTGTCATAAATTTATAAAATAATTAATTTATCGTTTGCTAACAAATTCCAAAGACATCTTTACTGATGCATTTTCAGATGGTAACAAAATAACGTCATTGGGATATTCTTGATTCATAGAAGAAATGAACTCATCAGCCCATGAAGGAGTTAACACCTGCACACCATCAAAATCAATCTCAATTTTTTCATCTGATTTTTTATCACTTAGAATATAAGAACGTGTTGACAACCAAGCTTCTCTGGCAGCTGGACGAGAGCTCAAGGTTGTACCAAATTTTTTTAATTCTAATTTCATACTATTAGTTTAAAATTCTATTACAGCCAAAGTGCCGTTTATTGGTTTATCTGTTTTTAAAAATTTTGTCTCGCCTTTTTCTATTACACATTTTGCGTCTCCAGAGTAAAATTTTAACTTTAAATTATTTTCTTCTATAACTCGTTTAACAAATTTCAAGCCATTGCCACGATGTTCTGGTGTTCTACCAGATATAATTTCAGTAAAAGCTATTTGTAAAGCTTCTAAATGACTTTTAATTTCTGGTTTTATTTTTTGCAAACTCATAAATATGCCCTGACCTCTGTCTGCTAGCATAATAATTTTTTCTGCTGTGTCTATTTTAAAAAAAATACCAGGCACATCGGGCCAATTACCAAGATTGTGATCAAATGAATTATTGCCTATCTCTCCCACAACTGCAGACAGCAAAAAAGATATTTGTTCGTTATTAGTGATACGTATAAGCTCTTTTGGTAATCTATCTTGTCTACCCTGAAACACATCTCTGGTTTCACAATAATAATCCTGTTTTAATTCGGGAGCCTTTTGCTCATAAGCCCATTTAATTGCCCCCTGAATAGACCAATCTTTTGCCGACATAGGCAAATGGTAAAATATAAAGGGAGGATTTCCACTTTTTTGTATTTTTCCTTCATTTTGAAGCTTTTTTAGATGACGAAAAATCATTTGTGGGCTAATCCCCATAAATTTAGCTAGTTCTTTTGGACTAATCTGCCCTTTCTTTTGAATAAATTGAAACAATTTTTGTCTGGTTTCAGTCAACATAGTTTATAGTTGATAGTTTATACTATACACTGTAAACTATACACTATATTAAACACCCTGTCAACTACTTTATCCACAAACAAAAAAGCCCCTCTTTTTGAGGCAACTTTTTTGCTCTTTCTTTCGCGAAAAAGGAGAATGCCGAGCTAACGCGTCGGCCTACGTCTGTTTTACCCACAGATGGGCGGGTGACTAATCCTATTTTAGTCTTTCCTCCTTATCTTCGTTTCTAGATCTCTTCAATCACGGTCATCTTGCATCCCCTCCAGTCGATGTGGCGAGGACGCACATCCGACCGACTGGCCTCGCCATCAACCTCGATGATAATCTGGAAAGACTCACCACCCTTCGGGGTGAGGGTCAAAGCGTGGGAATGCGAGCAATTGTGGCACAGTATTCCCACCTCATAGAAGCCTTCGTGAAGAATGTTATCCCGAATCTCACCTTCCGGGCCAGAAACGAACGGTGGGTAGGTTCTGCACTCTAGATCCCGAGTGACCTCGAGCGTCGAACCTTCGGGTGGTGCCACCACCCGGTTGCAGTGTTTGCATTTCTGGTGCTGTTTGCCACCAAACACGCCGCCTCGTTCGATTTCGTCCGCTGTCGGGCGATCGATCATGAATTGTAACTTCATCACTTTCCTCCTTGTTTTCTCGTACGTTTGCGGTTATCTTTTTCGTCCAAAATTGGTTGTATAACCATGTGGACTTGCAATGAAACTTTCAGACTTGACGGACAAGAGGATCGCATGTCATAAGCAAACTGACGAACTTGCTTGGGGTCAGAGCCCCTTATCTTACCAATAATACTGTACCCCGTCTCGCCGCAATAGGAACCAGAATCCACCATATTCATTTCTACCACGTCTCTTTCAAAAGAAAAATATAGGTGGTGGAAATTATTTTTGAAACTTTCTATAACTTGTAAAGCATAGCCTTCGGCGCACTTAACGAAGACATACGCGAACACCATGGTTCCCTCCGCTAAATTGTAAAGAACATCCACCATCCAGAAATTATTCTGGTGACATGACCACAGGCCATATCGCGGTGTTGTCCTTTTTGTTTCAGGACTAGCCATTATTACATATTATTAAATAACTGTCAATATTATTTTATTAGTTAATTATTACTATTTAGCTAATTATAGAGTAATTTTATATTAAAATAATTTTCTGTTAAATTAGTTTGACACATTTTGGAATATATGTTAATATATTTATATGGAAAATTTAATTACCCAATTAGGTTTAGACGAAACAGAAGGCAAAGTATATTTGGCCTTGCTTGAACTTGGCCCAGCTACTGTGGCCGAGATAACAAAAAAAGCCGGCATTAATCGTACGCTTGGTTATTATGCTTTGGAAAAATTGGGCTGGTATGGTTTGGTAGATCGCGCCACTGGCAAAGGATCCAAAATGATTTACACCTCAGAAAATCCGAATCATTTAGTTCAGCATATTAAAAATAAGAAAAAACAATGGGAAGATAAATTGGTGAATGTAGAAAAGGTTTTACCAAAATTATTTTCCATATATAAATTTGCCGAAAAACCGGTTATTAAATACCAAGAAGGTACGCAGGGTTTGAAAAATATTTATTCCGAAAGTTTGGATTCAAAAACCGAAATTCTTTCCATTGCGGATTTTGAAGGCTGGAGCTGGCCGGAATTCAAAACTTGGGGCGAAGGCTATAACCGAGAACGCAGTAAACGCAAAATCCATGAGCGTATTATCGCTTTGGATACTCCTACAGCCAGAACTTGGATGAAATATTATAAAGGATCAATGACTTATACTCATATAAAATGGTTAAAACCCAACCAGTTGCCGGGAATTGAAGACTTTTTTGGTGAAATCAATATTTTTGAGTCAAAAGTGGTCTTTGTTACACACAAACCACACAAGATTGGAGTAATGATCGAAAGTACTTCTTTGGTCAAAATTCTAAAAGCTCTATATGAATTAGCTTGGAATACCGCAGTACCACTATCCCAACTTGCCAAAAAGAAAAAGAAATAATTACAATTTTTTCAACTTACTCAAAGTAAACAAAAAACCGCGCTGATAAGGCGTGGTTTTTTGCTCTTTCTTTCGCGAAAAAGGAGAATGCCGAGCTAACGCGCCGGCCTACGCTTGTTTAACCCACAAGTGGGATAGTATAGAGGCTCTCTCTTACTTCATGTCCGCCTCGAGGTCGGGGTGGATCACCCAGTGGCAGTATTCGGGGTGCTCACACCCCTCATTGATCCGCCTGGCACACCCCGCGTCGGTCTGCACCAAAGCACCACATGTCCCACACCAACGGATGGGCTCAAACCACCCATTCATGGGGCACCCTCTTGTGCTCCCGTGGATCTCGTCCGGGAACTTGTTGGGGCCCCAGCAGCAGTAGTTCGTGCCACGCTGGAAATTCCGGTGCCACTTATTCTCCACTCTGAAGTCAGTACCCCCGAGGTATAGGTGTTTACAATTCTCACAACGCACCTGGTGCTCTTTCTTTGCCATGGTGCCCCTCCAACTTTGTCATCGTCCAACTCTCGAGGCCCATCCTCGATCGTCAGAACAATTAATTATTACTTATTTTTTAATAATTGTCAAGATTAAATTGATAATATATTAAGTAATTTTGGCTTATTTTAGAATAATATTATTTTAATATAATAAAATGTAAATTTATTATTGACACAAAATTATAATTATGTTAATATATATTTATTGCATGTTACATTATTTATATTATATGAGCATTGTATGATAGAACTACTTAAAAAAATCGGCCTGGAAGAAACTGAAGCCAAAGTATATTTAGCCATGCTTGAGTTGGGTCCCTCTGGTGCTTCGGCTATTGCTCGCAAAGCCAATGTTAGCCGAACACTTTGTTATCATGGTTTGGAAAAACTGGGCTGGTTTGGTTTAGTTGACCGCACTCATGGCAAAGGCAAAATTATTCAATTCACAGCTGTTAGCCCAAAAAACTTGGTACAATTTGTTAAAGAAAAAAAACGCGTTTGGGAAAAACGCGAACAAGATGTAGTGGAAGAACTGCCAAAACTATTAGACCTATACAAAATCGCCGAAAAACCAATAATCCGTTTTCAAGAAGGCATTGCTGGAGCTAAAAGCATTTATTGGGAAACATTAGAAGCCAAATCAGAAATTTTATCAGTCTTGGATTTGCAGGCCTGGTACACACCAGAGTTTAATCTGTATAAATGGGGCAAAGAATATACTCGTGAGCGCAGTAAAAGAAAAATTCATGAACGCGTTTTGGTTTTGGACACACCCGAAGGTCGAGATTGGATGAAACATTATCAAGGATCTTACAAATATACCAATTATCGCTGGATCAAACCTGAACAAGTCCCAACTATCAAAGATCTGGGTGGTGAAATTAATATTTATGATAATAAAGTAATGATGGCCTTATTCAAAAAACCTATTCCTATTGGTGTAATGATTGAAAGCACAGCCCTTTCTAATATTTTAAAAGCAATTTTTGAATTAGCGTGGATTACAGCTACACCTCTTACAAAATCTACTAAAAAAAAGAAATAATTACAATTTTTTCAACTTACTCAAAGTAAACAAAAAACCGCGCTGATAAGGCGTGGTTTTTTGCTCTTTCTTTCGCGAAAAAGGAGAATGCCGGGCTAACGCGCCGGCCTACGCTGGTTGACGAATCCAGATTACGTCATTCCCTCCTATTTGTTCTTCACAGTTGGTTCAACAGCAGGTATATGTGAAAGTACCTCGACCGTGCATGGTACAAGCGACAGGGAATCACTTTGCAAGATCATCATATGTACACTTCTGGTGTAGGCAAAGCAAAACCCCGTCTCGACATCCTGTCGGTATCGAATGTCAGGAATATCTCCTATCTGTATTATATTCACCACAAACATAATAAGGCAAATAATTATACCAACCAAGATATATTCCCCGAGAGATGTATCCGCTGTTGGAGTTTCTGGATTTTTCGAAAGTGCTATTCTCTTGTCATCTTTCTCTTTCTGTTTCATTTCTTTTTTCAGTACTTTCTTCCTTTTTTCGTCTTCTTTTTTCTCTCGTTCGATGCGTTCTTCCTCCAGAATCTCCGCCCTGAGCTCTTCTGTGGTTTTAGCTGACATCTAGTCCTCCTTCACTGTTTGAAGCACTCAAGCAAAGCACTTTGTTGACTGTGAAAGTTCCGCGGACAACCCAACTGCGTGAAAGCACAGTCGGACCGACAACGAGCCACCCACTCGTCTTCACCCGTATTCAATGCCTTGATGCACCTCTCTCGATCAACCCTAGCAGTCTTACAGTTCACCCGCAGACACTGTTGAATTTGCTGGCAGAATTCTTGCTCCTTCCTGTCAGTCTCCCCTTTAGCCTTTTCGACTTCCTCACACGTCGGGAGGCTAACCTTGGCTTCGATCTGATAAATAATTGGCTCCAATTTCCCAATTCTTTTTTGGGTATCCGTTACTTTATAAAGAATTGTACTACCAAATACAAAAAGAAAAGGAATAACCCCAATGATGATACCACCGGCTATAGCAATCATCTTTTGATCAGAGCTTGAAATGACCAACTTTTCATCACTCATGGTTCACCTCGTTTGTAAAGAACATTTAACCTTCAGCCAGACGCCTTGTCTGCTTTAGGTTAACTGCTAATAATACTCTAACTTATCAACTTTGTCAATACTCTAGCAAAATATATTATATAAAAAATGGCTTAAATTAAAGAAAATAATAAAAATATAATTAATTTGTTAATCCATATTGACAAATTTGATTAAGTGTGCTATACTGTATTTATCCTATGTTAGAAGAATTAAAAAATTTAGGTTTAGAAGAAAGCGAAATAAAAGTTTATTTGGCTTTGCTTGAGCTTGGACCAAGTACTGTCACAGAAATTACCAAAAAAGCACGCATCAAACGCACACTCGGTTACCATGTTTTAGAAAAACTTGGTTGGCACGGGCTAGTTGATCAGGCTTCGGGTACAGGTAAAAAAATAATTTATACGGCCGAACACCCCCAGCGTCTTTTACAATTTGTCAAAAACAAAAAACACCAATGGGAAAACAAAGTTAAAAATATTGAAGAGTACTTGCCAAATCTGGTTTCTTTGTATAAAATAGCCGACAAGCCAACTATTCGTTATCAAAAAGGCGATGAAGGTTTAAAAAATATTTATATTGAAAACCTAGAAGCAAAAACAGAAATTCTTTCTATCTTGGATGTAGATGCCTGGGATCAGCCCGACTTGCGTCAATTTGGTAAATGGTATATAAGAGAGAGGGTAAAAAGAAAAATTCCTGAACGCATCCTCATGCTAGAACGTCAGTCCGTACATAGTTATTATAATGAACCTTCTAGGCTTACTAATTATAAATGGGTTAATTTTTCTCAATTAGCTGGTCTGTCTGATTTGGGTGGTGAAATTAATATTTATGATAACAAAGTATTAATTGCCATGCCCAAAAAACCAAATCGCATGAGTATTTTGATAGAAAGCGAAATATTAGCCAATTTGATGAGGGCAATGTATGAATTAGCTTGGAATGTAGGTAAACCAGTGACAAAAAAGAGAAAAACAAAAAAATAATTGATTATGCCCCCATAGTTCCCGCCTGCGCTAAAGCTACGGCGGGCAAGCAACTAATATACTTTGGCCCCATAGTTCAATGGATAGAACAAATCCGTCCTAAGGATAAGATGTGCGTTCGATTCGTGCTGGGGCCACTAAGTCTTCGCTAAAGCTACGGCTTATAAATTTGGGCCTATGGTCTAGTGGTATGACGCGGCATTCGCATTGCCGAGACGGCAGTTCAATTCTGCCTAGGTCCACAAACACACCTGTGAGTTCTGAGCCTCTTCGGCTCATCCGCCGGTGAGGCGGAGATTCTCGGTAGGTCCACAACCACAAACTCAGTGAAATCCAACTGAATCTGTGTAATCAATGTTAGAAGTCTACAATATCCTATACAAATATCCACAAAAGTGGATATTTTTGTGCATAAGTGGTAATAACTGTGCATAAACAACAAAATAAATGTTCCACAAAGAACATTTTATGTAAATTTAACCCTGGAATATAACAAAACACAAAAAACCATACAATATTAAAAACCAAAATTAAATGAATGACCCCGCAGCAAGCTGACGGGGTATCCATCAAGGAAGTGTTTTTTGAAAAACCTACGGTTTCTCAAACTCTTCCCTGCAAGGAAACCTCGAGGCAAGCCTCTAGGAATAAAAAGATTTAATACAAATTAAATATTTTTACCCAAGGGCTACTGTCTACTGTAAACTGAATACTGAAATTGTTCCACAAAGAACATTTTAACCAAAAAATAGGGAATACAAACCATTGTTAGACAGAAAAATTAGGGATAAAACAAGAATTTTAATAATATTATACTAATTATAGCTATTTATATGCGTCGTACAATAATATATATCAATTTAAATAAAAAACCACTATTAAAGTGATTTGGTGGACCGTACAGGAATTGAACC